>NZ_JBIAFT010000017.1:0-172657 GCF_042869455.1 Streptomyces sp. NPDC007025 | reverse complement strand
CTGCATGCGGGAGCGTGTGGGAGAGTAGGACGCCGCCGAACTCATTGTGGGGAGAGCCCCGTCGGAGACATCCGACGGGGCTCTCTCACGTTCAGAACTCTTCGCCGGGTTCGGCGTTGTTCGGCCCGTCCTGGCTTCATGGTTCAAGGGTGATGGAAGGCGAGGGGACTGCTGGGGTGGTGTCGCCCGTGCAGCTCAGCCTGGGCGGCAGACCAGACCCCGGCAGTGGGCACCGGCGCCCGGCCGACCGGGCCAGGGCCGCGACCGGAGGCCGTCGGTCTCCTGGCCCGGCTCCTCAGAACGCGTCCGGCCGTTCAGAAGGGCGTCGCCGGCAGCTCCAGGACCGACGTCAGTGGTGGGTCGAGCCGACCGTCAGATGACCGTGCGGCCATGCGGCGGCCGTGCTCGACCACGCTCTCGGTGAGCGCGTTGAGGATCGGAAGGACGTCCGGATCCTCGCCCACTACATACAGCGTGCCCGCTTCGGCGACGAAGGATTCCAACGCGAGCCGATCGGCTCGTTCGGCCGAGCACGCGTTGCGGACATGCAACTGCCCGAGCGGTGACAGCGCACGGCGGATCAGAGCGAGTGCGTCGGCGCGCAGTTGCGGATGGCCGGCGAGTGCGGACTCCAGCTCGCCCGCGGTGCCCGAGGCGGCGCGGGGGTGGGAGCGCAGCACGCGTACGGCGTCCGCGGTCTGACCGGTCGCCAGCGCCCAGCGGTGTACTTCTCGGAAGGAGCGCTTCTCCAGGGCAGCGGCGTGCAGCCAGCAGCGCAGCAGTGTCTCCGCGGTGGTGTGGGTCGTGGCGTCGATCGGGCGTGGGGACCGCAGCGGGGCCAGCAGCGCGGTGGCGCGGGACGCGGCCGTGGCGCGGTCGGCGCAGCCGTGGTGCGGAGACCAGCGCAGACGGTCGGGTGTGTCGCACGCGTGCGTCGGGTCGAAGACGTGGACGGGGCCGAGCTTGGCGCGTGCCGTCCTGGTGGCGTTCCACAGCTCGGGCGTACCCGCGCTGACGAGTACGGCGCCGGGGGCCTCCAGGATCCGCGTCACCGGATCCTCCTCGGCCGGCGTCCCGCCGGGGGCCGGGAGCGCGCTGCCGGGGTGTTCCGGGCCCTGGCGGGCCCCATGAGCGGGGATTCCGGGCCCCGTTGAGGCGGAGAGCACGGTGGCGGGGGCGCCCGGCTCCGCGGAGGGCGGCGTACGGTCGGCTGCCGGTGTGGAGGCTTCTCCGGGCGGAAGGGACCGCTCCTTCGGCCAGGAGCCCGCACCTGCCTCGGAACCGGACTCCGGCCCGGGGGCGGAGTACGGCAGCCGGTGGGCCGGGTCCTCCAGGGGCCCCGGATGCTTCGGTGCCGGCACCGCGGCGCCGGGATGCCCCGCGGTCGTGTCCGGATGCCTTCGCTCAGGCGTTCCGGGCGATGCCGGGGCCTCGGGTGCCGCCGGGGCACCGGGCGACGAGGCTGCCTCGGCGGCGGCGCGGCGCCGGTCGTCCCGGATGCGCCGGGCCCGCCGCACGGCGCGGGCCCGGGCGACGGTCCCCATGACGAAGACGGTGAGCACCATCAGCACCAGGATCTGGCTGACGAAGAGGCCCCAGAACAACCCGTAGCCGGAGAGTTGGCCGCCCGGGGTCGCGGGCCAGGCACCCTCGATGTCGTGCGGTTCGGTGACCAGCTGCCGTACGGCCAGTGGCGTCCTGGCGAAGGAGACGCCGTCCGGCCAGGCGCCGTGGGCGAGCAGCCCGGCGAGTCCCGTCGCCGTCCACACGAACACGGTGAGGCCCAGCAGGAAGGCGAGGACACCGACCAGAAGGCCGTCGGGGATGCCGCCGCCCCCACCGGGCGCGCGGCGAGGTCGATGGGGTGGGTAGTCCGGGTCCGCGTCCGGGTGGCCGTCCGGGAGGCGGCGGTGACGTTCGTGAGCGTCGTCGTATGGCATCGGTACCGGTATTCAAGCGGGGCCGGTCGGTTGCGGCAAGATCCCCTGCGCGGTGGCACCGTGCGGGGGCATGCCGGGCGGTGTCCTCGGGTGCACGCGGCACCCGCCGGCACCGTTCAGGCGACTCCCGAGCCGGGCGCCGCCCGTCCGGAGGGGGCGCGTTCCATGGCCAGGGCCCGGGCCTCGGTCTCCGCCTCCAGGTCGGCGTCCAGCGCCGTCTCGAACGAGGGGCCCTCCACCAGTTCGGCCTCCACCGCGCTCTCGGTCATGGCGCGGTCGGTGAAGACGAGCGGGCGTTCCGCCTCGGTCACCAGATGCTTGACGACCTGGACGTTGCCGTTCACGTCCCAGACGGCGATGCCGGGCGACAGGGTGGGAATGATCTCCACGGCCCAGCGGGGGAGGCCCAGGACCTTGCCGGTTGCCCGTGCCTCGTCGGCCTTCTGAGCGTAGATCGTCCTGGTGGAGGCCATCTTGAGGATGGCGGCCGCCTCCCGGGCGGCGGCGCCGTCGACCACGTCCGACAGATGGTGGACGACGGCGACGAACGAGAGGCCCAGTCGGCGGCCGAACTTCAGCAGGCGCTGGAAGAGCTGGGCGACGAACGGGCTGTTGATGATGTGCCAGGCCTCTTCCACCAGGAAGATCCGCTTGCGCCGGTCGGGGCGGATCCAGGTGTGTTCGAGCCAGACTCCGACGATGGCCATCAGGATGGGCATGGCGATGGAGTTGCGGTCGATGTGCGAGAGGTCGAAGACGATCAGCGGCGCGTCCAGGTCGATACCGACCGTCGTGGGACCGTCGAACATCCCGCGCAGGTCGCCGTCGACGAGCCGGTCGAGGACGAGCGCCACGTCCAGACCCCAGTCGCGGACGTCGTCCAGGGCGACGTTCATCGCCTCCGCCGACTCCGGCTTGGGATGGCGCAGTTGCTCGACGATGTCGGTCAGCTGCGGCTGCCGGTCGGTGATGGTGGAGTTGACGTAGGAGTGCGCGACCTTCAGCGCGAACCCGGAGCGCTCGTCCAGACCGTGCCCCAGCGCGACCTCGATGATGGTGCGCAGCAGCGCGAGCTGGCCGGTGGTGGTGATGGCCGGGTCCAGCGGGTTGAGCCGGATGCCCTGGTCGAGCGCCGCGGTGGGGTCGAGGCGGATCGGGGTGATGCCCATCTCCTCGGCGATCAGGTTCCACTCGCCGACGCCGTCCTCGCCCTGCGCGTCCAGGACGACCACCTGGCGGTCGCGGAAGCGCAACTGGCGCAGCACATAGGTCTTCTCCAGCGCCGACTTGCCGTTCCCGGACTCGCCAAGCACCAGCCAGTGCGGTGCGGGCAGCTGCTGCCCGTAGAGCTGGAACGGGTCGTAGATGTAGCCCTTCCCGCTGTAGACCTCGCGGCCGATGATGACGCCGGAGTCGCCCAGCCCCGGTGCGGCCGTCGGCAGGTAGACGGCCTGCGCCTGGCCCGTGGACGTGCGGACGGGCAGGCGGGTCGTCTCCGTCTTGCCGAACAGGAAGCTGGTGAACGCTTCGGTGAGGGCGGACAGGGGATCGAGCGCGGCCATGCTGGCTACCTCCGGCCTGGAGCGGCGGTGCGGGAGCGGAGCGGTCGGACGGTGGTGCGGGAGCGGTGGAGCCGCGGGGCGGCGGCGCGGGGTCGGGCGGTCGGCACAGGTCCCTCCTCAGCGCCGGATGCCGGTGGCGAAAGGAAGGGTGTTGACGAAGGCGCGGTGGTGTTCCCTGTCGCACCATTCCAGCTTCAGATAGCTCTTGCCCGCTGAGGCGCGGATCGTGCGCTTGTCCCGCGCCAGCGCCTCCGGCGAACGGGAGGAAACGGTCAGATAGCCGACCAGGTTGACGCCCGCCGCACCCGAGGCCAGGTCCTCGCCACGCTGGTCGACGCGGCCGTGCGCGGCGATGTCGCGTGGATCGACCGTGCGGTTCATCTTCGCCGAGCGGCTGGCCTCCGCGTCGTCGTTCGTCTTCTCCGTCAGCATCCGCTCGATGGCCAGTTCGGTCGGCTCCAGATCCATCACGACGGCGACCGTGCGGATCACATCCGGGGTGTGCACCAGCAGGGGGGCCAGGAAGTTGACCCCCACCGGCGTCATCGGCCACTCCTTGACCCACGCCGTGGCGTGGCACCAGGGCTCGCGGGTGCTCGACTCGCGGGTCTTGGCCTGCAGATACGTCGGTGCGACCGCATCCAGCTCGGCCGGCCAGGCGTTGCGCCTCGACATGGCCTGGATGTGGTCGATGGGGTGGTCCGGGTCGTACATCGAGTGGATCAGCGAGGCGAGCCGGGCCTGCCCGAGCGGCTGCCGCACCCGGATGTCCGCCTCGGCGAGCCGGGCGCAGATGTCGGTGAGCTCGCGGGCCATCACGATGGCCAGCCCCTCGTCCTTGGTCAGCTTGCGGCCCGCGGTGCGCCTGGCCGCCTTGGCGATAGTGGCGCCCTCGTTCGCCAGCTCCCGCCCGTAGGGCATGCACGCGATCAGATAGGCGCGGTGCTGCTCGCTGGAGGTGGACACCATGGACTGCAGTTGGTCGTAGGAGGTGCGCAGCCATCCGGCGGCCCGCTCGTTGCCGCGCTGGGCCACGTCCTTGGCGTGCGCGTCCGGGTCGGCGGGCAGCGTCCGGGCCAACATCTGCAGCCGAGTCACATAGCCGTCCCCGTTGGCCACATGCTTCAGCAGGGTGCCGAACCGGTCGACCAAGGCCTCCTGGTCCTCGCTGTCGCGCAGCCCGACGCCCGGGCCCTCGATCTCGATGGCCGCGGTCACCGTACGCCGGTCGGCGTGCAGCAGCACGGCGATCTCGTCGGGACCGAAGGGCGCCGACAGCCAGTTGATGCGGCCCACCCCCGGGGGCGAGCCGATCTCCACCTCACGGCCGTCGAGTGTCGTGCCCGCCTCGGCGGCGTCGGAACGGAACGTCGTACCGCGGCGCAGCAGCCGCTTGTAGGAGCGGTTGATCTCGAACCACCTGTAGAACGTACGGCCCTTGTACGGCACGTAGACAGCCGCCAGCGCGAGCGCCGGGAAGCCGACCAGGGCGGGGATACGGAACGAGAGGACGGGGATGAGCAGGCCGCACATCATGCCGAGGAAGGCGCCGACGACGATCACGCCGATCTCGCCCGTTTCGCGGTTCTTGCCGACGATGGCGTTGGGCCTGGCGCGACCGATCATGTAGGTGCGGCGCGGTGTGCCCAGGCCGGAGCCTGCTGTGTGGGACGGGGTCGACATCAGCGGTCACCTCCCGAGCTGTGCGGCGGGCCGGACGGCGACCGGCCCGCCTCCGAGGAACCCTGCCGGGGCGGCCGCGCCGAGTGCGGGGTCGTGGCGGCCGGTGCGGGCGGCTGCTGCCGCGACGCCGACTCCTCGCCGCCGCCCGAGCGGGAACTGTGGGCGGCCACTCCGCCGGACACGTTGGATCCGGAGCCTCCGCCGCCCCCGCCGGAGGACGCGTTGGCGGTCGCCGGTGCGCTCTGGCCGCCGCCCCGGCCGCCGTGGGTGTTGATGCCCTGCCGGACGAGTGCGGCCGGCGAGGCCACCACGGCGGCCGCGGACCGCGAGGAGGCCCGCACGGCGTTGCGGTGGGCGGCGATGTCGTCGCCGAAGCCCGGGACGAAACGGTAGATCATCCCACTGGCGAAGATGGCCAGCAGGATGATCGCCAGCCCCGACACGATCGCCGAGACCGAATCGGGCCCGTCGCCGCCTGCCAACGCGCCCGCGAGACCGAGCACGATCACGATCACGGGCTTCACGAGAATGACGGCGATCATGATGCCCGCCCAGCGGCGGACGTGGCCCCACAGGTTCTTGTCGACCAGTCCCGCGTAGACCGCGGTGCCCAGCAGCGCGCCGACGTACAGCAGGGCGGCGCGCACCACCAGCTCCAGATACAGCACACCGGCCGCCAGCACCGACACCAGAGAGACGACGATCAGCATGATCGGCCCGCCGCCGATGTCGTCGCCCTTCTTGAGCGCCTTGGAGAAGGTGCCGAAGAACGCGTCGGTCTTGTCCGAAGTGCCGGAGGCGATGACCTCCGTCACCGAGTCGGTCGCCGAGACCACCGTGTAGAGGATCAGCGGGGTGAAGGCGGAGGCCAGCACCGTCAACCAGAGGAAGCCGATCGCCTCGGTGAACGCCTCGGTGAACGGCACCCCGCGCACCGCACGCTTGGCGACCGCCAGCAGCCACAGGGTCAGCGTCAGAATCGTGGACGCGGCGAACACCACGGCGTACTGCCGCAGGAACTCCGTGTTCGTGAAGTCCACCTTCGTCGTCGAGTCGACGAGCTTCGCCAGTTTGTCGACCGTCCACGCCGCGGCCTCCGCGCAGCCCTTGGCGAGCGAGGAGAGTGGATCGGTGGCAGCTGTGGGGTCGTCCAGGGGGTTGCCTGGGCCGTCACCGCTCCGCTCGCAGTTCTCCTGCCAAGGGCCGGGGGCGTCGTCGCAGTCGTCCTTCGGCGCGGCCGCGACGCGGGTCGCGAGGAGGAGCGCGGAAACCTGTAGTCCGGTCAGGACCGATCCCAAGGTGAGGAAGCGGCGCCGAGTGTCAGCGGGCATAGGTGAAGCCTCCGAACTTCTCCACGGCGTCGGAGATCTCGTCCGCTCCCGAGGCCCTGTTGTCGCTGTTCACAGGCGCGGGTCCTTCCTTCTGCGTGAAGTCCTCGATCTTCCAGTCGCCGTCCGTCCACTTGAGCTCGAGGTTGAGGGTGAACCAGTCGTTTCTGACCGGGTTGGTGGACTCCTCACCAGCGTTGCCGAAGACGCCGGTGCACCACACATCCAGCTCTGTTGTGTCGTCGCTGTACTTGCGGACCTTGGTTCCCACCGGAACGGTGCGTGAGATGAAGGTGACACCCTTCGGGGCATTGCCGCCGTCGTCGAGGCCGAGGCTCGAGAGCAGTTTCCGCGAGTACGCCTTGTCCAGCCTCTTGGTGGTCGCATCCACTCGGGCAGGGGAGAAGAGACGCTGAATGATCTGTTCTCTCTTGCCGGGCTTCATCATGTCCGCGGACACCAACGCCACCGCGTAGTTCGCCGCGGCGCTCTGTGCTCCCTGCTCGTCGTGGGCGAAGCCGGAGGCGAGGGCGCCGGGGGAATTCTTCACAGGTTCTTCACCTGAGGGGGCCGTGGGGCGGGCGTCGGCGGCGGCGTCGTTCTTGTTGTCGGAGGCGGCACCGCCGCCTCCTCCGCCGCCCTCGCCGCCGCCACCGCGGTTGGCGAAGGCGATGGCGGCGATGAGCAGGACGACCACGGCGACGACCGTCACCAGGCTCCGGCCGGGGCGGTTGGACGGGCGGTTGCCGCCGCCGTCGCCGCCGGGCAGGCGTGTTCGAGTCGTTGTCCGTGCGCCTTCACGGGCGCCGGGCACGCCTTCGCTGGTGCGGGTACGCGCTTCGTACTCGCCGCCGCCGATGTTCATGCCGGCCTGGCCCCCTCGACCTCTGTCGCTCAACTGCCGTCACTGCATTGTCTCCTCAGATGACGGTAGCGGGGTCGCGCCGCGCATGTGCCGTCTGCAAGCCAGGTGGATGGCAGCATTTCGAACATCGCGCCGGTGCGCCGCCCGTGTCCGGGCCGCTCACGGGGCGGTTCCGGGCGCGGGATGTGGGACGTCCGCGCGTCGGTGCGCCCCCGGTGCGCAGGCCGCTTGGCGGCCGTCGCGCCGACCCGCCGTACCGGCGGCTGCCGTCCTGGTGCCGCTAGCCGCGCTTGCGGGCGAGGGTGACGCCGTCGCGGAGGGGGAGCATGACGGACTCCATGCGGGCGTCCGCGGTGATGGTGTCGTTGATCCGGCGGATGGCCAGGTCCGCGTCGTCCTGGGCGGCGGGGTCCACGACCCTGCCGCCGCGCAGCACGTTGTCCAGCACGATCAGCCCGCCGGGGCGCAGCACGGGCACCAGCGCCTCGTAGTACGCCGGGTAGCCGACCTTGTCCGCGTCGATGAACGCGAAGTCCACGAACGGCTCCTGGGGCATCCCGGCCAGGGTGTCGACGGCGGGGGCGAGATGCAGTTCGATGCGGTCGGCGAGGCCGGCGCGTTCCCAGTAGCGGCGGGCGATGGACGTCCACTCCTCGGAGACGTCGCAGGCGATCAGCCGGCCGTCGGCGGGCAGGCCGCGGGCGATGCAGAGGGAGGAGTATCCGGTGAACACGCCGATCTCGACCGCGGTCCTGGCGCCCGTGAGCCGCACGAGCATGGTGAGGAACTCGCCCTCGTCGTGTGTGATCTGCATGGTGGGGTAATCGGGCACCCGCGCGTGGGTCTCCTCGACGAGGTCGCGCAGGATGTCGTCGGCCGGCGTGCAGTGGGCCAGCAGATAGTCGTCGAGGGCGGGGTTCACGATGTCCATGGGGCTCCTCGTGTGCGGGCGCGGGTGTGCGGGCGCACGGGGGCGCCGGGGTGTCGGGTGCGGAGCGGCTGCCGGACTGCTCCGCGGTGGTCGGCCTTCAGACCGCCATGCCGTAGACGATGGTGAACAGGGTGCCGAGCGAGCCGATGATGAAGACGCCGGTGAGGCCGGCGACGATCAGGCCTTTGCCCTGTTCGGCACTGAAGGTGTCGCGGAGCGCCGTGGCGCCGATCCGCTGCTTGGCCGCGCCCCAGATGGCGATGCCGAGGCAGAGCAGGATGGCCACCGCCATGATGACCTCGATCATCACCCTGGCCTCGTGGCCCAGCGAGCCGAATGGGCCCCAGTCCGGGGCGATCCCGCCGATGATGGTGGTGATATCGCCTTTGTCGGCCGCCAGGAACATGGTGAACTCACCGCCTAGTTTCAAGGTTTGTCTCTGACGGATTGTGCCACGGCCCGGTGACAGCCGGAGCGTCCCGCTTGCCCGAAGTGGTCCCGGATCGGGGCCGCTCCGCGTGGCCGGTGGTGTGGTGCGGCCTGTTCCGGGTCCGGCGACGCAGTTCCGGGGACTGCGGGCGCACAGATGTACCTCTGTGCGCCCCTGGTGGGCCGGGGGCGGGGTGGGGCGGCGGCCGCGGTTCACCTCCGCGCCCGCTGTCCGCCGTTCCGCTCGGGCGATCGGCCTGGAATGATGGTGCCGGATGGTCGGCGTGAGCGAACTGGTTACCTGTGGGGGAGGTTTGGGGAGTGCGCCGTAGAAGAGCACTGCTGCTGGCGGTCGGTGGCGGAGGGGGGCTGCTGTCCCTGTTCGTCGCGCTGCTGGTGGTGGGTACGTACGCGGCCTCGGCCAGTCTGCTGGCCGGGGGCGGCGCCGTCTCCCTCGCCAAGGGGGCCGTGCCGGCCGCCTACGCGCAGCTCATCGACAAGTGGGGCAACAAGTGCCCGGCGCTCAACCCGGCGTTGCTGGCCGCGCAGCTCAAGCAGGAGAGCGGGTTCAACCCCGATGCCCAGAGCCCGGCGAAGGCGCAGGGCATAGCCCAGTTCATCCCGGGCACCTGGGCGACGCACGGGCTGGACGCCAACGGGGACGGCAAGCGGGACGTGCACGACCCGGAGGACGCCATTCCGTCGGCGGCGAGCTACGACTGCAAGCTGGCCGCGAACGTCGAGCATGTGCCGGGCAACGCCTCGGACAACATGCTGGCCGCGTACAACGCGGGTCCGTACGCGGTGATCAAGTACGGCGGAGTGCCGCCCTACAGCGAGACGAAGAACTACGTGGCCACCATCCGCAGGATGGAGCAGAGTTTCGCCGCGCCCACCGGGCGGCTCAGCCCCACCAAGCAGGGTGCGGGAGCGATCAGCTTCGCGCAGAGCAAGCTGGGCACGCCGTATCTGTGGGGCGGCAACGGTACGGCGGCGCAGGGCGGCCGGTTCGACTGCTCCGGTCTGACGAAGGCGGCGTACGCGAAGGTGGGTGTCGGACTGCCGCGGGTGGCCAACGACCAGTACGACGCCGGCCCGCACCCCAAGCGCGGTGAACTCCTCCCCGGGGACCTGGTGTTCTTCGCCTCCGATCTGACCAACTCCCGCACCATCCACCATGTGGGCATCTATGTCGGGGGTGGCAAGATGATCAACGCTCCCTACACGGGGGCCAAGATTCGCTACGACCCCATCGACACTCCTGACTACTTCGGGGCGACCCGGCCGAGCGCCGGGTGACCCGGGGTGGGCGTGGTCCCGGTGCACGTCTGTGCGCGGCTCGGCGGGGCTTGTGTGCGCAGTGCACGGATTACGTCAACAATCCGTGAGGCACAGGCCCTGAGCTGCGTATACGGGTCACCCTTGGGTAACGTCCTGGTGATCTTTCGGTAAGAACGGAACGGTTCACCTGACGCAGCGCGTTTTTCTCCACGGAATGGGACTTCCGCACCGCGACCACGGGGGGTCGTCAGCGCAGATCCAGCGACGAGCACACAGCCGAAGTGAGGGGCCGCAGCACGATGGCACTCTGGGACAACCCTGATGTCGAACTGCTCTACGAGATCAACGGGCTGGCCAAGGACGCACCCACCTGGGCCGACCGGGTCATGGAGTACATCGGGGAGTACGGCATCGCCGCTGGACTCGTCGTACTGGCCCTGTGGGCCTGGTGGGGCGTGACGCGCAAACGTGAGAGCCGGGAGGAGGCGCTCGGCGGCTTCGCCGGGCTGATCTGGGCCCCGGTGGCGGCGCTGATCGCGCTCGCGGTCAACATCCCCATCCGCGGCCTCGTGGAGCGACCGAGACCCTTCCTGGAGCACAAGAGCGTGGAGCCCCTCGTCGCGGGCAAGACGGACTTCTCCTTCGTGAGCGACCACGCCACGCTCACCATGGCCATCGCCGTCGGCATCTTCATGGTCCAGCGCAAGCCCGGCCTCGTCGCGATCGCGCTGGCCCTCCTGGAGGGCTTCTGCCGCGTCTACATGGGAGTGCACTACCCCACCGACGTCATCGGCGGACTCGCCCTGGGCACCGCGGTGGCGCTGCTGCTCGCCCCCGTCGCGATGTGGGCGCTGACCCCGGTGGTGCGGGGCGCGGCCCGGAATTCCCGCCTGGAGACGTTGCTGTGGGCGGGCGCCGCTGCCGCCGTCGGCGCCGCGGGCAGCCGGGCGGTGGGCCGCCGGAGCCGGGAGGAGCCGCGCCGCAGCCGGGACCGCGACCTGGCGGCCTGAAGGAGGCCTGCGGGCCTGCGATCTGAAGCGGCCCTGCGGGCCTGAAGCGGCGGTTCTGACACCGTCCGGGTCGCCCGCACCGCCGTGGACCGGCCTCGAAGCGAAGCTGCTACAGCGCCCCCGTTGCACCGTCCGGCGGGGGCGCTGCCGTGTCGGTGGCGCCGTGGTCCCGCAGATGCGCGTGGCTGTCCTCCCGGGCGCGGTCGCGGGCCCGGCGGGCGGGGCCGCGCCAGCCGCAGGCGCACGCGGCGGAGCAGAAGGAGCCCCGTTCCGTCAGCGAGGTGCCGTGCGGCGCCGCGGCGGCCGTCGGAGGTGCCGGGTCCGGCTGGTGTTCGGGAGCTAGCTCTCGCACGTGACCACCGTACGCGGACCGTGACGGGCTTCCCAGGGGACTCGTTGAACGGTCGGATCCGGACCGGCCCGGGAAACCGGTACGGCGGCGACCGGGAGCGAGGGGTCGGCTAGATGGCAGTGCGTCGGCACATCCGAGGGGGCAGGATGCGCGCCTCGCTCACGGTGGTGGCGCTCGGGGCGGTGCTGCTCTCCTCGGCGGGGTGCTCGGGTGAGGGCGCGGTGGCGACCGCGGGGCCGCCCGCCGCCGGGCCCGCGCGGCCCGGCCGGGCCGCCGTGGTGGCGGCGGTCGACGAGCTGGCCCGGGCGGGGACGGCGCGGGTGCGGACGGCGATGGAGATGGTCACCGGTCACACCCGGGTCACCATCGAGGGCAGCGGCGCGTTCGATCTGGCGGCCCGTACCGGGCGGCTCCGGGTGACGCTGCCGCCCGGTACGGACGGGGCGCTGCCGGGGGAGCGCAGGCAGGTGCGCGAGCTGATCGCGCCGGGCGCGCTCTACATGCGCAACCGGGCGGGGGTGCCGGCCGACAAGTGGGTGCGGGTGGACACCACCGGACTGCCGGACGGGAATCTGGTGACGGGCGGTGCGACCGATCCGGTCACTGCCGCCCAACTGCTGCGGGGCGCGCGCCGGGTGGCCTACGAGGGGGTGACCGAGCTGGGTGGCACCCGGGTGTGGCACTACAGCGGCCTGGTCGACATCGAGCGGGCGGCTGCGGGGGCGCCGCCGCGGGCGCGGCGCCAGTTGCGGGCGGCGGAGAAAGGGTTCTCCGGCCACACGGTGCCGTTCGATGCCTATCTGGACGCGCAGGCGCGACTGCGGAAGGTGCAGCACCGCTTCGACTTCGCCGCGGATCCGGACAGTCCTCCGGACGCGGACTACACGGTCACCTCGACGACGGAACTCCACGACTTCGGCGCCCGGGTGCGGATCAGGATGCCGGAGCCCGGCGACATCTGGACGGGCCGGATCGCCGCACCGTAGCGCTCGACGGGCGCCGTGGGTGCGATGCCGTACCGGTAAATGATTCGGAAGTGCCATGCGCCCGGGCGGCCGCCTCCCTAGGCTGGGGGGCTGGGCCGAGGCCCGGCCGCGGCGCTTTGCCCGGTGGATCCGTGCAGCACGGGAGGTGATACGTGTGCCCGTACCGAAGCGTGACGGCAGGGGCGACGGCCGTGGGGGCCGCTGCCGACGGCGTTCGCTGATGCAGGACCACGTCGCTCTCGCCGAGATCGAGCTGTGCGGCGAGCTGATGATCGCCGCATCCGCCGCCGAGGGGCCGCTCAGCGCGGCCCGGATCGACGAGGTGCTGCGGCGCGCGGCGGACGGGTTCGACGAATTGCCCCGCTCGTCCGCCTGCTGACGTCCGCCTGCTGACGTCCGGCTGCTGTGGGCTGATGGCCGACCTTCGCCTGTCGGCGTCCGACTGCCGACGGAGTTGTCCGCCGCTGGCGGAGGCGTCCGGGCGTCGCGACCCGCGGTGTCGGGTGCCCGGCTTCTCCGGGCCGGCCCGCGGAGACTCCGGGCCAGGCTCGCCGGTTCCCTGCCCCCTGGTGCTCCGCGTCCCCCGCGCCTCCTGTCGACGCGCGGGCGCGCGCTGGGCCCGGCGGGGGCGGCGGCTGCTCAGGTGCGCAGCAGGCGGGCGATGGCGGCGGTGGCCTCCTCGACCTTGGCGTCCATCTCGGCGCCGCCGTCCAGCGCGGCGTGGGCCACGCAGTGCCGCAGGTGCTCCTCCAGGAGTTGGAGTGCGAAGGACTGCAGGGCCTTGGTGGAGGCGGAGACCTGGGTGAGTATGTCGATGCAGTAGACGTCCTCGTCCACCATGCGCTGGAGGCCGCGGATCTGGCCCTCGATGCGGCGCAGTCGCTTGACGTGAGCTTCTTTGTGCTTGGTGTAGCCGTGCTCGCCGGTGGCCGCGTGGGCCGAGCAGCACTGCGAGGTGGCCTGGGCCACGGTCCCGGGGTCCGTCGTCGCGGCGTCGGGGTCCGCCGGGCCGGTCCGGGCCGTGTCCGGCGTCACGGTCTCCGGCGTGTCCGGTGTGGTCTGCGGCGACGTCATGCGGTCCTCCCGGGTGGGTGGTGAGGGGCGGTCGGGCCCGTGACACCGGGACCTTGATACCCCTGACGGGTATATGATACCGGACTTCTCGGAGCCCGGTGCGGAGCGCGAGTCTCCATGGGTGACACTGGGGACGCCGGTTCGCCGTGGCCGGATGATGCGCCTAGCATCAACGAGACCGTCATCGATGCACCCCGAGGACCCCCAGTGCGCTTTCGTCTGACCCCCAGGGAGACGAGCTTCTACGACATGTTCGCGGCCTCCGCGGACAACATCGTGACCGGCTCCAAGCTCCTCATGGAACTGCTCGGCGCTGAATCCTCCGCGCGCACCGAGATCGCTGAACGGATGCGCGCGGCGGAGCACGCGGGGGACGACGCGACGCACGCGATCTTCCACCAGCTCAACTCCTCCTTCATCACGCCGTTCGACCGCGAGGACATCTACAACCTGGCGTCCTCCCTCGACGACATCATGGACTTCATGGAGGAGGCCGTCGACCTCGTCGTCCTCTACCAGATCGAAGAGCTCCCCAAGGGGGTCGAGCAGCAGATCGAGGTGCTGTCGCGGGCCGCCGAGCTGACCGCCGAGGCCATGCCGAACCTGCGGACGATGGACAACCTCACCGAGTACTGGATCGAGGTCAACCGGCTGGAGAACCAGGCCGACCAGATCCACCGCAAGCTGCTGGCCCATCTGTTCAACGGCAAGTACGACGCCATCGAGGTCATGAAGCTCAAGCAGGTCGTGGACGTGCTGGAGGAGGCCGCCGACGCGTTCGAGCACGTGGCCAACACCGTCGAGACCATCACGGTCAAGGAGTCCTGACGTTCCGTGGACACCTTCGCGCTGATCGTGACCGTCGGTGTCGCGCTCTTTTTCACGTATACGAACGGCTTCCACGACTCCGCGAACGCCATCGCGACGTCGGTCTCCACCCGGGCGCTGACCCCGCGTGCTGCCCTGGCCATGGCTGCGGTGATGAACCTCGCGGGCGCCTTCCTCGGCAGCGGCGTCGCCAAGACCGTGAGCGAGGGGCTGATCGAGACCCCGCACGGCGACAGCGGCATGGCCATCCTGTTCGCCGGCCTGGTCGGTGCCATCGTCTGGAATCTCATCACCTGGTACTACGGACTGCCCTCGTCCTCCAGCCACGCCCTCTTCGGCGGTCTGGTGGGCGCGGCGCTGGCCGGGAGCATCGCGGTGCACTGGTGGGGGGTCTTCGGGAAGATCGTCGTCCCGATGTTCCTCTCGCCGCTGGTCGGTCTGCTCGTCGGCTATCTGGTGATGTGCGCCATCATGTGGATGTTCCGCAGGGCGAACCCGCACCGGGCCAAGCGGGGATTCCGCATCGCGCAGACCGTCTCGGCGGCCGGAATGGCGCTCGGACACGGCCTCCAGGACGCGCAGAAGACCATGGGTGTGGTCGTCATGGCGCTCACCATCGCCGATGTGCAGCAGCACAACGAGATCCCGATCTGGGTCAAGTTCGCCAGCGCCGCCATGCTGTCGCTGGGCACCTACGCGGGCGGGTGGCGCATCATGCGGACCCTGGGCCGGCGGATCATCGAACTCGACCCGCCGCAGGGTTTCGCGGCCGAGACCACCGCGGCCTCCGTGATGTACTCCGCGTCCTTCATGTTCCATGCGCCCATCTCGACCACCCACGTGATCACTTCGGCGATCATGGGTGTCGGCGCAACGAAGCGGGTCAGCGCGGTGCGCTGGGGGGTCGCGAAGAACATCATCCTCGGCTGGTTCATCACCATGCCGGCCGCCGCCTTCTCGGCGGCGGTGATCTACTGGGCGATCAAACTCGTCTTCGGCTGACGGCTGACGGCTGACGGCTGACGGCTGACGGCTGACGGCTGACGCCCCGCACCCAGGCACTCAGCCCCAGCACGTACCCCGAATATCCGTCCGGCACCGGTCTCCGGTGCGCCGCCCCCGCCCCGTGTCTCCCCGCAGTGCGGGAAGGGACGGGGCGGGGGCGGTGGGGCCCGCGGTGGCACCGCCATGCAGCACCGCGGGCGGTCGGTGACCCACCCGGGCCCGGCGGGGCGGGCGGGGCCGGATGGGATCGGCCGCAGCGGCCGGGAGCGATCGGCCGGAACCGGCCGGCTCCGGCCGGAGGGCACCAGCCGGAGCCGGCCGGTCGGCTCAGCCGAAGCGGCCGGAGATGTAGTCCTCGGTGGCCTGGACGGTCGGGTTGGAGAAGATGCGCTCCGTGTCGTCGATCTCGACGAGCTTCCCGGGGGCGCCCACCTCGGCGAGGTTGAAGAAGGCGGTGCGGTCGGAAACGCGCGCCGCCTGCTGCATGTTGTGCGTCACGATCACGATGGTGAAGCGCGACTTCAGCTCGCCGATCAGGTCCTCGATCGCGAGGGTGGAGATCGGGTCGAGCGCCGAGCAGGGCTCGTCCATCAGCAGCACCTGCGGTTCGACGGCGATGGCCCGGGCGATGCACAGCCGCTGCTGCTGCCCGCCGGAGAGGCCCGAACCGGGCCGGTTCAGCCGGTCCTTGACCTCGTTCCACAGGTTGGCGCCCTTGAGGGAGCGCTCGACGACCTCATCGAGGTCCTTCTTCCGGTGGTCGCCGTTGAGCCGCAGGCCCGCTGCGACGTTCTCGTAGATCGACATGGTCGGGAAGGGGTTGGGCCGCTGGAAGACCATGCCGACGGTGCGGCGCACGGAGACGGGGTCGACGCCCGGCCCGTACAGGTCCTCGTCGTCCAGCATCACCTTGCCCTCGACGCGGCCGCCGTTGTTGACCTCGTGCATGCGGTTCAGGGTGCGCAGGAAGGTGGACTTGCCGCAGCCGGAGGGGCCGATGAAGGCCGTCACGGAGCGGGGCTCCACGGTCATGGAGATGTCGTCGATGGCGCGGAAGCTGCCGTAATAGGCGGAGAGGCCGCTGACGTCGATGCGCTTGGCCATGGAAATCACTCTCTTAGTGCTTGGGGGCCTTCCAGCGGGCGATGCCGCGGGCGACCAGGTTGAGGATCATCACGAAGGCGATCAGGACGAGGGCGGCTGCCCAGGCGCGGTCGTAGGACGCCTCGTTGCCGAGGGCCCACTGCTCGTAGATGAAGTACGGGAGCGAGGACTGCGCGCCGTCGAAGGGGTTGTTGTTGATCTCGGCGGAGCCGAAGACCAGCAGCAGGATCGGGGCCGACTCACCGGCGATGCGCGCGACGGCGAGCATGATGCCGGTGGTGATGCCGCCGACCGCGGTCGGCAGCACGACCTTGATGATCGTCTTCCACTTCGGTACGCCCAGCGCCAGCGATGCCTCGCGCAGCTCGTTGGGGACGAGCTTGAGCATCTCCTCCGTCGAGCGCACGACGATCGGCATCATCAGGATCGCCAGCGCCATGGCGCCCGCGAAGCCGGAGTAGCCGAAGTCGAGAATGATGATCCAGAACGAGAGGATGAACAGACCGGCGACGATCGAGGGGATGCCGGTCATGACGTCCACGAAGAAGGTGATGGCCTTGGCCAGTCGGCCGGTGCCGTACTCGACCAGGTAGACCGCGGTCAGCAGTCCGAGGGGCGCCGCGATCAGGGTGGCCAGGCCGACCTGCTCCAGGGTGCCGATCAGGGCGTGGTAGATGCCGCCGCCCGGCTCCAGCGTGATCACTCCGCTCATGGAGTGGGTCAGGAAGTAACCGTCGAGCACCTTCGCGCCGCGGACGAGGGTCTCCCACAGCAGGGAGGCCAGCGGGACGACGGCCAGCAGGAAGCAGACCCAGATGATGCTGGTCGCCAGCCGGTCCTTGGCCTGCCGGGTCCCCTCGACGGTGCCCGCGAGCACCGCGGTGAGGCCGAGGTAGAGGACGGCGGCGATCAGTCCCCATTGCAGGCGGCTGTCCAGCCCGCCCACCAGTCCGATTCCGATGCCGAGTACGGCGGCGACGGCGGCCAGGCCGAGCGGGGCCCAGCGCGGCAGCCGCGGTTGCCGCAGGGTGCTCGTCGGCGGTGCCGCCCTGTCGACGGGGGCGTCGGCCACAGCGGTCCGGCTCATGCGTTCGCTCCCGAGTACTCCTTGCGGCGCGCGATGATCAGCCGGGCCGCACCGTTGACCAGCAGGGTGATGACGAAGAGGACCAGGCCGGAGGCGATCAGTGCGTCCCGCCCGGTGGAGCCGGCCTCCTTGAAGCCGGCGGCGATGTTCTGCGCGAAGGTGCCGCCGCCGGGCTCCAGCAGGCTGGCCTTGATCAGGAAGCTGGGGGAGAGGACCGTGGCGACGGCCATCGTCTCGCCCAGCGCGCGGCCCAGGCCCAGCATGGAGGCGCTGATGACGCCGGAGCGGCCGAAGGGCAGCACCGACATGCGGATGACCTCCCACCGGGTGGCACCCAGTGCGAGGGCCGCCTCCTCCTGCATCTTCGGCGACTGCCGGAAGACCTCGCGGGAGACGTTGGTGACGATCGGCAGAATCATGATCGCGAGCAGGATGCCGACCGTGAAGAGCGAGCGCGCGGCGCCGCCGTGGTAGGTGAAGAGCCCCGTCCAGCCGAGGTAGGTGTCCAGCCAGGTGTAGAGGCCGGTCAGATGCGGGACGAGGAAGAGCGCACCCCACAGGCCGTACACGATCGAGGGGACGGCGGCCAGCAGGTCGATGACGTAGCCGAGCGGCGCGGCCAGCTTGCGCGGCGCGTAGTGCGAGATGAACAGGGCGATGCCGACGGCGACCGGCACCGCGAGCACCATCGCGAGCAGGGAGCTGACGACGGTGCCGAACGCGAGGACGGCGATGCCGAAGCGGGGCGGGTCCGCGTTGGCGTCCCATTCGAAGCTGGTGAGGAAGTTGGCCTCGTCGGCGCCGATGGCGAGGGCTGCCCGCCAGGTCAGGAAGACGGCGATCGCTGCCATGATCGCCAGAAGGGTGATCCCGGATCCCCGGGAGAGCCCGAGGAATATTCGGTCACCCCTGCGTGTGGCGCCCTTCGGGGAGGCCGCTGTCGCGGGAGGGGTTTCGGTAGCCATGGTCTCTCCGGTCTGACGGTGCGGGCCGCTGTGCGCGCGGTGTGGCTGCGCGGCGCGGCCCCTTGGCGGTGCACCGGATCGTTCGCACCCCGGTGATCGGGACTTTCGTGATATTCAGGGCGCGGGTTTGCGTGGGGGAGCGGACGGCGGTGCGCGGGGCACCGCCGGTCCACACCGTCGGAGTCCCGCCGTGGTGGCGGGGTCTGCTCAGCTCAGGCCGTCGATGGTCGAGCGGACCTTGGTGACGATCTCGTCGGGGATCGGGGCGTAGCCCTTCTCCTTGAGGGCCTTCTGGCCGTCCTCGCTCGCGGTGTACTTGAGGAAGGACTTCGTCGCGTCCAGCGACTCCTTCTTGTTGCCCTTGTCGCAGGCGATCTCGTACGTCACCAGGACGATCGGGTAGGCGCCCGCGGACTCGGTCTTGTAGTTCAGCTCAAGGGAGAGGTCCTTGCCCTGGCCCACGACCTTGGCGTCCGCGATGGCCTTGGAGGCGTTGTCCGCGGTGGCGTCGACGGGCTCCTCGGCGCCGGTGTCCAGCTTGACCGTGTCCAGGTCGTTGCCGGTGGCGTAGGAGAGTTCCGCGTAGCCGATGGAGCCGTCGTTCTGCTTGACGTTGGTGGCGATGCCGGAGGAGCCGTCGGCGCCCTGGCCGCCCTTGCCCGCCCAGGCCTTCTCCGGCTCGTGCTTCCAGGAGGAGGGGGCGGCGGTGTTGAGGTACTTGGTGAAGTTGTCCGTGGTGCCCGACTCGTCGGACCGGTGGAACGCCTGGATCTTCTTGCCGGGGAGCTTCGCGTCCGGGTTGAGCTTCTTGATCGCGGGGTCGTTCCACTTGGTGATCTTCGAGTCGAAGATCTTGGCCAGTGTGTCGGCGTCCAGCACCAGCCCGTCGACGCCCTCCAGGTGGTAGGTGACCGCGATCGGGCCGCCGACCATCGGCAGGTCGATGCCCTGGCCGCCCTTGCAGACCTTCTTGGACTTGGCGACCTCGTCCGGCTTGAGCGCCGAGTCGGAGCCCGCGAAGGCCGTCTTGCCCTGCAGGAACTCCTGGATGCCGGCGCCCGAGCCGGTGGGCTTGTAGTTGATCTGGGTGTTGCCGCAGGCGGACTGGTAGGTCTGCGTCCAGATGTCCATGGCGTTCTTCTGGGCGCTGGAGCCGGAGGCGAGGAGGTTGCCCTCGCCCTCGCACTTGATCTTGCTGGCCGCCTTCGTCGTGTCGCTGCCGGAGCCGCCGGAGTTGTCGTCCGAGCCGCAGGCGCTCAGGGCCAGGGCGCCACAGACCGTGAGGGCGCCGACGGCGGCGGTGCGGAGCCGGAGTGTGCGCTGAAGCTTCACTTTCGTTCAGTTCCTTCCTGGGCCCGGGAGCGACGGCCGGCCGGCCGTCGGGTTCTCTGGCTACGGGGCGCGGTTCCTGAACCAGGCTGTGCCGCGCGCTTGGTAAGGCCGAAATTAGACAGATCAGGTGAAGCGGCCGACGGAGCTGAGTGAACGCCGAGTGAACCTCGGCGGTCAGCCCGGTGCCCCTCCGCGGGGGTCGCTCCGCGGCGGCGCCTGTGGATACTCGTCAGTACATTCCTCTGTTCTCTTCCGGCCGGGCATGGCACTATCACGCTGCGTCGGCCAAAGTTGACCACATTCAGGGGGTGGCCCGGGTGACACGGCCGCAGTCCAGCTCGACCCTCCCGTCCGTCCGGTACGGGCTCGTGGCGGCCTGCACCATGGCGCTGCTGGCCGGACTCGGGCCGGGCACCGCGTACGCCGCGCCGGGGAAGCCGGACCCCGGCGGCACCCGGCCCGGTTCCGGAGCCGAGGCCGACGAGCCGGGCGGCACCGGCACGCCGACCCTCGAGCAGATCCGCAAGCAGATCGAGAAGCTGCACGACAAGGCCGGTTCGGCGACGGACGCCTACAACGCGGCCGAGGCCGCCGTCGACAAGCAGCAGAAGCACATCGCCAAACTGGCCAAGCGCATCGAGTCCACCCAGGGCGAACTGGATGAACTCAACAAGTCGGCCGGTGCCATGGCCCGGGCGCAGTACCGCAACGGCGGCATGCCGGACGCCGCCACGCTGATGCTCGGCGACGACCCGGAGAAGTTTTTGCAGGGCGTCTCCCTGGCCCGCAAGGGGCAGCACGCCACGCGGGGGCTCCTGGGCTCCCTGACCAGGACCCGCTCCCGGCTCCGCGGGTACTCGGCGGACGCCACCGACGAGTGGAAGAAACTGGAGCGGAACCGCAAGAAGAAGGCCGCGGCCAAGAAGAAGATCACCGCGCAGCTGAAGCAGGCCGAGAAGATCGAGTCCGGCCTGAAGAAGGAGGAGCGGGAGCGGCTGCGTGAGCTGCAGGACGAGGCCGCCAGGGCGCGACAGGCCGAGTGGATCGGGTCGGGGGTGCTGAAGGGGCTCGACGGCAAGGCGTCCGCGGCCGGCCGGCGCGCCGTCGAATGGGCCACCAAGCAGCTCGGCAAGGACTACGTCTGGGGCGCCGAGGGCCCCGACACCTTCGACTGCTCCGGGCTGACGATGCGGGCCTGGGAGGCGGCGGGGGTGCGGATCCCGCGCACCTCGCAGGAGCAGTGGAAGCAGTTGCCGCACGTCCCGGTCCGGAAGATGCGCCCAGGTGATCTGATCATCTATAAGAAGGACGCCAGTCACGTGGGGATCTACGTCGGCGACGGCGCGTTGCTGCACGCCCCGCGCACGGGCCGGCAGATCACCGTCGAGGGCGCGGGCAGCATGCCGATCCTGGGCGTCGTCCGTCCGGACAAGTAGTCACACGATCCGGCCGGTCCGGTCAGGGTCTCTCTTCGCGTGGCGATGGGCGGCGCGTCGGCCGGTAAAAGGGTGATCTGTTCGGATTCCGGGGTCCTCGGCCGGTGGGGAGGTCCCTTGCGCAGACGGAGGGGTATGCACCGTGAAAAGCGGGACGGGCGGGTGCATGGCGGGCGGGATGCGGGTCCGGCGCGGCCGTCCCGTTTCCAGCACGTGAGCTTGGTCATGCGGGGGCGGGGGAAAACGGGGCCATAGCGGCGTGAATTCCCGTTGTGGCGTGGGCATATGACAGTGACGGATTATCGTCGGCCATTCCGTCCATCCGCACGCGGAAGCTAAGGTCCTGTCCGACAGCCCGGGATGACGAGCGCCCACCACCGCGCGCCGTTCCGGGCTCACCCATGGTGGCCGCCGCTCGGCGCGCACACCACGCCCTCGGGGGAGGGAGAGGTTTTCAGCATGCCCGTAAGCGCGCCCCAGGCCGGGGCGGTGGCACAGGCCGCCGACACGTCGGCCCGGCAGGCCGCGCAGGGACCCGGCAGCAGCCTGACCCTGCTGGTCGTCGAGGACGATCCGACCGGTGCGCTGAGTGTGCCCCGCATGCTCGACGCGTACGGTCGGCCCGTGCGGGTCCGTACGGCCCGCAACCTCACCGAGGCCGCACGGCTGCTCACCGACGACGTCCACTGCATCCTGCTGGACCTCGCACTGCCGTGCGAGCTTCGCGGGCAGGCAGAGGAGGCCCCGTTCGAGAGCCCCGCGGCCGAGGCGGCGCTGACCGCGCCCGTACCGGCGCCCGGCACCCCGGGAGACGCGGGAGCGGGAGGTGCCGCCGAGGTCGGGTCCGGCGCCGCCGCGTCCGGCGCCGCCGCGTCCGGAGCCCAGGGTTCCGGAACTCCGCCCCCTCCCGATTCCGGACCGGCTCCGGACTCCGACGAACTGCACATCCTGCACCGGGTCCTGCGGATGGCCCCGCGGCACGCCGTCCTGGCGCTCACCGACGGCAGTGACGCGGAACGGGCCGCCGAGGCCGTCCGGGTCGGCGCCCAGGACTACCTCTTCCGCGACGAACTGGACGGCAGGCTGCTGATGCGCGCCGTCCGCTACGCCGTGGAGCGCAAGCGGGCCGACCTGGCCCAGCGCCAGCTCACCGAGAGCCGGCTGCGGGCCCAGGAGAACGCCCGGCTGGAGCGCGGGCTGCTGCCCCGGCCGCTGCTGGAGGGCAGCGACCTGCGGTTCGCCGCCAGGTACCGGCCCGGCCGCTCCCGTGCGCTGCTGGGCGGCGACTTCTACGACACCGTCCGCACCCCGGACGGCGTCGTCCACGCGATGATCGGCGACGTGTGCGGCCACGGACCCGACGAGGCCGCGCTCGGCGTCGAGCTGCGGATCGCCTGGCGTGCCCTGACCTTCGCCGGGCTGTGCGGGGACGCGCTGCTGAGCACGCTGCAGAAAGTGCTGGAGAACGAGCGGAGCAGCGAGGAGATCTTCGCGACACTGTGCACCGTCGACATCGCAGCCGACGGCCGCAGCGCCGGCGTCTGCCTGGCCGGGCACCCCTCGCCGCTGTTCGCCGGGGCCGACCCGGATGCGGCGCCCCGGCTGCTGCCCGAGGGGGAGAACGGACCCGCGCTCGGACTGCTGCCGCAGGCCCGCTGGCCGCGCCGCCAGGTCCGGCTGGGCCGCTCCTGGAGCCTGATGATGTACACGGACGGGCTGATCGAGGGCCGGGTGCACGGCGGCCGCACGGCGGAGCCCCCCTCCGGTGCCGGCTCCGCCGAGGGCACCGGACCGAGCCGGGAGCGGCTGGGCCAGCAGGGGATGCTCGACATCGTGACCCGTCGGATGACCGAGGGCGCGCAGGGCGAGCGGCTGCTCGACGGCACGATGGACGAGGTGCGCCGGCTCAACGGCGGCGAGCTGACCGACGACGTGGCCGTCCTGCTGCTGGACCGGGGCCGCCAGGCGTAGTGGCCCGTCAGGCCCGGCGTCCGGGCCCCAGGCGTAGCGCCCCGTGCCCGCGGCCGGATCGATCGTCCCGGCGCCCCGCCCGGCTCCCGCCGGGGGCGTCTCCCGGGGCTCCCGCTCCGGTCGTGCTCAGGATTCCCGCCAGGGGTCCCTGCACGTCACCGGACGGCGGTCCTGCACGTCACCGGACGGCTGCGGCTGCGGCCGGTCGTCGCCGGAGAGCGGGCCGCGCAGGGGCACCTGCCGGGCACGCGGTCGCCCGCTGTCGAGCACTCACCTGCCGTTGAACGGTCCGTACGGACCGTCGCTGCTGCTGCCGCCGCGCGGGCGGCGGTCCCGGCCGTTGCCCATGACCTGCTTGAGGGCCGGCCGGGCGTCGACCATGTAGACGATCGTCGCGATCAGCCCGATGATCTGCAGCAGGAACATCGGCACCACGAGGTTCACCAGTACGGTGATCCCCAGGATGATCAGCCAGAACTGCTTGTTCTGCTTGTCCGCGGCCCGGAAGGCGTCCTCGCGCCGGAAGGCGGCGTCCACGAAGGTGAACACCGCCAGGGCGAGCAGCACAATGCTGATCAGCCCGAAGACAGTGGCCTGAAAGCCCGCGAACAGCATGGTGCTCACACTCCCGGTCGGTGTCGGTGCCTTGCACGGTCGCCTCGGTCGCAGTCGTCGTCGCGGCGGTCACGTAGCTCGGAGGGATGGCGGGGGCTCGAAAGGGCTTGTCGCAACCGTACCGCAGCGCTCGCGGAACGGGCCGGGACCGCGTAGGGTGCCCGGCCCGTTCCGTTCCGGGCGCCGCTGGGGTCAGGAATCGGACTTCGGAGCCGACTTCCGGGTGCCGGAGCCGGTGGAGCGGGTCGTGCCGGTCTTCTTGGCGCCGGAGGAGGTGGTGGAGCCGGCCGCGGACTTGGCACCGCCGCCCGCGGTGCCCTTCGCGCCCGGGGCCCCGGTGCTCTTCGCGGTCGAAGCGCCGGTGCTCTTGGCGGTCGTGCTCCTGCCCGCGCTCTTGCCGGAGGAGGTGGAGTCGCCGCTGTCGCCGGTGGACCCGGCGGAGGTGCTGCGCGGGGCGGCTCCGGAGGTTCCCTCGGCGGTCTCCTCGGCCGGCGGCTCGGCGATCTTGACCGACTGGGCCGGCTCGCGCTCGACGGTCACCTCGGGGGTGTCGCCACCGCTCTCGCCGCGCCAGTTCTTGACGGCCTCGCGGCCGCGCACCGCCAGTTCGTCGTACGTCTCCCGCGCCTTGACCGCGTACTCCGCGGCGACGCCGACCCCCTGCAGCGCCAGGTGCTGGGCCTGCTCGCGGAGCTTCTTGATGTCGGTGTCCAGCCCGCCGAGGGTCTCGCTCACCTTGACCTGAGTCTCCTTGGCCTGCTGGGTGAGCCGCTCCTGCACCTCCTTGGGGTCCGTCTCCCGGACCGCGGCGATGGCCTGCGGTGCCTCCTCGCGGAGCTTGTCGACGACGCCCGCGGCGACGTAGAGGGGCGTCGGGTCGGTGAAGGTCTTGCGCAGGTCGTTCGCGATGGGCATGAGGGTTCGCCTTTCGTGGCTCAACTCGCCTGATGAGGCCGTCCGTCGCGAGGGGGCCGACGCCCGCGGTCCGGTGCCGGTGGCCCGCACCGGCGCGGGCCCCTCGCTGTCCTTGCTCAGCTTGTTGTGCTTACTCCGCCTGCCGGGGCTCCGCCGCGGGTGCCTCCGCCGCGGGCGGGTCCGCCGCGTCGGGAGCGGCTGCCCGCTGCTGCGCGTTCTCCTTGCGGAAGGACTCGTAGATCTGGAGCAGCGCCTGCTTCTGCTGCTCGTTGATCGTGGAGTCCGCGAGGATCGCGGCCGGAACCTGCAGCAGGTCCTCCCGGTCCCGCTCGTCGAGGATGCCGGCCTGCACATAGAGCGACTCCGCCGAGATCCGCAGCGCCTTGGCCAGTTGCTGCAGGATCTCCGCGCTGGGCTTGCGCAGGCCGCGCTCGATCTGGCTCAGATACGGGTTCGAGACACCGGCGGCCTCCGCGAGCTGCCGCAGCGACAGCTTCGCGGTCCGCCGTTGTTCCCGCAGGAACTCGCCGAGGTTCCCGACGTTGAGCGAGGCCATGAACACAGCATGCACCCGATTGCTAACTATTGCAAGCACCTTGCTTGCAAGTGTGTGCCGCGTCCTTCACGGGCTGCGCGGAGCGATGACCGACGGACTCCGCTGTGCTCCGTCGTGCGCGCTTTCGGGTGCCGCGGGCCCGGCCGGGGGCCCGACCCGCGCGGAGCCCGGCGACGCCGCCGTGTCCGATGCCGGACGGGGCCGCGACCGGGCGCCCGGAGGCGTGACCGTGCTCGTCGGGCCCCGGCCGGACGCCCGTGTGCGGTCAGCCGACGGCGGAGGTGCAGCCGACCGGGGCGCCGAACCAGCGCGGCAGCCGGTCGAGCAGCTCCGCCTGATCCCCGCCGGCCCAGGCCACATGCCCGTCCGGCCGCAGCAGGACGGCGGGTGCGTCCAGTTCCTCGGCGACGTCCACGACGTGGTCGACCCGGTCGGCCCACCCCTCGACCGAGAGGCGACCGGTCCCGTCGAGCAGCAGCCCGCGGCCTCCGTGCAGCAGTCGGTAGAGCCGCCCCCGCTTCAGCTCCATGTCCCGCAGCCGCCGGCCGAGGAGCGCGTGACCGTCCTCGCCGAAGTCGTACCGGACCCCGATGGCGGTGATCTTCTCGTTCAGGTACCGGTGCACCTCCTCGAAGTCCATCAGTTCCGACACCAGTTGGCGCACCGCCAGCGGCCCCGGTTCGGTCGACAGCAACTCCATCTGCGCACGAGTGTTGACCAGCACCTCGGCGGCCACCGGATGCCGTTCTGCGTGGTAGCTGTCCAGCAGTCCCTCCGGCGCCCAGCCGTTGACCTCGGCCGCCAGCTTCCAGCCGAGGTTGAACGCGTCCTGGACACCGATGTTGAGTCCCTGGCCACCGGTCGGCGGATGGATGTGCGCCGCGTCGCCCGCCAGCAGGACCCGGCCGGTCCGGTAGCGCTCGGCCTGCCGCGTGGCGTCGCCGAAGCGGGAGAGCCAGCGCGGCGAGTGCACACCGAAGTCGGTCCCCGCATGCACCCGGAGCTGCTGCTGGAACTCCTCGAGGGACGGCGGGACCGTGCGGTCGTCGGCCACTCCGGCGGCGGGCACGACGACGCGGTACATCCCGTCACCGAGCGGCATGGCGCCGAACCGGCGCTGCGTCCTGCGGACTTCTGCCATCACGCTGTTCAGCGTCTCCGCCGGTACGCCCACCGCCATCTCGCCCAGCAGGGTGTCGACCCTGCTGGGCTCGCCGGGGAAGCCGACGCCGAGCAGCTTGCGGACCCTGCTGCGGCCGCCGTCGCAGCCGACCAGATAGCGCGAGCGCAGCCGGGTGCCGTCGGCCAGCTCCGCCGTCACCCCGTGCGCGTCCTGGTCCAGTCCGACCACCTCGCAGCCGCGCAGCAGCTCGGCGCCGAGCTCGACCGCGTGTTCGGTCAGCAGCTGTTCGGTGCGGGGCTGCGGGATGCTGAGGACGTAAGCGTGCGAGGAGTCCAGGCGCACCTGATGCGGTTTGCTGATGCCGGCGAAGAATCCGTTCAGCGGGTACTGCTTGCCCAGTGCGAGAAAGCGCTCCAGCAGGCCGCGCTGGTCCATCATCTCGATACTGCGCACGTGCATGCCGAGCGCGCGGACCACCGTGGTCGGCTCCGCCTCCTTCTCCAGTACGACCACCCGCACCCCGTGCAGCCGCAACTCCGCGGCCAGCATCAGTCCGGTCGGTCCGCCACCGGCCACGATCACGTCGATCATCGAATCCCCCACTTTCCCGGCTGCCTTCCGGCCGGCCGCTCCACTGCTCTCCACAGCGCGGCGGGACCCCCGGCACCTCCGTGCCGGGCGCCCGCCTCGGCGACCTGCCTTCCGTGTCCCGCGTCCGCGCTGTGGACGCACCGACGGGTCGCCCTTGCGCGCCCCGCACGGTGGCCGGCTGCGCCAGCACACCGCATAAGCACGCGTACTGCGCGAATCCCTGAATTGCCCAGGTTCTGGTCTCGGCCCGTGATTCTGGGGCAGCACCGGGGTCTTGCCGCAAGGCCCCTACTGCGCTATATGTTGAGAGTGGCGAGGAGTGCGCAACGAGCTTCCGAACTGCGATCCCGGCACTGTCCGATGCGCCGGTGGCCGACGCGCGGCGCCGTTCGCACCACCCGGTGACCGCCTCCCCCAACTCCCTTCTCCGCCCTCCGGCCGACGCCTGCCGACACCTGACGGGCCGCCTCCGGGGCTCCGTTCGGCAACCGTTCCCGCCCGGCGAACGCGCGACAGCGGCACGAAGGCGGTCTGCCCGTCCCGCGAGGTGGCTTGTCTCCTGCGACGGCGGCTCGTCAGTCCAGGACCGCGGTGGCCTCGATTTCCACGAGATGCTCGGGGATGTCGAGCGCCGCGACGCCCAGCAGCGTGGCGGGCGGGGCCGAAGCCGCTCCGGTTGCCGCCACTCCCCTCGAGACCCCCTCCATGAGCTGGGGCATCTTGTCGGGTGTCCAGTCGACGACATGGAAGGTCAGCTTCGCCACGTTCCCGAAGGTGCCGCCGACCTCGGCGAGCGCCGTGCCGATGTTGCGGTAGCACTGCTCGACCTGCGCGGCGAGATCGCCCTCGCCGAGAGTGGTCCCCTCGGCGTCCCAGGCGACCTGCCCGGCGACGAAGACAAGTCGCGATCCGGATGAGATCGACACCTGCCGGTAGGCGTCGATCGCGGGCAGTCCGGCGGGGTTCACGAGAGTGACGGGCATGCTGTGCGCCTCCTTGTGCACGGATGGGGGGCCCGCGCTTTCAGACGTCGCGCGGTCTCCTGTGGATACTCGGGAACCATAAGAGAGTGCCGTCTGACGTGGAAGAACGCACTTTTCGGTGCTGTGGGGACCAGAAGGTGACCGTGCAGCTCCCGGCCGGTTCGCCCTGGCGGGTGTCCGCTGCCTCCTGCGGTGCGGGGCGCAGCACCGGCTCGGGGCCGATCGCGGACGGCGGCCGGGTCGCGCCCGCCGGGATTCCGGCCCGCTCTCGGTCCCGGCTCCGATCGAGTCCCGGCCCGGTCCTGGTCAAGTCCCGAGCGCGGCCCCGGCCCCGGTTTCCGTCCCTGGTCCGGTGGCGCGGGCGGCCGGATCCGCAACCCGGCGTCCGGAGGGGGCGCCGGGCGAGTTGCGGAAAGCCCCGGCCCGCGCGGCGAGCAGCGTTGCGCGGGCCGCCTCCGCCGGCAGTTCCGGGTCGGGCGGGGCATGCAGCAGTACCCGGTGGTGGTAGACGGGGGAAGTGGAACTCACCACCAGCTTCCGCGCTTCGACGGGTGGTTCCAACTCCCCGCGCGCCACGGCCCGGTCCACGATCGCGGTGCAGCGGTCGTAGCGCTCCTCCCAGAACCGCCGCAGCGACCGCGCCGCCTCCTCCGAGCGGAAGGAAGCGGCGATCATGGCCAGAGCGACCGAGGGCTCCTCGGTCAACGCCTCCTGCGCCTCGTCGTTCAGCGCCCGCAGGTCGCCCTCCAGGGAGCCGGTGTCGGGCGGACGCCAGCCGTCGTCTCCCGCCGCGTCGAGTGCGTCGGCCAGCAGGCCTCCCACGTCCCGCCAGCGGCGGTAGACCGTGGCGCGGTGCACGCCCGAGCGGGCAGCCACGGCGTCCACGGTCAGCCCGTCGAAGCCGTACTCGACCAGCAGCGGGCCGACGGCCTCCAGCACCCTCTCGCGCACGCGCGCCGTGCGTCCGCCCGGCCTTCGGGCACCGGCGGTGCCGCGGGCCGCCCCGAGGTCCCGGGGCGGCTCCCCGTCCGCTTCCGGGCGGTGCGTGCCCCGACTGTCCTCGCCGTCCCGGCCCGTGTGGTCCCGCCCCGCGTCGCCGTCCGTGCCGCCCGGCTTGCGCGGCTGCCGGGCCGGCCGCTCCGGTCCCTGCCCCTCCGCTGTCACGTCGCGCTCATCCCGCTTCCCTTCGTCTCGCGCTCCGGCTCCGCGGACCCGTGTACGCGACCGGTGTCCGTCCGGCTTCCGCGATTTCCCTCTTTTCCGCCTTGCCGCGATCGAGGTCGCCGTGCCAACATCTTAACGCGACAGGCGTCGCGGTAAAAGCCCGCCGATCGCATCCCGAGCCGTCACCCGTCGCGCACGCCGCGACACGGAAGAGGAGTTGCCGATGTTCGACCAGAGCGTTCACCCGGTCCCGCGGTCCCCCTTGGCCGCTTCATTCCTGATCGCTTTGGAGAGCACGGATGGCTACCCGGATCACGGCTTCGGCCGTCACCAAGTCGTACGACGGCCGCACGGTTCTGGACGGAGTGAGCTGCTCCCTCTCGGCGGGTGAACGAGCGGGGATCGTCGGGGAGAACGGCTCCGGCAAGACGACCCTGCTCAGGCTGCTCGCGGGGCACGAGAAGCCGGACGCGGGCGAGGTCGTTCTGCACGCCGAGGGAGGTGTGGGCCACCTCGCTCAGGACGCGCCGCTGCCACCGGAGCTGACCGTCCAGCAGGTCATCGACGGGACGCTGGGCGAACTGCACGCCATGGAGCGGCGCCTGCACACGCTGGAAGCGGCGATGGCGGAGGGCGAGAAATCGGTCCTCGCCGAGTACGGAGACCTGCTGACCGCGTTCGAACTCCGGGGCGGTTACGACGCCGAGGCCCGCGTCGAGCGTGCGCTGCACGGTCTCGGGCTGGGGCTGCTGCCCCGCTGCCGCACCGTCGGCAGCCTCTCCGGCGGCGAACGGGTACGGCTCCGGATGGCCGCGCTGCTGGCCGCGAACCCCGAGGTGCTGCTGCTGGACGAGCCGACCAACCACCTGGACGGCGCCGCGCTTCGCTGGCTGGAGGACCATCTGCGGACACGCCGCGGTATCACCCTCGCCGTCTCGCACGACCGCACCTTCCTGGAACGGGTCGCGACGACGCTGCTGGAGGTGGACGGCGATCGCCGCACGGTCGTCCGCTACGGCAACGGCTATGCGGGTTATCTGGCGGAGCAGGCCGCAGCCCGCCGCCGCTGGGCCGAGGCGTACGGACGCTGGCAGGCCGAGGCGGAACGGCTTCGGGAGGCCGCCGCCACCACGGCCCGCAGGGTGGCGCCCGGCAGGGCGATGAAGGACGGCAACAAGATGGCCTACGACCGGGCCGCCGGGCGTGTCCAGCAGTCGCTGGCCGGGCGGGTCCGCAACGCCGAGGAACGGCTGCGCCGACTGCTGGCGGACCCCGTGCCGCCCCCACCGGTGCCGCTGCGCTTCGCCCCGGAGCTCCGCGCCGGCGGCCTGCGCGGCACGGTGCTGACGGCCGAGGGGATCGCGGTCCGGGGCCGGTTGGCGCGGACCGACCTGACACTCGCGGCGGGCGAGCGGCTGCTGGTGACGGGACCGAACGGTGCGGGGAAGAGCACCCTGCTGAACGCTCTCGCGGGGAAGCCGGCACCGGCCACCGGCCGGATCGCGCGCCGGGGCACGATCGGCCACCTGCCCCAGGAGCCGGAGATCCCCGGCGGATCGCAGCAGACCCTGCTGGACGCGTACGCGCACGGCCGTGCCGGAACGCGTGCGGAGCACACCCGGCGGCTGCTGGCGCTGGGCCTGTTCGCCCCGGAGCGGCTGGAGGTGCCCGTCGCCCGGCTCTCCACCGGACAGCGGCAGCGCCTGGCACTGGCCCGGCTGGTGACCACGCCGGCCGACATCCTGCTGTTGGACGAGCCGACCAACCACCTGTCCCCCGCGCTGGTCGAGGAGTTGGAGGAGGCCCTGCACGCCTACGAGGGTGCATTGGTCGTGGTGAGCCATGACCGCAGGCTGCGGCAGCGCTGGCGGGGTGCGCAGCTGGAACTGGAAGAACCGAACACGGCGCTCTCCGAGGAAGCGGCCGGAAAGAGGAGCTGTTGATGAGCCAGGACCCGGCGAGCACCGCGCACGCACCGCGTTCCGAGTCCGACACCGGGACGGATCCGGCCTCGTCGGCGCCTCCGGTGGCCGTGACCACCACGGCGGCCTTCGGCCCCGGCACGGGCCCCTACGGCATCAGCGCCGGCCCCGACGGGGCACTGTGGGTCACCCTCGTGGCGGCGGGTGCCGTGGCCCGCGTCACGCCGGAAGGCCGGGTGACGACCTGGCCGCTGGACGCGCCGGATTCGGGCCCGACAGTGATCACACCAGGGCCCGACGGAGCCCTGTGGTTCACCCGCACCAGGGACCATCGCATCGGCCGGATCACGGTCGACGGGGAGACCACGTCCTTCGCTCCACCGACACCGGAGTGCGGCCCGTACGGCATCGCGGCGGCCGCGGACGGGGCGCTCTGGTTCACGGAGACCAGCGCCCATCGCCTCGGCCGGATCACCACGGAAGGCGAGGTCACCGAGTTTCCCCTGCCGGTCGACGGCTGCTTTCCCTCCGCACTGGTGGCCGGCCCGGACGGGGCCCTGTGGTGCACGTTGAACCAGGCGGATGCGATCGCCCGGATCGCGCTCGACGGCGGCGTCACGTTGTACGAGCTGCCCACCGCAGGAGCCGCACCGGTGGGTATTGCCGCCGGTGCGGACGAGCTGTGGTTCGCGGAGATCGGCGCCGGCCAGCTCGGGCGGATCGGCTTGGACGGCCGGGTCCAGGAATTCCCGCTGCCCGACCGCGAGTCGCGGCCGCACGCGGTGGCCGTCGGCCCGGACGGCACCTGCTGGATCACCGAGTGGGCGGGCAACCGCGTGGCTTCCCGCGCGCCTTCCGGTCACCTCGTGGAGCATCCGCTGCCCACACCCGAATCGGAACCGCACGGTCTGACCCTCGGCCCGGACGGCGCCCTCCATGTTGCCCTGGAGCGGGGAGAGCTGGTGCGGATCAGCACGTTGCGGCCCTGACGGCCCTGACGGCCCTGACGGCCCTGACGGCCCTGACGGCCCTGACGGCCCTGGCCCGAGACTGTCCCCTGAACGGACCCGCCCTGCTCCGACTCTGTCCGGAGCGGTCGGAGCGGGCGTGGCCGTCGGAAGCCCCACCCGGGCTCCCCGGACCTGAATCCCGGCACCGGCACCTGCGCGGATACCGGCTCCGGGCCGCAGCCCGCGGGCAGGGGCGGGGACGTGCAGCGTCGACCCCGGCGGGTGCTGTCCCGGGGGGGGCGCGGCACTCGGGGACGGGTCAGGTCAGTCGGGGTGGGATCCAGGCGTGGTGGCGGAGGATCATGCGGGTCGTGATCCGGGAGGGGGTCAGCCGCATCGCCGTGTTCCGGAGGGCGACGGCCAGAGGATGGGAGAGCTGCTGGCCCATCCGTCCGGCCTGCCGGGCGGCCCCGGCGACGGCCTGAGCACGTGGTCGGCGCTCGGCGCCGTAGCGGGCGAGTGCGGCCTCGGCGGTGGGCTCGGTGCCGAGGGAGGCGGCCAGCACGATCGCGTCCTCCAGCGCCTGGCAAGCACCTTGTCCGAGATGGGGGGTCATGGCGTGTGCCGCGTCACCGAGGAGCGCGATTCTGCCGACGGTGTACGAGGGGAGCGGCGGGCGGAGTTCGTCGACATCGTGGTGCAGCACATCCTCCGCTCGGGTCGCCTCCAGCAGGGCGGGTATCGGATCGTGCCAGGTGCTGAACCGCCGGCGCAGTTCGGCCAGGGGGTCGGCGTACCGCGTTCCCGCGGGGGCGCCGAGCACGGCGTGCCACTCGGCTCGCCCGTCTCTGAAGGCGATGTGCCCGAATTACATGCCCTGTCCCCAGGTCAGTTCGAAGTCGGAGGACAGATCGACCGGGCGCTCGGTGATGGCGCGCAGCACCGTCGAACCGCTGTGGACGTGGTCGGGATGGCCCGGGTGGAGGCTTCCACGGATCGTGCTGCCGATGCCGTCGGCCGCGACGACCAGGTCGGCCTCGAGGGCCGCTTCGCCGCAGTCGACGTGCACCGTCGCCGGGCCGCTCTGCTCGACGCTGGCCGCTTCGGAGCCGATCAGCAGGGAGTCGGCGGGCAGGGACTCGCGGAGCAGCCGGTGCAGGGTGGAGCGGGGGATGCCCATGATCGGGGTGCCCGCCGCTCGCTCCAGCGCCGCACCGTCCATCCGGGCCAGCCGGCCGCCGCGCGGTGTACGGGTGCCGCCGCGGTACTGGCCCTGCGAAGCGGCCCGTACCGCCTCGCCGACGCCGAGTTCGTCCAGTGTCCGCAGGCCGTTGGCGGCGAGCGAGATGCCTGCCCCCGTGTCGTCGAGCACGGGCGCGCTCGACGACCGTCACGTCCCATCCGCTGCGGCGCAGGCCGATCGCGGCGGCGAGTCCGCCGATACCCCCTCCGACCACCACTGCTGTGCTGCCCATGCCGGAACCCCGATCCCCTTTTCCTACAGGTGTAGAAAGGAGGTATGGCTTCGGACCGGCGCACTCTCCTGGCGGACTCGGCAATCGACGTACACGCCGAGGAAGGGATCCGGGTCTGACCCGCCGCGCGGTGGACCGCAGGGCGGCGCTGCCGACCGGGACCACCTCGGCCTGCTTCCGTACGCGCGCCGCGTTGCTCAGCGCTCTCGTCACCCGTCTGGTCCATCTCGACCAAGCCGAACTGCGGGCCGCGGCCGAAGCGCTGCCACCGCTGCGCACCGCCGAGGAACTGGTGAACGGCATGGCGTTGCTCATCGGGCAGCGGCTCACCGGCGAGGGCCGCCGCCGCTCGCTCGCCCGCCCGCTACGCCTGCGCCGTCGAGAGCGTGCGCGATCCGGAACTCCGGGAGATCCTCGTACCCCGCGACAACGCCGGGCGCGAGGCTGTCCGGTCGTTCCTCGCCACGCGCGGTGTCCCGGACGTCGAGAGCCGCACGCATACCCTGTTGACCTGCATCGACGGACTGGTCTTCGAGCACCTCGTCAGCGGTGGTGAAGTACGGCGCGAGGCCTTGGACGGCCTGGTCGCCGCCGCACTGCGGTAGGACCTGAAATCGGTTGGCGGCGGCGGAGCGGAGCCGCGAGGATGACGGAATGGTGCGCTCGTTCGATGATCTGGTGGCGGAGGCCGCTTCCGTCTCCGTCGAGGGCTGGGACTTCTCCTGGCTGGACGGCAGGGCGACCGAGGAGCGGCCCTCCTGGGGATATCAGCGGCAGATGAGCGCCCGGCTCGCCACCGCTTCCGCCGGACTCGACATCCAGACCGGCGGCGGTGAGGTGCTCGCGGGGGCGGAGCGGCTGCCGCCGGTGATGGCCGCCACCGAGTCGTGGCCGCCGAACGTGGCCAAGGCGACCGCGCTGCTGCGCCCGCGTGGCGTGGTCGTCGTCGCGGACTCGGACGAGGCTCCGCTGCCGTTCGCCGACGGTGCCTTCGACCTGGTGGTCAGTCGGCATCCGGTGCGGGCCCGGTGGTCGGAGATCGCCCGGGTGCTGGAGCCGGGCGGCAGCTACCTGGCTCAGCATGTGGGCCCGGCCTCGGTGTTCGAACTGGTGGAGTACTTCCTCGGCCCCCAGCCCGAGGCCCGGCGGCGACGGCGGCCCGAGGACGAGCGGGCGGCGGCCGAGGCGGCCGGGCTGACGGTGGTGGATCTGCGGTCCGAGCGGCTCCGTGTGGAGTTCTTCGACGTCGGAGCGGTGGTCTACTTCCTGCGCAAGGTCGTGTGGATGGTCCATGACTTCACCGTGGAGCGTTACCGCGACCGGCTGCGGGAGCTGCACGACCGGATCGAGCGCGAGGGGCCGTTCGTCGCCCACTCGGCGCGCTTTCTCGTCGAGGCCCACAAGCCCGCAGGCGGGGCCGCCGAGTCGGCCTGACCGGGCGGCCGGATGACGAGCACACCGTGGCCGTCCGGTCGACCCCGGCCGTCCGGCCGTTCCTGACCGTCCGGCCGCCCCGACCGCGAACGCCGCGAGTGAAAGGCCCCGTGGCGGGGTCGGCCGGTTGGTTACCGCTCGCCGAAGAGTTCGAGCAGCTCCGGCTTCTCGAACATCCGAGCGGTCTCCACGGCGGACGGTGTCCCCGCGCGCGGGTCGGCGCCCGCCTCGACGAGGATCCGCACCACCGCGTCCTCGCCCTTGAAGACCGCGCCCGCGAGCGGGGACTGGCCCCGGTCGTTGGTGCGGTCGGGGTCGGCGCCCTGCGCCACGAGGACGCGCACGGTCTCGGGGTGTCCGTGGTAGGCGGCCAGCATCAGGAGGCTGTCGCCCTTGTCGTTGGTCAGGTTCGCCGGGACGCCCGCCTTGACGTAGGCGGCGACGGTGTCGGTGTCGCCGTGCCGGGCCAGGTCGAAGATCCGCTGGGCCAGTTCGAGGACCTCGGGGTCGTGTGCCGGTTCTTCGCTCGCGGGGGTGGGTGCGTCGCTCATGGGGCCAGCGTACGGACCGCCGCGGGGACCGGGCGGTTTGCCGGGGCCGTCCGCCCTCCCCGGACGACCCCGTGGCCGTCCCGCAGGCCTCTCGCAGCCATTCTCGTGGCCGTCCTCGCAGGCCTCTCCGCGGTCGTCCCCGCGGGCCGTCCCCCAGCTCTCTCCGCGGCCTCCCCGCAGCCGTTCCCTCAGACGTGCGCCAGGGGGTCGACCGTGAGCAGGACCTCGCGCAGCGAGCCGACGACCCACTCGGCGCCGGCCGCGCGCAGCTCCCGTGCCTTGCGTTCGTTGCGTGCGTACCCCACGAAGCCGACCCCGGCGGCTCGGGCGGCTGCCGCGTCCTGCGCGGAGTCCCCGATCATCGTGGTGGCGGTCGCGTCCGCACCGGTCGACTCCAGGGCACGCAGCACGCAGTCCGGGTCGGGCTTCAGCCGCAGGCCGGTGCCGTGGCACTCCCGCCCGCACAGCCGTTCGCCGAAGGGCTCCAGCAGGTTGCGTCCGGTGAGGTATCGCCGCACGGCCTCGGCGGAGTTGTCGGTGGCGACGGCCACCGTGCGGCCTGTGGCGTGCAGGGTGCGGACGAGGGTGTCCGCGTATCCGGTGGGGAAGGCGACCGCCGCGGCGGCGACCTCTTCGCTCGACAGGGACTGCTCCATCCGCCGCGCGCGCTCCGGCGGCAGCAGGGTGGCGTCGTCGAAGGCGGCGGTCAGCAGGCGCAGCGGATCGGAGGTCTGCGGCCAGCCCGCTGCCGGACCGCCGGGGCCGTCGGCGTATGCCGCGCGCAGCGCGTCGGCCACCGAGGCGGCGGTGCGGCGGGCGAAGAGGTGGCACAACGGGCCGTCGAAGTCGAATATCACGCACTCTGCCGAGCCGATCCGAGCCGAGCTGTTCTGAGGCTGCACTGCCGCCACCATCCTCCGTGTCCCCCTTCATGGGCCTCGGCCGTCCCGTTCCCGGAGCAGCGGGGTCGGCCGGGCAGGCAGTGATTGTCGCAGGCGTGTCCGCGATCCGGGCAGCGGCCGGTGGTCCCGGTCAGCGGTGCCGCGCTGCCGTGCACAGTTCGGCGTAGGCCGGTTCGATCGCGCCCGGGCTGGGCACGTCGGCCAGCCCCAGCGGTTCGGCGGCGCGGACGAGGATGTCGTGCACGAGCTTGGCGGTTCGGCCGAGCTGTTCGGCCCAGGCCGGGGTGCCGTGGGCGGCGCCGACCGCGACGGCCTGCCGGACCACGTCGGCGAAGACGGACTGGGCCCGTTTGTAGCCGAGGTAGCGGGGGAGGTCGTCCGCGAGTCCGGCGTCGGCTCCGGGCAGCCCCGCGGTGACGGCCTGCCGCCACTCCGCGACGACCCGGGAGCGCTGCCGGGGCGGGTAGTCCATCAGGTGGAGGTGTGTCGCCAGGTCGTAGAGCGGGTCACCGAACGCGGCCAGCTCCCAGTCGATGGTCCACAGCGTGTCGGCCGGGTCGACGATGAAGTTGGCCCGGTGCAGGTCGCCGTGGAGCAGGCAGCTGGGCCGGTCGGTCAGCAGCGCGGCCTCGGCGGCCAGCCGGGAGTGTGGTCCCAGCACGTCCGGCGGGATGCCGAGGCGGGCGAAGAGCGGGCCGAACTGCGGCAGGCGGGCGCGGTGTGCGTGCTCCCGGGTGAAGGCGAGGAGTTCGCGCAGGAAGTGCGCACTGCTCCGGACCGGGCGGTGTTCCCTGTCCCCGGTGGGCCGGAGAGGGGTGCCGTCGCGCTCGGGCGCCCTGCGGGGGAAGTCCCGGGGCCGGCGGGCGTGCAGGTCTCCGGGGCGCAGCCGGCTCAGGGAGGCGAACCGCTCGATGATCTGCCGCAGGTGGCCGGGGGCGACGGGGTGGCCGCGCGGGCTGAGGGACGCCAGGGTCCGGCCCTCGATGAAGCCGTGGAAGACCGTGCCCGACCGGCGGACCCGGTGGACGGGGGGTACCCGGGGTACGCCGAGCCGGGCCAGGTCGAGGAGTACCTCGTCCTCCGAGGCGAAGTACCGGCGGTCGAACCAGAGGGCGTCCTCCCGCGGTTCGCCGATCTTCACCCGGCCCAGCCTGGTCAGCTCGCCCTGGGGGCGTACCACGTACCACTCGCGGTGGTACCCCGCCAGGGGGCCGTCCACGGCGCCGATCGCTTCGGCCTGCTGGAGGGCGGGGGAGGTCATCGGGGAGCTGTCCTCGGGGCGGTGGGTCCGGCCACGGAGATCGCCGGGGTGCCGGAACTGTACCGGGTGCTGCCGAACCGGTTCTCGCGGCTTCCTCGCCGGTCACCCGAAGGGAGTGGCGATGGTGTCCCACAGGGAGTCGAAGAACTGCTGCGACTCCGCCACGAAGCTGGCTTCCTGTTCGTCCCGTGCTTCCGGGCCCCGTGCCGAGCGGAAGAGCTTGGCGGTGAGGCCGAGGACGTCGTAGAGGGCGAGTTGTTCGCCGCGGTAGGCGGCCTCCTCGTTCTTGACGACCTGGTAGTAGCCGATGAGTGCTTCGTCGCCGTTGAGCAGGTAGAGCTTGTGGGTGGGGGTGAGCGGTACGGCGCGGACCGTCAGCGTCACCGTGGTGCCGAACGGGGCGAGGGAGTGCAGGGAGTTGCTGAGCGCGTCGACGTAGGTGGTCTGCATCCGGTGCAGCCGTTCGCGGGGTTTGGGGTCATCCGGGTCGTCGATGAGCCGCGGGAGGGCCAGTCTGGCCTGGAGGCTGGGTACGAGGACGCGCGCGGTGACCGAGCGGGGGGTGAGCTGGTGGTCCATGACCTGGCGGACGGGCCAGGCCAGCGCGTTGTTGAGGGTCTCGGTGGTGAGGGAGAACGCGTCGATGGTGAGGTGCTCGGCCTGGAACGCCTCGTGCAGCCGGTCGGCCAGCTCCACTCCCGCACTGCGTGGGGCCTCCGCGTGGTACGTGGGTTCGGCGACGGTGGGGGAGGCGCCGCGTCCCACGTTCTCCAGGAACCCTTCCTGGGCGAGGGCCGCCAGGGCTTCGCGGACGGCACTGCGGCCCACGGAGAACTCCGCTTCCAACTCCCGCTGGGTGGGAAGGCGGGTGCCGGCCTGGAGTCTCCCGGTCCGGATCTGCTCGCGGAGGGTGTCGGCGACCACATCGCGCGGGCGGCGGCCGCTTGCGGACGTCGGCTTCCTGGTCACGCGATGACCATACAACTTCGCTCCACAAGCCGTCAGTTGTCCGGCAGATGTTTCCAGATGGTGGACAACTGGGAAGACAGTGGGTGAGTTGGTCGCCAACTTTCAGGTCTGGCAGACAACCTTGCCGGTTCTTCCTCCAGGTCGGCCCCGAGCCATCAGCCCGTCCGACGCCGTGCGGGCACCCGGTACTCCCAGCACAGCCGTTCCTCTCGCGCCCGAGAAGGAGGGACCGCCATGCCGTTCTTCGCGCTCGCCGTAGCCATCACCGTCGTCGCCTTCGAGCAGTTGGTCCAAGTGCGCTACGGGGTCCTCGGCCTCGTGGGCTTCCTGATGCTGAGCATCGGCCTCAAAGCCCGGCACACCGGATGCAGCACCGCCGGGGCCCTCGTACTCGCCACGCTGCTGCTGCACCCCTGAACTCCGGACGACCGGCGGGGGGTCGTCCGGGCCGTGCGCACAGCGCCGCGCGGCGACCGCCGTCATGCCGCCTTCCCCACCCATCAACCCACGCCACGGGGAAGGCGGCTTGACGACGGCATCCCGCCTCCCGGCCCCGGAGTCCAGGTGGGGACCCGCCCGGCAGCCGCCGCCCGGACCCGGCCGCCCGGAACTGGAACCGGCCGCCTAGAACATGTCCTGGCACCATGGCCGCCGCGCCGTACGGAAGAGTGCCTCCGCCCGCTCCGCCGCCCCCTCGCGGTGCTCGGCCAGCCGTCCCAGCGCCGCCAACCGCACGGCCGACTCGTCGCCCAGGAAGAGGGTGCCCAGCTCGCGGACGTCCAGCGACACCTCCGGGTCCTCCCGGGTGGCCGCACACCGGGCTCCGCCCCGTGGTCCGCCGGTCTCCAGCGCGAAGCGCCCGTTCGCGTAGCCGTCCTTGTCGCGCACCTCCAGCACCAGCGTGTCGGCGGCTGCGTAGTCGCGGGCCGCCAGCATCCGCGGCACGTCCAGCGGCCGCAGCCACAGCCAGTCGGCGTGGGTGACAGTGCGCGCGGCGCGCGGGTCCGGCAGCAGCATCGGCAGGATGTCGTCCGGGGCGCGGCAGCCGGTCCGTACCCGCAGCACCCAGTCGACGGCCAGGACGAACCGCCACAGCGCCGTCTCCCCGGCGGTCGTGGTGGCGAACAGATCGCGCACGGTGAGGGTCTGTTCGGGCTGCTTGGCCTGCCAGACATCGTCGGAGGTGTAGGACACCCCGCCTTGCGGCTGCCCGTCCGCGTCGCGGTAGACGGCGTGGAACGCGGCGGTGAATCCGTCGTCCGGGAAGCGCAGATCGCCGGTCGCCGTGCGCCACCACTTCGCGCGGCGGTCGATGGCACCCTGCCGGTGCCGGCCGGTGCGGAACCGCTCGTGGACGGCGGGCATCAGGGCCCGGAACTCCGCGGCGTCCACCAGGTCCACCCGGCCGACGTCCCCGAGGTCGGCCGGTCCGGCGTAGCGCCGGTCCAGGCCGGTGCGGGCGACGAGGACCTCCCAGTCGGTGGTCCAGGTCGCGGGGCCGAAGCCGTACCGCCCGTAGATCGGGTACTCGGCCGCGACCAGGGTCGCGCACACCTCGCCGCGCTCCTTGGCCGCATCCAGCGCCTTCGCCGTCATCGTGCTCAGCAGCCCGCGCCGCCGGTGCGTGGGCGAGACGGTGACGCTGGAGACCGCGCACGCGGGCAGCAGCGCGCCGCCCGGAACGGTCAGCGACTGCGGCAGCGTACGGAAGGTGCCCACGCAGCGCTCGCCGTCGTAAGCGCCCTGGATGCGGTCGAGGTCAGTGTCCAGCGCGCGGACCGCCACCTCCTGCTCGCCGACGGCGCCGGGGCCGCGGAAGAAGCCGGTGGAGACGGCGCGCAGCCACTCCGGATACGCGTCGGGACCAGCCAGGGTGCGCACGTCGAGGGAGGTCGGCATGGGCTCACGCTAGGCCGTGCCCACCCGGCCCGCACCTGGATTTCGCCCGGGTGCGCGGCCTCGCCCCGCGGGCTCAGAACGCCGCGCGGACCTCGCCGACCCGGACGCCGCCGCCCAGGATCGGCACGGTCGCGAGCCGGTCCAGCACCGCGGAGCTGACTCCCATCCGGGTGGCGAGGGCCCGTGCCACCACCGGCCCCAGGGCGCGCTCCGCGCCGTCCTCCACCTTGAGCGCGAGGGCGCTCCCGTCCGGCAGCGCGATGCCCTGCACGGCCTCGGCGCCCATCTTGCTGACCGCCCCGGGCAGTTCCCGCATCAGCCAGGTGTCGTGCCGCCGGGTGCCGCCCACATGGGCGGGGTGGGCGCGCATCGCCTCGACGACCCGGCCCTCGGGGCTCTGCGCGGAGGACAGCGCCAGGGCGCGGTATCCGCGCGCCAGACCGGTCAGCGAGACGGCCATCAGCGGCGCACCGCAGCCGTCCACCCCGGTGTGCGCCACCGGGTCGCCGGTGGCCTCCTCCAGCGTCTCGCGGACCAGCTTCTGCAGCGGGTGGTCGGGGTCCAGGTAGCTTTCCAGCGGCCAGCCGTTGGCCCGGCAGGCGGCGAGCATGGCCGTGTGCTTGCCGGAGCAGTCCATGGCCAGCGGGGTGCGGGTGTTGCCGGCCGCCAGGAACGTCTCGGCCTCCTCCGCGTCCAGCGGGAGGGAGGCGGGGCACTTCAGGTCCGCGGTGCTCAGTCCGTGCTCGGCCAGCATCGTACGTACCAGGTCGAGGTGGAAGCCCTCGGCCGAGTGGCTCGCCGCGGCCAGCGCCAGCCGCTCGCCGGACAGCTCCAGCCCGGAGCGCAGCACCGCGGCCGCCTGGAACGGCTTGTTCGCGGAGCGGGGGAAGACCGGCGCCTCCGGGTCGCCCAGCGCGAACGTGACGCTCCCGTCGGCCGCCAGGACCACCAGCGAGCCCCGGTGCCGCCCCTCGGTGAAGCCGGACCTGACGACCTCGGCGAGCACGGGGAGTATGTCGGGCATCTCGGGACCTTCCGGTGGTGCACGCCGTGCGGCGGCGCGCGGAGCAGACGGATATGTGGCCCTTCACCGTAACCGGATGCGCGGTGCCGCAGAACAGACACCCCTGGACCCTCCCGTCCCGGCTCCCGCCCCGCGCTACGGCAACAGGTCGTCCACCTGCGCCTCTCCTTCCCGGTAGCGTCGGGCGATCTCGGTGCTGCACTCGTCGGCCGTCTGCTGCAGCGACTGGCGGCGTCCGGAGACCTGTTGCTCGTAGCGGATCAGCCGTGCCGTCGCGTCGTGCAGCTCGCCGTCGGTGCGGGCCTTCAGGTCGCTCAGCTCCACTTCGGCCAGCATCTCCTCGGCCAGTGCCCGGTACTCTTCGCTGCGCGGTGCGGCGAGAGTCACATGCCGGGCGGAGGAGCGGTGGCTGGACGGACCGTCCGCGAGGATCTGCGGCAGCAGATCCAGCAGCGGCGAGCCCGCGGAGGTGCGGCGGGCCAGTTCGGCGCCGAGGATGTCGATACGCCCCTGGAGCAGTCTGCGGACATAGCTCAGGTCCGCTTCGTCCTGCTGTGCCGAGCGCCGCAGGATCCGCAGTTCGCGCAAGGAGAGCGCGTGCAGATCCGGGCGCTCCGGCTCGCGCAGCGCCTCCAGGGCCCCGGGCCGCCGCGGTGTCCTGGACGGGCCCGCTCCGGTTGTGCTCATGGGCTTGTGTCCCCTCATCCCCATCGCGCGGTACCGGTGAACGCACCGCGTGTGCGCATCGTGCCACTCCGTGTCCCCTGTTCGCACCGATCTCCCCCGGAGGCTTGCGGCCGCGTGCTCGGGCCGGACGGCGGCACGGCATCATGGCGGCATGCGAGCAGTGGTGCAGCGGGTGGACGGTGCGAGCGTCGCGGTGGACGGCGCGACGGTCGGGGAGATAGCGGGTGAGGGCCTGTGCGTGCTGGTCGGAGTCACGCACGACGACACCTCGGAGAAGGCGGCCCGGCTCGCGCGGAAACTGTGGACCGTGCGGATTCTGCACGAGGAGAAGTCGTGTTCGGACACCGGAGCGCCGCTGCTGGTGATCAGCCAGTTCACTCTCCACGGTGACGCGCGGAAGGGGAGGCGGCCGACGTGGAACGCGGCGGCGCCCGGAGACGTCGCCGAACCCCTGGTCGACGAGGTGGTCGAGCGGCTGCGGGCGCTGGGTGCCACCGTCGCCACGGGTGCCTTCGGGGCCGACATGAAGGTCTCGCTGACCAACGACGGCCCCTTCACCCTGCTCCTGGAGGTCTGAGACCGGAGACCGGTGCACCTACCGGAGGTCTGAGGCGGGGATCGGCCCGGCCGGGTGTCTGCTGCCGCCCGGCCGGGGAGCTGCCTGCCGGGCGGCCTACGGGGCGACGACGACTTCCTGCGCGGCGGCGGTGGCGTCGGGGCCGACGACCAGTTCGGCGCCGGGAGAGACGTTGCGCTTGACGAGGGCGAGCGCGATCGGCCCCAGCTCGTGGTGGCGCGCCGAAGTGGTGACGAACCCGATCTGCCGTCCCTCCAGGCCCTCGGCGGCGAGCCGGACCGCGTCGCCGTGCACCGGCAGCCGCACCTCGCTGCCGTCCAGGTGCAGGAAGACCAGCCGCCGCGGCGGCTTCCCCAGGTTGTGGACCCGTGCGACGGTCTCCTGCCCGCGGTAGCACCCCTTCTCCAGATGCACCGCCGAGCCGATCCAGCCCACCTCGTGCGGGATGGTCCGGTGGTCGGTCTCCATGCCGAGACGGGGCCGCCGCGCCTCGACCCGCAGCGCCTCGTGGGCCAGCACCCCGACGGCCGGCCCGTGTGTGGCGGCGAAGCCGGCCAGCTCGCCGCGGGGCAGGAACAGGTCCCGCCCGTGCGGCGTCTCCCGGATGGCCAGGGCGCGGTCGGGCGCGTCGGCGATGGAGCCCGCGGGCAGGTGGACGACGGCGACCTCGGAGGTGCGGTCGGCGATCTCGACGCGGTAGAAGAACCGCATGCTCTCCAGATAGCTCAGCAGTTCGCCCTGTTTGCCCGGTTCGGTGCTCATCCACACCGTCGTCCCGTCGTCGACCAGCTCCAGCGCCTGCTCGATGTGGCCGTTGGCGGAGAGGATCAGCGCTTCGGTCGCCCGGCCGGGCGGGAGCTGTTCGACGTGCTGGGTGAGCAGCAGGTGCAGCCAGGAGAGCCGGTCCTCTCCGGAGACGGTGACCACGCCGCGGTGCGAGAGATCCACGAATCCGGTGCCGTCGGCGAGGGCGCGCTGCTCCTTGAACAGGTCGCCGTAGTGGGCGGCGACTCCCTCGTCGGGGGCTTCGGCCGCGACCCCGCCGGGCAGGTTCAGCAGCGGGCTGGGAGTGGGAGCTGCGGCGCTGCCGCGTGAACTGCTGGAGGACATACGCCCAGCCTACGACGGGCTGCGGCGGGTGCTCAGATGTTGCCCGCGCTGCCGGCCCGGTCGGTGTCGGCGCTCTCGCCGCACTTCGCGCACTGCCCGAAGATCGCGAAGTGCTTCATGTCCGTCTCGAAGCCGAACCGCTCCCGCAGGGTGGTGGCGAACGGCTCGGCGACCGACAGGTCCGCCTCGATCACCTCGGTGCAGTCCCGGCAGACCAGGTGCATGTGGTGGTGCCGGTCGGCGAGGTGGTAGGTGGGCGCGCCGTGGCCGAGGTGGGCGTGGGAGACCAGGCCCAGCTCCTCCAGGAGCTCCAGGGTGCGGTAGACCGTCGAGATGTTGACGCTGCCGGCCGTGCGGCGGACCTCCGCGAGGATGTCGTCCGGCGTGGAGTGCTCCAGCTTGTCCACGGCCTCCAGCACGAGCTGACGCTGCGGAGTGAGCCGGTATCCGCGCGCTCTGAGATCGCTCTGCCAGTCGGTGGTAGCCACGTGGTCCAGTGTAGAAGCGGGACGGGCCCGGGTGCCCCCGTGGCACCCGGACCCGCGTCATCGGAAGAAGGAAGGGATCAGTTCTGGCCGGCCTTCTTGCGCTTGGCCATGAAGACCGCCGCGCCGCCGATCACGACGAGGGCGCCCGCACCGCCGACGAGCAGCGGCGTGTTGGAGCTGCTGCCGGTCTCGGCGAGGTCGCCCCCGCCGCCGTTGCCCTTGTCGGAGCCGCCCGCGGGCGCCGGGGTGTTGGCGTCCGACGCGTCGTCGCCGGGCTTCGACGGCTTGGCGGTGGGCTTCTCGGTGGGCTTGTCCGAGGGCTCCTCGGTGGGCTTGTCGGTGGGCTTGTCCGAGGGCTCCTCGGTGGGCTTGTCGGTGGGCTTGTCGGTCGGCTTGGGCTTGGTGGCGTCCACGCTGTAGGTGCGCGTGAGGCGGTTGTTGCTGGTGTCCGGGTCGGGCTTGTCACCCTTGATCTCGGCGCGCAGCGTCTGCTTCTTGCCGGAGAGGGTGGCGGGAAGGTCCATGTTCTCCAGCGCGTCGCCGTCCGCGGCCAGCTTGGCCACGATGACGATCTTCTTGGCGCTCCAGGACTTCACGGTGCCCTTGTCCAGCTTCGGCTTGCCGGTGAAGGTGACGTTCTTGACGGCGGTCACCGTGACGGTGGCCTTGGTGGCCTCGGGGCCGTGGTTGCCGAAGTTGCCGCCGATGCCGTCGCCCATCACCTTGCCGGAATTCTTGTCGTAGAGAATCCCGGACGTCAGGCCGACGTTCAGCTCGGCGCCGCTGTCGTACGCGAAGGCGCTCGCCGCGGTGGCCAGCTGCGTGGTGGCCAGGCCGCCGAGCAGCGCGACGGTGGCGGCGGCGGAGGTTATGCGAGAACGATTCACAGAAGAAGCCTTTTCCCCGTTGGGCGGTCGAGCGCCGGGGCAAGAGGGCGCGAGAGCGCGCCACAGCGGCCCCACCGGCGCTCGTGCCGGTGAATGGATTAACGCCATTCTTATCACTCAAGGGCACGCATTAGGTTGCCTACCGGGAGTGATTTCGGTGACCCGCGCTGTAGGGGTCTCGCCGTGACCAGTGGATTCGCCTCGACCAGGGTGCCGGGGGAGAGTTCCCGAACCGGTGGGCGGAATCGCGCTATTCCACAGCTTTCACAATCGTGACATCTCCGAGACGTGTGCCGCGGGCAGGCCGCCGCTGCCGCCGAACGCGGCGGCAGCAGCCGTCGAACGGGGGGAACGGCCCCCGCCGCGCGAGGGAGACGACGTCCGGGGAGCAGGGCAGCGGTCCGCGCCAGGAAGACGGCGCCCGGCGCGAGGGAGGCGGGCGGCGGCGCGCCGCGGGAGGCGGGACGGTTCGGAACGGCGAACGGGGACGCTCCTCGGCGGAGGGAGCGTCCCCGGCGGAATACCCGGAGCGGGCGTCCCCGGCGGAGGCGGGAAGTCCGGTCCTCGGCGGAGTCCTCAGCGGAAGAAGGCGATGCCGTCGTCGGGCAGGTCCACGACGTCCTTGGCCCACTCCTTGGGGTCCACGACCTTCTTCAGGTGCGCGGACATGTAGGGCCGCAGCGGCACCTCGGGCGTGGCCTTCTCGCCCACCCACATCAGGTCGCTGTTGACGTAGCCGTACAGCCGCTTGCCACCGCTGTACTCGCCGGCGGCCGCCGTGCGGGCCACGGCGTCGGTCGCCAGGTCGATCTGCGGCTTCTTCTCGGCCAGTTCGCCGTACCAGACCTCGGCGATGCCCTGGTCGCGGATCATGACGACCTCGACCTTGCGGTCCGCGTCGATGCGCCAGTAGCCCGTCTCGGTCTCCAGCGGGCGGACCTTCCGGCCCTCCGCGTCGAGCTCCCAGGAGTGCGAGATGTACTCCAGGAAGTCACGGCCGTCGTGGGTGAAGGTGACTTCCTGCCCGAAGTTGCACTTCTGCTCCTCCTCGCCCTCCTGGGCGTCGAGGGCGGCCACACCGGCACCGGTCCAGTTGCCGAGCAGGAAGGCGAGGGGCACGAGGTCCGGGTGGAGGTCGGACGGAATCTCGATCATGGAACTGGTCGATCCCTAAGAGTGGCGGGCGTGCGAGCGGTCAGCGCTGGCCCTGGTAGAGCTTCTTGAAGGTCAGCCCGGCGAAGGCCACGGTGCCGACGCAGACCAGGACCATCAGGGCGGTGAAGAATGCCTCAAGCACGGGTGGCTCTCCTTGCGCGGTGTTCGGTGACCTTCCGAGTCTAATCGCCGCGGCGGAGGCGGACCTCCCGAGGGGGCTGCCCGGCGGACGAGGGGGGCGTTCGAGGGGCGAGGGGGCGCGCTCAGTAGACGAGGGCCTGGACGTCCTCGGCCATGATCTCGCTCACGAAGAGCTGGGCGCCCGCGATGCGGACGCCTTCGAGGACGTCCTTCTCCTCGATGTCACGGCGTGCCGCGCACTGGGTGCACAGCGTGATCCTGCCGCTCGCCTGGATCGCGGCCATGAGGTCGGGCAACGGCGCCGCGTGCGGCAGCTCGAACTCCGCCGCGCGGCCCGGGAGGGCGAACCAGGCGGATTCGCCGGTCAGCCAGAGGCTGACCTCGGTGCCGCTCGCCGCCGCGACGGAGGCGACGGTGAACGCCTGCGAGCACCGCTCGGGCGCGTCGGCGCCCGCGGTGACCTTGATGACGAGCTTCCGGTGTGCCATACGGCCAGCATATGGGGGCTCCGCCCGGTCCTGGCCCCGGCATCGTGCCGGGGCCGGGGCGCCCGGCACGCCGGCGCCGGACCCGGCGGAGCCCCCGCGCGGCTCAGACCGCGATGGTGACCTCGGCCAGCCCGCCGTCCTGGGCGACGACCGTGCGGTCCGCGGTGCCGCCGGGCACCAGTGCGCGGAGCGTCCAGGTGCCTTCCGCGGCGTAGAAGCGGAACTGGCCGGTGGCGGAGGTGGGGACCTCCGCGGTGAACTCGCCGGTGGCGTCCAGCAGCCGCACGTACCCGGTGACGGGCTCGCCGCCGCGGGTCACGCTGCCCTGGATCGTGGTCTCGCCCGGCTTGATGGTGGCGGCGTCGGGCCCGCCTGCCTGTGCTCCGCACATGAGGGAGTTCCGTTCTTTCGAGGGGTCGGGTCAGTTGGAGCCGAGCTCGACGGGCACGCCGACGAGCGAGCCGTACTCGGTCCAGGAGCCGTCGTAGTTCTTGACGTTCTGCTGGCCCAGCAGCTCGTGCAGGACGAACCAGGTGTGCGCGGAGCGCTCACCGATGCGGCAGTAGGCGATGGTGTCCTTGCCCAGGTCGACGCCCTCGGCCTGGTACAGCTCCTTGAGCTGCTCGTCGGACTTGAAGGTGCCGTCGTCGTTGGCCGACTTCGACCAGGGGATGTTGCGGGCGCTGGGCACGTGGCCGGGGCGCTGGGACTGTTCCTGCGGCAGGTGCGCGGGGGCGAGCAGCTTGCCGCTGAACTCGTCGGGGGAGCGCACGTCCACCAGGTTCTTGGTGCCGATCGCCTCGACGACCTCGTCGCGGAAGGCGCGGATGGCGGTGTCCTGCGGCTTGGCCTTGTAGTCGGTGGCCGGACGCTCGGGCACCTCGGCGACCAGGTCGCGGGAGTCCAGCTCCCACTTCTTGCGGCCGCCGTCGAGGAGCTTGACGTCCTGGTGGCCGTAGAGCTTGAAGTACCAGTAGGCGTAGGAGGCGAACCAGTTGTTGTTGCCGCCGTAGAGCACGACGGTGTCGTCGTTCGCGATGCCCTTGGCGGACAGGAGCTTCTCGAAGCCCTCCTGGTCCACGAAGTCGCGGCGCACCGGGTCCTGGAGGTCCTGCTTCCAGTCGATGCGGATGGCGTTCCTGATGTGGTTCTTGTCGTAGGCCGAGGTGTCCTCGTCGACCTCGACGAGCACCACCTTCGGGTCGTCGATGTGGGCCTCTGCCCAGTCGGCGTCGACCAGAACGTCGCTGCGGCTCATGCTGTCTCTCCTCGGGAGGTGGGTGGATGCGGCGGAGGGTGCGAACAGGTGCGCGTACGCGGCGGCTCGCGGACACGGATCGGGCGCACGGCGGGGTGCGGGCGTGCGCGACGGTGCGCGGTGGGACGTACGCGGGGCTGCGCTGCGGCACGTGTGCGGGTGGGCGGCGGGGCGCCGAGCGGGCAGGGCGCCTCGGCCCCGGCGGGACGTGCGGACGGTCAGCGGGTCAGCGGGAGCCGCGACAGAGCATGGCGGCGATGCGGCACAGGTCCACTGCCCGGCGCTTCGTGAGGTCCGCCTGTCGCTTCATGCGCTCGATCGTAAGGACGACGACGGGGCTCTGTCACCGCCGATCCGCATCGTGAGATGTTTTTGTCCGCATGGCGGGATGGGAGGCCCGGAGGTCTGGGCCGGCGGGCGGTGCCGGGCGAGTGGGTGCGGGGGACGTGCCCCCGCCCGTCTCGGATGGCGGGATTGATGATCTCGCCTTCAAGGGCAGCCGGACGCCGAGCCGGTCCGGTGCCGCGAAGGGCGGGGTCCGGACCCGGGTTCCCGGGTCAGCCGGCCAGCCGGACGTCGGTGCCCGCCATGGAGACGTCGACGCCGCTCTTGGTCGCCTCCACCTTCTCCAGCCGGAGGCCGTCGGGGAGCCGGTCGATCCTGCGGTCGAAGTCGATCTTCTTGCGGATCGCGTCCTCGACGCCGGGCACCTTGGAGCCGGGCACCTCGTCGGCGTGCAGTCGCACCGTGTCGCCGCCGGTCACGCTGACGGTGCTGTAGACGCTGCGCTCGATGGTGCGGCCCACCACCGGGAGGACGATGCCGGCGGTGACCTTCACCTGGTCCTTGCCGGAGGTGCTCTTGCCGCCGTAGCTGACGCGCACCCCGTCGTCCGCCGCCTTGGACAGGTCCGCGTAGGACAGGTGCACGGTGCCGGTGGCCCGGTCGGCGACCGCCGTGCTGAAGTTGTTCGACAGCTTCACGTCGAGGGCTTCCATGGTGATCCTGCTCAGCCGCACCTGGCGGTCGTTCGCCGTGGCGGTGACGCCCTCGACGTCGACCTTCACCTTGTCCAGTTGCTTGCCGGCGACCTGGGTCAGAAAGGGGAAGCCCTCGATGGAGACGGAGGGGTCGCCGGACGACGCGGAGCCGAGCTGGCCCTTCAGCTTCTCGGCCACCTTGTCCTCGGCGAGGTTCACCGCGACGCGGTCGGCCGCCACGAAGAGCCCGGTGAGTATCACCAGGATCACTAGCCCTGTGCGGAGTGCGCGCATGGTCTCCGTATCCCCCCATGAGTCGGCGTGCTGGCTGCGAGCGTAACCCGCTTCGTGGCGCTGCTGGTGGGGAGACGAGTGGGACGCAGGGGGGCAGTGGGGCTTCCGTTGCGGGGGTATCCGTCGTGGGGCGTCGTCAGAGCAGCGTGCGGCCCAGCAGCTGGACGGCAGGCACGGCCAGGGTCAGCGGGAGGGCGACGCCCGCGGTCATATGGACGAACCGGGACGGCCAGTCGTAGCTGGCCACCCGCAGCCCCAGCACCGCACACACCCCCGCGCCCAGGCCGATGAGCGCCGCCGGGACCGGATCCACGCCGGTCAGCCGGCCTGCCGCGGCCCCGGCGGCCGCCGCGGCCACCAGCGCGAGCGGCACCGACACCGGGCCGGGCAGCGGTACGGCGCGGGCCAGCGCCGCCACCGCGACCGCGGCGGCTCCCAGCGTCACCGCGTCGGCCTCGGCCGGGAGCAGCCCGGCGGCCAGCACCGTCAGTCCGATCGCGGCGAAGCCCGCGGTGAGCGCGTAGAGGCGTTCGTCGGGGCTGGAGTTGTTGCGCAACTGCAGCACCAGGGACAGGACGCACCACACACCCGCCGCACCGAGCAGCACCGTCGGCGCCGCTCCGCCGTCGGTCAGCAGCAGCCCGGCGTCGGCCGTCAGCCCGGCCACGAACGCCAGCGCGATGCCCTGCCGGGCGGGCCACATTCCGTTGAGCCGGTACCAGCCGGCCGCCGTCAGCGCCTGGAGCAGCACGAGTGCGCCCGCGAGCGCCCCGTGCCCCAGTGGTGCGGTGGCCGCCAGCAGCGCCGCGAGGGCCGTGGTGACGGCGGCGGGCCTCAGCCCCGGCGCGATGATCGGGGAGCCGGTCCGCTGCCGTGCGCCGCCGGTGCCCGCGGGGGCTGCCGTGGTCTGCGGGTCCGCCGGTGCCTGCCGGGCCGGGGGCGGATGCGGGGCGGTCCGGGTGGCGTGGGCGTGCGGAGCGGCCTGCGGGGCCGGCTGCGGCCCGGGCTGGGGCTGGTGCTGTGGCATCGGCTGGTGCTCTGTGTGGCTTTCCGGTGGCAGGGGCCGCCCGGCCCCTCCGGGCCGGAGCGGTCCCGAGGAGGCGGGCAGGGGCTGGTGGGCCGACGGGGTCCCGTGCGGGAGCGCCCCGGTGCGTCCGGGCGCGGTAGGCGGCGCGGCGGAGGCCGACGCGCCGCCGGGCTGCGGCCCGTCGATCCGGGTCACCTCGTAGGTCACGTCGTGGGAGACGTCGTACGCCGCCCCGTGGGACGGCTCGTACACGGGTCCGTGGGGCTGCTGGTACGGCTGCCCGTGGGTCTGCCCGTACGGAGGCGGGTACGTCGCCCCGTACGGGGCCTGTTGGCCGTACGGGACCTGGGGGGACGCCTCCTGGGCGTACGCGTCCGGACCGTACGGCCCCGAGGCGTAGGGATCGGTCCCGTACGGATCGCTCCCGTACGACCCCGTCCCGTACGGGTCCTGGGCGTGCGGGTCCTGGGTGTGCGGTGCGGGTCCGCCGTACCCGGGTCCGGCGGCGTGCGGCGGCGCGGCGTCCGGCTGGGGCGGGTGCGGGGGCAGCGGGTGGGACGGGTCGGGCGGCACGGGCCGGCCGTACGCGTCGTACATACCGCCGTAGGGCTTCTCGGGGCGGCCGTCGCTCATCGGGCGCCTCCCGCGAACGGGGGGAGGACCTCGACGGTGCCGCCTTCGCTGAGGCGGACGGCGTCATGGGTGCGGGTGCCGACCGGGTCGCCGTCGACCAGGAAGGAGCAGCGCAGCAGGACGCGGGCGAACTCGGGCCGCCCGGCGTGCGTCTCGCGGGCGCTGCGGAGCGCGTCCGCGAGGGTGCCGGCCTCGTACGGTTCCTCGGCGGTGCCTGCCGCGGCCTTCGCCGCCGCCCAGTAGCGGATCGTGCCGCTGGCCATGGTTGGGGTCCCTCTCAGCCGTCCGTGCCCTCGGTGGCGTCCGGTGCCGGTCCCGGGGCGTGTCCCGGCGTGCTTCCGGCGGCCCGCGGGGCGTGTGGGTCGCGGCTCCCATGATGCGGCCTCGCGGCGGGTGCGTGCAGCCGGGTGGCCGCCCAACTGCCGATCCGGTCCAACAGCGCGGCGTCCGCGGCGTTCTCGGCGTGTCCGAAACCGGGCCGCAGCCACAGTTCGCAGGCTTGTGGACCGGCTGCCTCGGCGAGCGAGAGCGGGTGGTCGACGGGGAAGTACGGGTCCTGGTCGCCGTGCACGACCAGCAGCGGGACCGGGGCGATCCGCGGGACGGCGGCGACGGGCGGGAGCGGAACGGGGTCCCAGTCCCGGTGGTGGACGCGGGTGCGGAGCCCGTAGCGGGAGACGAGCCGGCCGAGCGGGTGTTGGATCGCCCAGTGCAGCCGCCGCATCGGTGCCGTACCCCGGTAGTACCAGCGGGCGGGCGCGCTGACGGCCACCACGGCGTCCGCGTGGGCGGAAGAGTGGGCGGCCGCCGCGGCGTCGGCGGCCGCCGACGGGCCTGCCGGGTCGGCCGTGCGCCCGTCCGTGCGCCCCCTGTGCACCACAGAATCGAAAATTGACTCTGCGTGACCGTGTCCGTACTCCGTGCGGTACAGGGCCGCGTGCCGCAGCACGACCGAACCGCCCATCGAGAAGCCGACTGTCGCCACCGTGCGGTGCCCCCGTGCGCGTGCCCATGCCACCGCGGCGGCCAGGTCGAGCACTTCCCGGTCCCCCACGGTCGAGCGCCCGCCGGACCGGCCGTGCCCCCGGAAGGAGAAGGTCACCACGGCCGCGTGCGCGGTGAACGCGGTCGCCGCGCGGCGCACCGCGGGCCGGTCCAGGGCGCCGGTGAAGCCGTGCGCCAGCACGATCGCGCCCGGGTCCCCGGCGGTTCCGGAGCCGGTGGCCGGACCCGCGTACGGCTCGTAGCGGGCCTCGATCCGGACCCCGTCGGCGGTCCGCAACTCCTTCCGCACCGCCGTCGTGTCAGTACGCTGCGTAACACCCTTGCGGGGGGCGCGAGCGATGTCACATGCCGTTCCGACTCTCATGCGGGTATTCTGCTGGCAAGCAGGATCCGGGCAGCGTCGCCCCCGGGTCCTTTTGTGCTTTCTGGGGGTCGTGGCCGGTGGGACAGGCCCGCGGCCCGGCCCTCGGGCAGTGCCGTACGAAGCAGTGCCGCCATATTCCCCCGGGCACCGGCCCGGGTGGCGCCCCCGGCGCAGGGCGCCAGGAGGGAAATCGACGTCATGGGCAAGCGAACCGTGCAGAACCGAGACCGGAACCGAGGCCGTTCGAAAGCGCACCGACCACGTCCCACGTGGGCCCTCGCACCGAGGGAGGGCGTCACCGCATGAGTTCACTGCTGCTCCTCACCAACGCACTCCAGCCCTCTTCGGAGGTGCTGCCCGCTCTGGGGCTCCTCCTGCACAACGTGCGCGTCGCCCCCGCCGAGGGGCCCGCGCTGGTGGACGCGCCGTCCGCCGACGTGATCCTCGTCGACGGCCGGCGCGACCTGCCGCAGGTGCGCTCCCTGTGCCAGCTGCTGCGCTCCACCGGACCCGGCTGCCCGCTGATGCTGATCGTGACGGAGGGCGGGCTCGCCGCCGTCACGGCCGAGTGGGGCGTGGACGACGTGCTGCTGGAGACCGCGGGACCCGCCGAGGTGGAGGCCCGGCTGCGGCTGGCGACCGGCCGCCGCCAGCTCACCGCGGACGACAGCCCGATGGAGATCCGCAACGGGGATCTGTCGGTCGACGAGGCGACCTACAGCGCGAAGCTGAAGGGCCGGGTCCTGGACCTGACCTTCAAGGAGTTCGAGCTGCTGAAGTTCCTCGCCCAGCATCCGGGCCGGGTGTTCACCCGCGCCCAGCTCCTCCAGGAGGTGTGGGGCTACGACTACTTCGGCGGCACCCGCACCGTCGACGTCCATGTCCGGCGGCTGCGCGCCAAGCTGGGGCCGGAGCACGAGGCCCTGATCGGGACGGTCCGCAACGTCGGGTACCGCTTCGTCTCGCCGGAGAAGGCGGAGGGCCCGCCCGCCGCCGAGCCCGCCTCCGGCGCCGGGTCCGTCGCGGACGCGGCGGAGCGCGTGACCCGCGAGGCGGCCTCCTCGTCCCGGCGCAGCGGCGACTGACCGCCGGAGGGACCGGGGCCGCCGCAGGAAGCGGTACGGCCGGAGGGACCGGTACGGTCAAGAGGCCGTTATCGAGCCCTCCGGCCGGGCCCGGGAGCGTGCTTCCGGAGCCGTCGGCCGCGGTGCCGGGAGCCCTGCGCCGCGGCCTGGGGCGAAGGGCCGCGACGGGAGCGGAGCGGGGCGACTCATCCCGCGTAGACTCTCGGCGTGGCCAAGGTGACGCGGGACGACGTGGCGAGAGTGGCGGGGACCTCGACAGCCGTTGTCAGCTATGTGATCAACAACGGTCCCCGGCCGGTCGCCCCGGCGACCCGGGAGCGGGTGCTCGCCGCCATCAAGGAGTTGGGGTACCGGCCCGACCGGGTGGCCCAGGCCATGGCGTCGCGGCGCACGGACCTCATAGGGCTGATCGTCCCGGACGCCCGCCAGCCGTTCTTCGCGGAGATGTCGCACGCCGTGGAACGCGCGGCGGCCGAGCGCGGAAAGATGGTCCTGGTGGGCAACTCGGACTATCTGGACGAGCGTGAGGTGCACTATCTGCGCGCCTTCCTCGGTATGCGGGTCTCGGGCCTCATCCTCATCAGCTCCGGTCCCAGCGAGCACGCGGCCGCGGAGATCGACGCGTGGGACTCGCGCGTCGTGCTGATGCACCGACGGCCCGAGGCCATCGACGATGTCGCCGTCGTCCTCGACGACGTGGGCGGCGCCCAGTTGGCCGTCCGGCACCTGCTGGAGCACGGCCACGACGCGGTGGCCTGTCTCGGCGGCGTCGAGGAGACCCCGGTGCTCGGCGACCCGGTCACCGACCACGTCGTGGGGTGGGAGCGGGCCATGCGGGAGGCGGGCAGGTCCATCGAGGGCCGGCTCTTCCAGTCTCCGTACAACCGGTACGACACCTACCAGCGCTCCCTGGAGCTGCTGCGCCGCCCCGACCGGCCGACGGCGCTGTTCTGCGCCACCGACGACCAGGCCATCGGGGTGCTGCGGGCCGCCCGCGAGCTGGGCATCGACGTGCCCGGCGAACTGGCCGTCGTGGGGTTCGACGACGTCAAGGAGGCGGCGCTGACCGATCCGCCGCTGACCACCGTCGGCTCGGACCGCGAGGCGATGGCGAAGGCCGCCGTCGATCTGGTGCTGGACGACTCGCTGCGGATTCCCGGGACGCGCAACGGCGGCGTCCCCGGCAGCAAGGGCCGCGTCCGGCAGTTCCCGTCCGGACTGGTGATCCGCCGCTCCTGCGGCTGCGATCCGGCCTGAGCCGCGGCCCCGCGGGCCGAACGGCCCCCGCGGGGCGAGAACTCGGAGGTTTCTCACCGCCTCCTCAGAGAGCTCTCATCTTGCCGGAGCACGCTCATGGGCATGGACAACTACGAGCGGCAGACCCCGCACGGCACCCACGGCCCGCAGGGCGGCGAGCCCCCGCACGGCACCCAGCCCCCGCAGGCCACCTCCGAGGCGCACGGCACCCAGCCCCCGCAGAGCCCGCACCCGCCGTATCCGTACCGGCCCGAGCAGCGGTCGCCGGCGCCCTTCGGAGCCGTACCGCCGCCCCCGGGCGGGCCGCCCCACGCTGCCTTCGCCGCGGAGCCGGGTGCCCTCGGCGCGGCGAGTGGCCCGGTGGAGCCCGGTGCGGACGGTGCCGACGGTGCGGCCGCCGAGGCCGGGCACGGGCGTCCGCGCCGCCGGCGGATGCGGCAGCCCGCGGCGCTGCTGACGGCGGTCGCCGTGGCTGCGGCCGTGATCGGCGGCGGGACCGCCTTCGGCATGGAGCAGCTGCTCGGCGGGCACGGCGGGACGAGTTCGGCGGCGCCGGCCGTCGGTGGCAGCAACGCGAGCGCGAAGGGCGCGGTCTCCGACGTGGTGCGCAGCGTCCAGGACAGCGTGGTGGAGATCAAGGCGACCAGCGGTTCGGGGGAGTCGACCGGTTCCGGGGTCGTCATCACCAAGGACGGTCAGATCATCACCAACAACCATGTGGTCTCCGGCGCCGACACCGTGCGGGTCTCCTTCAACAGCGGCAGAACGGCGGAGGCCGAGGTCGTGGGGACCGACGCGGACAAGGACCTGGCGCTGCTGAAGGTGGCCGGGCAGGACGACCTCCAGCCCGCTCAGCTCGGCGACTCCGGGGCGGTGGGCGTCGGCGACCAGGTCGTCGCCATCGGCTCGCCCGAGGGCCTGTCCGGAACGGTGACCAGCGGCATCGTCTCCGCCAAGGACCGCGAGGTGAAGGTCCCCAAGGAGGACGGCGGACGCCAGGGGCTGCCGGGCCGGAACGGCGGCGGCAGCGGCGGCCAGGAGTGGCCGTTCGAGTTCGACGGCGGCCAGTACAACGGCGGCGTCCAGGGCGAGACGACCACCTACAAGGCCATCCAGACCGACGCGTCCCTCAACCCGGGCAACTCCGGCGGTCCGTTGTTCAACATGGCCGGCCAGGTCATCGGCATCAACTCGGCCATTTTCTCGTCCGGTTCGGGGCAGGGCCAGACCTCCCGGGCCAGTGCCGGCAGCGTCGGTCTGGGCTTCGCCATCCCGGTCGACGACGTGAAGAAGGACCTGGACGCGCTGCGGCAGGGGGGTGCGTGAGGGCGCTGCGTGACCTGCTGGGCGGCCGGGACGGTGCCAAGCTGGGAGCCATGCCCTCCGACACCACGCCTCCGCCGCCCCAGCCGTCCCCGTCGCCTCCGCCGCCTCAGTCGTCCTCGGGGCCGGAGCCCGCTCCGTCGGCCCCCGCGTCCGGGAACGGCACCGGGAACGCCGCCGGGAAGCAGACCGTGCTCGTCGTCGACGACGAGCCCGCGGTCCGGGACGCGCTCCGCCGCAGCCTGAGCTTCGAGGGGTACGCGACCCAGCTCGCCGCCGACGGTGCCGAGGCCCTGGAGAAGGTGGCCGAGCACCAGCCGGACCTCGTCGTCCTCGACGTGCTGATGCCCCGCATGGACGGGCTCACCGCTGCCCGCCGGCTGCGGGCCGCCGGGCAGCGGGTGCCGGTGCTGATGCTGACCGCGCGCGACACCGTCGGCGACCGCGTCACCGGGCTGGACGCGGGCGCCGACGACTACCTCGTCAAACCCTTCGAACTGGACGAACTCCTCGCCCGCGTCCGGGCGCTGCTGCGGCGCAGCTCCTACGCGCGCGCCCAGGCGCAGGCCGAGGCCGCCGAGGAGCCGGATACCCTGGCCTTCGCCGATCTGCGGATGGACCTGCTCACCCGCGAGGTGACCCGGGGCGGGCGGCCGGTGGAGCTGACCCGCACCGAGTACACGCTGCTGGAGATGTTCCTCGCCCACCCGCGGCAGGTGCTCACCCGGGAGCAGATCCTCAAAGCGGTCTGGGGCTTCGACTTCGAGCCCTCGTCCAACTCGCTGGACGTGTACGTGATGTATCTGCGGCGCAAGACCGAGGCGGGCGGCGAACCGCGGCTGGTGCACACGGTGCGCGGTGTGGGCTATGTGCTGCGGGACGACACGTGAGCCTCGGCTCCGACCACACGGGGAGCGGCCTGCGCACCGCCCTCTTCCGGCTGCGGCGTCGCGGCGCCCGCGCGGTCGCGATGCCGCTGCGCGGCCGGCTGGCGCTGCTGGCCGCGACGACGGTGGCGCTGGCGGTCGCCGCGTGCGCGCTGGCCTGCTGGTTCCTGGTGCGCGCCCAGTTGCTCAACTCGCTGGACGATTCGCTGCGGGAGAGCTCCGTGGCGCCCGGTGCCGTCGTCGACCGGGTGCAGTCCGGCCAGTGCACCCCGCCCGACCAGCCGGCGCCCAACCCCTTCGGCGCCACCGTGCAGGTGGTGGACCCCTCCGGCGGGAACTGCGTGATCGTCGGCAGAAAGCTGGACGTCACCGACGCCGATGTGCGGGTGGCCGAGCGGCGGCACGGCGAGACGCTGCACACGGCCCGAGCCGCGGACGGCACCGAGTACCGGGTCCGCACCACGCCGGTCGCGGGCACCGGGCTGGCGGTGTCGGTGGCACGGCCGATGGCCGAGCTCCAGGAGTCGCTGCGCAAGCTCGCACTGATCCTCACCCTGGTCGGCGGTGCGGGCGTGCTGGGCGCGGCCGGCGCCGGTGTCGCGCTGGCCCGCGCCGGGCTGCGGCCCGTGGACCGGCTCACCGGTGCCGTGGAGCACATCGCCCGCACCGAGGACCTGGCGGTGCGCATCCCGGTCGACGGGCACGACGAGATCGCCCGGCTGTCCCGGTCCTTCAACGCCATGACCGAAGCGCTGGCCTCCTCACGCGAGCTCCAGCAGCAGCTCATCGCCGACGCGGGGCACGAACTGCGCACCCCGCTCACCTCGCTGCGCACCAACATCGACCTGCTGGTCCGCAGCGAGGAGACCGGGCGGGCGCTGCCCGAGGAGGACCGCAGGGAACTGCTCTCCTCGGTGCAGGCGCAGATGGCCGAGCTGGCCGAGCTGATCGGCGACCTCCAGGAGCTCTCCCGCCCGCAGGCGGTGCCGCACGCCGCCGAGGGGGAGGCCCCGGAGCCGGGCGGCCCGAACGCCCCCGGCGGACCGGGCGGTTCCGGTACCGCGCCCCGGGCCGCGGTGGTCGGGCTGCACGAGATCGTGGAGCGCGCCGTGCAGCGGGCCCGGCCGCGGGGGCCGCGGCTGACGCTGACGACCGACCTCGCCCCCTGGTACGTCCGGGCCGACGCGGCGGCGCTGGAGCGTTCGGTGGTCAACCTGCTGGACAACGCGCTCAAGTTCAGCCCGGAGGGCGGCAGCGTGCACGTCGTGCTGCGGGACGGGGTGCTGACCGTCCGCGACCAGGGGCCCGGTGTCCCGGCCGAGGAGATCCCGCACGTCTTCGACCGCTTCTGGCGCTCCCCCTCGGCGCGCAGCCTGCCCGGTTCCGGCCTCGGGCTGTCGATCGTGGCCCGCACGGCGCGGCAGAGCGGCGGCGACGTGCGGCTCCGGCGCCCCGCGGACGGCGGCCCGGGAACCGAGGCGGTCCTGCGGCTGCCCGGCGCCCCCGCCCCGCCGCCGTCCGAGCCGCCCCGCTGAACGTGTCCGCGGTCGGCGGAGCGACGGGCGGTCCACTGCCGCGCGTTCCGCCGTAGGGTCGTCCCCATGAGTGACGTGGATGTTGTGGACGAGGTGTCCGCGGACGACGTGCGGGAGGTCCAGGCGCTGATCGACGCCGCGGCGCGGGAGGACGGCCAGCCCGCCGTCTCCGAACAGGGCAGGCTGCAGCTACGCGGCGGCTCCCGCCCGGGCGTGCGCCATCTGCTGCTGCGCGCCGGCGACGGCGCGCTGTCCGGCTACGCGCAGTTGGAGGACACCGACCCGGTGGAGGCGCCGGCCGGGGAGCTCGTCGTCGCACCCACGCGCCGCGGCAACGGCTACGGCCGGCGGCTGGGGCAGGCCCTGCTGGACCAGTCCCGGCGGCGGCTGCGGGTCTGGGCGCACGGCGGCCATCCCGCGGCGCGGCACCTGGCGCAGAGCCTGGGGATGACCCTCTTCCGCGAACTGCGCCAGCTGAGGCGTTCGCTGGCCGGGCTGGAGCTGCCCGATCCGGTGCTGCCGGACGGGGTGACCGTACGGGCCTTCCGGCCCGGCGAGGACGACGCGGCCTGGCTGGCGCTGAACGCCGCCGCGTTCGCGCACCATCCCGAGCAGGGCACCCTCACCCAGCGCGATCTCGACGACCGGAAGGCCGAGCCCTGGTTCGACCCGGTCGGCTTCTTCCTCGCCGAGCGGGACGGGAAGCCGGTCGGCTTCCACTGGACGAAGGTGCACTCGGCGGAGGAACTGGGCGAGGTCTACGTCCTCGGTGTCGACCCCGGCGAGCAGGGCGGCGGCCTCGGCAAGGCCCTCACCACCATCGGTCTGCGGTATCTGGCCGACGAGCGGGGTCTGCCGACCGCCATGCTCTACGTCGACGCCGACAACGAAGCCGCGGTACGCGTCTACGAGGGGCTCGGCTTCCGCACCCACGAGACGGACCTGATGTACCGCACCGAGACCTGACGGCCGGGTGCCGGGTTCCGCGCCGCGGCCGGACACCGGGCCCGCCCAGAGGGCCGGAGGACGCACGTCCTCCGGCCCTCCCCCGTTGCGGGCCCTCCCCCGGCACCGCCGCGGTGGGGAGACACCGTCGCCGCGGGCGGGGGAGGGAGACTGCGGAGCGGCCTCGGCGGCCGCGTCGCCCGGCCCGCGAGGACCGAGGGGCGCGGCGGAGCCGCTCGGGTCGTCAGACCCGGGGTGAGGCGGTGACGGAGTAGTGGACGTAGCCGTCGCCGTCGTTGTTCCAGTTCAGCTTCCAGGCACCGTCACCGAGCGCGTAGCGGGAGACGGCGTGCCGGAAGGTCGGGGTGGTGTAGGAACCGTCGCCGCTCTCCATCCGGCCTTCGATACCGAAGTCGCGGTAGGCGCGGATCGGGTCCGGTGCGCCGGCGACGCTCTTCTTGAGGTAGACCCGGAACTTCGCGGCGTCGAAGGTCAGATACGGCGCGCTCCCGTGGGCGTCGGGCATGTCCCAGCTCAGCTTGGCGTAGCTGTAGATGTAGCCGCCGGACCGGTAGGAGCACATGGTCGACTTCACGATCCAGTTGTCCGGCCACGGGCCGGTGTACCCGCGGTCGTCCACGGACTTGGTGGTCGTGTTGCAGGACGCCGCCATTGCCGGGGGCGCCATCACGACGGCCGCGCCGGCGACGGTGCCGAGGCAGGTCGCGGCGACCGTGGCCCGGCGCAGAAGGGTGCGCATTCGGTGACTCCTCGTTCTCCGCACGGGGTGCGGTTTCGCTGGTACGAGCCGACCGCGCCCCGGTCCGGCACCTGGGTGCGGGTCCGGGGCGGGAAGACGGCGTGCCGGGCTTCAGGGCGAGCCGGTCCGGCACCGGGCTTCCGCGCGGTGGCGGTCCCCAATCGCCCGGCGACCGTCCGAAGGTGCCGCTCGTGCGAGCGGCACGCGGCAAGCCCGGAGAGAGGCGAATATTCGCCCGCCCGTTCGTCGCTTCCCCCGCCGGTGCGGTCGGACGTCGGGATCGTAGGCACACCGGCCGCCACCGCGCCGTATGCATCCGAGGCGGCCGGCTGTGCATATGAGGCGCCCGTTCCGGTTCGCCGGCCGGCGCCCGGGTGCACGGACCGGCGGATCAGCGCCCGGGCCCCGCCGGATCCGGCACCGCGGTCACCGGGAGCTGCCCGGCGGCCACCAACAGCATCAGTACCTGGTGCGGGGCGGCTCCCTGCTCGCCCAGCGGCAGCCGCAGCAGCGCGCCCAGCGCCGAGAGCCGGGCCGCGAGGGTGTTCCGGTGCATGCCCAGCGCGGCGGCCGTCGCGCTCGCGTGGCAGTTGTGCGCGAGCCAGGTGGCCAGCAGCCGCGGGTCGTCCGCCTGCTCCAGCACCGTCAGCTCGCGCGTCGCCCGGTCCACCACCGGCGACTCCCGCAGCAGCGCCCGCAGTTCCGGGGCTGCCTGCGGTGCGAGGTCCGGCGGGACCGGCAGGTCGGCGAGCTGGAAGGCGAGGTCGGCCACCGCGCGGTGCGCGACCTGCCGGTGGTCGAGCCCCATCGCCTCCAGCACCAGCCGGAGCCGCTTGTTGGCCGTGGTGCGGTCGACGCCGAGCAGCCGGCCGGCGCGCAGCGCCCCGTAGGACAGCGCGCGGCGGGCGGTCGGTACCGCCTGGGAGCGCTGCTCCTCGGTGAGCTTCCGCAGCCCGACGCAGACCTGGTGGGCCCACACCCGTGCCCGCGGGGACAGCGACGCCAGGAGGGAGGAGGCCCCGGCGTCCCGGACGATGCCCTCCGGGTCGTTCCGCGCGGCCGTCAGCGCCCGTACCGCGGCCTCGTAGGCCAGGGCGGTCTGCGACCAGGGCCGGGGCCCCGAGACCCCGGCGAGACGTCCGGGCCGCTGCTCCACGACCGGGCGCAGCAGGGCCACCGGGGTGCTGCCGTCCGGGTCCTGCGGAAGCACCACGATGACGTGCCGCGGATCGGCCGGACACAGGACGACCAGCCCTCCGTCGCCCACCGCCTGCTCGCAGGCCGCGGCGGTCCGCGTGCGGTCCTCCTCCGGTGCGCGCTGCACCACGGCCACCACTCCGCGCGCTGCGGCCAGGACTTCGCCGACGCCGTACTCGGCGGCACCCAGCCGGGCCAGCGGTTCGGCGACCCGCACGGCGCCCTCCCAGTTCCCCAGCATCAGGTACTGCAGCACGGACACCCGCACGCCCCGCAGGGCGGTGTGCAGCGCTTCGCGGTCCCGGCGGTGCCGCACCGCGCAGTCCAGCAGTGCCACCTGCCCCGCCGTGTGTGCCAGCAACTGCCGCAGGTGCGAAGGCCAGCCGCCGGAGCGGAGCGCGGCCAGCACCCGGTGCGGCCGGTCTCTTCCGACCGCGTGCAGCACCAGATCCCGGTCCCGGAAGGGCACGGCCGCCGTGCGGATCCTCCCGCACCGCACCTCCTCCAGCGTCCGGCGCCGCTCGGCGGCCAGCCGGTCCCACTCGGGGTCCCCCGGCTCGATCAGGGTCACCGGGCCCCCGGTGACGGCGGCCACCTCCCGCAGCAGTCGCGCCGGCCCCTCCGCCCGCTCCAGCGCGGCCGCGGAGAGGGCCAGCACCCGTGCGGTGGTGCGGGCGTTCTCCCGCTCGACCGCCAGTTGTCTCCGCAGGACGCGGCGCAGGGTCTCGTCGGCGTCCCAGGGCGCTGCCGGGACGAGTGCCGACAGGCCGGCCGCCCGGGCGGCCTGCCGGCCGGCGGGGGCCGCGGCGGGCGCGAGCACCACCGCGGCCACGCCCGCGCGGGCGAGTTCCCGCAGCGCCGGGCCGGCGCAGTCCGGCACCGCCCCCTCCGGGCCGGTGGGCAGGACGGCCAGTCCTGCCCGCATCGGGGGCGCGTCCGCGGGCAGCCGCCAGCGGGCATCGCACCGCACGGCGTCGTCCATGTGCTGCGCGGCCGTCGGCGCCGGGGTGCCGGCCGGTTCCGGCGGGCCGGGGGAGTCCGGCCGGTCCGGTGGGCCGGGGGAGTCGGGGGAGCGCAGTACCGGGTGGGGGCCGGTGGTCAGCTGGCGGAGGTTCAGCATGATGGAGCCGCAGGGGAGGGAGAGGCCGGGTGAGGGGTGCGGGGATCCTAACCGCCGCGGCCGCTCCCCGGACCGCCCGGGAGCGGAGGAATGTGCGGGCCGCCCGCCCCGGCAGGTCATCCGGGGCGCCCCGCGATGCCATGTCGGCGTAACCCTTGATTCAAACTCGCGTGCGAGCCTCGCGGAATGGCCCGGTCCTCCCTCGCAGAGAGCATCGACAATGGCGGTATGACCCAGCAGCCGCAGTCCCCGGTCGGCTCGATCGCGGCCCACCGCCTCAGCTCACCCACCGATCCCGGCAGCGTCCCGGGCGCCGGACCCGGCCTGGGCCTGGACCCCGACCTCGACTCCGACCCGGATGTGTACGCGGGCGGCGAAGGCCGGCTGGACGACGAGTCCGCCACCGACCTGCCCGCCGACCGCTTCCTGGACCGGGAGCGCAGCTGGCTGGCCTTCAACGAGCGGGTGCTCGAACTCGCCGAGGACCCGGAGACGCCGCTGCTGGAGCGGGCGAACTTCCTCGCGATCTTCTCCGGGAACCTGGACGAGTTCTTCATGGTCCGCGTCGCGGGCCTCAAGCGCCGGATCGCGACCGGCGTGGCCACCCGCAGCGCGGCGGGGCTCAAGCCGCGCGAGGTGCTGGAGGGCATCTGGGAGCGTTCGCAGCAGCTCATGGAGCGGCACGCCGCCTGCTACCAGCAGGACATCGCCCCCGCACTGGCCGCCGAGGGGCTGCACCTGCTGCGCTGGGCGGAACTCACGGACAAGGAGCAGGCCCGGCTCCTGACCCTCTTCCGGCAGCAGATCTACCCCGTGCTCACCCCGCTGGCCGTCGACCCGGCCCACCCCTTCCCCTACATCTCGGGGCTGTCGCTCAACCTGGCGGTGGTCGTCCGCAACCCCGTCAGCGGACACAACCACTTCGCGCGGGTGAAGGTGCCGCCGCTGCTGCCGCGGTTCCTGGAGGCCTCGCCGCAGCGCTACGTCCCGCTGGAGGACGTGATCGCCGCGCACCTGGAGGAACTGTTCCCGGGGATGGAGGTGCTCGCGCACCACATGTTCCGGGTGACGCGCAACGAGGACCTGGAGGTCGAGGAGGACGACGCGGAGAACCTCCTGCAGGCCCTGGAGAAGGAGCTGATGCGGCGCCGGTTCGGCCCGCCGGTGCGCCTGGAGGTCGAGGAGTCCATCGACCCCTACGTCCTGGACCTGCTCATCCGGGAGCTGAAGGTCGGCGAGTCGGAGGTCGTCCCGCTGCCCGGGCCGCTCGACCTGACGGGACTGTCCGGGATCGTCGCCGCCATGGACCGGCCGGAGCTGAAGTATCCGAAGTTCGTGGCCGGCACCCACCGGGACCTCGCGGAGGTCGAATCCGCCTCGGCGCCCGACGTCTTCGCCGCGCTGCGCCGCCGCGACGTACTGCTGCACCACCCCTACGACTCGTTCTCCACCTCCGTGCAGGCGTTCCTGGAACAGGCCGCCGCCGATCCGGACGTGCTGGCCATCAAGCAGACGCTGTACCGCACCTCGGGCGACTCGCCGATCGTGGACGCGCTCATCGACGCCGCCGAGTCCGGCAAGCAGGTGCTCGTCCTGGTAGAGCTCAAGGCGCGCTTCGACGAGCAGGCCAACATCAAGTGGGCCCGCAAGCTGGAGGAGGCGGGGTGCCACGTCGTCTACGGGCTGGTCGGGCTGAAGACCCACTGCAAGCTGTCGCTGGTGGTGCGCCAGGAGGGCGAGGTGCTGCGCCGGTACGCGCACGTGGGCACCGGCAACTACCACCCCAAGACGGCCAGACTGTACGAGGACCTGGGGCTGCTGACCGCCGACCAGGAGGTGGGCGCGGACCTGTCCGACCTGTTCAACCGGCTGTCGGGCTACTCGCGGCGGGAGACCTACCGCCGGCTGCTGGTCGCGCCGCGCTCCCTGCGGGACGGACTCGTCGCACGGATCCAGCGGGAGATCGAGCACCACCGGGCCGGGCGCGAGGCCGCCATCCGCATCAAGGTCAACTCCATCGTCGACGAGACGGTGTGCGACGCCCTCTACCGCGCCTCGGCCGCGGGCGTCCCGGTGGACGTGTGGGTGCGCGGCATCTGCGCGCTGCGGCCCGGCGTACCGGAGCTGAGCGAGAACATCCGGGTGCGCAGCGTGCTGGGACGGTTCCTGGAGCACTCGCGGGTGTTCTCCTTCCGGAACGGCGGCGAGCCGGAAGTGTGGCTGGGCAGCGCCGACATGATGCACCGCAACCTCGACCGGCGGATCGAGGCGCTGGTGCGGGTCACCGATCCCGCGCACCGCGCCTCGCTCGACCGGCTGCTGGCCACCGGCATGTCCGACGCCACGGACTCCTGGCACCTGGGACCGGACGGGGCGTGGACGCGGCACGCGCGGGCCGCCGGGGAGGAAGGCGGGCAGCGGCTGCCGAACGTGCAGGAAATGCAGATCGAGGGGCGGCGGCGGAAACGCGGTCCGGCCGGGACGTGACGCGCGGCGCCGCGCGGCGGTTGGGGGACTGAGGGCGATGCAGCGACGCGGGTGCGCACGGGCACACACGTGCGGGGCGGCCGGCGGGTCCGGTGGGCCGGGTCGGGCCGGTCTTCACAACGTGCGCGGTGTGCGGAAGGGGACGTGATGGGGCGGAGCCGGGACGTGGTCGTCGAGTCCGGGCGCGGTACGCGGGAGCCCCCGCGGCCCGCCGGGACGCCCGCGGGGACGGCGGCAGATCCGGCCGTGGACCGGGCGCCGGAGGCGGCCCCGAGGGCGGCCGCGCCCGCGGGGACGGTCCCCGGGCCCGCGGGTCCGGTGGCGCCGCCCGCGGGGACGGTCGCCGAGGTGCTGGGCGGCTACCTCCAGGAGCGCGCCGCGGAGTTCCTCCGCGGGCTGCGCGACCACGCCCCGGGCACCGGCGCCGGTACGGGAGGCGCCGGAGCCGGCCCCGGCGGGCCGGCCGGTGCGGCGGACCCCGCCCGCGCCGCCGCGTCCGTCGGCGCCCTGCGCTCCGCCGCCCGCCGGATGAACGGAGTGCTCGTCACCTACCGTGCGCTGCTCGACCCGGTCTGGGCCGACGACCTGCGCACCGAACTGAGCTGGCTGGCCGGGGTGGTGGCCCGCGAGTACGCCTGCGCGGACCGGCTGGAGCGGCTGTCGGGCGCCCTGCACCGGCTGGCGAGCGGCACGGCAGGCAGCGGCGAGGGCATCGGCCCGGCAGCCGCAGAGGCCGGCGGCCGGTCTCCCGGCGCCCCGGGCGGCGGGCGGCGGTCCGCCGGGGGCGCCGCGGCCACCCGCGAGCGGGGTGCCCTGCCGGTGGGAGCGGCCCGCGCCGGGGCCCTGCTGGAGCGCCAGCTGACCCTGGCCCGCACCCGCGCCCACTCGGCCGCGCTCCAGGCGCTGGGCTCGGCCCGGTTCCACGCCGTCGCCGACGCGGTGGCGCTGCTGGCCTCCGAGACACCGTTCCGCCCGGGCGGCGACGCCGGCAGGCCCGCGGCGGTGCTCGCGCCGCAGGCCGAGCAGGCGCGCCGCCGGCTCGACGAGGCCGTCGCGGCGCTTCCGCTCTCCCGCGCCGGAGCCCCGTACAACGCCGACGGTCTCTCCCGTTCGCTGGGCACCGAGGCACGGCAGGACGCGGCCTGGGACCATGTCCGGGTGCTGCTGCGGGTGCACCGCTACGCGCAGGAGGTGCTGGGGCCGCACGCGGTGCCCGACCCGCGGCTCCGCCCGGCGGGCGAGGCCCTGGAACGGCACCACGCTGCCGCCGCCGCAGCCGCCGCTGCCGCCTCCGCCGCCGCGACCCCCCGCATCGCGCCCGCCACCGCCTACGCGCTCGGTGTCCTGCACGCCGACCAGCGCCACGAGGTGGAGGCCGCCCGCTTCACCTTCGGCCGCCACTGGACCCGCGCCCACTCGGAGGGCGCCCCTTCCTGAGGCGGTTGTCCGGGGCGCTTGACCGGGGCGAGTCGGAGGCAAGCCGTCGGGGCGGGAGGTGTCAGGTGAGGGTGCTCGGCAGGGTGCGCGGGGCGAGGGCGCTCCAGCGGACCGTCACCTCGCCCTGGCGCCAGCGGCGGGGGCCGTCGGCCAGCGGCCAGTCCGCGGCGAGGGCGTGTACCGCGCGGATCCAGCGCTGGCGGGCACTGAGGGCGCCGTAGGGGGCGGCGGTGGCCCAGGCCCGGTCGAAGTCGGTGAGGAAGGCGTGCACCCCTTCGCCGGGCACATTGCGGTGGATGAGCGCCTTCGGCAGCCGTTCGGCCAGATCGGAGGGGGCCGCCAGGGTGGCCAGGCGGGCCGCGAAGGTCACCGTGCGCGGGCCCTCCGGGCCGAGCGCCACCCACACATGGCGGCGGCCGATCTCGTCGCAGGTGCCCTCCACCAGCAGTCCTTCCGGCGCCAGCCGCGCGCACAGCCGCCGCCACGCCGGGACGACCTCCGCCTCGGGGTACTGGCGCAGCACGTTCGCCGCGCGGATCAGTGTCAGCCCGCGGCCCTCGCCGACGGGCAGTTCGAAGCCGCCGCGGACGAAGGCCAGGCCCGGGCGCGCGTACGGGTGCGCCGCGGCGACCCGCGCCGGGTCGATCTCGACGCCGTACACCCGCGCGTCGCCGCGCACCGTGCGCAGCCGCTCCAGCAGCTCGACGGCCGTCCAGGGCGCCGCGCCGTAGCCGAGGTCGACGGCGGCGGGCGGGGCGGGGGAGCGGCGGAGCGCGGGGCCGTGCGCGGCGGCGATCCAGCGGTCCATCCGGCGCAGCCGGTTCGGGTTGGTCGTCCCGCGGGTGACCGTACCGACCGGGCGGGACGGTACGGGGGAACGCGGCGGCATGAGGCGAGGATACGCGGGCCCGGAGAACCGAGCCGATTGTCACAGTTCGGCAAATTCGACCGCGAAGAGGGAAGACGAAGCAACCTTTTCGCTGTTCTCGCTCGCGGGCCGCGCGTGGCCGGGTCGCGGCTGCCGCGACCTCGTACCGCACCGTGTCCCGGACCGTACCGTCCGCAACGGAGGAGGCATCGGAACCGTGAGCCACCACGTGTCCCGGCTCGGTCAGCGGCGCGGCGGACGCTCCGCCCTCCCGCACCAGTCCAGGCCCCCGCTGCTGCGCCTGACCGGCCCGCGCCGGGCCCGCCGGGTGGCGATGCTCAGCGTCCACACCTCTCCGCTGCACCAGCCGGGCACCGGCGACGCGGGCGGCATGAACGTCTACATCGTCGAACTGGCGCGGCAGCTCGCAGCGCAGGGCACCGAGATCGAGATCTTCACCCGCGCCACGACCGGCACCCTGGCCCCCACCGTCGAGCTGGCCCCCGGCGTCCTCGTGCGGCACATCGACGCGGGCCCCTACGAGGGCCTCTCCAAGGAAGAACTGCCCGCGCAACTGTGCGCCTTCACGCACGGAGTGATGCAGGTGTGGGCCGGCCACCGGCCCGGCTACTACGACCTGGTGCACTCCCACTACTGGCTGTCCGGGCACGTCGGCTGGCTGGCCGCCCAGCGCTGGGGCGTCCCGCTGGTGCACGCCATGCACACCATGGCCAAGGTCAAGAACGCCGCCCTCGCCGACGGCGACACCCCCGAACCGCCCGCCCGCGTCATCGGCGAGACGCAGATCGTGCGCGCCGCCGACCGGCTGGTCGCCAACACCGACGAGGAGGCGGGCGACCTCGTCCACCACTACGAGGCACCCCGCGACCGCACCGCCGTCGTCCACCCCGGCGTCAACCTCGACCGCTTCCGGCCCGCGGACGGCCGCGCCGCCGCCCGGGCCCGGCTCGGCCTGCCCCAGGACGCGCTGATCCCGCTCTTCGCCGGCCGCATCCAGCCGCTCAAGGCCCCGGACGTGCTGCTGCGCGCGGTGGCCCGGCTGGTGGACGAGGACCCCTCGCTGCGCCGCCGGATGGTGGTGCCCGTGGTGGGCGGGCCCAGCGGCAGCGGCCTCGCCAAGCCGGAAGGGTTGCAGAAGCTCGCCGCCCGGCTGGGCATAGCCGACCTGGTCGCCTTCCGCCCCCCGGTCGGCCAGGAACAGCTCGCCGACTGGTACCGGGCCGCTTCCGTGCTGGTCATGCCGTCCTACAGCGAGTCCTTCGGCCTGGTCGCCGTCGAGGCCCAGGCGTGCGGCACCCCCGTGGTGGCCGCCGCCGTCGGCGGGCTCCCGGTCGCCGTGCGGGACGGCGTCAGCGGCTACCTGGTCGCCGGACACGACCCCGCCGAGTACGCCCGCGCCCTGCGCCGCTTCGCCGACGACCCGCACCTCCCGGACCGGCTCGGCACCGCCGCCGCCCGGCACGCGCAGGGCTTCGGCTGGGCCGCCGCCGCCGGGTCCACCGCCGAGGTGTACGCCGCCGCGTTGCAGGAGCGGCGCCGTCGCCTACGATCGCCGCATGGGTGACGTTGCTGCCGCGGCACGTGCGGCGATCGAGCGGACACTGAACGACGCCGAGCTGGAGTGGGAGAGCCCGGCGGAGGGCACGTACGTCGTCACCCTCCCGGGTACCCGGAAGTTGCAGACCACCTGCTCACTGGCGGTCGGCGCGCACTCCCTCTCGGTCAACGCCTTCGTCGTCCGCAACCCGGACGAGAACCACGCCGCCGTGCACCGCTGGCTCCTGGAGCGCAACACCAAGCTGTACGGCGTCGGTTACGCGATCGACGGGCACGGCGACATCTACCTCGTCGGACGGCTGCCGCTGGCCTCCGTCACCGGCGAGGAGGTCGACCGCCTGCTCGGCAGCGTCCTGGAGAACGCCGACGGCTCCTTCAACACCCTGCTGGAGATGGGCTTCGCCGACGCCATCCGCAAGGAGTACGCCTGGCGCACCGCGCGCGGCGAGTCCACCCGGAACCTGGACGCGTTCACGCACCTGACCGGCCACGAGGGCTGAGCGCGCGCCGCGTCGCGCCGCACCTGCGCCGCAGTCGGTGCGCGGCCGCTCAGGCGGGACCGGCCGGTCCGGCTGCCGGCCGGTCGATGCGGTAGATGACGTGGCGGCGGTCGTCGGCCGGATTGTCCGGGGTCAGCTCGCCCTCCGCGACCCGATGCAGCCCCGCCTTCTCCAGGGCCCGCCAGGACGGCCGGTTGGCGGCGTGTACCGGGATCACGGCACAGGTGGCGTCCGGGTGGTCCGTCCACGCCCGGGCGAGAGCGGAACGGATCAGCTCGGGGCCGAGGCCGCGACCGGTCAGTCCTGGCTCCCCGATCAGGTAGTCGAGGGTCAGCGCTCGCTCGGGCACCTCGGTGACCGTCGCCAACTCGGCCCGGCAGTCCGGATAGTCGGCCAGGAAGCACCGCTGCACCAGCCCCAGCGGCCTGCCGTCGAGCAGGACCAGCCAGTCCTCGGACGGCTCCTCACCGCGGGCCGCGGGCCCGAAATCCCGCGCCACCGCCTCCGGCGAGGTCTCGTGGTGCCACCAGCGGGCCACATGCGGCTGCGCCAACCAGGCCCGCAGCAGCGGAAAGTCGCTTTCGTCGAGACGCCGCCGGCTCAGCACCCGGCCAGCCTACGCCGGAACCCCCGGGCCGGCCTCGGCCACCGGGCTCCGGTCGGGCGGTGGACGGCCAGCATGGCACCGCGGCAGTGGATCGCGACCCTGGCCGCGGCGAAGAGCGCGCCTTGCAGTGCGGGGCCGCCAACAGCAACGTCAGGCCGGCCGCTGGCCAGGACGGTGGCGTCGGGTGCTTCCTCCTCCAGGTCGGTGGCCATCAAGACCTGCTCGAAGGCCACGCCCGCCAAGGCGCCGCCCCCGGCCCCCGGCAGCATGCCGACGGATCGCAGGCGAACTCGACCGCGTTCCGCCCTGCTTCCGCCGGGTGTGCCGCAGGAACAGGGCCACGGCGACCAGCGCCGCGCCACCGGTGACCGGCAGGGCCGTGCCGCCGCGGGTGGTCTCCCCTGCGTGCCGCGCTCTCGCCTTCAGCTCGGCGGCCTTCCGCTGTCCGTGGTGCTTGATGTCCGCGCGGGCCGCCAGCGCCTCGACGGTCTCGCCGAGTTCCCGGCGGGTCTCCTCCACCTGGGCCCGCAGCTCCGCCGGGCTCGGTGCGGAACCGTGACTGTGGGGGCTCTGCGTCATCGGTGCGACCTCTCCTTCACCTCGGCAACATCCGCCTTCAGGCTCCGTACGGTCCCCTCGGGTTTCACCGGCGTCGCCTTGCCGAGCTGGCCCTTGCCGAGCACGGCCAGCGTCCCAGCGACGACCGCCAGCGCGGCGGTCACCACCAGGGCCGCGAGCCACAGCGGCAGCACCAGGTCGAGGGCGACGATGACGGTGGCCGCGAGGGCCTGGAGGGCGACGAAGCCCAGCACCCCCGCTCCGCCGAACATGCCGCCGCCGAGGCCGAAGCGCTTGCCCTTCTGCCGCATCTCGGCCTGCGCCAGTTGCAGTTCCTGCCGCATCAGCTGGGAGATCTGCTCCGACGCGTGCTGTACCAGCCTGCCGACCGACTCCTCGCCGACCGCGTCCTCACGCGGCGGGGATTCGGGTGTCCGGGGCGGGGCCTCGTGGCTCCGGGGCGGGGCCTCATGCGTCGTCGTCATGGTGCGCACCAGCCTTTCGCTGCTCGGCGTCCGGTGCCGGGTCACTCTCCCCCCGGCGGTACCCCGGCCTTCCCGGCCTATGCGGTAGCGCTCCGTGACCGAATACCGGGTTTGCCGGGTGCGTCGGTCACGGAGTGTGCCCGGATCCGCAGATGAATACTCGGATCGGCGGATGAGTACGAGGACGGATGGTCGCGCCCCCGCATGGTCCGTACGTTCCCTCATATGGAACCGAACAGCACTGCGAAGACCGCGCCCCGGGACGCCGACTCCGCCGACTCCACGGCCGCCGGGCCCGCCGCGGAGCGCCCGCGTCCGCGTACCGCAGCCGAGTGGTCGGGGCTGGTACTCCTGGCCGCCGCAGTCCTGATCTTCGGCGCCATGGTGTTCGTCCTCGGTCCGCTGCTGGCCATCGCCTGCTCGGATTGCCAGGACGGCGTCCGCGGCCCGCTCCGGTTCGGCACCGCGCTGATGGTCACGGACCACGTCGGAGTGCCGCTGACGACACTGGGCACGCTGGTCGCCATGTTCGCGGTCCGGCGGGGTGCCCAGGCGGGCGGCATCGGCCTGGGCATACTCCTGCTGCTCCTGCTGGTGCAGTGGGCGCTCGGTCAGGCCACGGTCTGAGCCGCGGGCGGGTGGTGGTGGCCCTGCGCCGACTGTGCCCCGATCGGTGGTCGGCCGAGTCGCCCCGCCCGGCCACCGACCGGCCACGCCTCAGATGATGGGGCTGGTGTAGACCCCGGTGTATGCCTGGCTGCCGATGAAGGGCTTGTTGACCGCCCACAGGTCGGCCCACTCGTACTCCGGCACGTTGAAGCTGCACTTCACCCAGCCGGCGGCCGCGCCACGGGCGTTGAAGCACTGGCGGTCCCAGTGCGACGGGAGCCTCGAATTGAGCGTGCCCGCGACCGAGTCGCCGTTGGCCTTGGTGTCCTTGACGTAGATCGCGTCCCCGTTCGCGACGAAGCACGCCTTCGCGCCGGACGTCGACACGCACGGGGCGCTCGACGGCGGTGCGCCGCTGGGGGTGCCGTTCGCGGCGGCTGCCGCGGTCGCCGTTCCGGCGGTGATGAGTAGCGCGGCGGGAACCGCCAGCAGCGCGCGCCCGAGTGTTCTCATGTGTGCTCCTGTTGCCTGTGTGACTCAAGTGACGTACCTGTGCGCATTATTGAACACCACGCGAGTGGCCGGGAGAGCCTCTTCGCCGCCCCGGCCGCTCACCAGGGCACGGGTGTTCCGTCCCAGGAGAAGAAGCCGCCGGTGGGGCCGTCGTCCGGCAGCAGGGCCAGGTGGAGGGCGCCCTGCGCGGCCTCGGCCGGATCGCCGCCGGCAGCGGCGGCCTGCGGATTGAGGTCGGTCGCGCGCAGGCCGGGGGCAAGCGCGTTGACCTTGAAGCCGTCCTCGGCCAGCGTCTGTGCGTACAGGACGGTGAGGGCGTTGAGGGCCGCCTTGGACGACCGGTAGGCGGCGGCGCCGCCGGTGCCCGGGGCGAACTGCGGATTGGGTGAGGTGCTCCAGGTCAGCGACGCGGTGCCGCTGGAGACGTTGACGATGCGCGGATGCGGGGACCGGCGCAGCGCGGGCAGGAAGGCGTTGGTCACCGCCGCCACACCGAACACATTGGTCTCGAATGTGCGCCGGTACTCCTCGATGCCGCATTCGGCCGGCGGGGCGAGGGACGGCGAGATGCCGGCGTTGTTGACCAGTACGTCCAGACGGTCCAGCCGAGCCGCTGCCCGTTCGATGCCGTCCGGATCCGTCACGTCGAGGACCAGCGGGCGGGCCCCGGTGCCGAGCTCCGCCACGGCCCGCTTCCCGCGCGCGGGATCACGGGAGCCCACGTACACGGTGAACCCCTCGGCGGCGAGCAGCCGGGCGATATCCTTGCCGATGCCCTTGTTGGCACCGGTGACCAGAGCTGTGCGTGCGTTCATGGCAACCATGCTTCTCCGGGCGTGAGTGCCCTGCCAGGGACAGCCTGTACCAGGCAGCGGGAGGAGGCGGCATGGCCCGGCAGGAACTCGCCCACTATCTGCGGGACCGTCGGGCTGCCCTGCAGCCGGACGAGATCGGCCTGGCGACAGCCGGTACCGACCGCCGCACACCGGGTCTGCGCCGCGAAGAGGTGGCGGAACTCGCCCACATGTCGGTCGACTACTACACGCGGCTGGAGCAGGCCCGCGGGCCGCGGCCGTCGGCCCGGATCCTGGACGCGCTGGCCCGCGCGCTGCGGCTCGCACCGGCCGAGCGCAGCCATCTGTTCCGGCTGGCCGGCTCGACCGCGCCGCCCCCCGGCGCCGGCGCGGTGCGGCAGGTGCGACCGCACGTGGCCCGGATGCTGGAGCGGCTGCCGGAGACCGGCGCCGTCGTCACCGACGCGGCGTACGACGTCGTCACCTGGAACCCGCTGGCCCGGACACTGCTCGGCGCCGACCACGGGGGCGGGAGGCCGAACCTGGCCCGCCGCCGCTTCCTCGGTGGGGGACCGGCGTACGAGAGCACCAGCACCGAGGAGTTCGGACACATCGTGGTGGCCCGGCTTCGCCGGGCCGCGGACCGCTATCCGCACGACCCGCAACTGGCCTCGCTGCTGGCCGAACTCCAGGCCGGGAGTGCGGAGTTCCGGCAGATCTGGGAGACGCGACCGGTCCACGCCCCCGGGCACCGCACCAAGACCCTGGACCATCCGGAGTCCGGTGCGCTGCGGTTGAACTGCGACGTCCTGCTCGTACCCGAGGACGACCAGGAGGTCGTCCTGATGACGGCCGACCCCGGATCACCCGACGCGCGCACCCTGCGCAGCCTGGCCGCCCGGGCGACCTGACCCGGACGCGGCGCACGGGCACGGCAGGAGCGGCGTGGCCGGGTGCCGCGCGAGGGGCCCGGTCCTCGTCTTCGGCGCTCACGCTGGTGCGGGCAGGTCCCAGCGGGTGCCGTCGGGGATGTGCCAGGCGTAGGCGCTTCCGTCCGCTTCGCGGGCGTACCCGAACCGGTCCTGGGAGGGGCGGCCGGCCTCGTTCCACCACTGCCAGGCCGCTTCGACCTGCTGCCACAGGTCCTGGGCCCCGCCGTGGGTGACGGTGGTGGGGCCGTCGGCGAGGGGTGCGCGAGCCCAGGAGCCGTCGGGGTGCTGGAGCTGGAGCGCCATGGCACCGGCTTCGTCGATGTGGTGGACGAGTTGGGCGCCGGGCAGGTGGAAGGCGAGGAGCAGGCCGAGAGGGTAGTCGGCCCGGATGTCGGCCGCGGTGACCGTTGTCGGGCGGGTGTCGGCGGTCGGTGCCCGGTCGGGCCACTGGGGTGCCGGGTAGCTGGTCGCGTCCGTGCGGGCGGCCATGAAGCGTCCGCAGGTCGCAGTGAAATGCCCGACGGCCCGGCGGCTGCCGTCGACGCGGAGCGTGACAAGTCCGCCCTCGATACCGAGATTGAGGTCGGTGAGCACGAGTGTGCCGGGTTTGCTGTGGTCGAGCCATGCGTCGGGGACGGCCGGCACGGAACAGGTGGCGATGATCCGGTCGAACGTGCCACCGGCAGGGTGTCCGTGCGAGCCGTCGCCGACCGCGAGCTGCGGAACGAACCCGGCGTCGGCGAGGCGCTGCCGGGCCGTCCCGACCAGGGCCGGGTCGATGTCCATGGAGTGCACGAGGTGTTCGCCGATCCGGTGGCTGAGCAACGCCGCGTTGTAGCCGGTGCCGGTACCGATCTCCAGCACACGGTGTCCGTCCTCGACGGCCAGGTCTTCGAGCATGCGGGCCATCAGACTCGGCAGGGTGCTGGAGGAGGTGGGAATGCCGGTCCATGCCGTCTCGTCGACCTGTTCGGCGGTGGTCGGGTCGAGCGCGGTCACGAGGGTCTGGTCGCGGTACACGGCGGCGAGGTCGGCGTCCGTGCCGGTGGCCTGCCGCTCACGCCAGACGGTGATCCCGCGCGCGTCGGCCTCCTGCTCGTACCAGCGGGGCACGAACAGATGCCGGGGAACGTCGGCGAAGGCGTCGACCCAGGGGCGGGTGCGGATCGCGCCCGCTGCGGTGAGCTGGTCGGCGAGGGCCCTCATATGCGGGCGTGCGCGGTCCGGGGGGCCGCAGTAAGAGGTGGGGCCCGTCCTGCCCCATGACACGGCCGAGGCGGCCCGTGCGTCGGTCGATGACGTAAACGCCGATGCGGTAGGTCTGTGCGGCCATAGATCGTGGCTCCAGTCAGGTGCCTGCCTGCTGAGAGCAGGCAGCATCGCTGTGCACACCGTTGCGGTCTGGGTGCACTCCGTTACGCAACAGCGTGCTCCTCAACTAGCCATCCATGCAAGAGAATCAACTCGATCGTGCAAAATTGCATATACCTGCCCGAGGGGCTCGGCCCGGGGTAGCGTCAGCGAACACCGCACGGGCAGACTGAATACCCGACCTGGGAGGGGAGCGAATGAGCGCGCCAACGGTGCGACGCCGACGACTCGGCGCGAAGCTTCGCGAGTACCGCGAGGCGCGCGAATGGACTCTCGACGATGTCGCCGAACGCAGCGACGGCCGATTCAACGCTGCCAAGTTGAGCCGCATCGAGACAGCGCGCACAGCCGCACGCCCCGACGATGTAAGAGCGCTGCTCGACCTGTACGAGGTGTCCGACCCCGACGTGTGCGCCGCACTTCTGACACTCACACGAGAGGGTGCACGCCGCGGCTGGTGGCACTCGTACCGAGGCGTCCTCACGCCCGTTTACGAGGATCTGATCAGCCTCGAAGCGGAAGCCGAATCGGTGTCGTCCTGGCAACTGGGCCTGATTCCCGGCCTGCTCCAGACAGCCGAGTACGCCCGCGAGATCATCCGTGCGACGGCCATGTCCGAAGCGGTCGAGGCCGGTGTCGACGCGTTGGTCGAGGTGCGCCTTGCACGTCAGGCGGTACTCACGCGCGAGGACCCGCTCACGTTGTGGGCGATCATCGCCGAGCAGGCCCTACGCTCGACATCCGAGAGCGAAGGTGTGATGGATGAGCAGTTGGGGCGGCTGCTGTCGATGGGGCGGCGTCCGAACGTCAACATTCAGGTGTTGCGGTCAGACGCTCCGCTGCACGTCGGACAGACGGGCACATTCACCATCCTCGGATTCGGTCCGCATGCAAACCTCGATGTCGTTCACACTGAAGGGCTGACGTCGGCCTTGTACGTCGAGGAGCGGGACAAGGTCGCCACGCACCGTGATGCCTGGCAACGCCTCACGTCCGCTGCCGAGTCGGTCGAGGCATCGGCGGAATTGATCACACAGATAAGGAAGAACAAATGAGCCATGTTGACGACGCGTCGACTCTTCCCGTGTCGTGGTGGAAGTCCTCGGCGTCTGCGGCGCAGTCGGACTGTGTGGAGGTCGGCAACGTCGATGACCGCTCGGTCGCGGTGCGGGACAGCAAGAATCCGACAGGGCCCGCGCTGCTGCTGACCCGCGGGCAGCTCTCCGCGTTCGCTTCCGCGGTCGCCGACGGTCAGCTCGACCGGTAGGTCAACGACAGATGGCCCCCGCCCTGGCTGAGCCGGGGCGGGGGCGTTTCAGTAAGGCAGCTCAGGCCGCGGTCCCGAAGCGCACTCAGACCGCGGGCTCCGGGGGTGCCGTCGGCGCCTCCGCAGAGGCGGGTTGGTCCGGGGATGCGGCCTCCGCGGAAGTCGGCGCCTCCGCGGACGCGGCCTCCGCGGGGGAGTGCACCGGCTCCGGGGCGGGGTGGGCCCGCATGCTGCGGAGCAGCAGCGCGTAGCCGAGGGCGGCGAGGGTGCCCACTGCGGCGCTGGCGGCCCACAGGGTGTCGGCGCCGAAATGGTCGATGACGGCGCCGCCCAGCAGGGGTGCGCCGAGGGAGGCGACGGACCAGGAGAGGGCGTAGACGCCCTGGTAGCGGCCTCGGCCGTGGGTGGGCGAGAGCTGGACGACCAGGCCCATCTGGGTGGGGGCGTTGATCATCTCGCCGAGGGTCCAGACGGCGACGGCGAGGGCGTAGAAGGCGGCGGACGCGGCGAACGCGTTCAGCCCGAAGCCGTATCCGGTCAGCAGCGCGGAGACGATCAGCAGTTTGGCCGGGTCGCGGTGCTGGATGAAGCGGGTGAGGGGGAGTTGGAGGAGCACTATCAGGACGCCGTTGAGGGCGATGACGGTGCCGAAGTCGGTGCTGGTGAGCCCCTGTTCGCCCATGGAGATGGGGAGGGAGACGAACGCCTGCTGGATGAGGGTGGCCAGCAGCAGGTTGAGCGCGACGACGACCATGAAGCGCCGGTCGCGCAGCACCGTCCACAGTGAGACGTCGCTGCTGCCGTCGGGCCGGGAGTCCGGCACCGCCTCGGTAGCGGTGTCGGGGGCGGGCGTCGGGGAGTCGGCCGCGGCGGGCCGGGACTCGGCCAGCTTCCGGAACGTGATCAGCGCGGTGGCCAGCACCATGGCCGCCTCGCCGAAGAACAGCAGCTGGTAGCTGTACTGGGCGATGAGTCCGGCGCTGGTGGAGGAGACGGCGAAGCCGAGGTTGATGGCCCAATAGTTCAACGAGAAGGCGCGAACACGGTCCTCGGGGCGGACGATGTCGGCGATCATCGCCTGCACGGCCGGCCGGGAGGCGTTGGTGGACATCCCCACGAGCGCGGCGAGGAGCGCGATCGCCACCGGGTGCGTGACCAGGCCGAGTGAGGCGACGGAGACGGCCGTCGCCAACTGGCCGGCCAGCAGCGTCGGGCGCCGCCCGATGCGGTCGGTCAGCACCCCGGCGCCGAGCGAGGAGACGACTCCGCCCAGGCCGAAGAGAGCGCCGACGAGACCGGCGTACGAGGCGGAGTAGCCGCGGTCCAGGGTCAGGTACAGCGCCAGGAACGTCGCCACGAAGGCGCCGAGCCGGTTGACGAGGGTGCTCGTCCACAGCCACCAGAACTGGCGGGGCAACCCCCCGACGCTCTCGGCGGCAGCCCGCCGCACCTTGCCGAACGACACGTTCCCGGCCATGACCGCTCCCCCTGTGTGCCCGCACCCGCCGCGACAGACGTATACGGCGAAAGACGTAAGCGGCTGAACCGCGTCGGGCACGTTACCCAGGGCGCTCATGGCGCCGCCAGCGAATTGACGGCTGGGGAGTGCTGGCAGAAGACCGTTGCGGTCGTCGCTGTGCTCTCGCCCGCTCAGGCGTGGGAGCAGGCTGCGGTCAACCTGCGTGCTGCCGCCGAGCTGCTGGGTGAGGGGGCTCGCGGCAGGGAGCGGGTGATGTCGCGGCGCTGGGCGATCTGGTGGTCACCGCCGCGGCGGTGGCACCGGAGTGGGTCCGAGCGGAGATGGCCCGTGCGGCGTCCGAGTTCGAGCGCGCGTCACGGGCTCCGGGTTCCAGGAAGCTGGAGGGCGAGGCGCAGCAGTTGTACCGGCAGTCCAGCCAGACGTTGCCGGCGGCAGCAGCGTCCGTGGGCCGGAACGACACAGCGGCGATGCTGGGCTTTCTGCTGGCCCTCGTGGAGTCGATCTCGGCATCGCAGAAGTGGCATCAGGCGCAGCAGTACCGGAGCCAGGCCGAGGCTGCGGGACGGGCTGGACGTCTGGTCCGGGCGGCGGTGGATGTCACGGCCGGGACGCTGAGCGCGCGTGAGCACTCCCAGGGTCCCGAGAGCCGACAGCGGAAGAGCCCAGCCCCGGCTGGCGCGCGCGGGAAGACGGCGCCGTCCGCCGCGCCGCACGAGCAGGGGCTGGCCGCGATCGGGCGGCTGCAGCCGTGCGTGCGGCCGTGCCCGAGCACGCCGAGGCGGTGTTGGCCGACCCGGCGTGGCCGGCGTTGCGTGCGCAGCTCGCCGAAGTCAGCCGGAGGGGGGATGCAGCGGCAGCACTGTCCGCGGTGGCCGGGCAGCGTGAACTCACGTCTGCGGAATCGGTCGCCGAAGTGCTTAGCTAGCGCCTGACCGGTTGGGCCCGGGCGGGTGGTGCACGGTCGGCCAGCATGGGCACGCCGTCTGCAGGCCGGGCCTGGGCGCCGGGGGTACGACGAATCCTGCGTCCCGGATGCCCGGAGCACACGGGAGCAGAGGGCCCAGGCGGGCCCGCTGATCGAGGAGGGGAAGCGGATCGTGGCGATGCCACAGCAGGGTGAAGAGTTCGCCGAGGCTGTCGGGGAAGCGGTGCAGACCGCCACCATGGCGTTCAAGCTGATGACGGCCATCGCGGATGCTGTGCGCCGTAAGGCGGAGCAGCGCAGGGACAGCAAGGGGAGACCGCTTCCGCCCAAAGACAAGGCAGTCTCCGACGCAGCCGGAGACCTGCGTGGGGTTCTTCCAGAGGACCTGCTGAAGGCAGTGACGAGTGATGGTGACTGGCCGCGGATGGCTCAGCAACTCACGGCGCTGCGGGCCGCCGGCGTCGACATGGAGAGCTTCCTTCCCAAACTGGGCGAGACTGCCGTGCAGGTGCGGGACTCGATCGCGAGGAATGCTCAGCGCATCAACAGCCAGGGCAATGACGAGTGGGCCGATCTGCTGCGGGAGACGATGCCGCAGGGCCTCGTCCGGGAGGCTATCCTCTCCTCACCGTCATGGCCGGAGATTGCAGGGCAGATGGCCGATCTGCAGCGGCTTGATGTGGATGTGCGCGGCATCCTGACGGCGGCTCATGACGAAGGGCTGGGCGTCGACCAGGCGGTGGCCCGGGTGACGGGCCAAGGGCAGGAGCGGCAGCCGGTGAGCCGTGATGCCCTGCAGTCGTTCGGGCCGCTGACAGTGGGGCTGAAGATGCCGGACTCTCTCGACCTCGACGACCGTGAGAAGGCGCTGGACCAGTTGGGTGTTAGCCGGGGGGAGAACGAGCGGTTCATGCGATCGGTGCGCGAGGCGCTGCCGGGCCAGGAGCGGCTGGCGGACGCGCTGGTGACACACCGGCGATGGCCGGTGCTGGCTGCGCAGATGGCGCGGGTGGAGGCCGCCGAGCCCGGAAGTGTCGATCGGCGTCTGGCAGGTATGGCGCAGGACACGGTCCATGCCAAGGGGACCGCGGCGATGGCGGGCAAACACATGCTGGAGCGCGCCACCTGGCGCGTGACGGAGGAGGAGCCGACCAGAGCGCACAGCCCACGGGTTTCGCCCGCGGCCGCCAGGGCGGAGTCCCCGTCGGTAGGCCCTACCCCATCGGCGCGCAAGAAGGCGACGGCGCCGAGTGATCCAGCGGCGGCCGCGCACCGGGAGCGAGCGCGCACCCAAGGGACTGGTCGAAGCCGGTGAGCAGTCCGGGGCCAGGCCCGCGAACGGCCGGGCCCCGGCTGCGGGGCTCAGGGGCGGGTGGCGCCCTGGTAGTCGCCACTGGGCATGGCGTTCTTGAGCGGGGCGACTTGGACGTCCTTGCCGGTCCTGGGGGCGTGGAGGACTTTCCCGTCCCCGGCGTAGATCGCCACGTGGTAGATGCCGCTGGGGGTGCTGCCGTTGCTCCAGAAGAGCAGGTCGCCTTGCTTGAGGTTGCCTCTGGCGACGGGGTGGTCGGAGGTCGCACGGTATTGGGCGGCTGCGGTTCGGGGGAGTTTCCGCTTGGGCCAGTAGGCATACTGCACCAGGCTGGAGCAGTCGAAGCCGACGGTCTTCGATGCGGAGCAGCGGCCGTTGAGGTAGCCGTTGGTGCTGTCGCAGAAGCCCTTGCTGGGGCCGCCGGCGTCGCCGCCGCCCCAGGAGTAGGGGGTGCCGATCTGCGCGGAGGCTTTGCGCAGGGCGTCGGCGCGTACGCCGCTTCCACGGACCGTCAGCCCGGAGCCCTTGGAGAGCGTTCCGAACTTCTTCATGGATTTGAGGATAATCTTCACGTAGTTGCGGGTCTCCTGGAACGGAGGGATCCCCTTGTGCTTCTCGACCGCGAACCAGCCCGCGTTGTATCCGGCCAGGGCGAGCCCGCGCACGTCGCCCGCGAAGCCGGAGGACTTCGCCTGTCCGAGGAGTGAGCACATCATCGCGCCCTGGGCCATGACGGCGTCGCCGACCTCGAAGACGTCGACGTCTCCGTTGTGGTTGTAGTCGCGCCCCCAGGTGGCCCAGGTGCTCGGGATGAACTGCGCCGGGCCTTGGGCCCCGGCGCCGGAGACGGTGGTGCGTGCGGTGGAGAAGCCGGACTCCTGCTTTACCTGTGCGGCCAGCAGCGCGGGGGTGAGTTCCTTGTGCTCGCACTCCTCGGAGGCATTCATCAGCCAGCGGCGGAACTCATCGGGAACGCCGGTCAGGGACTGCGCGGATGCGTCGTCCTCGCCTGCGAAGGCCGCGGCGATCAGTCCGAGCAGGGTCAAGACGATGGCCACGATTGTGGCTATCCCTATGACGATGTACTTCACGCATGCCCCCCCAGGCTTCTACGCGTTTGAACAGCTACCTTCGCCTGCACTTGTTCGCGCGAGGCGGCTTGCGCGCTCTTCCAGCGGCTGAGCGTCAGTTCGTACGCCCGGGGCCCACTGGGGTGCGCCCCTCACGCCTCCCAGGCCGCGTTCGACGCGCGAGATCATCTGGCGGGAGATCCCTAACGCTTAACGCTGGGCCATCTCCGCTTGTCCGAGCCCGAGTCGGAGCCGTGCTTGGGCAAGGGTCAGAATGTTCCCGGACGTGGTCAGGGATCCGCGGACAGGCGCAGCGCTCGCGCCCACGCAGTCTCGAAGAGGGCCACACCGCACTCCTGTCACTTCAAAGCACGCTACTCAACTTGCAACGCTTGAGGCACGCTACCCTCTGTAGTTCGTTTAGACCAAGATCGTAGTGTGAGACCGCAGCAGAGGGGGACAGCGCGGTGATCGACCATCAGACGGCGCCGAGCACCGACTACGAACAGCACGCCGCAGGGCTGAGGTTCGCGCTCCTGCCCGTTCGTGGGGAGAGCATCGCGGTGGCCACTGTCGCCTGCATGCTCGACGACGGCAGCGGGGTGGCCAGCCGCATTCTGGCTCCGGAGGAGCAGGTCCCCTACGGGGCGCAGCCCGTGCTGGTCGCGGAGACGAGCGTGTACGCGGCGATCTGGGCCGAGCAGCTCCTGTTCTCCTGGCCGATGCAGTTGCCGCGGCCGTGGCTGGTGCTGGTCGCCGACGTGCCCGCCCGGGCCCCGGCAGCCGTCCGCTTCCGCGTCCGGGCCCTGCAACAGCGCGTGGCCGGCACGGCGTGGATCCGGTATCTGCCCAGTCTGCGGTCGGCCGAGGGCCCCGTGGATGCGATGAGGAACAAGGACGTACAGCGTGCGGCAGCCAAGCTGCGCCGCCACATGGGAGGGAAATGATGAAGAGTCTGATGCTGCTGGCCGATGGAGTGATCCCGAAGACGAAGCCCACCGAGATCCCCGGGGTTTCGGGGACGGTCTCGGAGCTGGCCGGGTACGGACTGTGGCTGCTGGTGCTGGCGGGGGCGGGCGGTGTGGGGTTCGGGGTCTTCAAGCTCGCCACGGCCGACAAGAGCCGGCACGGCGGCGGCAGCGAGCCGTTCAAGTGGATGGGCGGCGGGATCGCCGCTGTCCTGCTGGCCGGGTCGCTGATCACCATCATCAACGGCATCGCAAGCTGAGCAGGGAGTCGGCATGAGGACAGAGCGGCTGAACAGGGGCCTGCTGTGGGGGGCGGGCATCGCGGCGGTGGTGCTGGTGGCACTGACGCTGGGTGCGTTCCTCACCGGCGATGACGGCGGCGGGGAGAAGGACAAGGAGAGCAAGGGCGGCGGCAAGTCTCCGAGTGCTTCGGCCAGCCCCGACCCCACCTACACGACTCCTGAAGACTGGACCGAGCCCAAGCGGTGGATCACGCTGCCGCCCGGCAAGGAGAAGGACAGCCGGGGCAACCCTGTGAAGTTCCCGCACACAACCGAGGGCGCACTGGCCGTGATCCTGGAGGCCACCTCCGCTTCGGTGGAGGGCGAGCGCAGCCTGGCCGACGAGCAACTCGATGACTTCCGCTCCTACGAGGTGCGGGACGAGCAGACCCCCGCGAATCTCCGCAAGGTGAAGGAGCACGCCGCCCAGACGGATCAGAAGATGCGAGCCTCCCTCGACCTGGCGGACGGCGAGCCCCTGCCGTCGGGGGTGTGGTTCCGCAGCCACCCGGTCGGATTCAAGGTCGTCTCGGAGTCCAAGAGCGAGGTGGTGGTCTGGGTGACCTCCCGGGTTACCCGCAAGGGTGGAGAGACGGAGGAGGAACAGTCCTCGCGGGCGCGCGCGCTGTCCGCGGTCGAATGGGAGGACGGCGACTGGAAGGTGTCGGCGGCCGCCATCAACCGGGCCGCCCAAGACGACCCGGCCAAGCCGGAGATCGCGGCACCCGGTGACGCCCTCTTCAACGAGGAGGGGTGGACCGCCATCCGGGAAGCCTCATGATCAGGCGGTTCAGCAGTCTGCTGCTCGTCATCATCGCGGCGCTGGGGCTGGTGGCCGTCTCCCCCTCCTCGGCGGCCGCAGCACAGTCCTCGGCCACCGCCGCGGCGCCCGCAGCCCGGGCCGACAAGGACGACGGCTGGTTCAACAAAGGGGTCGACTACACCTGCGCAATCGGGGCCGGTGCCGTCGTTTCCCTCGTGAGTGACAAGTGCGACAAGGCGGGGGACAAGGCTGAGAAAAAGGTCAAGGATGCCTGGCAGGGTGTGTGGGACTCCACTGTGGGTGAGCTCATCCGAGCGGGCCGCGACGCTGCGAAGTGGGGGATCAAGCACACGCTGACGTTGGCCTTCGACGGACCGTCGCTCGATCTGGAGAAGACGGGTCTGTTCGCGGAGGACGCCACGCTGGCGGGCATGATGGTGTGGCTGGGGTGGGTCATCGCCGCGTTCGGGCTGATGTGGCAGCTCGGGAAGATGGCCGTGACCGGTCAGATGAAGTACGCGGGCCAGGCGCTTGCCGGTTGGGTGCAGAACGCCTTGATCACCGGCGCGGGGTTCACTGTGATCGCGTTGCTGCTCAAGCTGGGCGACAAGATCGCCAGCGGGCTGCTGGACAATGTGTTCGGCGACGGCGGATTGGCCTACGAAACGATCGTCGCTGTGCTGGTGCCCACGTCGCTGAAGAATCCCGCGCTGGTCATCAGCGTGGTCGTGGTGCTGCTACTGGTGGGGTTCGTCCAGATGGTGCTGATCTTCCTGCGTATCTCGGCCATCCCGATCCAGTGCATGCTGCTGCCGATCGCGGGGGCCGGACGCGTAGGTGGTGAGACCACACGGAAGTGGGCCCCGCGCCTGATCACCTCGATCCTCATGGTGATCGCCTACAAGCCGATGCTGGCTGTCATCGTCTGCGTCGGCTTCGAGGAGTTCGGCCATGCCGAAGGTCTCACCGGATGGCTGCGTGGAGTCGCCACCCTCATTCTTGGCATCCTGGCTCCCGGGCCCCTGATGCGGCTCTTCGCCCCCTTCGGTGCCGAGGTCGGTGCCGGACTGTCGGCGGGCGGCGCCCTGGGCGCAGCCTCGGCAGCCGCCTCGAAGATCGGCGGCGGCAACGACGGCCCGGACGATGGCCCGCCCCCGTCTGGCGGTGATCCGACGCCTCCGAGCGCCCCGGACCACGCCAACTACGTGAACCGGACCATGCCTCCGCAGCGGGACGGCAGCACGCAGGAGCCGGACGGCGACGAACGGCAGGGAGAGGCACAGCAGCAGGCCACCCGCAATCAGCGCGGTCCGGACGCGGGCCGCGGCGGCGGCGACGGCCTGGGCGGTGATGGCCTGGGCGGCGGGGGTGGCGACGGGCTGGGCGGCGGCGCTACCACCGAGGCGGGAGGCGGCGCCAAGACCGGTGCGGCCACCAAGGGCGGTGGTGCCGCTGCGGGTACTGCGGGGGTGGTTCTCGCGGTCTACGACGGGGTCAACGATGCCGTCCAGAAGGGCGCCGGGGAGATGGGAGACGGGGGGAACCAGCAGTGACCACGCACGAGGTGCCCGACACGCTGCGGGTGGAAGGCTTCCGCACCCGCCGCAGCTACGGGTTTCTGAACCTCTCCAAGGGCGCCACCATGCTCGGCGCCAGCGTTCTGGCGGCCGAGGGGATCATCGCCACCCAGTACCCGGCATCGCTGTTCGTCACCCTGCCGGTGACGCTGCTGGTGCTGGGGCTGGCCGCGGCCCGGCGCCACGGGATGCCCGCGCTGTCCTATTACTGGGCCAAGTACGCGTGGTCGCGGGCGCACCGCTCGGATGCGACGTCCTACCGTCGGGTGCTGCTGCCCCATCCCTATGCGCTGGATCTGCCAGGCGTCGGGGCGTCGAGCACGCTGATCAAGGCGCACGATCCTGCCAGCAGCAAGGTGGTCGGCGTGGTGCACGACCGCGCCACCGGCTACATGACCATCTCGACGCTGCTGGCGCCCGGTGGGAGCCTCATGGCGCCCACCGGCGCGGTGAGCGGCAACATCCGCACTTGGAGCAGCGTCCTGGACGCCATGGCAACCGACGAGCAGATCAAGGCCGCGTCGGTCACCATCCAGATCACTCCCGGCGCCGGCGAGGCGCTGGGGGACGATGTGAAGCGGCGCAAGCAGGCGGATGCCCCGAAGCTGGCGCGGGAGACGATCGAGGAGCTGGTGCGCACGACTCCGCGTGCCACCGCGTCGGTGGCGCCGTGGATGAGCGTGATCGTCGATCCGAACGCGACGGCGAACCCGCCGCAGGACCTGGCTGAGCAGGTCGGCGAAGCGCTGCGGGTGGCGGACTCGCTGGATCTGAGCGGCACCGGTACGGACGTCTACCGCCGGGCCACGGACGTGGACGTGCGCCGCCTGGTGCGTTCGGCCTACGATCCGTCCTCCTTCCACGCCCGCGAGGAGGAGTTCGCAGACCTTCAGTGGAGCGAGTGCGGGCCCCAGGCGGCCGACGACGGATGGGAGGAGTACGCGCACGACGGCGGGATCTCCCTCTCGTGGGTGCTCCGGGAGATGCCGCGACGTCCGATCCCCTACAGCGTGCTGCTGCCCCTGCTGAGCCCCGGCTACTTCCAGCGGCGCATCACGCTCTCCTACCGGGTCCTGGACCCGCACGAGGGCGAGATGGTGCTGGAGCGGGAGATCAGCAACGCCGAGAACCGGGCGCACGCCACAGCACAGGTCAAGGGACGCGCGAAGTGGACGCAGCGGGCCGACTACCAGCGGGCGGAGAAGGCCGCCGCCCAGGCGGCCGGAGGTGCGCAGGTCGTGGACTGGACGCTGATGGTGACCGTGACCGCGCTGCGTGCCCAGGATCTGCCCGCGGCGCGGCAGGAGATCGAACGGGCCATCAAGGCCACCCGCGGTATCCGCATGCGTCCTGCCTACGGTGCGCAGGCGGCGGTCTTCGCCGCCGGTCTGCCGCTGGGCTACACGCCACTGGTCAAGTAGAAGCTAGAGGGGGGATGGCAGGTGGCACGCAAGAAGCCGCCGGAGGTGACCGTCGCGCGGCGGATGGCACCCAAAGCGCAGGATGCGCTGACACCGGCTCAGCGGCGCGCGCAGCGCCAGGAGGAAGGGCGCAAGCGCCGCCTGTATGCGGGGCGGCTGGGCTGGGGCGGCCGCTTCAGCGGCCGCGCCCCGGTCGAGGACGGAGGGACCGTCTATACCGGGCCGTCCACCCAGGGCGGGGGCGTCTACCCGTTCCTGCTGGGGGCGGGGCTTCCCCCGCGCGGTGTTCCGGTGGGCCGGGACGTTTTGACGGGCGAACTGGTGTGCATCGACCCGTCGGGCTGGACGGGGAAGCTGACCACCAACCCGGGCGTGTGGGTGATGTCCCAGCCCGGTGCGGGCAAGAGTGCGCTGGTCAAACGCATCTGCCTGGTGTATGCGGCCTACGGCTACATGTGCGTGGTGCCGGGCGACGTCAAGGGCGAGTACGCGGACATGGTGCGCGAGCTGGGCGGCAGCGTCGTGCGCATCGGCGACGGCGGCGGGCGCCTCAACCCGCTCGACTCCGGACCGCTCAAGGCCCACGTGCACACTCTCAGCCCGACCGAACGCACCGGGCTGCTGGACGTGCTCAACGGACGGCGGATGGAGACGCTGGGGGCCCTGCTGGCCACCAAGCAGGGCCTGGGCCGCGCCCCGGACGAGATCGAGCGCTCCGCGCTGAACACCGCGGTGCAACTGGCTTCCGACGCCAAGCCGGGGGACGACCCGATCATCCCGGACGTCATCACGGTGATGCGGCAGGCCCCCCAGGAGCTGCGGGACAAGCTCGCCGCCGAGGGCGACGCCTTCCGCAACCTGACCCGCTCGGTCATCGCCGGGCTCGACAACCTGGTCTCCGGCCCGCTCAAGGGCCTCTTCGACGGCCCGACCACCGCACCCCTGGACCTGAACGTGCCCGCGGTCTCGGTGGACATCTCCGGGCTGCGGGCCCGCGGCAACGACGTCATCTCCGCCGGCATGATTGCCACCTGGGCGTACGCCTACTCCAGCATCGACAGCGCCCGCAGCATCGGGCTGATGTCCCGCAAGCTCGTGCTGCCCATGGACGAGATGTGGCGGGCCCTGCGCTCCGGCCCCGGCCTGGTCGATGCCATGGACGGCATCAGCCGCCTCAACCGCACCACCGACGATGTGACCATCTACGTCACCCACTCGCTGCTGGACTCCGAGTCCCTGCCCACCGAGGAGGACCGGGCCAAGGCCCGCGGCCTGATGGACAGATGCGACACCTGGGTACTGGGCGCCTCCACGGCCGAAGAACTCGTGCGGGTGACCGGCAAGCGGTCGCTGACCGAGCAGGAACGCATGATGATCACCTCTTGGTCGTCGGCCACCAGCACCGGGCTGGACACCAGCGACCAGGTCCATCCCGGACGCGGCAAGTATCTGATCAAGATCGGCACCCGGCCGGGCATTGCCGCCGCCACCGAGCTGACCGACACCGAGCGGCGCCTCTACTACACCGACCCGACCGATCCGGCGACTGAGGGAGCCTGAGCGCGATGATGACGGAGAACGACCGGGCCTGGCTCTTCGGCGGCATCGTCTTCGGCGGAGTGGTGGTCCTGTCTGCGTCCACCTGGGCGGGCGCGGCTGCCGGCGCCGCCGTCACCGGGGAACCGGTGGCCCCGGCCTCTGTGGTGACGGTCTTCGACATGGCGCGAGACTGGTCGGCCGTCTGGCCCGAGTCGCCCACTGCCTCCCTGGCGGGTGCGGCCCTCCTCGACGTCCTGGTGCTGGCCGCCGCGGTATGGACCCTGCGGCTGTGCTGGCGCTGGTTCCGCAACCCCTCGCACATGGCGACTCTGCGGCAGGTGCGCGACCTCGCACCCAAGAGCGCCGCCCGCACGGCCACCCGCCTGCGGGCCTCCCTCAAGGTGACCGAACCCAAGCACCTCAAGCCCGCGGACCGCGGAGTGCTCCTCGGCGACCACCTGCCCTCCAAGGTGGAACTGCGCGGCTCGGACGAGGACACCTACGTCGCGCTGATGGCACCGCGCGCGGGCAAGTCGACCGCACTGGCCATCCCCGTCGCGGAGGAAGCCCCGGCCGCGCTGCTGCTGACCTCCAACAAGCCCGACGTGTACGCCGCGACACTCGCCTCCCGCCGTCGGATGGGCACCGCCTGGGTACTCGATACCCAAGGGGTCGCCCAGACCGAGCGCGGCATGTGGTGGGACATGATCGCCCAGGCCGAGACCATCGAGGGCGCCGAACGGCTCGCCAGCCACTTCGTCGCCCAGATCATGAGCGAGCAGGCCGACCCCTTCTGGCACCAGGCCGCACAGGACCTGCTGGTGGGACTCCTCCGCGCCGCCTACCACGACGGAGCCAGCGTGCGGGACGTACTGGGCTGGCTCGCCGACCCGCGCGAGAAGGCCCCGATGCGGATCCTCTACGACCACGAGCCGGTCCTGGCCGAGCAGGTCGAATCCAGCATCAACATCGCCGAGGAGACCCAGTCGGGCATCTACCAGAACGCCCGCACCGCCGTCTCCGCGCTGCGCGACGAGCGGGTCCTGGCCTGGGTGACCCCGGACAAGGACCGCCCCCGCTTCGACCCCGAGGAATTCGCCCTCGGTCGGGACACCCTCTACCTGCTGTCCAAGAAGGGCGGCCCCAGCTCGGCGGTCGTGGCCGCGCTGGCCGACGCCGTCTTCACCGCCGCGTCCGAAGCCGGCGAGCGCCACGGCGGCCGCCTTCCCGAACCCATGCGCGCTGTCCTCGACGAGGCCGCGAACATCTGCAAGATCGCCGACCTCCCCGACCTCTACAGCCACCTGGGCTCGCGCGGCATCACTCCCTTCACCATCCTCCAGTCCTACCGTCAAGGCGTGAAGGCGTGGGGCGAAGTCGGAATGGACGCCCTGTGGGGAGCCGCTACGAAGAAGGTCATCGGCGTCGGCCTGGACGACCCCAAATTCGTCTCTGACATCTCCACCCTCATCGGCAACCACGACATCTCCCGCGGCTCCTACTCCAAAGGCAAGGAGGGCTACTCCTACTCCGTCAACGAGCAGAAGGAGCAGATCCGGGAAGCCGCCGAGATCCGCGCCATGCCCAAGGGCACAGCCCTGCTGATGGCCACCGGCATGCCAGTCGCGCAGATCGCCCTGCGCCCGTGGTATGAGGAGAAGGCCATGTCCCACATCGGCGCCGGCATGGCAGCCGAGGAGAAGGCCATCACCGCACGCGCAATCGACGCCCACGAGGAGCGCAAGGAGGCCCGCCGTGCCCGATAGCTTCCCGGCAGCACCCGGGGCCGGTGGCGTTCCGCGGGAGCTCCTCGAAGACGTCGAAGACCTCAAAGCCCAGGTGCGGGCGCTCACCAGCCAGCTCCAGGTCCGTCAGGCACCACCGACGCAGGAGAGCCCCGCGCCCGGCGCCGACCAGGACGAGCAGGACGGACCGGCGGGAGAGGAAGAGGGCTGGCAGTACCCGCCGTTCCTCTTCCTCCTCGACGGCCCCCAGTACGACGACGAACTGCGCGCGCTGATCGAGTGGGTGGAGAGCGTCCTGGTCCCCGGCTACCTGGCCGAGCCCTCAGCCGATGCCCGCTGGTGCCACCTGTGGTTCGAGCACCCCGTCGCCCTCGCCCGCCTCCACGCCCTGTGGCTCGCCTGGCAGGAACTCACCGACCCCGCCACCTGCGGATACACCGGCCCCAGCACCTGGCACCGCGACCACTACGACCCCTGCATGAGGGAGTTGCGCGCCTCCACCGGCCCCTTTCAGGGCTGTACCAAAGGCGAGCACCGGATCGAGCACCGCATGCCCGGACCGGTGCCCAGCGCCTGGAACAGCCAGGAGACGTAGCCCGACAAGGCCGGGCACCCGCGTTGGGGAGGCGCCGCAGTGCGGGGATAGCGTAATGTGGTTGGTGACGGACGGATCTCCCGATGGCCGGTCTCTCACTCCCGGTTTCCGCTCGATCCCGCCGACACCGCCCCGCTCCTGAACGACAGGAGCGACGAGGCGAGTGCACCAGCCTCACTCACGTAAGACCGAACGGGCAATGAGCCGCTGTCCGCGGCCACCTCACACCACGCCAGCAAGCCGTCGATGGGCGGCAGAAGGGAACCACTCATGACATCGCTCCGCGACTACCTGGCCAGCTACGCAGCTGGTGACGTCAGCCGGGACGAGATGCTCACCAGGGCCGCAGCCTGGCCCCTGCAAGAGCGTGACCACGACCCCGCTCACACGCTCCCGGACCACCAGGACAACACCGCAGACGTGCTGTCAGCAGCCATGCTCAACGGCCATATCTCGGAGGAGGACTACCGCGAGATCCTGCGCCGCCGAAAGCTACGCTGACACGACAATGATCAACCGGAAGGGGCCGGACGGGGAATGGACGTACTGCGCGAGGAATACCGCGACCTCTACCGGCACTTGCAAGAACGTTTCACCACAGGCGACTTGTCCACCGGCGAGGCCGACACCTACGGCCAGCACCACCAAGGCGGCCTGTGGACGATTGAACGCCTCCGACTGCACCAGGAGATCCTGGAGGAGGCCAAAGCCGCCTGTTCCAACCTCCCGCGCGACGGCCAGGCTGTGCTGCTGACCTCGGGTCCGCCCGGCGCCGGCAAGGGGACCTCACTGGGGCTGCTGCGCACCCGCCAGGGAGACGGCACAGAACTGGGCGACGCCCTCAACCAGGCCCACGGGGTGGATCCCAGCGAATACCTGGTCTTGGATCCCGATCAGTTCAAGGAAGCAATCATCCGCCACGGCGGGGCCCCCAAGCTCCCTCCATCTGCATATGCGCTGCCCGGCGGACGGCAGCTGGCTCCGGCGGAACTGGCCCCCTTGGTCCACCGCGAGAGCTCCTTCCTGCAAGACACCTTCGAAAGCTGGGCGCGCGGGGAAGGCTTCAACCTGATCTACGACGGCGTCATGAAAAACCTGGACAGGACTCGCACCCTCCTTGGCGACCTTGCCGAAGAAGGGTATGGGCGGCGCGTCGTCCTGAGCGTCGAGGTGCCCATGCGCACGTCGCTGGAGCAGAACGCGTTGCGGTGGCAGGCAGGCCGCGTCGAATTCGACGCGGGCCGAGACCCCTACGGCGGCCGCATGGCCCCCGAACCCCTCATCCGCGCCCTGTACCCCACGGATGCGGGAGCTTCCTACTCCGTCGCTCGCGCCAACGCCGAGCAGCTCCACGCAGAAGGAGCCCTCACAGGGCTGATCGAACTCGACCGCGGAACATGGGAAGACACGCCCGCCCCCGGCCCGCATGCCCTGACACCGCAGTTCCAGACCCAGGAAGCCGGCATGCGGATCAGTACCGCAGCCGCCCGGTCCAAGTCCGTCACGGTCAAGCGCCGACCCAGCCGACCGTCTGGGACCGATACCCCCCAGGTCCCCCGGCCAGTGGCCCCACGTCAGGACGCGCAGCAACACGAACGCCGTGGTCGTGGGAAGTAACGCAGTCCGAGGGCGGGTGTGAGTAGTTGCGGTACTGAAAGTGCCGTTGAGATTGATCTTGCTGAGGCTGGGCTACTCGGTGCAGCGGTTCGTGGGGCCGGTGTGCACCCGCGCGGCGGGGAGGGTCGGTCAGCCCGCCCGTGCAGGCGTGGGTGCCGGGGTGCATGGTGACGGCCGAGAGGGCGCGGCGCGTCCTGCCGATCGGAGAGCACCACGAACCTGGGACGGGCCGCAGGGTCGTTCGGCCAGTGGGGCGCTCCACCTTGCGGCCCGCCCCAGAACCGTGGTGGGCGGAGCCCGTCAGGACGCACCACACCCCCTCTCGGAGGTCATCATGCTCACCCCCCCCGCTCACCCCCACACCCCCTGCCGGTACCGCCTGGGACCTCACCGAGATGCCCCACCACGCAGGTGAGTGGGTCTTCCCCGGCCGGTACGTGCTCACCATCCCGGGCCGCGACTGGGCGCACACCCCCGACACCTGCCCCGCCGGCGACCGCGACACGGAGTGGTCGGGCACGGCGACAGCGAGGTCCTGCTGTGCACCGGGTGCGGGCTCGACTGCACCTGACAGGCCCCGGGCCCGGCGCCGCGGAGGCGCCGGGCCTCTGCGGATCCCTCCCGGGAGCTGGCGCGGGCCGCGAAGTTCGCTCTGCCTCGGTGTGTGTTTGCCGGTGCAGCAGCGAGGCCCGGCGCTCCGCGGCCAGTAGCCGGTCCCCGCGCCCGGGTCGATGATCGTCGTGTCGGGGCAGGGGCTCAGCTGAGTGCGGCCATGGCCGTGAAGAGCAGTGCCATGACGCAGGCGGCGGCGCCCACGGGCTCGACGAGGCGGGGGTTTTGGTGGCAGACGTACAGCGTTCCAGCGCCTGCCAGCAGGATGGGCAGCAGTTGGGATGCGGGCATGAGGTGCTCCTCACGAAGACGGGTGGATGGGCGGTCCCGGAACCGTGAGGCTGAGGATGGAATGCGCAGAGGTAAGCCCCGCAACCCCTGTCATTCAGCGCCCGATTGCTTCAGGCACGTTGCCAGCGTGGCCGTTACTTGCCCGAGGTCTCTTCGCCGGGACCGTCGAACGTGATGAGCGGGACGTCGTCCGCGTCTGCCCAGCCGGGCGGGACCGGTGGCAGGTCGACGAGGGGTGTGTCCTGGTCCGCCCAGATGCGGCGGGGCCGGAGCGGGATCGTCGTGTCCTCCCGGTATGGGTTCTTGGCGAAGCGCTGGTGGGCGGACTGGCGGGTGACGCCCATGGCGTCGCCGATCTCGGGCCAGGTGTGCTCGATGTCGCGGGCGGCGGTGACGGCGAGCTGGAGGCGCTTTCCGCTCATCTTCTCGGCGGCGGCCGCGGCCGCCGCGGCGGCCAGGGGCCGGGTGCGGGCCAGGTCGGTGAGCATCTCGCGCAGGTGGTCGGTGGCCTCGCGTACCCGATCGGGGACGGTGGCGCCGAGCAGGCGGGCGAGGTGCTGGATCTCCCAGGCCGCATACGGCCCCGTGTTGTCCTCGAACCCGTCGGTCTTGCCCCAGTCGTCGAAGTCGATGGGGAACATGTCGGTAGAGCGCCAGCCGCAGGTGCAGCCGGCGCGTACGGCCACGGCCCGCGGCCCGTGCTCGCCGTCGTACATCCACCAGGAGCTGTTGGGGGAGGTGCCCTCGGTCCCGTCGGGCCGGGTGAAGGGCACCTGCACCGGCGCCGGTTTGCTGCCGTCGCCGAGGACGGCCACGCAGTGCCCCTCGTGGTCGCCGCCGAACTCGTCGCTCTCCCACCCCATGTGTCACACCTTCCTGACGCTGCTCATGCGCGTCAGGCATTCCTGACGCACCCTGGAGGAGGCAGTATTCCCGACGCGGGCCGCCCAGCGTCAAGAATTCCTGACGCTGGGCCGAGTCGTCATAATGTCGCGACGGCGTGCGGGAGCATCAGGAATTCCTGACGAAGGGGGAGGGGGGAGTGTTCGCTCCGGATAACCTCACATATCCGGGATGAAGACGCTACAAAAGGTGCTACGGAAAAACTGACTTCCCGGACCCTCTGCGCTCATCATGCGGTAACCGTACAAGACGCATGAGCGTCAGCTCCGGACTGACGGCGACTTCACGTCAAATGCTGGCTGACACATCGTATTTGTCAGCCGATCGCTGACACCTGTCAGATGTCAGCTCTAGGGTGACGCCATGATGGACAACACCGACGCCCCGGCCGCCGACACCGGCCCCCTCTCTCCCTGCGACGAAGCCCGCATCGCCCATGCGGGCTCCCTCATCCGCCTCGCCCGCGACCTTCTGGACCGGGTGCCGGTCGACCCCGACGCCGAGCCCGGCGCCCTGCTGGCCGCCGCCCTCCGGGCCGAGAAGGACGCCGCGGATCTCGTCGCCGCGGCGGTCGTCGCCGAGCGGGAGCGCGGCACCTCCTACGACGTCCTCGGCCGCGTCGCGGGGATGTCCCGGCAGAGCGCCCACAAGAAGTGGGCAGGCGCCGTGGCGGCCTGGGCCGCCAACGGCCGCACCTGCACCACCGACCCGGCGGGCGCTCTCGACAAAGCGGCCCTCTACGACCAGTGGTACACCGAACTGTGCCCCGGCGGACAGGAGAAGGCGGTCACCTCCGGGCTGGATGCCGTGCGCATCCCCGGCTCCCAGCGACTGGACCGCGCCCGCCGCGAGCGCGCCGGGAGCCTCCGGCAGAGCCTCGACGCGCTCCGCGAGCAGGGCAAGATCATGTCCGAGGAGTACAACCGGCTGCGCCAGACCGACGACCTGGCCGGTCTGGAGGCAAACCTGCTCGCCACCGTCGACAACGACGAGAAGGTCGCCCGCCTCTACGACCAGCTCGTCCCCCTGGAGCCGGAACTGGCCGACGAACACCACGCCGATGCCGAGCGGCACCGTGGCTACGCGACCAACAATCGCGACTACGCCGACGTGATCGCCCGCCAGCTCCAGCAGCAGGGGTGAAGCAGCCGTGTATTGGTGGAAGATCCGGCCCATGTCGGTCTGCGAGCAGCGCAGTACGGCCGCCGACGAGAAGAGGAAGACCACATGAAACCCCACAGCGAACCCGGGTCGGCCCCGGCCGAGGACTACACCCCCGAGGTACTGGCCAGACTGCAGGAGCTGGAAGACCGCTCCGTCCGGCACGATCAGGACTTGCGGCCCGGAGAACACCGTCAACGGTTACGGCTCCGACTGGAAGGACTGGCAGCGGTTCTGCTCGTTGCTGGGCCTGCCGGTCACCGCCATCACCCCCGGCAGCCTCACCGCATTCGTGGAGTGGCTGTGGGTCCAGCCCGGATGGCGCAAGGGGACCTGCATGGCGCCCACCACCATCGACCGCCGTCTGTCCGGCGTGGTGGTCACCGGCCGCGATGAGTACCGGCTCAAGCTCGACAATACCGTCGCCGCCCGCGCGCCGCGTCCTGAAAGCCAAGAAGCGCGAGCTAGAGAAAAGCGAGGAGACCCGCGGCCGTGGACCCGCCGCCGCTCTGGTGATCGAGGACTTGGACAGGTGCATGCACGCTGCTCCCGACACCCGGCTGGGCATCCGTGACTGCGCCATCGCCAGCGTGCACTTCGGCATCACCGGCCGCGAGCACGAAGTCGCCGCACTGCGCCAGCGCCACATCACCGACCACCCGCAGGGTCTGGTGGTCGACGTGCGCGTTTCCAAGGTCAAGCCCCGTCTCGTCGTGTTGAAGTACGGGAGCCGCCTGTCCACCTGCCCGGTGCGCAACCTGAAGGCATGGAGGGAGATCCGGGGGTGGGACGATCCGGATGACTTCCTCTTCAAGCCGCTCCACCCGCGCTGGCACACCGTTCTGGACGGTGGCCTGTCCCCCGAGGCCATCGGCGACGTCATCACCCGCCTCGGCGCCCGGGCCAAGCTGCCATACCGGCCCACCGGGCACTCGCCCCGGCGCGAGGCGGCCACCAGCTCCCACCGCGCCGGAAACGACCGCAAGGTCATCGCCAAACAGGGTGGCTGGAGTGACAACAGCACCGCGCTGGAGTCCTACTTCGAGATCGACGACGGCTGGGAGAACAACGCCATGAACGGGGTGCTGTAGCGCCGGGCCATGCGCAGGGTGCGATCCCGACCCTCGTCCTTCATGGGGTTTGCATCTTCGCAACTTCGTCCTGCGCGATGACGGTTCATTCTTCCGATCTCATCCAAGAACTCGTGACTCGGTATTTTGTGTGCCGCATGTTCTTGGGAATGGTGATTCCGTTCAGCGTTGCGCATGGGATTTTCTTTGTGCATTTTGATGCTAAGGTGCGGGTACAGCATCCGTGCTGGGATCCACCCACTGTGGCCCCGCTCCCTGGCGGGAACGGGGCCACTCGCCACGATGGATCCGTCGGCGGTCCACCTCCTGGCCGAGGTGGGCCGCCCTTTCTATGAGAACAGTTCGACCACTTCCTGCGCCGTCCTGACCGTCCAGTAGGCCGCCATGGCCCACAGGTAGGTGGCTGTCGCCACTATCACGACCCTGTTCTCATTCGGACCCATCGGCTCGGGTACCAGCAGACTCCACCAGTACCTGCGCATAAATAATCACCCCCTCTGCGCACGTCCGACAGGGCCCGGTCACAATACCGCGTTCCCAGGAGTTAGAGGAAATGCCGATCCACGCAGATCAAAACCCCCCTGTTGTCTGACCGGCCGGTAATTCCGATCCGCGTGGATCGGCATCCATTCATCGTTCGCCTTCCCTGCGTACGGCCAGGTCAGTGGTACGCGGAGCTGGTGCTCTCTCAGCGCCCGCCCAGGGCAGTTGTGTCGAAGGACGGCGCGATGTACTCGGCGACGGCCCGGCGGCACCACGCGGTGGTTTCGGGGGATCGGGTGCGCTCGATCTAGCTGTCGAGCTGCTCGCCCGCGAGGCGTGCGGCATCTGGTGGCAGCAGGTGCCGGTCCATCAGGTCGTCCAGGGCATGACGGAGCGCGGTACGCTCCGGCCCCTCGGGCAGGGCGCGGCGAGCGGTGTGCAGGGCCCGGCAGATGGCGGCTTGCCCGACGGCCAGGACTTCCCGGTACTCCTCGCCACCTTCGGTGAGCCGGGCGACGGACTGCTCTCGGGTGAGACCACCCCGGTGGGCGAGCGCCTCCACCAGGGCGCTCTCTCCGTCCCGGCACCGGGCGTCGATGGCCCCGGTTTGCTCCTGCCAGGTGGGCTCCGGGAACTGGCCTACGAGTTCGCGGCCCTCCTGGGTCCAGTCGTGCAGGTCCCGGTCCGGGTGGCGCGGCCCCCAGGATTCCGCCCACTCGTACGGGCCGTCGGCCCCGATGCCGAGTACGGCCGCGATGTTCGCGGACTGCCAGTCGGTGTGCACCAGCGTGCGCCAGCCGGTGCCCGTCCAGACGATCAGCGATGAGTCCGGCGGATGCTTGGCTCCCGAGTGCCAGGCGGGTTCGGGGATCTTGGACCGGTCCGGCGAGGCCGGGCGCGGAGGGGACGAGGCCACGGGCCGGGGCCGCTCGGAAGCGCCCGGGGCCGGGAGGTAGGTGTCCGTGGTCATGGAGATGACGCCGAAATCGGTGCCGTGCTCCACGACGTCGGCGCGGGCGTAGTGGCCGTCGTGCGCGGTGTACGCGCGGGCAATCTGGCGGGCGTCGCCGCGGCTCGTGCACCAGCCGACTGTCTGCCAGTTGGGTGCACCGCCGTGGTAGTCCTCGCCCAGCACCTCGCCCCTGTGCCCGATGCGGGGGATGTCGCGTCCCCTCGGCAGGAAGGCAGGCCCCGGTGCTTGGCGGCGCGCACCGGGCTGAGCCCCGACGATACGGTCTCGCGCCGTCGGGTACCGGGGGAAGCGGGGTCCAGGGGGCGGCGAAGCCCTCTGGTACCACCGCGCTCAGCCAGAGGTCTTTCACCGCCTCTCACGGAGACATGAAGGAGCCCCCAGAAGATTTTCTTCTGGGGGGCTCTGCCGTTCGGCCGTGTAGGACAGGAGTGTGCTCGGCCGACGGTTGCCGTCCGCCCCGCGACAGGGGAGGCACGGGACGAACGGCCGCTTACGTTGCTGGCCGCGAGGGGCGGCCAGCAGTTTTCGTGACAACGAGACGGGCGGGATCCTGTGCCTTCCATTCGAAGTTTCCGACATGCAGTACGTACGTCCCGTCAGACATCACGTCCGTGACGGTGCCCACCCGGTCGGCGAGCGTGTCGTGTACCTCGTCGCCCATGCGCGGCTCAGCCATGGTGCGCCTCCTGTCGGGTCTCTTGTTGTGTGTTGGTGGTGTATTTGTGCGAGCGGCTGTGCCGGGGCCGCAATCGAGGCTGCGCAGCGGATCGGAGTCCCGGGCGCCCTCCCCCAGGAGAGGGCGCCCGGGCTCAGGGCCCGGCCGACGACGAGCGCCAGGCCCCGGGACCTGCGCGGCCTGTCTGCCCCGCGTCGCTTGCAGTCCCGGCAGCGCAGCTGCCGTCAATCGGCGGCCCGGGGCGGCGGACGGCCGGAGGCTCGGGGCGGCGGACGGCGGGCGGCTCCTGGGGGCGGATGGTCCCGACGGCCGGCTCCCGGACACGGGGGCGATTGGCGCCCTCCGGGTTGGGCATCTGCTGTTCGGGAAGGCGCGGTCGCGTCGAGACCGCGCGGTGCCGGAGGGGGAGGGCGACGCAGTGGCCGACCAGGAGAGCGGTGAACCGCCGGAGGGACTGACAGCAGCGGAGACCGGACTGTGGCACGCGTACCGGAACGGCAACGCGTACGACCTGCGGGTCGGGGACCCGGCCCGGGACGACGCGCACGGCGACATCCCCTGGGGGCCCGAACGCACCGTCCGGGCCCGGGTGATCTCGCTGCTGCTCCTCGGCGGGCCGCCTCCGGTGCCCGGCAGGGCGCCCGCGCTGAAGCTGGCGGGCTGCCGCCTCACCGGGCCGCTCGACCTGTCGAACTCGGAGATCACCGTCCCCTTCGAACTGCGGCACTGCCGGTTGGAGGAGCCGTTACGGCTGGTCGACTGCCGAGCGGGCACGGTCATTCTGCACCGGTGCCGGATACCGCGCCTGGAAGCGGAGCGGCTGGCCGTCACCGGCGATCTGCGGCTGACCGGGAGTGAACTTGTGCACGGTCTGCTGCTGGCGCAGGCCCGCATCGGCGCGGATCTCGCCCTGGAGGAGGTGCGGTTGGGCAGCGTCGGGAGAGGCCGGGCGCTGGACGCCGACGGGCTGAACGTCACCCGGGACGTGGCGGCCGACCTGCTGCGGGCCACAGGTGAGCTGACCCTCCGGGCCGCGCGGGTGGGGGGCGCGGTGAGCCTGCGCGGATGCCTGCTGCGGCATTCTGACGGCGGGCCGGTGCTCACCGCGCCCCGGCTCACCGTCGAGGAGGACTTTGTGCTGGCCCCCGCTCCGCGCCGTCCGGGGGGCGGCTCTCCGTCCGCGCCGGACGGCCGGCCGCGGGTCGCCCGCCTCCACGGCGGTGTCCAACTGGACGGCTCGACGTTCGGGGGCGCGTTGGACTTCCAGGACGCCGACCTGGAACTGGCAGCGGACCAGGAGTTCTCGTTGCGCTCCGTGCAGGCGGCGGAGCTGCGATTCACGCCCCGGGCACCGGAGCGCGGCCGCGTGGTCCTCCAGGACGCCTCCGTGCGCCGGCTGGTCGACCGTCCGGACAGCTGGCCGAGCGACGGCCGACTGGTACTGCGCGGCTTCACCTACGAACAGCTCGCGCCGGGGGCCCCCTTCCCGCTGGCCCGTCGGCTCGCGTGGGTGCGGGCGGCGACCCCGGAGTTCGCTCCCGAGCCCTACGACCGTCTCGCCGCCTGCCTCCAGGCCGGAGGCGAGGACGCGGACGCGCACACCGTCCTGCTCACCAAGCTCCGGCGGAGACGGCGGACGCTCCCGCTGCCGTTCAGGGCCTGGGAACATGTCCAGGACGCCGTACTCGGCTACGGATACCGGCCCGGACGCGCGGTCCTGTGGCTCGGCCTGCTGCTGTCCGCAGGGACGGTGTGGTTCGCCCGCAACCCGCCGGCTGCGAACACGCCCGGTGAGGGGCCGCACTGGGTTCCTGCCATCTACACCCTCGATCTCCTGCTGCCGGTGCTGGACCTCGGGCAGGAGACGGCCTGGCGCCCCGCCGGGCTCTCCCAGTGGGCAGCCCTGGCGCTGGTCGTGCTGGGCTGGCTGCTCGCCACGATCGTGACGGCGGGAGCGGCGGCCGTCGTCCTGCGCCGGAACTGAATCCGGTCGGGCGGTGGGGGCGGTGGGGGCGGTGCGGGCGGTGCTCCGGAGCCGCTGAGCGGTCCCCGGATCCGGGCCGGGCCCGCCGGTGGGGGAGCCGCGGGTCCGGGGTCCGCCGGTCCGGGGCGCCCGGCGTCGGAAACCAGGTGCCGCCATCGGACCCCCCATGTGGCTCAGGCACATACAGCCCGCACGAACTGCGGAGGTGCGCCACATCCGGGGGCCCGCGGGGCGCTCCTAGGCTGCGGCCATGACGCCTGAGCCCGAGTCCGTGCCTCCGCAGCAGCAGTCGCCCGTACCGACCCGCTCCGTCCACCTGGACCTGACCGGCCGGACGGCACTGGTCACCGGCGCGGCGAGCGGCATCGGACGGGCCTGCGCACTGCGGCTCGCGGCGGCGGGGGCCCGGCTGCGCGCGGTGGACCTGGACCCGGAGGGGCTCGCGTCGCTGGCGGCCGAGGTCGCCGCGGCCGCCGGGGGGCCTGCCGGTGCGGCGCCCGTGGAGAGCCACCCCCTCGACCTGACGGACGCCGACGGGCTGGACGCGGTGGAGGGTGCCGCGGACGGCGCCGACGTGCTCGTCAACGCGGCCGGTACGCAGCTCGTGCGGCCGATCGAGGAGTTCCCGCCCGAGGCGTTCCGCCGGATGCTCACCCTCATGCTGGAGGCGCCGTTCCGCACCACCCGGGGCGCGCTGCCCGGGATGTACGCGCAGGGATGGGGGCGGATCGTGCACATCTCGTCCGTGCACGGGCTGCGGGCCTCCGCCTACAAATCGGCGTACGTGGCGGCCAAGCACGGTCTGGAGGGACTCTCCAAGACGACGGCCCTGGAGGCGGCGGCCCACGGTGTGACCGCCAACTGTGTCAACCCGGCGTATGTGCGTACCCCGTTGGTGGAGCGGCAGATCGCGGACCAGGCCGAGGCGCACGGCATCCCGGAGGAGCGGGTGGTGGCCGAGGTCCTGCTCGCGGACTCGGCGCTGAAGCGGCTGCTGGAGCCGTCCGAGGTGGTCGAGGCGGTCGCCTATCTGTGCACTCCCGCCGCCGGATTCCTCACGGGTTCCTCCCTGCCCCTCGACGGCGCCTGGACCGCTCACTGACCCTGTGCCCATGCACAGCACCACCGACCACGGTCCCGACGGCCACAGCTCCGCACGCCACGAGAGCGCCGCGGGCCACGAACCGCCGGGCGACGCCGCACCCGCCGCCTGCCTCGGCTATCTGGAGCTGCTGGCCCGGGGCGCCCCGGCCGAGGCGTACGAGGACCCGGCGGCACACACCGCAGCCGAGGGGGGCGTGCCCGCCGCCGAACAGGGCAAGCAGCTCGCCCTGCGCATCCACGCCGAGCTGGAGGGCAGACGGCGCCGCGAGGCGGAGCTGACGGCGCTGTTCGAGACGGTGCACGACCTCGCCGGACTCCGCGACCTCGACGACGTGCTCCAGGCCATCGTCCAGCGCGCCCGCCGGCTGCTGGGCACCGAGGTCGCCTATATGACCCTCAATGATCCCGAGCGGGGCGACACCTACATGCGGGTCACCGAGGGTTCGGTCTCGGCCCGCTTCCAGCAGTTGCGGCTCGGCATGGGTGAGGGGCTGGGCGGGCTCGTGGCGCAGACCGCGCGCCCCTACGCGACCCAGGACTACCCGCGGGACGCCCGCTTCCAGCACACCCTCCCCATCGACCGGGGCGTCGGTGAGGAAGGGCTGGTCGCCATCCTCGGAGTGCCGCTGCTGCTCGGCGGCCGGGAGGTCATCGGCGTGCTGTACGCGGCCGACCGGCGCGAGCGGGTCTTCGAACCGGAGCAGATCGCGCTGCTGCGCTCGTTCGCGGCGCACGCCGCCGTCGCGATCGACAGCACCCGCCTGCTCACCGAGACGACCCAGGCGCTGGCCGGGCTGCGTGCCGTCAACGAGACCATCCGCCGCGCCTCCGACATCCACGACCGGCTGACGGAGCTGGTGCTGCGCGGCGGCGGGGTGGACGACGTGACCCGCGCGCTGGCCGAGGTGCTGGGCGGCCGGGTGGAGTTCCGCGACAGCGTACGGTTCGGCGACGTACCGGCGCAGGCGGGCGGCGTGGCGCCCGGGGGCGTGGCCTCCGGGGGCGTGCCGCCGGAAGGGGCACCCCCCGCTCCCGTGCCCTCCGACGGCGTACCGGCCGCGGTCGAGCGCTCCCGCCGCGACGGGCACGCCGTGCGCGAGGGCGGCAGCTGGGTGTCCGCCGTCTCCGCGGGCGGCGAACTGCTGGGCGCGCTGCTGCTGCACGGGCACCCGGACCTCGACCCGGTGGACCAGCGCACCCTGGAGCGCGCCGCGATGGTCACCTCGCTGCTGCAACTCGCCCGCCGCTCGGCGGGCGAGGCCGAACAGCGGGTCCGGGGCGAACTGCTGGACGACCTGCTGGACGCCGCGCACCGCGATCCGCACCTGCTGCGCGACCGCGCCGCGCGGGTCGGCGCCGACCTGGACGTACCGCACACCGTGCTGGCAGCCCGCCTCGACCGGGCGCCCGACGCCGGGGCGCCGTCCGACGCCGGGACGCCTTCCGGCGGCCCGCCTGGGGACGCGGCGCACGCCTCTGCCGCCGGGGCGCCGCCGCACGACGCCGGGCAGGCGCCCGACGAGGCGGAACGGCAGCGCCTGTGGTCCGCGGCCGCGCATCTGGCCGCCACCCGCCGCGGACTGGCCGCGACCCGGGACGGCGGACTGGTCCTGCTGCTGCCCCTCGAAGCCACCGACCGGGGCGCCCCCGACTCCGGTGACACCGGCCCCGACTCGGCCGATGCCGTCTCCCGTACGGCGCGCCGGACCGCCGCCGAGTTGGGCCGCGCTGTGGGCTGCCCGGTCACCGTCGGCGCCTCCGTGCCCGTACCGTCCCCGGCCACCCGGCCCGGTTCCGTCGCCGCCGCCTATCCGGAGGCCCGGCGCTGCCTGGACGTGCTCAGCCTGCTCGGCCGCCGCGGCGACGGCGCCGCGGCCGAGGACCTGGGCTTCCTCGGACTGCTGCTGGCCGATACGCGGGACGTCACCGGATTCGTCCGCCGCGTCCTCGGCCCCGCGCTCGACTACGACCGGCGGCGCGGCACCGAACTGGTGGCCACCCTCGACGCGTACTTCGAGAGCGGCGCCAGCCCGGTGCGCGCCAAGGACGTCCTGCACGTGCATGTCAACACCGTCGCCCAGCGGCTGGAGCGGGTCGGCCGGCTGCTGGGCGACGACTGGCAGGCGCCGCACCGCGCGCTGGAGATCCAGCTCGCCCTACGGCTCCACCGGCTGACGGGCGCCCTCGGCGGCTGAGCCGGGGGAGTCCGGGGCGGGCGTCGCCCCAGCGGCCCCGGCCGCCGCCGCGTCCGGCTCCCCCACGGTCGCCAGGTCCCGGTCCCGGGTCTCCTTCGCGCAGGCCAGCGCCACGACAGTGAGCAGCGCGGCGGCGATCACATACACCGACACCAGCGCCGAACCGTCGAACTCCGCCAGCAGCGCCGTCGCGATCATCGGAGCCGGAGCACCGGCCGCCACCGACGAGAACTGCGCGCCGATCGAGGCGCCCGAATACCGCATCCGGGTGGCGAACAGCTCGGAGAAGAACGCCGCCTGCGGCGCGTACATCGCACCGTGCAGCACCAGCCCGACCGTCACCGCCAGCACGATCAGCCCGAAGCTGCCGGTGTCCAGCAGGGCGAAGAACGGGAAGATCCACACTCCGACGCCGGCAGCGCCCAGGATGTAGACAGGGCGCCGCCCGACCCGGTCGGAGAGGGCGCCCCACAGCGGGATGACGGTGAAGTGGACGGCGGAGGCGATCAGCACCGCGTTCAGTCCGGTCTGCTTGGACAGGTCCAGGTGATCGGTCAGGTAGACCAGCAGGAACGCGGTCAGGACGTAGAAGCTGATGTTCTCCGCCATCCGGGCGCCCATCGCGACCAGCACGTCCCGCCAGTGATGCCGCAGCACGGCCAGCACCGGCATCTCCTCCGCCGCCGTCGCGCCCGCCGCGCGGTCCCGCTCCTTGCGGGCCTCCGCACGGGCGCGAGCCTCCCGGAAGACGGGCGACTCGTCCACGGCCAGCCGCACCCACAGGCCGACCACCACCAGCAGCCCGGAGAGCAGGAACGGTATCCGCCAGCCCCAGCTCTCGAACGCGCCGTCGGACAGCAGCGCCGTCAGCGCCGCCAGCACGCCCGTGGCCAGCAGCTGACCGGCCGGCGCTCCGGTCTGCGGCCAGGAGGCCCAGAAGCCGCGCCGCCGCGGATCCCCGTGCTCGGAGACCAGCAGCACCGCGCCGCCCCACTCGCCGCCCAGCGCGAAGCCCTGCACCAGCCGCAGCGTCGTCAGCAGGACGGGAGCGAACGCGCCCACCGTCGCGTGGGTGGGCAGCAGCCCGATGGCGAACGTGGCGCCGCCCATCATCAGCAAGCTGATGACCAGCAGTTTCTTCCGGCCGACGCGGTCGCCGTAGTGGCCGAAGACCAGCGCGCCCACCGGGCGGGCCGCGAAGCCGACCGCGTAGGTCAGAAACGCCAGCAGCGTGCCGACCAACGGATCGGAGTCCGGGAAGAAGAGCTTGTTGAAGACCAGCGCGGCGGCCGAGCCGTAGAGGAAGAAGTCGTACCACTCGATGGTGGTACCGACCAGGCTGGCCGCGACGATCCGGCGCAGCGACCGCCCGCCGCCCGGCGCGGACTCGGGAGCCTGGGAGGACTCGGAGGACTTGGGAGACCCGGCGGAACCGGAGTCATGTGGGGACGAGGAAGCGGAGACCATGCCGCCGCACGCTAGGTAACCCCGCCCCCGGCCCCCATGTGGCCGCACCCCACACTTCGCCGCCCCGCTGTCCGACGGGACCCCACCTCGCTCCCGGGCTCCCGGGGGGCGCGTAGGCTCTCCGGTATGGCCGACGCACCGTACAAGCTGATCCTGCTCCGCCATGGCGAGAGCGAGTGGAACGCCAAGAACCTGTTCACCGGGTGGGTGGACGTCAACCTCACGGACAAGGGTGAGAAGGAGGCGGTCCGCGGCGGCGAGCTGCTCAAGGACGCCGGCCTGCTCCCCGATGTGCTGCACACCTCCGTGCAGAAGCGCGCCATCCGCACCGCGCAGCTCGCGCTGGAGTCCGCCGACCGCCTGTGGATCCCGGTACGCCGCTCCTGGCGGCTGAACGAGCGCCACTACGGTGCGCTCCAGGGCAAGGACAAGGCCCAGGTCCGCGACGAGTTCGGCGAGGAGCAGTTCATGCTCTGGCGCCGCTCCTACGACACCCCGCCGCCGGTCCTGGAGGACGGTGCCGAGTTCTCGCAGAGCGGCGACCCGCGCTACGCGGCGCTGCCCAGCGAGCTGCGGCCGCGCACCGAGTGCCTCAAGGACGTCGTCGAGCGGATGCTGCCGTACTGGTTCGACGGCATCATCCCGGACCTGATCGACGGCCACACCGTCCTGGTCGCCGCGCACGGCAACTCGCTGCGCGCCCTGGTCAAGCACCTGGACGGGATCTCCGACGAGGACATCGCCGGCCTCAACATCCCCACCGGCATCCCGCTCGTCTACGACCTGGACGCCGACTTCGCACCGGTCGCCAAGGGCGGCACCTACCTCGACCCGGAGGCCGCCAAGGCCGCCATCGAAGCGGTGAAGAACCAGGGCAAGAAGTAACACCAGAGCACGAGTAAGCCCCCTGCCTGCGGTCTTCCCGCGAGCAGGGGGCTTCGCTCTGGAGGCGGGCCGTTTGTGGGCCGCCTCAGTTGTGGACCACCGATGTGGACACCGACTGCGCCGACGCCAGAGCCTCAGCTGCGAAGGCGCACAAACGCCGACAAGGTATCGGCGATTTCACCAACCTCGAGCTTGCTCTGAGCGACTGCGAGGACGAAGGCTTCTGCCCTGTCCTCGTCCAGCGGCTCGACAAGCTCGTACCCGTTGAGGTCCAGGAAGACGATGGCCGTCGCCCAGCCGGTGCGCTTGTTGCCGTCGATCAGACTGTGGTTGCCGGCGACGGAATGGAGAAGGGCGGCAGCCTTCTCGAACACGTCCGGGTACGCATCCTGGCCGAAGGCGCTGGAGCGGGGCCGCTGCACGGCAGAGGACAGCAGCCCCCACTCCCGAATCCCCGGTCGACCACCGAGCGTGATTTCGGCGATGGAGAGGACATCCTCTTCGTCGAGGTACTCGGTGATGAGAGGGCTCCGAGCTACTTGGTGGCCAGCCGCTTATTGAGACCAGCGGAGATCCTGGCCGTCCGCAGAGCGGCGGCACGTACCTTCCGGCGACGCAGTTCGGCGAGAACGGTGTCGTGTGCGAGGGACTTCATGCTGGTGCCCTCCTGGGCCGCAGCCTCGCGGACTTGAGCCATCTCTTCTTCGCTGAACGTCACGTTCAGTGCGGGCATGATGCCTCCTCCCTCCGCCTTTGGTACCCATCCCGGTACCAGATTACCAGGGCACTCTGACGCCAGAGACGGCATGCAGGCCGTGTCCCGGCCTCCCGGATGCGACCACGCTTCGGGCCCCGGACGATGGGGGCGGGGAATGGTCGATGCGGGAGGTGCGCTATGGCGGGACTTGTTCGCAAGAGCTTCGACGCGCCGGACGAGGTCCGGCCCTTCGAGGGTGGTACGGGGCAGCTGGAGGTCGTCAACCTGGCCGGGGGAGAGGTGGGCCGGGGGACGTTCCAGCCGGGCTGGCAGTGGTCCAAGCACGTCAAGCCGATCGCCGGGACGGAGAGCTGCCAGGCGGCGCACGCCGGGTACATCGTCTCGGGGCGGATGAAGATCGTGATGGACGACGGCGAAGAGGTCGAGATCGGGCCCGGTGACGCCCTGGACTGCCCGCCCGGGCACGACGCCTGGGTCGTCGGTCCAGAACCCTGCGTCCTCGTCGACTGGCAGGGCTTCTCGGGGTACGCAAAGCGCTGACCCGCGCCCCGATGCCCGAAGGCGCCCGGTCGGCCCCGGTCCGGCGGGCGCGGGCGTCCGGCCGTTTCCCGCATACGCTCATAACATGACGAGCCACCCCGTTCCGGTGCTGACGCAGCGGCTGCTGCCCGGCGAACTGACCGCGGGCGGCCCGCCGGACCAGCGGCGGGTGCGGCGCAGTGCCCGCGACTGGGTCGTCGACGTCCTGCTGTTCGGCTGGGCGGTGCTGTGCTGGGCGCTGCTCTTCCAGCAGGCCGAGGCCAAGGAGTACCTGCCCGGCTGGCTGGTGGCGATCGACCCGCCGTTGGGTGCGCTGGCCTGCCTGTCGCTGTGGCTGCGGCGCCGGTGGCCGCTGGGCGTGGCGCTGGCGGCGGTGCCCGCCGCGGCGCTGACCGACACCGTCGTCGGCGCGCTCGCCGTCATCATCTTCAATCTGGCGCTGCGTGTCCCGCCCCGCACGGCGGCGCTGGTGCTGCTGCTGCACCTGGCGGCGACGCTTCCCTACGTGCTGCTCTACGGGGTGCCGCACGAGGAGCGCTGGACGGTCGCCGCGTTCGTCCTCGTCTTCTATCTGCTCTTCTTCACCTGGGGCAGTGCGACCCGGGCCCGGCGCCAGCTCGTGCTCAAGCTGCGCGAGGACGCGGTGCGCGCCCAGGCGGACCATACGCGGCGGCTGGCGGACGTGCGGCGGGCCGAGCGCCGGGCGATCGCGCGGGAGATGCACGACGTGCTGGCGCACCGCGTCTCGCTGCTGTCCGTGCACGCGGGCGCGCTGGCCTACCGGACGCAGCGCACGGCCGCGGGCGAGGGCCCCGCGCTTGACGACGCGGAGATCGCCGAGAGCGCCACCGTCATCCGCGACAACGCGCACCAGGCGCTGGAGGAGCTGCGCGACGTGCTGCACGTGCTGCGCGAGGACGAGGAGGACGACGCCCCCGGCGTCCCCGTCGACGCGACCGGGACGCCGGGGGCGTCCGACGGTGCCCGGCCGCAGCCGGACCTGACGCGGCTGGACGAACTGGTCGACGAGGCGCGGGCCGCGGGCCAGACCGTACGGCTGGAGCTGGCACTGCCCGAGCGGGCCGACGGCGAGGGCGGCTATCCGCTCCGCCCGCAACTCCAGCGCACCGCCTACCGGGCCGTCCAGGAAGGGCTCACCAACGCGCGCAAGCACGCGCCGGGCCGGCCGGTGGAGGTGCGGGTGGCGGGTGAAGTGGAGCAGGGGCTGACCGTCCGGGTCAGCAACCCGCTGCCGGCCGGCAGCGCCCCGGGGCGCACCGGCTCCCCGATCCCCGGCGCCGGTGCCGGGCTGACGGGGCTGCGGGAGCGGCTGGAGATCGAGGGCGGCACCCTCGCCTACGGCCCCGAGGACGGCATGTTCACGCTGACCGTCCGGCTGCCGTGGCCGCCTCCGGAGCCCGGATACGACGCGGGGCCCTGACCGGCGCGAACCGGCCAGGGCCCCGGGCGTGCTCGGCGTGCTGACCGTCGCGTGCCCCGCGCCCTGCGCCTCGCGGGGCACGGGTGCGCGACGGCGGACGGTCAGCCGCAGGAACCCCCGCACTGGCAGGGGCCGCCCGACTGGCAGCCGCAGCCGCAGCCGGCACCGCACCCGCACGCCCCCAGCAGGGGCAGGTGCCGGGCTTCCCGTGGTGCGGTCGGCGGCTGCTGGTCGGCCGTGGTCCGGAGCGGTTCGGTGGAGTCAGCCATCGTGCCCTCCTCGGCAGGGACAGTCATGGACAGGACATGACCGTCCCCATTGCAGGCCGCGGCGGCACGGGCGCATCAAGGGCGCGCGGGTGCACGCCGCCCGGCGGCGGCCGTCGCTTGCCGGGGTCCGCGCCGGAGAGCGGGAGCTACCGGCCCTCGCTCGCCGCGGTCTCCTCTCCCGCGTCGCCCGCGCCACCCGCGGTGCCACCCGCGGCGGCCTCCGCGGCGGCCGCCGGGTCGATCTCGTCCGCGTAGTCGCCGGTCACCAGGTAGACGACCCGGCGGGCCACCGACACGGCGTGGTCGGCGAACCGCTCGTAGTAGCGGCCCAGCAGCGTGACGTCCACGGCGGTCTCGATGCCGTGCTTCCAGCGGTCGTCCATCAGGTGCTGGAAGAGGGTGCGGTGCAGCAGGTCCATGGCGTCGTCGTCCTGCTCGAGCTGCATCGCCAGGTCGACGTCCTTGGTGACGATCACCTCGGCCGCCTTCGCCATCAGCCGCTGTGCGAGCTGCCCCATCTCCAGCAGGGTCGCCTGGAGGTCCTGGGGGACGGCCGACTCGGGGAAGCGCAGCCGGGCGACCTTCGCCACGTGCTGCGCCAGGTCACCCGAACGTTCCAGGTCGGCGCTCATCCGCAGCGAGGTGACGACGATCCGCAGATCGGTGGCGACCGGCTGCTGCCGGGCCAGCAGCTGTATCGCCCTGGTCTCCAGGTCGCGCTGGATGTCGTCGACCTTCTCGTCGGCGGCGATGACGCTCTCGGCGAGCTTGAGGTCCGCGTCCAGCATCGCCGTGGTGGCGCGCCCGACCGCGGAGCCGACGAGCCGGGCCATCTCGACCAGGCTGTCCCCGATCGAGTCCAGCTCCTCGTGGTACGCGTCCCGCATGGCTGTCCTTCCCTCGTACGAATGTTCTTCCGGGGCACACGGCCCCGGCCTCTCTCACGGGGTCGCTCGGGCCCCTACGCTCCCACGGTGCGCCCGAAATGCGACCGGTGCGGCCCTCCACGGTGAACCGGAGGCGCCGTGCGGGTAAACACTGGGCGACAGCTCTTTCGGCGGTGCCGTCCAGGGCTGGGGCACTCTCGCGAGAGGCGCATAACCTGGGTGTATGGACGTTAATGCGGCTGTCGCCGCGGCAGCAGCGATCGCCGGGGTCTGTACCGGTGTGATCGCGATGCTGGCGTTCCGGTGGAGCGAGCGGGAGCAGGCCCGCCCCACCCGCACCTCCCTGCACACCGAGCCGGGGCTGCCCCCGGGTGTCGACACCGTGCTGTCGGTGCTCCGCTCCTCGGCCGTGGTGCTGGACGAGAGCGACGCCGTCGTCAAGGCCAGCTCCGCCGCCTACGCGCTGGGTCTGGTGCGCGGCGGCAAGCTCGCCGTGGAGCCCATGCTCCAGATGGCCAGGGACACCAGACGGGACGGCGAGATACGGCAGGTCGAGCTGGATCTGCCCCGGCGCGGCACGGGACGGGGTGATGCCCTCGCGGTCTCCGCACGGGTCGCCCCACTCGGCTCCCGGCTGGTCCTCCTGCTGGTGGAGGACCTGACGGAGGCCCGCAGGATCGAGGCGGTGCGGCGCGACTTCGTCGCCAACGTCAGCCACGAACTCAAGACCCCGGTCGGCGCGCTCTCGCTGCTCTCGGAGGCGGTGCTGGACGCCTCCGACGACCCGGAGGCGGTGCAGCGCTTCGCCGGGCGGATGCAGAACGAGGCGACCCGGCTGACCAACCTCGTCCAGGAGCTCATCGACCTCTCCCGGGTGCAGAACGACGACCCGCTCGAGGACTCCGAGTCCGTCCGGGTGGACGAACTGGTGACCGAGGCCATCGAGCGCAGCCGGCACAGCGCCGACAGCAAGCAGATCACCCTCCTCGCGGGCGGCACCGAGAGCCTGCACGTGTGGGGCAACCGCGGTCAGCTCGCCGCGGCGCTCGGCAACCTCGTGGAGAACGCCGTCAACTACTCGCCGGCCCGCACCCGCGTCAAGGTCGCGGGCCGCCTCGCCCAGGCCCCGGGCGGCGATCTGATTGAGATCGCCGTCACCGACCAGGGCATCGGCATCTCCGAACGCGACAGGGAACGCATCTTCGAGCGCTTCTACCGCGTCGACCCGGCCAGGTCCCGGGCCACCGGAGGCACCGGACTGGGCCTGTCCATCGTCAAGCACGTGGCCGCCTCGCACGGCGGGGAGGTCACCGTGTGGAGTGCCGAGGGACAGGGCTCCACCTTCACCCTGCGGCTGCCCGAGGCGGGCAGCGCGCGGGAGCAGGCCGCACTCGACAAGGCCGACCGGCTCGGCCGGAACCGCCTGTCGGGCGCACTGCAGGAACCGGCCGCCTTCGAGGACGAGGAGCGGCCGTATGTCGATCAGGCTGATGAACAACTTTCCGCCCCGGAGGTCCTCCCGTGACCCGAGTGCTCGTCGTCGAGGACGAGGAATCGTTCAGCGACGCACTGTCGTACATGCTCCGTAAGGAAGGCTTCGAGGTCGCGGTCGCGGCCACGGGTCCCGACGGGCTCGATGAGTTCGAACGCAATGGCGCCGACCTGGTGCTGCTCGACCTGATGCTGCCGGGGCTGCCCGGCACCGAGGTCTGCCGGCAGCTGCGGGGGCGCTCCAACGTTCCCGTGATCATGGTGACGGCCAAGGACAGCGAGATCGACAAGGTGGTCGGCCTGGAGATAGGCGCCGACGACTACGTCACCAAACCGTTCTCCTCGCGCGAGCTGGTGGCCCGCGTGCGCGCCGTGCTGCGCCGCCGCGGCGAGCCGGAGCAGGAGGTCGCGCCCGCGGCGCTGGAGGCGGGCCCGGTCCGGATGGACGTGGAGCGGCACGTGGTCACCGTCGGCGGCGGCAAGGTCGACCTGCCGCTCAAGGAGTTCGACCTGCTGGAGATGCTGCTGCGGAACGCGGGGCGGGTGCTCACCCGGATGCAGCTCATCGACCGGGTCTGGGGCGCGGACTACGTGGGCGACACCAAGACCCTCGACGTGCACGTCAAGCGCCTCCGCGCCAAGATCGAACCCGACCCGGGGGCGCCGCGTTACCTGGTGACGGTGCGCGGCCTCGGCTACAAGTTCGAGCCGTAAGCCGACCTGCCCGGCCGCCTGCCCCACCGCACCCCTCGCGGGTCGCGGTCGAGGGGCTTCCGGGGGCGGCCCCGCCCCGGCGGAGTCCGGGCGGTGCCGGGAACCTGCGTACGGCGAGGGGCCGCACCCGTGGTGGGTACGGCCCCTCGCCGTACGTGTGTGCGGGGCGGTCGCCCGAGGGACGGCCGCCGACCGCCGCGCTCAGTGGCCGGAGGACGCGCCGCCCTGCTCGGTGCCCGGCGAGCTGCTCGGGGACGTCGCGCCCTCGCCCGCGCCCTGCTCGTCGGCCGAGGCGCCGGTCGAGGCGTCGTCGGAGGGGCTCTGCGCACCGTCCTGGCCGGGGGACGCGGAGGAACCCGGCTGGGGCGCGCTGTCGCTCGGCGAGGAGCTCGGGCCGACCGTCTCGAAGGCGTGCTTGGCGGGCAGCACGGTCGCCCGCAGCTTGACCGCGCCGGTCCGGCTCAGGTCGAACGTGACCGGCTGCGCGTTGCCGTCCTTGACACCAGCCGCCTCGACGTCCTGGAGCAGCGCGGAGGCGTTGCCCTTGCCGCCCAGCGCCAGCGAGCCGCCGGCCGGTACGACGAGCTTCTTCTCGCCCTTGGCGGGGCTCAGTTCGGCGCGTGCCCCGTCGACGCGGATGCCCTTGAGGGTCTGGTCCCGGTCACCGTCGTTGAAGATCCGCGCCGTGACCGTCGCCTCGCCCGAACCCTTGGTGTCGGTGACGATGTTGGCGTTCTGGACCTTGATGACCCCGACGTGCGTCGCCGCGTTGTCGGGCTTGACCTCCAGCGTCTGCGCGTCGTTCCCGGCGCCGCAGGCGGTCAGCGAGACGGCGGCGAGCGCGAGGGTGGTGGCGGCGAGGGCGCCGCGACGAAGGCTGCTGCTCACGGCGGCGGCAACTCCTTGGCGAGCTATGGCGGCGGCACGCTCCAGAGCGCGTGCCGGTCGCGTACGGATGGGGCTTTCGCGTGCGCGCTCAGGTTACCGACAGCCCGCTGACGCCCCGCACCCGACCCTCCGACCCGGCCCTCCGACCCGGCCCTCCGACCCGGCCCTCCGACCCGGCCCGGGGATCCGGCCCGGGGACCCGGCGCTCCGACCCCGGCACCGGCTCCGCGGGGCCGGGCCCGGCCTTCTGTGCCGGGGCAGCCGGACCGGGGCAGCCGGACCGGGTCGGAGGGTCGGGTGCCGGCCCGGCCCGGGAGCGGCGGGGGCGCGCGGCAGTCCCGTGCGCCGTCGAATAGCTCCGGCCGCGGTGCGGGCGACCTCCGTACGGGGGATTCCAGCAGAATGCGAGAGCCCGATGAAGAATTGATCAACGGGCTCTTGCAGGGTCATTGATCAATTCCCGGAAAGCGGGAAGGGCGGCGCGAAGATGCTACTCCCTACAGTCGGACAAATCGGGCACTATGGACGTGTCGCCGTGTACTTCCCCGGGTCCCCGGCGACTGTTTCCGCGGGTGTGCAGAACCGCTCCCACCTGCGAATACCGGCTTGCATTGGTTGGTCGATGCACGATAGAGGGCCGCTTGTCAAGCCCCGAGATGCGCCCTGACCTGCGAAAACGCCATTCAGAAGACGTCGCCGCCGTGTTACCCTGGATAGCCACGGAAGGGGTACCTGACACATGACGTTCAAGGTTGGCGACACCGTGGTCTATCCCCATCACGGGGCCGCGCTGATCGAGGCTATCGAAACTCGCCAGATCAAAGGCGTGGACAAGACCTACTTGGTTCTGAAGGTTGCGCAGGGCGATTTGACCGTTCGTGTCCCGGCGGACAATGCGGAGTTCGTAGGCGTGCGCGACGTCGTTGGTTCGGACGGGCTGGACAGGGTCTTCGAGGTGCTCCGCGCGCCGTACGCCGAGGAGCCGACCAACTGGTCCCGCCGCTACAAGGCGAATCTCGAGAAGCTCGCGTCCGGCGACGTGATCAAGGTGGCGGAGGTCGTGCGTGACCTGTGGCGCCGTGAGCGGGAGCGCGGCCTGTCCGCCGGTGAGAAGCGGATGCTGGCCAAGGCCCGGCAGATCCTGGTGAGCGAGCTGGCGCTGGCGGAGAACACGAACGAGGACAAAGCCGAGGCGTTGCTCGACGAGGTTCTCGCTTCCTGACATTCGAACTGCCCCACGATGCCGCGGTGCCCGGATGACATCAGTCGTCGCCGGGCGCTGCGGCATGTTCGGCGGCATATCCGGGCAGCTGCGGCCGCGGCCCCCGGAACCGCCTCCCGGTGGTGCCGCCGCAGGCGTGCACGCGGCCGAACGGGCCGCGTGCCGGGCCCGGGCGCCCGACTCGACCGCTGGTCACGGAAAGGGCTCGATCGAGTGGCTGCGCCCGGCACTCCCGCCAACCCAGGGCATCGACCCTGGCCTGGGGGTACTCCCAGGCCATACCCACCCCGGCTGAGGACACAAACCCTGAACGCGCTACCGATGTCAATCGATTCCACGGACTTCGCTCCTTCCGGCGATCAGCAACCTTCGGATGACTCCGGACCCCGCACAGCCGTCGTCATCCCCGCGGCGGGCAAGGGCGTACGGCTCGGCCCCGGAACCCCCAAAGCGCTGCGCGAACTGGGCGGTACGCCGATGCTCGTGCACGCCGTCCGGGCGACGGCGCGGGCGCGCGCCGTCGACCTGGTCGTCGTGGTGGCCCCACCGGACGGCGCACCAGCCGTCCGCACCCTGCTCGACGAACACGGGCTCCCCGGAGTCGTCGTCGTACCCGGCGGCGGAACCCGCCAGGACTCCGTACGCCTCGGACTCGCGGCGCTCCCCGACACCGTCGAGACAGTGCTGGTGCACGACGCGGCCCGGCCGCTGGTGCCGGACGAGACGGTGGACGCCGTCGCGCGAGCCGTCCGCGCCGGCGCACCCGCCGTCGTGCCCGCGCTCCCCGTCACCGACACCGTCAAACAGGTCGAGCCCCGCCCCGGCGCCGAGCCGGAACCCGTCACCGGCACCGTCGACCGCAGCCTGCTGCGAGCCGTGCAGACCCCGCAGGGCTTCGCCCGCACGGTGCTCGCCGAAGCGCACACCCGGCTGACGGCCGAAGGAGACGGCGCCACCGACGACGCGGGCATGGTCGAACGCCTCGGCGTCGAGGTGGTCGTCGTACCCGGCCACGAGGAGGCGTTCAAGGTCACCCGCCCTCTCGACCTGGTACTCGCGGAGGCCGTACTGGCCAGAAGGAGGGCGCACGATGCGTTCTGAGGACGCCGAGGACACTTCCGAGGACGCCGAGGACATCCAGGGCCCCGCCGGACCAGTGCCGGCCCCCGCCCTCCCGCTGGTCGGCATCGGCACCGATGTGCACGCCTTCGAAGAGGGCCGCGAGCTGTGGTGCGGCGGGCTGCGGTGGGAAGGCGAGCGGTACGGCCTCGCCGGGCACTCCGACGGCGACGTGGCCGCGCACGCGGCGTGCGACGCGCTGTTCTCCGCCGCCGGGCTCGGCGACCTCGGCGCCCACTTCGGCACCGACCGACCCGAATGGTCCGGCGCCTCCGGCACCGCACTGCTGTCCGAGACGGCGCGTATCGTACGCGCGGCCGGCTACGACATCGGCAACGTGGCCGTCCAGGTCATCGGAGTCCGGCCGAAGATCGGCAAGCGGCGGGCGGAGGCGGTGCGGGCGCTGACCGACGCGGTCGGTGCGCCCGTCTCGCTCTCCGGCACCACCACCGACGGGCTCGGGCTGACCGGTCGCGGCGAAGGGGTGGCGGCCGTTGCCACTGCGCTGGTCGTCCGCCGCGGCTGAGTGGTTCCCCCCCCGCTGGGTGCCCCCATTTGTTGTTCGCCTTTGTGCGGCGCCGTTGTCGGGGGCTTCGCCCCCTAGGACCCCCAGCCGCAGTGGTGTGAGCCCTTGCGGACCCTGCTCCGGGTCTTTTCTTCGGCCCGTCGGGTGCGGGAGGAGTCCTGATGCCGTCCGTCACAGCCCAACAGTGTTCCCGCAGTCCCCTGGCGGTTGCCGGATGGGGAGAGACCGAGCCCAGCGGCCCGCGCCCGGTGGTGAGCGGGACGTGGGTCCGACGCGTACACCTCGTGGCCGGCCGGATGTGAGATACCGTCCCGGCAGGCAGGGCCGTCCGCGGCCCCGGCGCGCCCGCGGCGCCCGGCAGGCCCGCGTCCCGCATCGTGAATGAGGAAGGGAGCCGTTCCCGTGGCCCAGCAGGTGCTCTCCGAGGAACTGAAGAAGGTACTCGACGGAAAGGTCTTCGTCGCCGTCGCCACCATCCAGCCCGACGGCAGCCCCCAGGTGTCGCCGGTGTGGGTGAAGCGCGACGGCGAGGACCTGCTCATCTCCACCACCGTGGACCGCCGCAAGACCCGCAACATGCGGCGCGACCCGCGGGTGACCGTTCTGGTGCACCCGGCCGAGGCGCCCTACACCTACGCCGAACTGCGCGGCACGGCCTCCCTCACCACCGAGGGCGGGCAGGAGCTGATCGACGAGCTGGCCCACAAGTACGTCGGCAAGAGCTACGCCGAGTTCAACCCGGCCTCCGACCAGGACGCCGAGCGGGTCGTGGTCCGGGTCGGCGTCGACAAGGTCGTCGGCCGCCTCTGAGCCGGCCGCCCCGGTCGCCCGTGCCCGACGGCCGGGGCCGGACGCCGGGCGTCCGGCCCGGGGCATCCGCTCCGGTCCGGGCACGGCGCGGCCCGGTGGGCTACTACCCTGGGCATCGTGACTCTTCGCCTGTACGACACCAGCGCCCGGCAGATCCGCGACTTCAGCCCGCTCGAACCCGGCTGCGTCTCGATCTACCTGTGCGGTGCCACCGTGCAGGCGCCGCCGCACATCGGGCATGTCCGCTCCGGACTGAACTTCGACATCATGCGCCGCTGGTTCGCCCACCGCGGCTACGACGTCACGTTCATCCGCAACGTCACCGACATCGACGACAAGATCATCGCCAAGTCCGCCGAGCAGGGCCGCCCCTGGTGGGCGATCGGCTACGAGAACGAGCGCGCCTTCGACGCCGCCTACCAGGCGCTCGGCTGCCTGCCGCCGACCAACGAACCCCGCGCCACCGGCCACATCCCCGAGATGGTCGAGATGATGCAGGTCCTGATCGACCGCGGGCACGCCTACGCCGCCGACGGCAACGTCTACTTCGACGTCCGCTCCTTCGGCGACTACCTCGCCCTCTCCAACCAGGAGCTGGACAATCTGCTCCAGCCCGCGGGCGAGGGCGAGACCGGCAAACGCGACCCGCGCGACTTCGCCATGTGGAAGGCCGCCAAGCCCGGCGAGCCCTGCTGGGAGACCCCCTTCGGGCCCGGCCGCCCCGGCTGGCACCTGGAGTGCTCCGCGATGGCGCACAAGTACCTCGGCCGGGTCTTCGACATCCACGGCGGCGGCGTCGACCTGGTCTTCCCGCACCACGAGAACGAGATCGCCCAGTCCCGCGCCTTCGGCGACGACTTCGCCCGCTACTGGGCCCACAATGCCTGGGTCACCATGAGCGGCGAGAAGATGAGCAAGTCGCTGGGCAACTCGGTGCTCGTCAGCGAGATGGTCAAGCAGTGGCGCCCCCTCGTCCTGCGCTACTACCTGGGCACCCCGCACTACCGCTCGACCATCGAGTACAGCGCCGAGTCGCTGCGCGAGGCGGAGTCGGCGCTCGGCCGCATCGAAGGCTTCCTGCAGCGCGGGGTCGAACTCGTCGGCGAGGTGGCGCCCGCTGCCGAGGTACCCGAGGCGTTCGCCGCGGCCATGGACGACGACTTCGCCGTGCCGCAGGCCCTCGCGGTCGTCCACACCACGGTCCGGCAGGGCAACGCCGCACTGGCCGACGGGGACACCACCGCCGTGGCGACGGCCGTCGCCGAGGTCCGGGCCATGCTCGGGGTGCTGGGCATGGACCCGCTCGCCGCCGAGTGGTCCGGCGTGGCCTCCGGCGCCGGTGCCCGGCTCGACTCCGTGGTCGACTCGCTGGTCGGCCTGGTGCTGGAGCAGCGGCAGGCGGCGCGGGCCCGGAAGGACTACGCGACCGCGGACGCCATCCGCGACGAGCTCAAGCGCGCCGGGCTCGCTGTCGAGGACACCCCCACCGGACCCCGCTGGGAGCTCGCCGGGGAGTGACCCGGGCCCCGGGGGCGCCTGCCGCCTGCCTCTCCGGGCCCGGCGGAAGGCCCGGCTTCCCGAAGGGGGCCCGCCTCCGGAAGGGGGCCCGCCTCCGGAAGAGGCGCGGCGGGCCTCCGGCCCGCTCCCCGGAACGGGGCGCGGGCCACGGGGCGGAAACCGGTACCGTGGTAAGGCCGTACGTACATCCGACCGCTCGGCGAGCGCTGCGTACGTCCGGCCCTGCGGCCGACCGCCCACGGCCGGCCGCTCCACGAACGACGACAGGCCCGACGGGCCAGGACAGACCCGCGACCGGGTCGACGACAGGCCCCGAAGGCCGCGGACAGCAAGGTAGGTGCCCACATGCCCGGGAAGAAGAAGGGGCCGCAGATCGGCAGCGGCGGCAATCGCCGCCGCGGTCTGGCGGGCAAGGGCCCGACGCCGCCCGCCGAGATGCGCAAGGGCCACGCCAAGCAGCGCGCCGCGCAGGCGAAGGCCCGCCGCTCCCAGGGCCGTCCGCAGCGCGGCAGCAAGGGCACCTCGGAGCTGGTCGTGGGCCGCAACTCCGTCATGGAGGCCCTCCGCGAGGGTGTCCCCGCGAACGCGCTGTACGTGCAGCAGTTCATCGACAACGACGAGCGGGTCCGCGAGGCGGTCCGCGTGGCGGGCGAACGCGGCGGCATCCGCCTGGTCGAGGCCCCCCGGCCGGAACTGGACCGGATGACCAATGGCCTCAACCACCAGGGCGTCGTCCTTCAGGTACCGCCGTACGAGTACGCGCACCCCGAGGACCTGGCAGCCGCGGCCTTCGACCGCGGCGAGGACCCGCTGATCGTCGCCCTGGACGGGGTCACCGACCCGCGGAACCTGGGCGCCGTCGTCCGCTCCGCCTCCGCGTTCGGCGGGCACGGCGTGGTCGTTCCGGAGCGCCGCGCGGCCGGGATGACGGCCGGTGCCTGGAAGACGTCCGCCGGGACGGCGGCGCGCACGCCGGTCGCGCGCGCCACCAACCTCACCCGTGCGCTGGAGGGGTACCAGAAGGCGGGACTGACGGTGATCGGGCTCGCGGCGGACGGCGAACTGGAACTCGGCGACGTCGCCGCGCTCGACGGACCGCTCGTGGTCGTCGTCGGCAGCGAGGGCAAGGGTCTGTCGCGGCTGGTCGGCGAGACCTGCGACGTGCGGGTGCGGATTCCGATGCCGGGCGGGGCCGAGTCGCTGAACGCGGGCGTCGCGGCGGGCGTCGTACTCTACGAGGCGGCACGGCGCCGCGCCTGACGCCGAGCGACTCCTGACGCCGAGCGACTCCTGACACCGAGCGGACGGCTTCCGCGTGCTTCGGCAGTACCTTGCTGTCGCGCGCGGCGGCGTTCCGTGCGTAGGGCGGTCGAAGTGGCCCGCCGCACCGCGGGGGCCGCACCCTGGGCGGTCCGGGCCGCTCCTCGGGGCGCACTCCGGTGCCTCCTCGGTTCACCACTCCGATGATCTCTTGACGGACCTCGGACAGATCGAGACGGTCAAGGCAGTGTCCTAACCGTCCGTCACTCGGTTAGATGAGTGTGGACACCAGAACACCCCGCGCACCCGGCGCTTCGGGCCGCGGCTCCGGGCACAGCCCAGCGGGAAGCCCACGCGGTTTCTTCGACGACGAACCGGTGCTGAGCACGGTCAAGGTCCCGTCCGACCCCGCCGAGGTGGTCGTCAACCACGCGAGCTTCCGCGTGCGGCTCGGCGGGACGGCCGCGCCGCCCACCGCGGCCATGCCGTACGCACCGTCCGCCGCCTCGGCGGTGCACGCCCGGGGCGCGCTGTCGCCCGCGGCCACCGCCACGGTGCCGACGTCGCCGACCTGGCCGCTGTCGCAGCCCGGACCCGCGGACGGACGCGGGGCGCCGGCGTTCGAGGACACCGGGCCCGTGCCGGTCACCGCGGGCGGCAGCCCCGCGGGCACCCGCCGCCCCGGGGCCGGACGCCGCACACCCGTGGTGTGGAGCGGCGGCCCCGAGCCCGACGACACGGGTGCGACGAAGCTCATCCAGGCCGCCCGCACGGCGGGCCTGGTCGGCTTCGAGGGCGGCACCGCCGAGTCCGATCCCACCGCGACCCAGACGCTGCCCCGCGTCAAGGGCCCCGGTACCGCGGGTCCGGGCCGCACCGGCAACGGCCCGGCCACCGTGGTCGGCCCGCCGCGCGGACCCCAGCCCTCCGAGAGCGGCGGCCCGCTCCCGCCGCGCGAACACCGCACCGAACCCCTGCTGAAGGGCGTACGCCCGGCCCGCAGCGCGTTCGACGAGGACACCGGCGAGTTCGAGGCGGCCGGATCGGAAACCGGCGAACTGCCGGCCGTCACCCACCGTGGCGGCGACCTCCACCCCGGCGGTCCCGGCGGCCCCCGCTACGGGGACGACACGTACCCGGACGACGCCTACGCGGACGACGAGGACGAGCACAGCCAGGGCGACACCGGGGCCCGACGCCGCCGTGACACCGTCCGGCACGCGTACTACCCGGGCCGCCGGATGAACCTGGGCGTCGTCCTGCTGCCGCTGCGGCTCTTCCTGGGCTTCATCACGGTCTACGCCGGGATGGGCAAGCTGTGCGACCCCGTCTACTTCGACGGCGGCGAACGCGGCTCCATGGTCACCTGGCTGCGCTCCCTCGACCCGTGGACCATCGCCACCCCGCTACGGGACTTCGCTCTCGCGCACCCCGTCGGCGCCGGCCTCACGGTCGCCTTCCTCCAGGTCATCGTCGGCGTACTGACCATGTTCGGACTCTGGCAGCGGGTCGCCGCCGGGATCGGAGCCCTGCTCTCCGTCGCCCTGCTGATGACGGTCAGCTGGAGCAGCGTCCCCGCCTACGAGGCGCCGGACATCATCTACCTCGCCGCCTGGAGCCCCCTGATCATCGCGGGCGCCCCCGTCTTCTCCCTCGACGGCCGGCTGGCGAGCGAGGCCTGGCGCAAGCTCGGCCCCCGCGTCGAACTGCGCGATCTGCGGCGGCGCGTACTGCGCCGCGGCACCGTCATCGCCACCGTCGTCGTCGGCCTCGCACTGCTCGTCGGCTCCCTGTTGGGCAGCGCCGTCCGCACCTCGCAGCCCGCCTCCGGGCCCGGACGCGGTGACCTGCCAACCAACCGGCTGCCGGGCTCCCCCATGCCGCAGGAGCCGGGCCGCTCCAGCTCCGGCCAGGCCACCCAGGGCCCGTCCGGTGCCGACGGGCGGGACGGCGACAAGGACAGTCGGGACAAGGACGGCAGCCCCTCGACGGAGGAGACCAGCCCGGGCGAGCAGCGGGCCACCACCGGCCCCGAGTCCACCCCCAGCCAGGGCCGCACCCAGGGCGCCGACCAGGGCAGCGGACAGGGCGCCGCCACCCCCGGCCAGCAGCAGGGCACCACGGCACCGCCGGCCCAGCAGCAGCCCGCCCCGCAGCAGCCGCAGGCCAACCCCGGCGGCAACGGCGGCTCCAGCTCCGGCGGCTCCAGCGACTCCTCCGGCACGGGCGCCTCGTCGTCCGGCTCCGGCAGCGGATCCTCGTCCGGCGGCAGCGGCGGCCGCCGCGGCGCACTGGGCGGACTGCTCGGGCACTGATCGGGCACTGCTCGGGCACTGATCCGCGGCGGCGGACGGGCCCCGGTGGCCGTTCCGGTCCCGTGGCCGGGGCGCCGCCGAGGCGGCCACGGGCGTGCGAAGCCGGGTGGGGTTGTCGATCCTCGGAGATCGACAACCCCACCCGGCTTCGGGTCTCCGGACGTCGACCGGCTCTGACCGGACCTGCCCCGGTACCCGGGAACTCGGGTGCTGGGGTGCTCGTGCAGGGCTCGGCTTCGCTCCTCGCGCGCGGGCCGGCAGCCGCCGGAGCCCCGAAGGGGCGTGCCGGAGAGGCGCGGCAGGCGCGGCGGCCCGGCAGGGACGACAGGCGCGGCGGGCGCGGCAGGAACGTTCAGGATGCTCCGGGGGCCTTCAGCGCGGGGTGCCGTCGGCGAGCTCGCGGGCGGCCTCGCGCAGGTCCTTGGCGGTGTCGATGGCCCGCCAGTACGAGCCCTGCGGAAGCGGGAAGCCGGCCAGCGCCCGCTCGCGGGCGAGCCGCGGGAAGGTGGTCCGCTCATGGTCCCCCCGCTCGGGCAGCAGCCCGACGAACCGGGGGGAGAAGACGTAGACGCCCGCGTTGATCAGATAAGGGGAGGGCGGCGCCTCGATGAAGTCGAGGACGTGACCGAACTCGTCGGTCTCCACCGCACCCCAGGGGATGCGCGGACGGGCGAGCGCGAGCGTGGCGGTGGCGTCGCGCTCGGCGTGGAAGTCGGCCATCTCGCGCAGCGAGAAGCGTGTCCAGATGTCGCCGTTGGTCGCGTACCAGGGCTCGTCGGGCCGCGGCAGCGAACGCGCCGCGAACCTCAGCCCGCCACCGCGCCCCAGCGGTTCGCGCTCGACCACCGTCGTGACTCGGCAGGGGAGTTCCGTCTGCGTGAGCCACTCGTCGAGCACCTCGGCGAGGTGTCCGCAGGAGACGACGACGTCGCTGACGCCCTCGGCCGCGAGCCAGGCCAACTGGTGGCCGATGATCGGTACTCCCGTGCCGGGGATCTCGACCATCGGCTTGGGGCGGTCGTCGGTGTACGGCCGCAGCCGTGATCCCTGTCCACCGGCGAGGATCACGGCCTGGGTCGGGTGCTGGGTCATGTGGCGCAGCCTATGCGCCACACGACCCGCGCCGGTTGCCACGCCCCGGCCCGGCGCTTCCCGCTCCTTTCCGGCGTCAGCTCAACTGCGCGACCCCGTAGGCGAACGAGGTGTCGCACACCGGCCGCGAGAAGCGCTGCGCGCGCTGGGCCCCGTACTTGTGGACGGCGGCCTTCCCCAGCGCACGGGCGATCGAGGCGCAGTGATCGGCGAGCGACGGCTTGCGGGCGATGGCGCGCTGGAGACTGTTCAGCGCCACCCCGGGGTCCTGCTCCTGGAGTTCGGCGATGAGCCGGTCCCGGAGCTGGTGCTCCGGCGTGTGGCGGCTCGCCGGCCCGGCGGGCGTCGAGGCGGTGTCCGCCGACGCCTTCTGTGCCGAGGAGGCGAGAACCGGTGCGTCCGCGGGCGCGGATGCCCACGGAACATACGTGACGGCGAGGGTCCCGGACAGGACGAGCACGACCGGGAGTACGAGTGCGAGGGATCGGCCGATACGGCGGGCTGCATGGTTCACGCCCGCGATGGTAGCGGTGGGTGGTGATTTGGCGACATTGTGTCATCATTTCGGGTGACAGGAATCCGGCTTGTTCGAAGAGACACCGCACGGGAGGGGGAACAGCGCGGCGGTGAGATGACGCCTGAGCCCGGTACGCCCCGCACGGTCGGCCGGCAGGAGGCGGCCGGGCGGAACGGAACGGAACGAGGATACGGAGTGGGCAACTCGCCCGCACGGACCGACAGGCCGGAGACGGCCCCGCGGCAGGTCGGGATCAGCGGGCGGCGGGCCGCGCTGCATGCGTCAGGTCGGGGCGGCCTGCAGCAGATCTCGGAGAGGGTGCGGGAAGGACGAGTGGTGCTCCCCGATCCGGGTCGGAATCGTGGCCCTGCCCGGCGGATCGGGCCGGTACAGCGCAGGCCCCATGCGGGCGAAGTGCTCGCATGGGGCCGGGAACCGGATCGCGCGGAAGCGGGACGTCAGTCGCTCAGTCCGCTCAGTCGCTGAGGCGCTCGCCGGACGTGGTGGCGAAGACGTGGGCCTCGCCGCCCTTCGGCACCACGTGGATGGTGGAGCCCTTCTCCGGAACGCTGCGGCCGGGCACGCGGACCACCAGGTCGCGCTGCTCGCCGCCGATGTCGGCGGTGCCGTAGACGTAGCCGTCGGCACCCAGCTCCTCGACGACGTTCACCGTGACGGGAACACCGGCGTGCTCGTCCTTGGCGAGGCCCTTGCCGCCGCCGTCACCGTTGACGATCTCGAAGTGCTCGGGACGGACACCGACCGTGACCGTCTTGTCGCCCTTGTCCGCCGCGGAGCCGACGGCCTCGCGCTCGACCGGCACCACGCTGTTGCCGAACTTGACGCCGCCGTCGGTGATCGGGACCTCGACCAGGTTCATGGCGGGGGAGCCGATGAAGCCCGCGACGAACAGGTTGGCGGGGCGGTCGTACATGTTGCGCGGGCTGTCGACCTGCTGGAGCAGCCCGTCCTTGAGCACGGCCACCCGGTCGCCCATGGTCAGGGCCTCGACCTGGTCGTGGGTGACGTACACGGTGGTGATCCCGAGGCGCCGCTGGAGGCTCGCGATCTCCGTACGGGTCTGGACGCGGAGCTTGGCGTCCAGGTTGGAGAGCGGCTCGTCCATCAGGAAGACCTGCGGCTCCCGGACGATGGCCCGGCCCATCGCGACCCGCTGCCGCTGACCGCCGGAGAGCGCCTTGGGCTTGCGGTCCAGGTACTTGGTCAGGTCGAGGATCTTGGCGGCGTCCTCCACCTTCTTGCGGATCTCGGTCTTCGCCACACCCGCGATCTTGAGCGCGAAGCCCATGTTGTCCGCCACGGTCATGTGCGGGTAGAGCGCGTAGTTCTGGAACACCATCGCGATGTCCCGGTCCTTCGGCGGAAGGTGGGTCACGTCGCGCTCGCCGATGCGTATGTTGCCCTCGTTCACGTCCTCCAGGCCGGCGAGCATCCGCAGCGAGGTGGACTTGCCGCAGCCGGAGGGACCGACGAGAACGAGGAACTCCCCGTCCGCGATCTCGATGTCGAGCTTGTCGACGGCGGGGGTGTCGGCGCCGGGGTACACCCGGGTCGCCTGGTCATAGGTGACCGTGGCCATGTTCTCTTCTCCTTCACCGGCAGGTACGTGCCGGACGATCCGTCGTAAAGGGAGGTGTAGTCCACTGCGTGGACCTGGCGAGACGCTAGCCGCTGCACGCCCGTTTGTCAGTAGTCGCAAGCATCACGATCCATCTCCCAGGTACACTGCACGAGCGACGCACCCCCGCCGCCTTAGCTCAGCTGGTTAGAGCATCTGTCTTGTAAACAGAAGGTCGTCGGTTCGAATCCGACAGGCGGCTCCGCAGGTCAGAGGCCCCGCATCATGATCGATGCGGGGCCTCTGCGGTGCCGTACAGCAGCGAAGTACAGCAACCGGGATGATCGTTACGGGCCGCTACGAGTCCTCGTCGGACTCCTCGGGGGCGTCCGTCGCGCTCTGGCCGAAGCCGCGGGAAAGCCGTTGCAGTGCTTCGCGGATCTCCTCGTCACTGGCCTCCGAGTACACGTCGAAGGTCATCGTGAACTTGGAGTGCCGCAAGATCCGCTGCGCCACCTTGGGGTGCACCTTCATCGCGACGAGGAGCGAACCGGTGGTGTGCCGGGTGTTCCGGAGCGGGATCGCGCGGACGCCGGCCTGGCGGATGCGGACGGCGAAGGCCCGGGTGAGGTTGCCGGGCTCGATCGGTGTCCCGTAGCGGGTGGTGAAGATCAGTCCATGTACGTCCTGCCAGAGCTCACCGGCCGCTTCTCGGTCCTCCTCTTGCTGCTGGCGGCGCTGGCGGAGCGCTGCGAGGCAGAGTTCCGGCAGGGGGAGGAAGTCCTCCGAGTCCTCCGTTTTCGTCTCGCGGTGCAGGACCTCACGTCCTGCGCGCTGTAGCTGGTGGTCGATGTAGAGCTCTCCGGTGTCGAAGTCGATGGACTCCCACGTGAGGCCCAGGATTTCCCCGCGCCGCAGTCCGAGCGTGAGCGCCAGGACCCAGGCCGCGTACAGCGGGTCGTCCGAGGTGACGGCGTGCTCCAGGAAGCGGCTGGCTTCACCGACGGACCACGCCTTGACCTTCCGGCGCCGGGGCTTCGGGACGCGTACGAGCTTGGCGACGTTGCGCGGGATCTCCTCTTCGACCACGGCCTGACTCAGAGCCGCGCGGAGGGTGTCCCGGGCGATCTGGACGACCCGCCCGCTCGGATACTGCTCACAGCACTCGCCGATGGCGCAGCAGCGTTGCCGCTCGGGACGGCGCTTGGCGTCCTTGCGCTGGGCGCAGCACTGGCAGGTGTCAGCGAGCTCCGTCAGCCACTCGCGCACGTCGCGAACCGTCAGCTTGTCGAGCCGCTTGGAGCCGAGGCGGGGCACGATGTAGAGGCGAGCGGCACCCTCGTACGCGACGTACGTCAGGGGCGCCAGGTTGGGCTTCACGACGGAGGTCAGCCAGTAGTTGAGGAAGCCGTCCACAGTGCGGTGCCGAGTGGCCACCGGGCCCTTCTTGGCCTCGTTGTGGAGCTTCAGCCACTTCTCGTGGACTTCCGGGCGGGTCTTGCCGTAGACGTACTTGCGCTTGCGTTTGCCGTCCGGGGTGGTGACCCAGACGTATGCGGCGAAGCCGCCGTTGCGGTAGGGGTAGATCGAACCTTCGCCGTTGCCCCGCTTGCCACTCACGCGGACCACCTCTCGGCGCCGATTCCTTCGGCTTCCGCCGCGCAGCGCTCGATGTACTCGTCCACCCAGGCCGGGAGGACGCGGCGGTTGCGGCCGACCTTGACGGAGCGGATTTCCCCGGTGAGGACGAGCATCTTGGTCTTGGAGAGGCCGAAGCCGAGCATGGCGGCGACTTCGGCCGTGGTGTGCCACTTGGGCGTGATGGTGGTCGTGGTCGCCGTCATCGGGCGGCGTCTCCTTCCGAAGTGGGGATTGTTGGGGTGTCGGCGAGGGATGCGGCCAGCCACTCCTCCGTGGCGGTGAGACCGGTTCCCGCGTAGGCCCAGTGGGCGAGGACGAGTGTTGTCTCTTCGTCGTCCACCGGCTGTGCATCGTCGCCGCGTGCGATGGCGGCTTGCAGGCGTTGCCATTCGGCTCGGGCGGTGCGGAGGGCGCCGAGGGTGGTGGAGTAGCGGCGGGTTTTGGTGGAGAAGTGGCCGCGGAAGCCGAGCATGTGGGCCCAGGCGCGGAGGCGGAGGTGTGCGAGGTCTTTGCGTGCGCCGAGGGCCCAGGCGGTGCGGATGAGGCGTTCGGCGTGCTGTGGGAGGTTGAGGGTGGCCAGTTCGGCGATGAAGCGCAGGCGGCGGTCGAGGGTGCCGGTGGCTGTCTCGGCGCCTTTGGTGGCGTACTTGGCGATGTAGGCCGCTACCGCGCGGTCGGTGAGTGCCTGGCCGCCGTCGAGGTCCGGGCCGTAGATGGTGCGGATGTCGAGCTGGGTGCCGAAGGCGAACGTGTGGGTGCGGCCGTCGAGGACGGGGCCGGGCACGACTGCACGGGATGCTGCGGCACGGATGGCGTCGCCCAGCAGTTCGGCGGATGCCCAGTGCGGGGGCGGGGTGTCGCCGCCGGCTGGGCCGTCGAGGCGGATGACGGCGTGGAAGTGGACGGCGCCGCGCTTCTGGTACTCGGCGACCTTCGCGAACGAGACGCGAGCGTGTTCCGGGAGCTCCCGTTGGGTGAGTCCGGCGCGGCGCGCGATCTCGCGGCGGAGGTGGATGGAGAAGCGGCGCCACAGAGCGCCCGCGTGGGCGTTCCAGAGCACCGCGGCTTCGTAGTCGTACCGGTCCGGGGCCAGGGGCGACCCGAGCGCCGGATCGTCGGCAGCGTGGCGGCGTCCGCAGCGGCAGGCGCGGATGCCGGGCCGGTTGTGGACCGGACCGAAGCTCGGTGCGGTGAACGTCGCGAAGACGCGCGGGTGTGTCGTCACCGTCTCGGGGGTGCCTTTGCCGCCGCGTAGTCCGGCGGTGATGAGGTGGAAGGTGTCGCGGCGGTAGGTCTCGGCGCATGCGGGGCAGCGGGTGGTGCGCCGGTTGCCGCAACGGACGAGGAGATCACCGGCGGGCAGCTCGGCGGAGTCGAGGCGGCGCAGGGCCGGGCCGATCTCGCCCGTGTTGGTGTCGAGGTTGTGTTCGGTGCGGTGGCCGGCCAGGCGGACGGGATTGGTGCAGCCGCCCAGTCCGGAGAGCTGGCGGAGGATACCGGGCAGGGAGCCGGTTGCGGCGAGGTTTGCCAGGTCGGTGAGCGGGGCGGGGGTGGTGCGCGCGATGATGGTGCTTCTCCTTCTCTGGCCTACGGGGTGGGGGAAGGGGCCGGGCTGCCGGGGCGGTGGATGCTTGGCGGTATCGAGACCGCCCCGGTGGCCACTCAGCGGTGGTGGTGGATGCCGCTGCGGGAGCCGAGGAGCGAGCGCAGGACCAGCGCAGCCACGGCGACCGAGACGGCCGTCACGACGACCGCAGCCAGCAACGCGACGACGACCACACCGCCGACCACCACGGCCGCGACGGCCCCCGAGCCGACCGTCGGCAGCGAGCGCTGCGGAGGCATGGCGCCGGGTGCGGAGTGCTGGCAGTCGCAGGCAGGGACGTGCGCGTGCTGGCCAGTCGTCGGCAGGTTCGGGGTGGGTGTCTCGGGGAGCTGGGGGCGCAGGAACATCGGTTGCTCTCCTGTCAGTCGTGGTTGCCGTTGACGGTCTCGACTCCGGTGCGGGTGCCGTTGTCGATGGCAGGGGCGAGGAAGGTGTCGGCGAGGTAGAAGCCGAACAGGGCGATCACGACGACGAGCCAGACCCGGACGCCGAGGAACTTCACGGCGCCCCACACCAGCAGGCCCAGGACGACGACCAGGGGCAGGTTCACGGACACGGAAAGCTCTCCTTCAGCGGATGGGGCAGCGGTGGGTGCGTGCGGCCAGCTCGGCAGCGGCGCGGGAGTCGTAGTCGGCGGAGAAGCCGCAGCGCGGGGCGGTACACGCGGCGGTGTGCTTCTCGCGGCCCCGGCCGTCGTTGGCGGTGCCGACCTGCACGGGGCCGATGCGGATCACTCGGCGGAAGCGGCGGTTGAGCGGCATGGCGGGTCCTCCGGTTCGGTCAGGTGAGGTGAGCGGCGATCTGCTCGGCGAGCGGTGCGGGAACACCGAGGCGAGCGCGAAGGGTCGGGGTGTCGATGGGGGTGCCGGTGCGCTCCTGATGAGCGGTCGCGATCTTGCGGGCGTGCTCGACCAGGGCGGCCGGAACAGCCGTGGTGGAGGGCGTCGGGAGCTCCGGCGCATCCGACGCGGAGGCGTCGGGGGCTGGCTCTGCGATCTCGGGGCCGGTTGACTCCTCGGGGGCCGGCTCGGCTGGGAGTTCGTGCGTGGTGTGGGCGAGGAGGGTTCCGCCGAGGAAGGCCAGGGCGGGCCACCCGGCGACGAGGATGCGCAGCCAGTCGGGAACGTCGCCCAGGTCCAGGAGCCCGGCCGTGGCGATGTTGGCGCCCAGTGAGGCCGCGAGGGCGACGAGGAACCAGCACCAGCCCGCCGCCCGGTCACGACCCGAGCGCAGCCGACGCCAGGCGGCGACCAGCAGCAGGTCGACCGACACCGGGTAGGCCCACGCCTTCCAGCCGTTTTGCCCGGCGGCCGAGGCCAGGTCGTGCAAGTGGGCGAAGGACAGCGCAGCAGCGATGACGGCCTGGACGAGCACGGCGTCTACACGGGCGAGGTGGGCGCGCATGGATGGCACCTCCTTTCTGATTTCGGCATGGGAGGGGTAGGGAGTTGGCGCGAGATGGCCGCGCCGGCCGAATCGGAGAGCGGTGAGGTCAGGCGGTAGAGGTGGGCCGGAACGGCTTGAGCGCGGGCAGTTCGGGCACCAGGTGCGCGGTGCGCTCACAGCGAGCGGCAGCGTCGGCCAGGGAGAGATACGGGGTGCGGATGCGGGACCAGCCGCCGGAGGTGTCGCCGACGACGGCCAGCCCGGGGCGTTCGGGGGCGATTGTGCAGGCGGCGCCGACTGCTTCGGGGGCGATATCGCCGAGAGCCATCTTGGCCGAGGGTTCGTCGTTCACGCGGTGGCAGACGCGGCCGGAGAGCTGGGCTCGCAACATCGTTGCGCCCTTGCCCAGTTCGGCCCCGAAGCGTTGCCCGCACACCTCCAGGTAGATCCCGGCGGCGCGGCCGAGCTGGGCGAGCCGGATGAGCTGGGTGACCATCTCGTCCCGACGTTCCTCATCCTTCCTGTTGGCGACGAGGAAGAGTTCGGCCACCTCGTCGACGAACAGCACGATCGGCACCGGGCGTTCGCTCTCGGGCAGGCCCCACACATCCGAGGTGATCTCCTCATCAGGCGTGGACGGGGCGATCCCCTGCCGGGCACGGATCAGGTCGTATCGGTCCTCCATCTCCTGCACGAGTGTGGGCAGCAGCTCGGCGGCCTGCCCCGCGTCGGTCGCCAGGGCTGAGAGCCGGGGCGCGAACGGCGCCAGTTCCACGCCCCGCTTGCAGTCGATGCCGGCCAGCGCGACCGGCTGTGCGGCGAGGCCGGTGATCAGGTGCCGCAGGTACATGGACTTGCCTGACAGCGTGGCCCCGAGGACCAGTTCGTGCGGGATTGCGCGGTAGTCGCGGACGAAGGCGGTTGCGTCCTCCCGCAGTGCCACCGGCACCCGCAGGAACCCACCGCCCGCCTTGCGCGGCATCCGTACCCGCCGCAGGACGTCGAAGCCGACCAGCCGCAGCTCGACCACACCGGGCTTGACCGGCTCCACGTAGACGCCGTGCACACCCCAGGCGTGCCGCAGCCGCTCAGCAGAGGCAGCCACGTCGGCCGGCTCCTGCCCCGGAGCGAGCCGCAGACGTATCCGCAGGCCGGTCGAGGTCGGCCGCAGCAGGCCCCGACGAGGAGGCACCGGCCGCACCTCACGACGAGTGGTCGCCCGCACGGCCAGCGCCCGCAGACGGGAAGGTGGCACGGTCAGCCCGCACGAATCCATGACCGTCCCGTACGAGCCCACCAGGCGGAAAGCGGAGGCAGGCATGCCGACCGTCGACCAGTAGGCAGCCGGGTGCCGGGCCCGGAGGTAGGCGGCACCGGCACCGAGACCGGCCACCGGGCCGCCCACCTCCACCAGAGTCATCAGCTCGGACACGGTCAGGCCCCCACACCCGCCGGAACGGCACCCGGGGCAACAGCGGCGGCCCGGTAGGCGATGCCGTGGCGCTGCTGCCCGTTGAACACCGAGTCCCACGGCCGGGCCACCAGACCCGGCAACGACACGGGGGCGCCGAGGGCGAGCCCGTCCGTCACACCGCTCTCGGGAACGGTGACGTGAATCAGCGAGGACTCGCCTTCATCGATGTAGACGACGCCGACCTTCATCAGCGTCTCGCCGCTCACCGCGTCCTTGGCGACTTCGCCGGTCTGCCGGTCGCGGACCTTGGGCGCGGGTGCCTCGGTCAGGAGGATGGTTGCAGAAGTGGTCTCAACTCGGATGGTGCGCAAAGTCGTTTCTCCTTGTCCGTACGCCGGAGCGATGAGAGCTAGTCGTCTAGACAAGCTCACGGATGGTTCGCCCCGGACGTACTTGCTGGGATGCGGATACTCTGCCACACGTCTTGCCCACTCGTCTATACGAGTATGCCTCTCGGTGTGTACGAGTCCGCGAGAAACAACCCAGCGCCGTCATCGCGGGCCCGACATGTCCTAGTTGGCGGGGAGTTGGTAGGCGAGGACGTAGGCGTCGGCGGCCATGACGGTGTCGCAGACCTCGACCGCGCGTCCCTCGGTGTCGTAGGCGGTGCGGATCAGGCTGATCACGGGGACGCCGGAGGAGAGGCGGAGCATCTTGACCTCGGCCGGGGAGGGCATCCGGGCGCGGACCTCTTCGTCGAAGTGGTCCAGGCGGTGCCCCAGCTCTTCCAGCCGGGCGTAGATGCCGCCGGGCCCGGGGTTGGGTTCGGCGATCTGCGTACCGCGCGCCAGGTCCAGGGGCAGGTAGGAGACGGCGAACTCGACGGGCCGTCCGTCGAGGAGATAGCGGCGCCGCCGGGCGAGGACCTTGCGGGGCGAGCCCAGGCGCGCGGAGATGTCCGGTGCCGGCTTCTCCTCGCGCACCTCCAGGCTGTCCACCTCGGGCTTGCTTCCCGCGGCTTCCGCCTCGACGGTGAAAGCTGACTTGCCCTGATCACGATGCCGACGTGCGAACCGGTCCGAGGCCAGACGCCTAACCGGGGGTCGTGGTCGCACGAAGACGCCTTTACCGTGCTCGGAGGAGACCAGACCCTCGCTCTGAAGGATCGAGAGCGCGTTCCGCACGGTCATCCGGGAGACCCCGAAGTGCTCGACCAGCTCCGCCTCGGACGGCAGCTTGGCGCCCTCCTTGAAGCGCCCCTTGTCGATGGCCTCCCGGACCTGGTCGGCGATCTGCCGGAAGACGGCGCGATCACTGGTCGGGTCGAGCGCCCCGAGAACTCCGGAGGACAGTGCAGCCATAACGGGTACTCCTTTGGATATCTAGACGAGCTACTGAGTTCTGTTGCTACGGTGGAGAAGCCTAGCCATCTGAGGGGACCGAGGAACGTGAGCACGGTAGAGCGCCCCCACTCCGTGAGCGTCGCAGGGGTCATCGTTGACGACGCAGGCCGAGCGCTGCTCATCCAGCGCCGCGACAACGGCCAGTGGGAGCCACCCGGCGGCGTCCTGGAACCCGGGGAGACCATCCCCGACGCGCTCCAGCGCGAGGTCCTCGAAGAGACCGGCATGAAGATCGCCCTCCCGGCGACCCTCACAGGCATCTACAAGAACATGACCGGCCTGATCGTCTCCATGGTCTTCCGCTGCGAAGCGGTAGACGGCTCCCCGACCACCGGGGAGGAGACCTACGCCCTTCGCTGGGCCACCCGCGAAGAAGTCACCCAGCTCGCCGACGAGGCATACGCGGTCCGCGTCCTGGACGCGCTCGACGGGGCATCCCCGCCGGCCATCCGGGCCCACGACGGCGTGCGACTCATCTAGCACACACCCACTACCCATAGCGGCCACCAGCACGAAGGAACTTGTATGCACGAGTATATGAGTACGGAGCGGATCTGGGAACTCACCTGCCCAGGACTCCCCGAAGAGGTCGGCCGAGTCCGCCGCTGGACCCGCGACGTCCTGCACGACAGCCCCCACGCGGACGACGCAGCACTGATCGTCAGCGAGCTGGGCTCCAACGCACTCGTCCACTCGGCCAGCGGCAGCCCCAACGGGAGCTTCCACGTCTTCCTGCACCGAACCCCCGGCACCGTCGTCCTGGCGGTCACCGACACCGGCGGAGGCGCAACGAAGCCCCACGTCGAGACCCCGGACCAGGACGAGATTCACGGGCGCGGCCTGGGCCTGGTCGCAGCACTGGCCAACCGCGTACGGGTCAGCGGAGACGACTACGGCCGAACGGTCACCGTCGAGATCAACGACGAGCACCAGGCGCCGGCCAGGCCCACAGCGCGAGGAGACCGCGTCGCACTACCCGCCCCGAGGTCGATGGCATGAGCGAGCGACCGCAGCCGCCTCAATGCGTCTACTACTGCGAGTGCTACGTCAACGAGCGCCGCATCGGCACCTACGACGCCTACAGCCCACGCGAAGCCCTGTGATGGATGCGCATCAGCCTCATGATGATCGCAACCACCCTGGATGAAGCCCCCTATCGGCGAGCCCGCACATGGCTCGACCACGGCCAACCAGCAGCAGCCCACGACCTCCAACAGGGCAAGCCCCACACCCTCACACTCAAGCAGCGCAGCACCCGGGCCACTTGGACAGTCAGCCCGATACCGTGCCCACCAGCACCCGAAGCGCGTGCGTAACAACTTTCTCTGCGACTTCAAGGCGGCCCGCTCACGCGGGCCGCGCGCGCTGGCAGCCCGTGGCCGCCGCCCGCTCCTGTCTCCGCCCCGCTCCGCGCCGACCCCGAGCCGCTCAGCGCGCAACCCAAAGCAGCAGCACGCATACCCATGAGCCCTGGCTCTCTCATCGCTTGGCTGATCTGCAGTCATGCATGAGCCACGATGGCGGCCAGGCTTGGGCCACTGGGCACGCCGACAAGGTCCGTGGGGCGGCGCTCAGGCATCGTCGCGGCCTGCGTGGCCGGTCCCGCCAGCGCCAAGTCACCAGCCGAGGCTTCGCGGAGGCGTCTGCAGGCTAAAGATCAAGAGCCGGTAAGCGTGGCTGATGCCGGTGGGCAGTTGAGGAGACCACAGACGGGTACTTGGGCCAGCTCTCCCACCGTCGTTGCTGACCTTCCCCCCTCGAGGTCATACCGGGGAAGATTCCACGCCGCTGCCGAGAGAGGAGATGACTCAAATTGCTTAGCGAAGGCAATTGTACCTCTGAACGATCTCGCGCGAATGCTTAGAATCAACCCCATGACCAACAAGCACCAGAGACACCCCGAGCGTTACGGATGGCTGCCGAGTATGGCAGTCAACGCGTGCATGCGACTTGCCAGGCGCCACGGCAAGCAGTTCCAAGAAGCGGGCCACTTCATGATCGACGTTGCCGCATTCCTGGCAATCATGTCGCATCCCCAACGTGGCACTCGAAGAACTAGGCAGGATTTGCTAGACGGCCTCACTTTGGTAAGCGAGTTGAAGGTCCTAGTCGAGCACTCAGAAGAGCGCTTACTCCGTGAATCCAGGCGTCGCGGTATCACATTTCGGGAGATTGCAGATGCCATGGCATTGCAGAGCAGGCAAGCCGCAGAACAGAGATTTCTCCGCATCGCCGGTGGCCGCAGGGAGGCGGAGCAGGCACACATGAACCGACGTCGCCAAAAGCGCTTCGGCTATGTCATTGATGCGCAGGATAGGCACGAATCCCACCTCATGAATCTACAGGTGGCATTTCGCGTACTCTCGCTTGACTCTGCTCACTCGGAAGAGATCGAAGAGGACTCGGAGGGTGACTCCTAGATTCCTTCTTTTTGCTCGCCGACTCTTGATGTGCAACCAACAGCATCCCTGAGACTGCAGTCATTTGCTCCGGACTGACAAACCGCGAGCATAGGATCAGCAAGCCCAGTTGAACGATGATTCCTGCATTGAGCGTGCGCATTAGCCGCACAACCCTTCGGAATCGCAGCCCCAGCATGGGTACCTCCTTGTTGGATACGAATGTGATGTCGTGAATCAATACTGGATTACCCTGGGCACAGCCTCGCCGATCAAGAAATACATATCCGGGGCTAAAGAGGGCTCTTCGGTACTGACCACGCAGGTGGCGGAGCCGTGGGACCTCGTTCAAGATCGGGAGAGCGTCAACGATTCATTGACTGACTCACGTGTTCGTGAACTGGGCAGGCACTCCCGAGCACGTCCCCCGATGTTGGTTGGACATGGAGGATGCCCGAACCGGACTCCTCATGCGGTGCTCACAACCGTGCCCGACACGTCGGTAAGCCACGGTCAACGGCGGGTGTCAGCACGAGAGGCCCTTGGGCAGCCCAACGCGTTGTCGCTGGTCAAGTATCACCAGCGACACCCGCCAACCCCGTGATTCCCAAGTTCAGGACTCCGAGGGCGCCTCAGCAGGGGCGCGCGAGTGCGAGGTAGCTTCGACACCCGTGAGTCGACTGCAGGAGGCTTGTGGTGCACGCGGACGCTCTGACCAGACCGGGGCAACTTTGGTCGGCCGGTGAGGTCTTGTCACGTCCAGGACCCGTCCCTGGAGTGGCAGGGGTGTACGGGTGGCACTTCGAGGAGGCGCCGCACCCGGACTTGCCGTCAGGCCGGCTCCTATACGTGGGGATCGCGCCGCGGCACATGACGACCAGGACGAGCACGCAGAACCTGCGGAAGCGGGTGCGATACCACTTCCGAGGCAACGCCTACGGGTCCACGTTGCGGCTCACCCTGGGGTGCTTGCTCGGGTTGGAACTGCGTCGCGTCGGCAGCGGGAAGCGCATGACGTTCACCAAGGCCGGCGAGGCGGTGTTGAGTGAGTGGATGGCCGAGCACGCGCGGGTGTGCTGGCTGGAGCATCCGGAGCCGTGGACGGTCGAGGCAGAGTTGATCAGCAGTCTCGACCTCCCGCTGAACCTCGATCAGAACCGGCACAACTCCTTCCACCCGCGTCTCACCGAGCTGCGTTCGCAGGCGCGGCAGCGGGCCAGGGAACTGCCGGTCACTTCGTGACCGCGGCGTCTCACGTGCAGACCGCTGGCGGTTGCTGTACAGCAGCGAAGTACAGCAACCGCGCGGACCGTTGGTGGCCGTAGTCCCCTGTGAACGCCGGTCGTGCGACCACTCCAACCACAGATGCCCGACCTCTCCACAGCTTGTAAACAGAAGGTCGTCGGTTCGAATCCGACAGGCGGCTCCGCAGGTCAGAGGTCCGCGGACCAGCTCCGCGGGCCTTCGTCGCTCTCGCTTACTGGTCTGATCAACACGAAGCCACTTGCAGGTGGTTGTCGTCGTCAGCGGCGCCACGAGCATCGCGCCCGCCGGGGTCAGGGTGCGTAGCGGGGGAGTCCGTCCGTGGAGATGGTCCACTCGCGGATCGTGACCGCCTCCCCGTAGAGGGAGTCCTTGCGGGTGGTGTAGCGGAAACCCGCGGGGGTGGTGTGGATGTCGGAGAAGACCGCGCCTTCACCGGTTCGGGGATCGAAGATCACGTAGATCGGGATGCCGAGCAGCGGATAGTCCCGCATCTTGCTCGCCCAGTCGTTGTCCGGGTTGGAGCGGGAGACGACCTAGATGGCGGCGAGGACGGAACGGGGGTCGAAGGCGCCCTCCACTTCCATGTCGGCCTCGGCGATCACCATGACCTCCGGGTGCCGCAGTACGCCCTCTGCCACGTCCTCGACGTCCGGGGTACCCGTGTGTGCCAGCAGTTCGTCCGGCATCACTTGCTCCAGCCGACGGCTGATGCGGGCTGCTGTCAGCTCGTGCGGCCCTCCTGGTGCCACCATGTCGTGGACGATGCCTTCCTTTGTGATCTCCAGCTTGCCGGGCACCACGTCGCTCATGCGGCGCACGATGTCGCGCATCGCCTGGTACTGGAAGGAGTCGTGATCAGTGTGGTGCGGGGTGATCGTCACGGCGTTCGCTCCCTTCTGCGGTGACCGGAGACCAGGCCCTTCACTTTAGCGGCGCCGCCCGTGGCGGGGTCCGCTATGACGCCCCGCTGCGGCAGTTCCGGCATCGGCCCGGGCGAGGGGCGCGGAAGGGAAGCTCGCATTCCGGGCACTCCTGGAACGGGTCCGGGCGGCGGTCCGGGGGCGGGGCCTCGGGCAGCGGCGCCGGGAGCTGGACGGTGAGGCGGTGGGAGATGAGGGCGGCCGGACGGCGGAGCGGCCCGGCGGGGAGGTGCGCCGTGAGGGTGCGGCGCACGGCCTCCGGTCCGGTGCCGCGCTCCAGCCAGGCGCCGACGGCGGGGGTGAGGCGGGCCACGTCCCGCTCGGAGAGCAGCAGACGGTCGTCGTCCCGGCGGAGCCCGGCGAGAAGCGCGGCCGCGGTGCCTTGCCGTACGGGGTCGGGGGTGCGCGGTTCCGGGAGGGGCGGTCTCGGTGCCGGGGGAGGAGTGGTCGTGGGTCGCTGGGGTGGTGTGGGCGCCGGCTGGGGCGGCGGTGCTGGCGTCGCCTGGGGTGGTGTGCGGGGCGGTGGGGGCTCGGCGCAGGCGGCGGCCGTGGGCCGGGGTTCCTCCGTTACGCGGGGTACGGCGTGGGGGCGGCGCTGGGGCGCCCTTGGATTGTCGTACGACACGGTGTGCGTGACGATCCGCCCGCCGGGTGCGCGCCGCGCGGTCCGCGTCAGATAGCCGTACGTCTCCAGCTCCCGCAGCGCGGCCGCGATACGGGCTTCGCCCTCGGGGAAGCGTGCGGTGAGCGATTTGATGTCGACGCGGGTGCCGTCCGGCACGGACTGGATGTGCACCGCGAGCCCGATCGCGAGGAGCGACAGCTCGCGGTGCTGGGCGAGATGGTTGCCGACGACGGTGAAGCGCTCGCGGTGCCGGTACTTGATGTGGACGACGCCGGGCCGGGCCGGGGCCGGTGCGGACTTGGCGGCGGTGCAACGTCGGTACGGGCGAGAGGGCGGGCGCGCGGGCGCAGCCGCGTTAAGCTGCTGAACAGCCATGGGGAAGGCTCTTCTTCCTCGGTGGTCAGGCCCTCGATCGGGATGGCAGTCCCGGCCGGGGGCCGTTGTATGTGTGCTGTCGTCGTGCGGGCGTCGTGCAGTTGACGTGCGGGTTCTCGTGCGGCCGCCGTTTCGGCGTCGTACGGATGGAGCGGGTGCTCGGCTGGAGCCTATGCCAGCGAATGGGCAGGAAAGCGAGCCGAGTTCACTTCCTTCACTCTTGTGGGGTACGGGAGGTTGGTGGGCTTGGCACGGTGCTTCGCTGGTCTCTTTACGTCTGTGATGTCGCGGAGCACCGGGACGCGGCGGACGGCGATCCGGTTGACGGCGACCCGGCGGACGGCGATCCGGTTGACGGTGACCCGGCGGAGGGCGACCCGGAGGACGTGGGACCGGTGCGGAGGAACGGCCGATTCGTTCAAGAAGGAGGCGCGGGGGGAGGGCTACCGTCGTTCCCATGAGCAGCGAAGTCACCGCATCACGCCATGTGAGCGTCTACATCGATCGGCCCCTCGGCGAGGTCTATGCCTATGCGTCGAACCCGGTGAATCTGCCCGTGTGGGCCCATGGGCTGGGGGATTCCATCGAGCAGGGGGACGAGGGGTGGGTCGCGGAGTCGTCGCCGATGGGGCGGGTGGTGGTCGCCTTCGCGCCGCGCAATGAGTTGGGCGTGCTGGATCACGATGTGACGTTGCCTTCGGGGCAGACCGTCTACAACCCGGTGCGCGTGATCGCCCACGGTGCGGGGAGCGAGGTGGTGTTCACGTTGCGTCGGCGGCCGGAGATGAGCGACGCCGACTTCGAGCGGGACGCGGACACCGTTGCCGCCGACCTCGCACGGCTCAAGTCGATCGTGGAGTCCGGGTAGGTCCGGCCCGCCGCGCTGGGCCGGACCTACCCGGTGGGGCCCGGCTCAGCGTTTGAACGTGAAGGTGAAGTCGGCGGAGAGCTTGCCGCTCAGGCGGACCGTCGAGACGAGGTTCCCCTCGGCGACCAGCCTCTCCACTTCGGCCCGTGAGAGGCCGAAGCCGTCAGCGATGAGGCGTACCGGGCGGACGGGTATCCGCGCCGCGAAGCGGACCGAGACTTCGAGCGTCTCGCCTTCCGGCTGGGCCGCTGCCACGTCCGCCGGTGTCCTCTCGCCAGGCACGTCCTCGGTGTCGGGTGACGCCGGGCCGGAGGTCTCCAGGCGCCGGGCGTCGCGCCAGTCGAGGGCGATGTTTGCGGCGCCGTACGGTCGGGTCCTGGAGCAGTTCGGCTGCCAGGCCGGGGTCGTTGCGGTGGAGGCGGTCCAGCAGTTCGGGGCGGATGGAACGGACGTTGGTCCGCTCCAGGACGGTGAGCTTGATGGTCTCCTCGCAGCCGGTGCACAGGGCGAGGAGCCAGGCGTCGAGGAGTTTGTGGTTCGCGTTGACGCGGAATTTTCCGCTCGTCCGGAAGCGCTCGGAGGCGCAGACATGACAACGGCGGAGGATTTCGGGCAGGCAGGTGGGAACGACCACCCAGGTCGTTTGCACAGCAGTACACCGGTTTCAGTGAGAAGTCCGCAGCGGAAAGCAGCGCGGCGCACAGGCGCGACGCGCGACAGATCAGCACTCGGGGGGTCTCACTTGGTGTACAAGGGCGCGTCCTCGGTGAGGCGACAAAGGCGGTAGCACGGTAGCGGTACCCGGGGGTCTCGCTCCATCGTTTTTTCGGGGCAGGCCGCCCGCCCGCAACTCGGATGTCGGGCCGCAACACCGTTTTGGCTTCCGCCTGTTGCTACCGCGTCACCGGCGGCCTTCGTAGCGCCGCATCAGCTGGTTGCCGCCGCGCCAGCCGACGACGGCCGCACCGGCTGCCAGAGGCCAGGACACCACGTCCGGAGCGTCGAACAGGGCGGACAGCACCGCCCCTACGACGCAGAACGCCGTGAGGGCGCCGCCTGCGCGGAGTGCCCAGTGAAGCCGCTCACGCAGGTAGTTGCTCTCGTCCATGGAGCCCCCCGGCAGTGTGCATGCGGACCGTCGGCAGCGCCCGGTCCGGATTCCCGGGGTCCGGGCGGTCGCCGCTGTGTGGGACGCCGTACCCGTCGTGGGCGGAGTCATCCCCGTTCGGCGCGTAAGGCGGAAACTTCGCGCATCCGAGGAGAGTCGCGGCGGCGCGTTGTCGTCGCGGCGGCCCGCTGGCGCTTGTCGGGCGCGCGGGCTCAGGTGCCGGTTCGGGGTGTGGTCGGCGGGGTGCGGGGGAGGAGCGCGTCGGCGAAGGCGCGGAGTCCCCGGGGGTAGGTGTCGCGTGCGGCCAGCTCTGGCCACCGGTCGCCGATGGCGGCGAGGCGGGGTACCTGGGCGGCGTCGAGGTCGCTGAAGGAGGCGCCGCGGGGGGCGGGGTGGGTGTCCTCGGTCGGCCGGCGGGCCGAGTGGGCGCGGACGAGGATCTCGCCGACGGTGTAATACCAGAGGTCGCGGAAGACGTCGACGGCCTGGGCGGGGGTGCAGCCGCAGTCCTCGGCTCCGGCGACGACGGCCTCGACCATCCACAGGGCCGATGCGTCGAGCAGGCCGACGAATCCGTCGGCGGTGAGGATCTCCGCGGCCCAGGGCCAGTCGGCGAGGGCGTCGTGCAGGGCGGTGGCGGCCGCGACGACGCGCTCGCGCGGATCGTCGGGCAGTTGCGGGCGTGCGATCCGGTCGACGTGGTGGTTGAGCAGGAGGACGAGCAGTTCGTCCTTGTTCCGGATGTGGTGGTACAGGGTCGTCGCGCCGATGCCGAGTTCGGCGGCCAGGCGGCGGATGGTCAGTTTCTCCCAGCCGTCCCGGTCGATGAGCCGGCGGGCGGCCGCCAGGATCTCCGCGCGGGAGGTCAGCCGCGGGCGGCCGGTGCGGCCGGTGCGGCCGATGCGTCCGGTGGGTTCGGTGTCCCCGGCGGGGCCGGTGCGACTGCTGTTGCGAGCGGCCCCGTCCTGCGGTCTCGGTGCGGGTGACTCGCGTGCGTCGGACGTCTCACGTGTCTCGGACGTCTCACGTGCGTCGGGCGTCTCGTGTGTCTCGGGCGACTGGTGTGGGCCGGGCGGCTCGGACGGTTCGGGCGGTCGGGGCATTGCCCCATCATGCCGTCCCGCCTGTCGGGACGAGGGCGGCGCCTCTGCCCTGGACGAGGCCGTCCCCGCCCATGCCGCGCCGAGCGCGGCGGCTCGTCGCCGTCCGCGGAGCCGTGCCGCTCCCGAAGCTCTTCGCGTGCGCGGCGGGCGGTTCGATGCTACTTTCGGAACATGTTCGAAAAGTTGCCCGCCTCATCGTGCGCCCCCGCCGGGAACGGAGAAGAACGCGATGACGAAGAGCTCAACCGCCCGCCCCGGACTGACGCTTGCCGCGGTGGCCGTCGTGCAGTTCATGGTGTCGCTGGACCTGTCGGTCGTGAACGTCGGACTCCCGAAGATCGCCGAGGGCCTGGGCTTCGGCGCGGCGGGCCTGACCTGGGTCATCCACGCCTACGCCCTCGCCTTCGGCGGGCTGCTGCTCCTGGGCGGCAGGACCGCCGACCGGTACGGTCGCAGGCGCGTCCTGCTGCTCGGGCTGTGCCTGTTCGGCCTCGCCTCGCTGGTCGGGGGCCTGGCCCAGGCGCCCGGTCACCTCGTCGCCGCCCGGGCCGCGCAGGGCGTCGGGGCCGCCGGGCTGGCGCCGGCCGCGCTGGCGGTGCTGGCCGAGACGTTCCCCGAGGGGCGGGCGCGGGTCCGGGCCTTCGGTGTGTGGAGTGCGATGAACGCCGCGGGCGGCGCCATGGGAGTCCTGCTGGGCGGGCTGCTCACCGAGTACGCCGACTGGCGCTGGGTGATGTTCGTGAACGTGCCGATGGCCGCCTGCGCGCTGGCCCTGGCCTGGCGCGGCGTCGCCGACAGCGCGCCGGTCTCCCGCGGCCGTCCGGACGTGCTCGGTGCCGTCCTGGCGACGGCGGGAACGACGCTGCTGGTGTTCGGCATCGTCCGGACCGACCGGTACGCCTGGGGCTCACCGGTCACCCTGGCGACGCTGGCGGCCGCCGCCGTCCTGCTGGCCGCCTTCCTCCACGTCGAGCGGACCACGGCACGCGAACCGCTGGTCCGGCCGGGCCTGTTCGCCAACCGGTCGGTCGCGGGCGCGAACGCCTACAACCTGCTGGTGGGCGCGGCGATGGCGGCGTCCTTCTACTTCGTCTCCCTCTACCTCCAGCAGGTCCTCGGGAAGGGCCCGGCGCTGACCGGGGTGATGTTCCTGCCCTTCGCCCTCGCGGTGATCGCCGGGTCGGTGCTCGCCATCGTCCTCGGCTACCGCGTCGCGCCCCGCACCCTGCTGGTCGCCGGCGGGACGCTGACGGCGGCCGGGTTCGCCTGGTTCGGCCTGATCAGCGCCGACGGCACGTTCGCCACCGATGTCCTGGGGCCGTCGGTCGCCGCCGGTGCCGGCTTCGGACTCTGCCTGGGACCCGTCGTCTCCACCGCCACCGCGGGGGTGGCGGCGCATGAGGTGGGCACCGCGTCCGGCCTGCTCAACAGCTCCCGCCAGATCGGTGCCTCCCTCGGGCTGGCCGTACTGGGCACCGCGGCCCAGCACCGCACCGGCGGCGCCGTCACCCCCGAGGCGCTCGACGCGGGGTATGCGCTCGGTCTGCGCCTCGGCGCCGGGCTGTTGGCCGCTGCCGTCCTCGTCGCGGTTCTCGTCCTGCGCCGGTCCGGCCCGCCCGGGACCGCCGAGCGGACTGAGCGGGTCGAGGACCGGGACGCCGTGTCCGTGCGGGACTGAGCCGACGTCAGTTGTACGTCCAGCGCCAGGAGCCCGAGCGAGAGGCGCACTTGATGGTCCGGCCGCTTGCGGTGGAGGTGGTGGCGCCGTGGTCGCTGTTGCGGCAGAACTGGCCCGCCGAGTAGCAGTTCCCGGAACTGGAGATGATCGAGCAGGTGTCCGGGCCGTCCTGGCCGCCGCCGGTGTCGCCGCTGTTGCCGCCGCTTCCGGCGTCGCCGTCGTCGGCCGCCTTCGCGGCTGCGGTCCTGGTGACGGTCACCGTGGGGCGGGGTTCGGCCTTGGCCTTGACGGTCTCGGTGACCGTGGGCGCGGGTTCGGGCGTCGCCGTCCGGGGCGCGGTGACGGTCGTCGCGGGCTTCGCCTCGTCGCCGACCGGCTGCTGCCCGTCCTCGCCGGTGGCGCCGACGCCCACGCCCACGACGAAGAGGGCCACGCCTCCGACCCATACGAGCACCCGCTTGCGGAGCGGACGGGTGTCGGGCGGGCGCGGAGCCGGAGGTATGGGAGCGGTGTACGGATTGGTCATCTCGTCCCCCACGTGTGTTTCGGGTGGAGTGACCGTAGTGCTCTGCGGCGCACTCTGTGGAGAACCTGGGGGAGAGGTGGCCATTCTGTGACCAGCGCTCGGGCCGGGACTGGGCCGGTGCGGAGGCTTTCGCGTTCGAGGCGGGGCGTGCTGGGCGTGTGGGAGCCGTGTGGCGCGTGAGGCCGGATATCCGATGCCCGCTGTTGGACCTCGGGCCATGGGTGCGTCGACGACAGGGGGAGGAGCGTGACGGCTCCTCCCCCTGTGCGGACGGGCTGCGGGTGCGTTGCGCGTGTGGTGCCCGGAAACGCCGGAGTGAGGTGCCCGCGGTCTGATGTCGCTGCCCGGCCGCCCGGATGCCGGCCGCAATGGACCGGTGCGAGGGACGCATGGTGCGGAGTGGCGTCTCCCGAGGGCGGGTCAGGGGGAGCGGGTCAGGCCGCGGTGGTCGGGTGGAGGGCCAGTGCCTGGGGGATGTCCCAGCCGACCGGTGCGTCGTTGCCGCTGCCGGCGCCCCTCTCCTCGCCGTCCTTCTTCTGCAAGGTGTTCAGCAGTTGGGTCGTGGCGGCGAGAAAGGCGCCGAGACCGCCGAAGAATGTGCCGAGGGCTTCCATGAGATCGAGATACATCGCGCTCGCCTGACCGCACACGGGCCGGGCGTGCACTCTGCGATTCACAACGAAAGGAAGACTGCTCCTCGCGCGGAGAAGCTGGAGGATCCGGCCTCTCCAGCAGCTTCTCGCCGGTCACGGTGTACGCCGATCCGCGAGGGGTCTGCGGCGTTCCAGCATGTCTCTCGGTAGGGCACGGAATTCCTCCTCTCGTTCCTCTCCGCAACGTGTATGACGGGCCCTCACCATAGCGGTCCCGCCCCCGTCCGGTACAGGACGTTTCTGACCCGGCGCTGTCATTCGGCCACTTTCCGTGCCTCCATGGGGACGGGTGCGGCACCTCCACCGGAGAGCCGTACGACGTGCGGGCGGCGGATGCGCGCGGGTTCGGGCGAGGGGTGTGCGGCCGGGTCGGCCGACCGCCTGCGACGGCCTGAATCCATCGGTCCCCGCTGCCCTGCGGGGACCGACAGGGGGTCAGGGCTGGTCGAGATGCACCACCACAGTCGCGTAGAAGCGGTGCACCGCGTTGTCGACGCTGCGGATGAAACCGGATTCGGCGTTGCCCCGGCTGTTCCCCATGCTCTTGAACAACGACAGCCGGAAGCCGGTGACCGGGGTGTCGCCCTTCGGGAGCATGTCCGCCGGCTCCGGCCGCAGCCGCTCCAGTGTCCCCCGCGGGCCGCCCGCCCCGCCTTCCAGCAGCGTTTCCACGTGGAGGTCCGCCGGGGCCCCGGCCAGCCGGCGGAGCAGCCGCTTCGCCCTGCTGAGCGGGTAGCCCTGCTCGGGGGCCGGGATCTCGATGGAGGTGCGCAGCTTCCCCGTGCGCAGATCCGCGTTGAGCGCCAGGATTCCGGGTGCCCCGTCGATCCGGAACTCCGCCTGGAGCAGCCCCTCGCGGCAGAGTCGGTCGGCCAGGCGGTTGCGGCGTGCGGCGGGGTCGGCACCGCGCTTGGCCCGGTGGACGGGCAGCACCTTCTGTCCGAGTTCGCCGCCGAGGCCGAGGCACAGTTGGCGGACGAGTCGCTCCCAGCTCTCGACCACGTCCAGCGCGCGCGGATCACCCTCGCACAGCGTTTCGTCGTTGATCCCGTTGCGTACGGGCACCCAGGCCGCGCCCATGTTCTGGAAGCCATGGCAGCCGGAGTTCTCGTGCTGCAGGTAGTGCAGCAGCTCCTGGAGCAGCCAGGCGTGCGCCTTGTCCCCGACGCCCTCGTGGCGGATCAGCATTTGTGCCTGGTAGGTGACTTCGGCCCAGGACAGGTGCCGGAGGGCCACGCGGTGCTTGCGCCGCCCGTCGATCTTGACGTCGACGAGCGGGCTGCCTTCCAGCGCCACGTCGTTGGACACCGTGATCACGGCCTCGTAGCCGCGGCGTGCGGCGATGTCCATGTACGCCTGCACCTGGTCGGGCTTGAGGGCGCTTCCGTTGGTCTTGGTCTCGACGAGGGCGGTCCACAGTTTTCCGGCCCGCTCGACGCGGATCACCCCGTCCGGGCGGCGCGGTGTCTCGCCGTGCGGGAGGACGACCTCGGTGTAGGTCTCCATGCGCCCGGCGGGCGCCCCGAACGCGGCCGTGAGCCTCCTGCCGAACTCCGGCACCTGGGCCATCACCGACAGCAGCACCGAGGTGGCCCGCACCTCGCGGTCCCGGTCGCTCTTGAGCGTCGGGACCGGTACCAGCCGGGAGGGCCGCCAGGACTCGTTCTCCGCCAGTGCCTTCCGGTCCGCCCGGGGCAGAGTGACCTTCTTCTTCGCGGTGCGGGGACGGGTCGGTCGCGGGGGCGGGACGGTGCCGTCGGGCGCGCGCGGAGCCAGTACCGGGCCGGGCGTCGTCTCCGGAGCCGGAGCCGGAGCCGGAGCGGGGGGTGAGCCGGGCGTCGTTCGCGGGTCCGGACCGTCGGCTTGCGCGGTTCCGTCTCCGGGCCCGGTCTCCTTCCCGGTGCCGGTGCCGGTGCCGGTGCCGTTCCTGGCGGCGTTCGCGCTGTTGTGCGGGTCCGGAGCGGTCTGCCCGGCCCGGACTGTCCGGGCGGGGTCCCGCTCGTCCCGGGGCGCCTCCTCGCCGTCCTCGGCTTGGGCGCCGTCCGCGTGGTCAGCGTCATCGGCGTCGTCCTCGATGTCGACGCCGAAGTCCGTCGCCAGCCCGGCCAGTCCGCCGGCGTACCCCTGGCCGACGGCCCGGAACTTCCACTCCCCGCCGCGCCGGTACAGCTCGCCGAAGATGATCGCGCTGACCGTGTCGGCGTCTTCGACGGCGAAGCGGAGGAGGCGCTCGCCGGTCCCGTCGGCGAGCGTGACCTCGACGTCCGCCAACTCCCCGAAATCCCGGCCGCCGTAGCGGCTCGCGGTGACGACGATGCGGTCGACCTCCGGCGGGACGGCGGTCAGGTCGAAGCCGATGCGGTCCTCGTCGCCGTTCTCCGTCGGTGTCTTGCCCAGAAGCTGCACACTGCCGTCGGCCGCGGCGGGGTTGTTGTAGAAGTAGAAGTCGCTGTCTCCGCGCACCTTGCCGTTCGCGTCCAGCAGCAGGACGGACACGTCCGCGTCGCCGTCCCCGATCGGGCTGACCCAGCTCAGGCCGACGAGCACCGAGCCGGCATGGGGGCTCAGCGAGCTGAGCCCTACGTTCATCCCCTTGGTCATCTCGCGCACAAACGCCCCCCCATCTCCCGTGCGGGGCACACAGCTCTCCCGCGCGGCCCACCTGTCGCCCTCGCGATGTGATGTACGACACACCAGGAAAATCGTAGTACTCATGTCCGGTGCCTGCGGGGTTCGGTGGGAAATCGGACCCGGCCACTCCCGTCGCCGGGTCCGTTCCGGGTCCCGGTTTCGGTCGCGGGCGGGGTCCCGGTCTGGGGCCTGGGGCCGGCGCTGGTGCCGAGTGGCGTCCGGCTCAGGCGCCGTCGGCCTGTTCGGTGTTGAACTCCTCCACCCACTTCTCGTGCTGCGCGTAGTCGTCCGTGAAGCGGGTGTCGCCCGGTTTCACGGTGACGAAGTAGAGCCAGTCGCCGGAAGCGGGGTGCCGGGCCGCTTCGAGGGCTTCGGGGCCCGGGTTGTTGATGGGGGAGGGGGGCAGGCCCTTGTGGCGGTAGGTGTTGTAGGGCGAGTCGAGACGCGTGTCGGCGTGGCTGGTGTTGAGGGTGGAGCGGCCGAGGGCGTAGTTGATGGTCGAGTCCATCTGAAGCGGCATGTCCCGCTTGAGGCGGTTGGCTATGACGCGGGCGACCTTCGCCATGTCCTCGGGGGTGTCGGCCTCCGCCTGGACCAGGCTGGCGATGACGAGGGTGTCGTAGTCGTCCACGCCCGCGGCCAGGTGCCGCTCCTTCGCCGTCTTCGCCATGAAGGTGACCAGCGCGGTCGGTGTCGTCCTGGCGCGCACCGGATAGGTGGCGGGGTAGAGGTACCCCTCGGGATTGTGCTTCGCCGCGGCGGGGAGGGGGAGTTCGCCCGCGTGGGCGGCGCGCTCGGCGGCCTTCCGCGTCGTGCCCTCGGGCACGGAGAGCGCCTTGTCGGCCGCCGTGTACACCTGGGTGGCGCGCCACCCCTCGGGGACGACGAAGGGCTTCGACGCCCGGTCCTGTTGGTACTGCCGGATCAGCACCACGGCGGCCGCGGTCACGGCCAGGGCGCACAGCAGAGCCACCGCGATGAGCCATCGCTTCCGGTTCCCGGTCCTGGTGGTCATGGGAAGAACGCTAGGCCAGCGGGCCGGGTGGTGGGGCCCGGATACCGGTTATGGGACCAGAACCACTTTCCGCGCGGCTCGCGCGCAGCCGGCCCGGGCGGTGCGGGTGCGCCGCCGCCCCTCCGACTCGCCGACCTCGCCGCTCCGCCGTCGGTGCCGCCGTTGTCAGTGGCCGGCCGCACCATGAGGGGATGGCGACATCGGCAGTACGGGCGGCGCGGCGCCCGCAGATCTCCCTTCCCGAGCTGCGGCCCTTCGAGGGGCGGGAGCTGGAGCCGGACGGGGACTACGACGGGGTGCGGTTCGAGGAACTGGACCTGAGCGAAACCGAGGGCGGCGGTGCGACGTTCCTGGACGTGGGGATGTACCGGTGCGTGCTGGACGAGGCCCGGCTGGGGCGGCTCCGGGTGATCGACTCGGTGCTGGAGGGAGTCCGCGGTGTCGGTACGGAGCTGGCGGGTGCCGAGTTCCGTGACGTGGAACTGCGGGATGCGCGGCTGGGCGGTGTCCGGCTGCACGGGGCGCGGTGGAACCGGGTGCTGGTGTCCGGTGGGAAGATCGACTTCCTGAACCTCCGGCAGGCGTCGCTCACCGACGTGACGTTCGAGGGCTGTGTGCTGGACGAGCCGGACTTCGCGGGTGCCGCGCTGGAGCGGGTGGCCTTCCGCGACTGCACGGTGCGCCGGGCCGAGCTGCGCGAGGTGCGGCTCAAGGACGTGGATCTGCGGGGAGCGACCGAGCTGGACATCGCCTCGGGTGTGGAGCGGCTGGCCGGCGCCACCATCAACCCGGGGCAGCTGATGGAGCTGGCCCCCGCGTTCGCGGCGCGGATCGGAGTGCGGGTGGAGCCCTGAGGCCGCGGCGCCGAGCGCCCCGGCGCACGGGCACGGAGTCAGGGCACCCGGGGGAAGCGGGAGGTCAGGACGTGGACGGCCGGGTTGGCGGCCAGGTCCTCGTGCAGGTCCGTGAGGTCCGCGACGAGGTCGTGCAGGAAGTCGCGGGCCTCCCGGCGCAGGGCGCTGTGGGAGAAGGAGAGCGGTTCCTCGCCGTCCGGCGACCAGTCTGCGGTGATCTCCACCCAGCCGAACCGGCGGGTGAAGCGCAGCAGTTCCGCGGACTCGGTGAAGTCCAGGGTGGCGCGGTGCGGACCCGGGGAGCGGCTCCCCAGCGGGTCGCGGTCCAGTTCCTCGGCGATGTCGCAGAGCGCCCAGGCGAAGTCGAGCACCGGCACCCATCCCCAGGCTGTGGACAGTTCGCGGTCGGAGTCGGTGTCGGCGAGGTAGATGTCGCCGCAGAACAGATCGTGCCGCAGGGTCCGCACGTCGGCGGTGCGGTAGTCCGTCTGGGGCGGGTCGGGGAAGCGGCGGGAGAGGGCGTAGCCGATGTCGAGCACGGCGCGATGGTGTCACGCCCGCCGGACTCCCGCCGCCGCGCGGTTCCGGCCGCGTGGTTCCGGGCGTCGGGCCGTCCCGGTCGTGCGCCGGGCGGCTCTTGCGCGGTCGGGGTGTGCGGGCGTGCAGGCGTGCGGGGGGGGGCCCCGGGGCGGGGGCGCCCCCCCCCCGGCCCCGGGGGGGCCCCCCCCCGGGCCGGGGGGCCGGGGGGGCCCGGGGGGGGGGGGGGGCCCGGGCGGCCCCGGGGGGGGGGGCGGGGGGGGGGCCCCGGGGGCGCCTGCCTTTTTTTTTGGTTGCCGGGGGCGCCCGCGGGGGGGGGGGCCCCCCCGCCGGGGGGGGGGGGGGGGCGGGGGGGGGGGGCGGGGGGGGGGGGGGGGGGGGGGGGGGGGGGGGGGGGCGGGGGGGGGGGGGGCCGCGGGGGCCCCGGCCCCCCCACCGCCGGTGCCCGGTCGGTCCCCGCCAGATGGCCTGGGCTCCGGAGGGCCCGGGGTCGGGCGGGTGCCCGGTGCGCCGAGGTGAGGCGTGCCGGGCGGCGGCCGCAGGTCTCAGACGTTGACGCCGAAGTCCTGGGCGATGCCGACGAGGCCGGAGGCGTAGCCCTGGCCGACCGCGCGGAACTTCCACTCCGCGCCGTTGCGGTACAGCTCGCCGAAGACCATGGCAGTCTCGGTGGCGGCGTCCTCGCTCAGGTCGTAGCGGGCGATCTCGGTGCCGCCGGCCTGGTTGACGATGCGGATGAAGGCGTTCCGCACCTGGCCGAAGTTCTGGCTGCGGCTCTCCGCGTCGTAGATCGAGACCGGGAAGACGATCTTGTCGATCTCGGCGGGCAGCGCGGCCAGGTTGACGTTGATCTGCTCGTCGTCGCCCTCGCCCTCACCGGTGACGTTGTCACCGGTGTGCACGATCGACTGGTCCGGCGTCGCCTTGTTGTTGAAGAAGATGAAGTGCTGGTCGGAGTAGACCTTGCCCTCGGCGGTCACCGCGATGGCGCTCGCGTCGAGGTCGAAGTCCGTACCGGTGGTGGTGCGCACGTCCCAGCCGAGGCCGACCGTGACGGCGCTCAGGCCCGGTGCCTCCTTGGTGAGCGAGACGTTGCCGCCCTTGGACAGGCTTACAGCCATGGGGTGCCCTTCTGTCGTGTCTGGCTCTGGTGGTGACTCCGAGGGAATCACCGGCGCCGGAACGGAACCTCACCGGGGTCCGCGGCCGTACGCCTCACACCCTGCACAACGCAGCCGGAGGACGGACGGGTTCCAGCTTTCCCGGGCCACTTTGCGTTCTTTACCTTCGCGGCGTCGTCCGGGGCCGAGCAGGGGCAGGAGCGGTGCTGGCGCGGGTGTCCGGAAAAGCGGATGACGGCCGCGCCCGGAGGCCGGACCATGGAGAGCATGTCCGGTCCCCACTTCATCCGCGGCGACGTCGCCCTGCCCGAGGCCGAGCTGACGTGGCGCTTCACCCGTTCGTCGGGTCCGGGCGGCCAGCATGTGAACACCAGCGACAGCCAGGCGGAGCTGCGCTTCGACCTGGCCCGCACCCAGGCGCTGCCCGAGGTGTGGAAGCGCCGTGCGCTGGAGCGGCTCGCGAACCGGCTGGTGGACGGTGCGGTGCTGGTCGTGCGGGCGAGTGAGCACCGTTCGCAGTGGCGGAACCGGGAGACGGCGGCCGTCCGGATGACGGCGCTGCTCGCGGAGGCCACGGCGCCCCCTCCGCCGCCGCGGCGCAAGAAGAAGACGCCCCGCGGGATCAATGAGCGCAGGCTGCGCCAGAAGAAGCAGCGCAGCGATCTGAAGCGGGGCCGGACGGGCCGCGGCTGGGACTGACGGCGGCTCGGGGCCGCGGGCCCGCGGATCAGCGCAAGGACCGGTACCGCCCGCTGTGGTAGAGCAGCGGCCCGCTCTCCCCGTGGGTGAGCCGCGTGGCCAGGACGCGCCCGATGACCAGGGTGTGGTCGCCCGCGGTGACCCGCTGCTCGGTGCGGCACTCGACGGCCGCCAGCGCGCCGTCGACCAGGGGTGCGCCGCTGACGGGGCCGCGGGTGTGGGGGAGCTCCTGGAAGAGGAGCCGGTCGCTGAGCCGCGCCTTCATTGCGAAGCGACCGGCGGTCTGGTGCTGGGCCTCGGTGAGCAGGGAGACGGCCCAGTGGTTCTGGCGGGAGAGCAGCTCGTCCATCCGGGAGTCCTCGCGCACGCTGACCAGCACCAGGGGCGGGTCGAGCGAGACGGACAGGAACGCGGTGGCGGTCATGCCGACGTCCTCACCGCGCACGCCCTCCTCGGGGTCGTGTGCGGTGACGAGCACCACCCCGGACGCGAGCCGGGCCATCGCCGCGCGGAATTCCTCGTCGCTCACCCCATCAGCATGGGGCATGGCGGGGCCGGGGGGCACGGGGGTCGTTTGCTGCTGCACTGCGTGGGACACGTCGGCTACGCTAACGGGCGCTCTCCCGACCCCGCATCGGACTCGGGGACCAGGCGGGTACTAGGACCGGCCGAGGCCGTCCGGAGCATGCGGGGAATGTGCACGAGATGTACGCGGCGTATACCGCTGTCCTGCGGGGGTACACGTTGCGCAATCAACTAATCGCGGACTGTTGTGACTTGAGTCACAGAGGGCATTAATTGTTGACCCTGTGTACCGAGTGAACAGCTCGCTGTGATTCAGTGGCGGTGGCAGCCGAAAGACAGCCGAAGCACTGAGTCAGTGAGGCCCGGAAGCGACGCCACGAGCACCTGGAGTTGACGAGCAAGGCTCAGGGGGAGGGCTATGGAAACCGAGTCGGAGCCCTACGTCCGCCTCGCCAGCCTGCGGCAGCTCCACCACGTCGTGGCGCAGCTCAACACGGCCCGCAGCCTCGCCGACACCCTGCAGACGGTCGCCAACGGGGTGGTCGAGGGCCTCGGCTTCGAGATAGCCGCCGTCCACCTGGTGCGGGCCGAGGGCGAACTGGTCGTGGCCGCCGTCGCCGGGAGCGCCGCGGCCGAGGCGATGATGGCGGGCCGCTCCGGGTCGCGCACCGCCTGGGAACGGCGGCTGTCGCTGGGCCAGCAGTGGGGAGCGCTGCACTTCGTCCCGTACACCGAGGGCTGGGTCCTGGACGACGACGAGGTGCCGGAGTGGCACGCACCGTCGCCGGTGCGGGACACCCCGGACGCCTGGCACCCCATGGACCGCCTCTTCGCGCCGCTGTACGCCTCCGACGGCGAACTGCTGGGGGTGCTGTCCGTCGACCGTCCGCGCAACGGCCGGCGCCCCGGCGCCTGGGGCTGCGAGGCGTTGCAGATGTACGCCTCCCAGGCCGCCATCGCCATCAGCAACGCCCGGCTGCGGTCCAACATGCAGCGCGCGCTGGTGCGGCTGGAGCGCGAGCAGCAGGCGCTGCGGGCCAGCGAGGAAAGCTTCCGGCAGGCGTTCGAGTACGCGCCCAGCGGGATGGCGGTCGCCGAGATGGGCGGGGACCAGCACGGGCGGCTGCTGCGGATCAACGACGCGCTGTGCCGGCTGCTGGGCCGCCCGGCGGCCGCGATGCGCCGCTACTCCTTCTCCGACCTGGTGCACCCCGAGGACATCCGCACCCTGCTGCGCACCTCGGCCGAGGGCGGCCGGGCCGAGCTGCGGCTGGCGCGCCGCGACGGCAGCTACGTCTGGGTCTCGCTGCGCAACTCCGTGGTCGCCGACACCGCCGACGGGCCGCGCTACCTGCTCACCCACGTCGAGGACATCGAGGAGCGCAAGCGGCACGAACTCCAGCTCGCGCACCGCGCCAGCCACGACCAGCTCACCGGGCTGCCGAACAGCGCCGAGCTGCGGGCGCGGCTGGGCAGCAGGCTGTGTGCGCGGCCGGACCGGCCGGCGGTCCAGTCCAGCGTCCTGCCCGGCGCCGGCCCCTCCGGGTACGCGGAGGGCGGGCCCGGCCAGCTGTACGGGCAGGGGGGTGGCTTCTGGGACCTGGAGGGTCTGGGAGGGATACCCGGCGCCGGGGCGGAACCCGGCACCGGCCCGCAGACCGCGGGCAGCCGGCAGGCCCCCGCGCCGTACGCGACCGCCGTGGCACCCGGCGGTCCCCCCGGTTCCCCGGGCGCCGGCGGATTCGGCGGGCCCGGCGCGGACGGGGGAGCGGATCCGCACCATGTGCACGTGGTGCCGCCGAAGGGCGACGGGCCCGGTGAGAAGGGGCTCGCCGTCCTCTTCTGCGATCTGGACGGTTTCAAGTCCATCAACGACCGCTACGGCCACCATTGCGGGGACGGTGTGCTCATCGCCGTGGCCCGTCGCCTGGAGGCGGGGGTCCGGGACGACGACACGGTCGCGCGGCTGGGCGGCGACGAGTTCGTGGTGCTGGCCGACGGGCTGGGCCCGGCCGAGGCGCAGGACCTCGCGGTGCGGCTGCGGAACGCGATCATCCCGCCGATCCAGATTGACGGCCGGACGGTACGGGTAGGCGCCAGCTTCGGCATCGGCTGGGCAGGCTGCGGAATGACGGCCGAAGAAGTCCTGCAATCCGCTGACCAGCGCATGTATGTGGAGAAGCGGTCCCGGTCCAAGGGACAGCGCCGGGCGGGCTAGCGCAGCCCGGGATGCCCGGTCGGCAATCGGTCGGCAATCCGGTCGGCGATCGGTCGGCAACAGGGCCAAGAGGTTCACCCAGGAGAGGTAGGCTCGCCCGGATACCTGACGCAGTAGGGAGTGAGGGGATGACCGCCGAGAACAACGGCACGGGCGCTGCGCCGGAGGGGGGCGACGACGACCCGTTCGCGTATCTGTACCGGCAGGAGGGCGGCGCCCAGCAGCCCGCGTCCGGACAGCAGCCCGGCGTTCCCCGTCGCTCCTACAACCAGGTCCGTGCCGTCGGCGAGCGGCAGTACGGCTACGGCTACCCGCAGCAGCAGCCGCAGCAGCAGGGCTCCGGTTATGGCTACCCGCAGCAGGGCTCTGGCTACGGCTACCCGCAGCAGCAGTCCGGCTACGGCTATCCCCAGCAGCCCGGGTACGGCGCCGCGCAGCAGCCGGCGCCCCCGCAGCACCAGCCCAGCCCGCATTACGCCGCGCCCGAGACGGTGCCCGGCGGCCGGGCCGCCGCTCGGCAGCAGGGCGGCCCCGGCCGCGGCGGGCGCAACCGGACCGGTCTGCTGATCGGGGCGATAGCGGTCGTGGCGGCCGTGGTGATCGGCATCGGCGCCGCCATCGTCTTCAACGACGACGGTGACGCCGACGAGCCGCAGGCCCGGAACACCGGCAGCTCGCAGCAGGACGACCAGGGCCAGGACGAGGGCGACAAGGAGAAGAAGGACCAGGAGCCCGCGTCGAAGAAGCTGCCGAAGGAGGACGCGGCCAGTCTCCGGCTGGACGGCGGCGCCACGGCGGCCACCGACGTGTCGGGGGCGAAGGGCCAGGGCGGCGCGTACGTCGGCGGGATGAACCAGCCCGGCTCCTCGGCGACCTGGGCGCTGAAGGACATCCCCGAGGGCGGCAAGTACACCCTGCACGTCCGCTACGGCGTGCCCGGCAAGGACGCGGACGCCACCCTCACCGTCAACGGCAAGCCCGAGAGCCGGCCGCTGCGGATGAAGAACTTCTCCGGCGCCAAGGAAGGCGACTGGGAGCACGGCTGGCAGAACACCTGGTCGAACATCCAGCTCCAGAAGGGCCAGAACTCGGTCAAGATCTCCTGCGAGGACGGCAACAAGTGCGAGGTCAACCTCGACCAGGTCTGGCTGACCAAGGGCTGGAAGGGCTGACACACCGGGTCCGCACCGGCGGCTGACGCGCCGGTGCGGACCCGGGCGGCCGACGTTCCGGGCCGCACCGCCGCCCGACGCCGGGCGCGTAGCGCCCCGGCGCCGCACGCGGGCGGGGCGGCCGGGCGTCCGCGGGGAGCGGGTCGTCCGTCAGGGAGTCTCCGCGCCGCGGACCCGGACCGAGGGCAGCATCCGGGCATAGGTCTGCTCGTCGAACTCGCCCGCCACCGGAGCGCGCACCGTCGCCGCCGACAGGGCGACCGCGCGGGCCAGTCGCTCCGGCCAGGGCAGGTCCTCGGCCAGGCCGGAGAGCAGACCGGCGACCGCCGAGTCACCGGCGCCGGTCGGATTGCCCACCAACCGTTCCGGGACGGCGGCGCTCCAGGCGCCGTCCTGGGTGACCAGCAGCATCCCGTCGGCCCCCAGCGAGGCCGCGACCGCGCGGGCGCCGCGGCGCTGTGCGGCGCGCGCGGCGCGCAGCGGTTCGGCGGTGCCGGTGATCCCGGCGAGTTCGTCCGCGTTGGGTTTGACGAGGTCGGGGCGGGCGGCCAGGCCGCGGCGCAGCGGTTCCCCGCTGGTGTCCAGCAGGACCGGGATCCCGGCCGTGCGCGCCTCGCGCACGAGTGTCGCGTAGGCGCCGACGGGGACGCCCGGCGGCAGGCTGCCGCACAGGGCCACCGCCTCGACGCCCTGTTCCAGCAGGCGGCGGTAGGCGGCCAGGAAGCCCTCCCACTCCTCCGGCGAGACGTGCGGTCCGGGCTCGTTGAGCTGGGTGGTGTCGCCGGTGCTCTCGTCGACGACGCCGACGGTGCGCCGGGTGGCCCCGGCGACCTCGACCAGCGCGTCCGTGACAGCGGCGCTTCCCCCGCTTTCGCCGACTCCGCTGCCCCCGCCGATTCCGCCGCTTCCGTGGTCGCCGTCCGCGGCGAGCAGGGTCCGCAGCGTGCGGCCCGTCTCACCGCCGACGAAGCCGGTGACGGTCGTCCGGAAGCCGAGCGCCCCGAGCACCCGGGCGACGTTCAGCCCCTTGCCGCCGGGGCGTTCGGTCACCTCCCGCACCCGGTGCGAGGCGTGCGGGACGAGGTGGGGCACTCGGTAGGTGAGGTCGAGCGCGGCATTGAGCGTGACGGTCAGGATCATCCGCGCGCACCACCCTCACCCGTCCAACGACGATTCATGACATACAACCCAGGGCAGACGACACTTCCGCCGGGCACGGCACGCGCGGGCCCTGCGCGGCCCGCGGCCTGCCGCGACCGCGCGAGCGATCATGCCTCACCCAGCCTATGGGCGGGAGATGCCCCCGGGAACCCGCGCGGGGCGACGCGCGGTTCGGCTCAGCCGGGCGGGCGGACGATCCAGGAGCCCTGGCGCATGACGCCGGTGAGGGTGAACTCCTCGTCCAGCACCACCAGGTCGGCCAGCTTCCCGGGCTCCAGCGAGCCCGTCCGGTCGGCGACCCCCAGCAGGCGCGCCGGGTTGGCCGACAGCGCCTGGACGGTGTCGGCGACCGGCAGCCGGTCGACGGTGACCGCGCGCTTGAACGCCTGATCGAGGGTCAGGGTGGAACCGGCGATGGAGTCGCCCTCCACCAGCCGGGCCACGCCGTCGCGCACCACGACCTCCAGGCCGCCGAGCGGGTAGCGGCCGTCGCCCATGCCCGCCGCGCCCATCGCGTCGGTGATGAAGGCGACCCGGTCAGGGCCCGCGGCCTCGAACGCCAGCCCCAGCACGGCGGGGTGCAGATGGGTGCCGTCGTTGATCAGTTCGACCGTGACGCGGTCGTCCTCCAGCAGCGCGGCGATCGGTCCCGGCTGCCGGTGGCCCAGCGGAGGCATGGCGTTGAACAGGTGGGTGGCGACGGTGGCGCCGGCGTCGACGGCCTCCCGGGTGCCCGCGTAGTCGCCGTCGGTGTGCCCGATCGCGGCGATCACGCCGCTGTCGGCGAGCAGCCGCACCGAGTCCAGTCCGCCGGGGCGTTCGGGGGCGAGCGTCATCATCACGGCCCGGCCGCGTGCCGCGTCCAGCAGCTTGCGCACCTCGCCGGGGTGGGGGTCGCGCAGCAGGGACTCGTCGTGCGCGCCGCGCCGGTTGCAGGAGATGAAGGGGCCCTCGAAGTGGACGCCGGCCAGATCGCCCTGTTCGGCGAGTTCGCTCAGCGAGGCCGCCTGTCGGCACAGGTCGTCCAGGTCCCCGGTGACCGTGGAGGCCGCCATGGTGGTGGTGCCGTGTGCGCGGTGGGTCCGGATGGCGGTCAGCGACTCCTCGTGGCTGCCCGCCGAGAAGGAGGCGCCGCCGCCGCCGTGCACATGGAGGTCGACGAAGCCGGGCACGATCCAGTGCCCGCTCAGGTCGAGCGTCTCGGCGACCGGCGCGGGCGCGTCCGGCGCGTCCGCGCCGGCGGGCCCTCCGGGGCCGATGCCGGCGAGAGTGCGGCCCTCGACCACCACGCTGCCGTTCTCGCGTACCCCTTCGGGTACCACCACCCGGGCACCGGTCAGCACCGTTCGCTTGCTCATCGGCTCGCAACCTCCGCGGAGAGTAGGTCCCAGGCGAGGAGACCCGCGCCCAGGCAGCCCGCGGCGTCTCCGAGGGCCGCGGGCACAATGGTCGGGAGTGGCTGGAATGTGACCTTCTCGCGCACCGCCTCCCGGAGCGGGACGAAGAGGATGTCGCCCGCCTCGGCGAGGCCACCGCCGATGATCAGTGTGCGGGGGTCGAGCAGGGTGAGTCCCGTGACCAGGCCGGTGGCCAGCGCATCGACGGCGTCGGCCCACACCCGCTGGGCGCGCGGATCGCCCGCGGCCACGGCTGCGGCGGCGTCGGCGGCCGTCGCCTCCGGGTCGCCGCAGGCCGTCGCCCAGGCCGCGCCGACCGCGGACGCCGAGGCGAGGCGTTCCAGGCAGCCGCGCTGGCCGCAGCCGCAGGGCGGGCCGTCGGGCCGTACGACGATGTGGCCGATCTCGCCCGCGCTGCCGTGCGCCCCGGGTTCGACCCGGTCCCCGATGCCGATGGCGCCCGCGATGCCGGTGCCCAGCGGGAGGAAGAGGTAGCGGTCCACGCCCTCCCCGGCGCCGATGCGGCCCTCCGCGAGCCCGCCGGTGCGCACGTCGTGGCCGAGCGCGACCGGCAGCGGCGGCAGCCGGGTGTCCCGGCCCCGGCCGAGCCGTTCGCCCAGCAGCGCGCGCATCGGCACGTCGCGCCAACCGAGGTTCGCGGAGAAGACGGCGATGCCGTGCTCCTCGTCGATGGTGCCGGGGACGGCGACGCCCGCGGCGGACGGTTCGGTGCCGTACCGCCGTACGCCCTCGGCGCGCAGTTCGGCGGCGAAGTCGAGGATTCCCGCCACCACTGCTTCGGGGCCGCGGTCCCGGCCGGTGGCCCGACGCGCCTCGTGCAGCAGTTCGTTGCCGGTGCCGATGAGGGCGGCCTTCATCCCGGTGCCGCCGACGTCGAGAGCGATGACGTACGGCACGGGGGGCGCTTCCCGGGTCTGCGTCCGGGAGGCGTCGCCGGCCGCGGCGGACGCACGGGGGGCCTTGTCACGGGTACTCACGCGGGACAGTGTCCCGCGTGAGGAGTGTAAAGGTCTAGTCCACTCGGGGGGCTTCTTCCTGTTGCCGGGCGTTCCGTGCGGTACGGCGAGCGGTTCGTCCGCATCCGGACTTCATTCGTGATCCGAATGGAAGCCAACCTGATCCGTACTGGTATCCGGTTTCGGTGGACGCTCGGGCCCTCGGAGAGGGAGACTCCGGGCGGACGGGCCGGGGGCTGGTGGTGCCAGGGGGGAACTGAGGCACTCATGGGGCTCGCAGTATGTTCTGAGGGTTCGCAGGGCTGAGGGGTATGAAGAAGATGGAACGGCGTCGATTCCTGGGTATGGCCGCGACCGGTGTGGCCGGGGCGGCCGGTGTGACCGCACTGTCCGGCTGCGGCGCCGGCCCGGGATCGAGCGAGGTGACGCTGAAGCTCGTCGCCGCCGACTACGGCAACCCCGGCGCCGAGAACAGCTCCAAGATCTACTGGCAGAAGCTCGCCGACGCCTTCACCAAGAAGAACCCCGACATCAAAATCGATGTCACCGTGCACAGTTGGAACGACATCGGCAAGAAGCTCACCGAGATGGTCGACAAGGGCGACCCGCCGGACATCGCCCAGGTCGACTCGTACGCCGACTGGGCCGACGAGGGAAAGCTCTACAAGGTCAGCGAGCTGCTCCCGATCCCCGCGCAGGCCGAGTTCCTCGTCTCCCTCGCCGAGGCCGGTGAGGTGCGCCGCGTCCAGTACGGACTGCCGTTCGTCGCCAGCACCCGGGTGCTCTTCTACAACAAGGACCTCTTCGAGAAGGCCGGACTCGACCCCGAGAAGCCGCCGGAGAGCTGGCAGGAGCTCAAGTCGGCGGCCCGCGCCCTGAAGTCCGCCGGGGTGCGGATCCCCTATGGGCTGCCGCTCGGCCCGGAGGAGGCGCAGGGCGAGTCCCTGATGTGGATGCTCGGCAACGGCGGCGCCTACGTCGACAGCGTGGGCAACTACACCATCAACTCCCCCGAGAACATCCAGACGTTCCAGTGGCTGCGTGACAACCTCGTCACGCCCGGCTACACCGAACCCAGCCCCCAGCGCACCGACCGGCAGAAGCTGTTCGACGCGTTCACCGAGGGCGACGTCGGCATCCTCAACGGCCACCCCACCCTGATGCAGCAGGCCGACGAGAAGGACATCTCCTACGGCACCGGCAAGCTGCCCGGCAGCAAGGGCCCCGCCGAGGGCACCCTCGGCGTCGCCGACTGGATGATGGCGTTCAAGAAGAACGGCCACCGTGAAGCGTGCGGCAAGTTCCTCGCCTTCGTCTTCGAGACGAAGAACCACTACTCCTTCGTCTCCCAGTACGGACTGCTGCCCGTCACCACCAGCGCCTCCGAGAAGATGCGCAAGGACAAGGAGCAGAAGAAGCTCTGGCCCTTCCTCGACCAACTCGCCGGCGCCGAGTTCTACCCGGTGGGCAAGGTCTCCTGGGCGAGTACCAACGCGACCATCAAGAAATCCATCGGGCAGGCCGCCGTCAAGGGCGGCGACCCGAAGGCCGTGCTCACCGAACTCCAGCGCAAGGCGGAAGCCGAGGAGGAGGCGAAGCCCTCCTGACGCCGAGCGCGGCTGCGGGCGCCGAGGCGCCGCTCTCTCTGCGCCGGGCGGCCCCCGCTGACGCCGAGCGCCCCTCCCGCGCGACCGCGGCGACTGCCCCGGCACGTACGGTGGAAGCGTGAGCGGTACGGAGGACGTGCGGGACAGCGGCGGCGCGGACGGCGGGACGGACGCGTCCGGTACGCCGGACCGGCCTGCCGACGCCGCCGCGGACGCGGCCGGGGACGGTCCCGACGGCGCGGCGCACCCGGCAGCGGGCGACCTCTCCGCGGAGGACCGCGCGGTGCTCGCCTTCGCGGCCCGCGGCTGGCCCTCCTCCGGCGAGAAGGAGCGCGCCGTCCGGGAGCAGTTGGGCATGTCGCCCGTGCGCTACTACCAGTACCTCAACGCGCTGCTCGACGACCCCCGCGCGGCCCGGCACGCTCCGGTGACGGTCAACCGCCTGCGGCGCCTCCGGCAGGCCGCCCGGGACCGCACCCACTAGAACCGCACATTCCGCCGGACCCGCGGGCCCCGCACCCGCCCGCTCGCTAGGGTGCGGACATGTCGCTTCCGCCGCCTTCCGCGCATCCCCCGCTGCCCGAACCCGAGACGGAGACGGGGCGCGCCGGGCTCGCCGCCGTCCGCGCCGACCCCGCGCGCACCGTGCTCGCGCTCGACTTCGACGGCACCCTCGCGCCCATCGTCGGCGATCCGCGGGAGGCCCGGGCGCACCCCGAGGCGGTCCCCGCGCTGGCGCGGCTCGCCCCGCGGCTGGCCGGCGTCGCCGTGATCACCGGCCGCCCGGCGGCGGAAGCCGTACGGTACGGCGGCCTCGACGGCGCCGCCGGACTGGAGGGGCTCACCGTCCTGGGCGGCTACGGGGCCGAACGGTGGGACGCGGCGGACGCGGTCGTCCGCGCCCCCGAACCACCCGCCGGCGTGGCCGCGGTACGGGCCGAACTCCCCGGGCTGCTGCGGGCGTCCGAAGCACCGGAGGGCACCTGGACGGAGGACAAGGGCCGGGCACTCGCCGTGCACACCCGGCGCGCCGCCTCGCCCGACGAGGCCCTCGACCGGCTGCGGGAGCCGCTGTACGCGCTGGCCGAACGGCACGGACTCGTGGTGGAGCCGGGCCGCATGGTGCTCGAACTCCGGCCGCCGGGCGCCGACAAGGGCGCGGCGCTCACCGGCTTCGTCCGCGAGCGGTCCGCCACCGCCGTCGTCTACGCCGGTGACGACCGCGGCGACCTGCCCGCCTACGCCGCCGTCGCGGCCCTGCGCGCCGAGGGCGTACCGGGACTGCTGCTCTACAGCGCGCCCGAGGCGGCGGCCGAGGCGGTTCCCGAACTCCGCGACGGAGCGGACGTCCGGGTCCCGGGCCCGGCCGGACTGGTGGCCTGGCTGCGGGCGTTGGCGGACGGCATCCAGCCGCCGCACTGACCCGCGGACACCGCACAGCCGGCACGCCCCGGCGGCCATCGGCCGGCTGCCACCGCCCGGCGGCCCGCGCGGATCCGGGGGCGGGCCGGCCGTGCGGGCGGGTTCAGCCGGGCAGCGCCTCCAACTGGTCGAGGAACCAGCGGGCCGGTGGCCGGGAGGTGGCCGTCGCGGCCAGTCGGCGGGTCCGCTCCGCGCGGTCGGCCGGGTCCGCCTCCAGCGCGGTGCGCAGGGCGGCCGCCGTCTCCCGCACGTCGAACGGGTTCACGGACAGCACGTCGGACGCCAGCTCCTCATGGGCGCCCGCCTCCCGGGAGAGCACCAGCGCGCAGCCCGCGTCCGAGACCACGGGGACCTCCTTGGCCACCAGGTTCATCCCGTCCCGTACCGGGTTCACCAGCGCGACGTCCGCCATCCGGTAGGCGGCCAGCGACCGCGCGAAGTCGTCCTTCACATGCAGCACGACCGGCGTCCAGCCGCCGGTGCCGAACTCCCGGTTGATCTCCTCGGCGACCCGCCCCACCTCGGCCGTGTAGTCCCGGTAGACGGCGAGGTCCTGCCGCGAGGGGTAGGCGAACGCGAGGTGGACGACGCGCTCGCGCCACTCCGGGTGGTCGGCCAGCAGCCGCCGGTAGGCGTACAGGCCCCGGACGATGTTCTTGGACAGCTCGGTGCGGTCCACCCGGACCAGGACCCGGCGCGGGGCCCCCTCGGGGCCCGTGCCCACCTGGTCGCGCAACTGCGCCAGCCGGTCGGCGACGTCGCTCCGGTGCGCCCGCTCGCGCAGGAAGTCGCCGTCCGCACCGAGCGGATGCACCCCGATCCGCGTCGTACGGCCCTCGTAGGTCACCGTCAGCGAGAAGTCCTCCGGTGCGGAGTCATCCCCCGGGGTGCCCGGCGGTGCGGCGTCCCCGCCCGGGGAGCCGCCGCCCTCCACCGTGGCACCCAGCACCCGCGCACAGCACTCGGCGAACAGCCGGGCCCAGCGCGCGGTCAGGAACGCGGTGCGGTCGGCGCCGAGCATGCCGCGCAGCAGCTGCGCGGCGACGTCGTCCGGGAGCAGCCGGAAGTAGTCGGCGGGCGCCCACGGCGTGTGCGAGAAGTGGCCGATCCGCAGGTCGGGGCGGCGGGCGCGGAGCATGCCGGGCACCAGCGCGAGGTGGTAGTCCTGCACCAGGACGGCGGCGCCGGCGTCGGCCTCCTGCGCCAGCGCCTCCGCGAAAGCGGCGTTGTACGCCTCGTACCCGGCCCACTGGCCGCTGAAGTCCTGGTCGAAGACGGGTTCCAGGGGGACGTGGTACAGCATGTGATGGGTGAACCACAGTACGGAGTTGGCGATGCCGTGGTAGGCAGCCTCGAAGGTGTCGGCCGGGATGTCCAGCATCCGCACCGGCTGCCCGCCGGTGTCCCCGGTGTCGAGCCGGCCCCGCGCCGCCCTGGCCGCCTCCCGGTCGCCGTCGCCGAGCGCGGCGCACACCCACAGCGCGTCCGCCTCCGGGCCGATGGCCGACAGTCCGGAGACCAGCCCGCCGCCGCCGCGCCTGGCGGAGAGCGTGCCGTCGTCGGCGCGGGTGTAGGACACCGGTCCGCGGTTGGACGCCACCAGCACCCGGGCCGAGCCGCCCCCGGCCTGCCGCGCCCCCGGCGCTTCCCCTGCTCCCCGCGGTGCTGCTCCCTGCGGTGCTGCTCCGGGCGGTGTTCCTCCAGCGACCATGCCGCTGAGCCTAGCCACAGCCGAAACCGCTCAAACGTGCCCGTCGGCCCCCGAACACGGACAGGGGTACCTCCGGGCCGCTCAGGCCGCCATCCGCTGCCCGTACTCGGGCACGGTGCACATCGGAGGGCGCTCCTCGACGTCCACCAGGTGGCCGCGGGGGACGAAGCAGCCCGTCCCGTCCCGCTCGAACTGGGTCAGCGCCGTGCCGCCCGACAGCGCCTCGATCCCGCCGCGCGCGCCGTCCACCGTAGCCGGGCCCCGCGCGATGCGGCGCTCGGCCGCCGCGTGGATGGCGGTCGCCATCCGGCCGAGCGCCTGCCCGTCCTGGTTGCGGTGCCGCCGGACCCCGACATCGACCTGGGCCAGCGCGTCCAGCCCCACCAGCTCCAGCGTGTCGACCAGCAGCGCCAGCTCGACCCCGTAGCCCACCGGGAACGGCAGCCGCTCCAGCAGCGAACGACGGGCCGCGTACTCGCCGCCCAGCGGCTGGACGAGGCCGGCCAGCCGGGGCCAGTGCAGATTCAGCAGCGGACGCGCCACCAGCTCGGTCACCCGCCCGCCGCCCGCCGGGTTGTCCCGCAGCGGACGGTCGTACATCGCCTTGACCAGGTGCACGTCCGGTTCGGTCAGCAGCGGCCCGACGATGCCGGTGACGAAGTCCGGCGAGAACTCGCGCAGGTCGGCGTCGACGAAGCAGACGATGTCGCCGCTGGTCGCCAGCAGGGAACGCCACAGCACCTCGCCCTTGCCGGGGCGGGGCGGCAGCCTGGTCAGCACCTCGTCCCGGTGGACCACCTCGGCCCCGGCGGCCGCGGCGACCTCGGCGGTCCGGTCGGTGGAGCCGGAGTTCATCACGATCAGCTCGTCCACCAGCGCCGTCCCGGTGCCGGGGTGCGGTGTGGCCAGCTCGCGGCGGATCACCGAGACGATGTCGCCGACGGTGGCCTCCTCGTCGAGCGCGGGCAGCACCACGCTGACGGTGGTGCCGGTGCGGCGCTTGACCGCCAGCAGGTCCTCCAGCGGCCGGTCCGCGACGCGCCAGGAACGGCGCCGCAGCCAGCGGCCCACTTCGTCGAGCACGTGCGCGCCTTCCTGTGGTCGGTCCGGTCGGGTCCGTGGTCGGGCTGGTCGGTCCGGTCGGCCCTGTGGTCGGGTGGTCGGTCTGCTCTGCGGTCGGGCGGTCGGGCGGTCGGGCGGTCGGGTCGGTCCGGTCGGGCGTGCCGAGGAGCGCCCGGCGGTGCCGTTGCCGCCCCGGACCGGGGACGACGGGCAGTGGAAGATCCATCTCGCGGTTCGGACGTCCCCCTCAAGCGTGACCGCCGTCGGTTACAGTCTTGAACAGCGCAGGTGACCTCCGCATCTCGGGGTCGCCGCGACACAAACGCCCGGGCGGCTGTCGGCCGCCCGTAGCCATAGTGCAGCTCATCCAGAGGGGCAGAGGGAACGGCCCGTTGAAGCCCCGGCAACCATCCCGCGATCCGCGCGTACGCGGACTCAAAGGCGAGACCGCCTCGTGGGGACGGTGCCAATTCCGGCCCGTGACGAGATACGCCACGGGGAAGATGAGGAGAAAGGGCCTCGCCTCCATGGCTGTGCAGACAGTTGCAGCGAACAGCACCACCTCCACCGGCACCGCCGGAAGCACCCCCTACGACCTCGGTGCCGCAGTGGCCCTCTCCTGCCGCGAGTGCGGCACCCGCACCGAGCTGGGCCCCAGCTTCGTGTGCCTGGAGTGTTTCGGCCCGCTGGAAGTGGCCTACGAGCTCCCCTCCGGCGACCCGGAGGAGCTGCGGCGGCGCATCACCGCCGGGCCCGCCTCGATGTGGCGCTACGCGCCGCTGCTGCCGGTGCCGGCCGACGTCGCCGAGAAGCCGAACCTGAACCCCGGCCTCACCCAGCTGGTGAAGGCCGACCGGCTCGCCGCCGAACTGGGCGTGACCGGCGGCCTCTACGTCAAGGACGACTCCGGCAACCCGACCCACTCCTTCAAGGACCGTCCGGTCGCCATCGCCCTGGAGGCGGCGCGCGCCTTCGGGTTCAGCACCCTCTCCTGCTCCTCTACCGGGAACCTGGCCGGCGCGGTGGGTGCCGCCGCCGCCCGGGCCGGACTGCGCTCGTGCGTGTTCATCCCGGACGGGCTGGAGCAGTCCAAGGTGGTGATGGCCGCGATCTACGGGGGCGAACTCGTCGCGATCGACGGCACCTACGACGACGTGAACCGCTTCTGCTCCGAGCTCATCGGCGACCCGCTGGGCGAGGGGTGGGGCTTCACGAACGTCAATCTGCGGCCGTTCTACGCCGAGGGCTCGAAGTCGCTGGCGTATGAGATCTGCGAGCAGCTCGGCTGGCGGCTGCCCGACCAGCTCGTCATCCCCGTCGCCTCCGGCTGCCAGCTCGTGAAGATCGACAAGGGGCTGCGGGAGCTGATCCGGCTCGGGCTCGTCGAGGACAAGCCGTACCGCATCTACGCGGCGCAGGCCGAGGGCTGCTCGCCGGTGTCCCGCGCGTACAAGGACGGCACCGGCGCCGTCCGGCCGGTCAAGCAGCCGGACACCATCGCCAAGTCGCTGGCCATCGGGGACCCGGCGGACGGGCCGTACGTGGTCGACATCTGCACGCGCACGGGCGGCGCCGTCGACGACGTGAACGACGCCGAGATCGTGGAGTCGATCGCGCTGCTGGCCCGGACCGAAGGGGTGTTCGCGGAGACGGCCGGGGGTGCCACGCTGGGCGTGACCCGCAAGCTGATCGAGTCCGGTGCCATCGACCCGACGCTCACGACGGTCGTCCTGAACACCGGCGACGGACTCAAGACTCTCGACGCCGTGGCCGCCACGGCGCGGCCCACCGCCGTGATCCGCCCCAACCTGGCCGCCTTCCGCGAGGCCGGTCTGGCCTGACGGCCCGACCGGGGGTCTTCCGGGGCGCGGTGCCCCGGAAGCCACCGCGGTGCCTCGGAGGGCCGCGGGCCTCGCAGGCCCGCAGCGCCTCGAACGGCTGAAATCCGCCCCCCGGTGTTTGCCCGGTGTTCCGCATCGGGAGTGCCGGAGCGGGCCCCTGGGACGCGTCCCCCTACACGTGAGGAAGATCGACATGAGCGTCAACGTCCGGATCCCCACCATCCTCCGCACCTACACGGGCGGCCAGGCCGAGGTCAGCGCCGAGGGCGGGACTCTCGCCGAGGTGCTGGCGGACCTGGAGAAGAACCACACGGGCATCTCCGCCCGCGTCCTGGACGACGCCGGGAAGCTGCGCCGCTTCGTCAACGTCTACGTCAACGACGACGACGTCCGCTTCGAACAGGGTCTGCAGACCCCCACCCCGGACGGCACCGGTGTCTCCATCATCCCGGCGGTCGCCGGCGGGTGACCGGTCGCCCGCGCGCCCGGTCCGGACCGGGCGGTACGCGGCCGGACCACCGGTGGTCCGCGCGGTCCCGGACCACCGCTCGCCAGCAGGGCCTACGCCGTGGCGTCGCCCCCTCCGAAGAGAAACGGAGGGGGCGATTCCGTGTTTCGGGAGGCGGTAGAGTGACGGGAGTTCCCCCACCCGGCACCCGCCGACCGCCGCGCAGCCCGCGGCGGGCACGGCCGAGGACGGACAGCGCCGCGACGACAACGGGACAAGTTACGGTCGAAAACCGGACGTCAATTGTCGCGAAGACTCCAAATGTCTGGCCCGACTTGCCCCGCTTCAGGGGCAGTTGAGGCTTATTTCCGATCAGTCGTGCCCAGAATTCTCGTCCGATTGACCTGTTGCACAGGGCGTCCGTGCAGATACATTCAGCGGCGGTCGACGCGTTCCGGCGCACGCCCCCGCTTGCTCATGGGGGTGAGGTCTGACCCGGGTTCGCGAAGTGCGGGCTCGCGCAAGGGCCAGTAATAGGGGAGTTAGGAATGGCTCAGGGCACCGTCAAGTGGTTCAACGCGGAGAAGGGGTACGGCTTCATCGCGGTCGACGGTGGTGCGGACGTGTTCGTCCACTACAGCGCGATCCAGATGGACGGTTACCGCACTCTCGACGAAGGGCAGCGGGTCGAGTTCGAGATTTCGCAGGGTCAGAAAGGGCCGCAGGCGGACATGGTCCGCGTGACCGGCTGAGTGTCGCCGGACTGCGCAGAGCTGCAGACACAGCGGAGAAGGGGTCGCGCCCGAGGTGCGGCCCCTTCTCCGCTGTCTGCTGTCCGCTGACCGCTGTCCCGTCCGCCGCCCGCCGGGACTGGTGTCTCCCCGGGGTCCCGGATCCCCTCCCGGGTTCCGCTTCCCGGGCCCGGAGCGACTCCGCCACCCCCGGCCGGGACGCCCCCCGCGGTCGCCCGCGCCTTCCCTCCGGCCTCCGGCCGGGGGCCTCCCACCGACCACCACCCCACCCTGAGACGGCTCCGCCGTCGCTTGCACTCTCCATGCCCGAGTGCTAATCATTGGGTTAGCACTCTGCGAGTGAGAGTGACAAAGAAGGACCGGGTCGGTGAGGCCGCAGCCGGGTGGGGAAGGAACCGCCGGGTCTCAGGCCGTCCGTCGCGGGCGCCACGCGGTCCGGAGAAATCCAACCCTCCCCTTGCGCTCGACGCATGGGGGAAGCCAGGGAGGACCAACCCACATGGCCAAGATCATCGCCTTTGACGAGGAGGCGCGGCGCGGTCTTGAGCGTGGCATGAACCAGCTTGCCGACGCCGTCAAGGTCACGCTCGGCCCCAAGGGCCGCAACGTCGTTCTGGAGAAGAAGTGGGGCGCCCCCACGATCACCAACGACGGTGTCTCCATCGCCAAGGAGATCGAGCTCGAGGACTCCTACGAGAAGATCGGCGCCGAGCTGGTCAAGGAGGTCGCCAAGAAGACGGACGACGTCGCCGGTGACGGCACGACGACCGCCACCGTGCTCGCCCAGGCGCTGGTCCGCGAGGGTCTGCGCAACGTCGCCGCGGGTGCCAACCCGATGGCCCTCAAGCGTGGTATCGAGCAGGCCACCGAGGCTGTCTCCGCCGCTCTGCTGGAGCAGGCGAAGGACGTGGAGACCAAGGAGCAGATCGCCTCCACCGCCTCCATCTCCGCGGCCGACACCCAGATCGGTGAGCTGATCGCCGAGGCCATGGACAAGGTCGGCAAGGAAGGCGTCATCACCGTCGAGGAGTCGCAGACCTTCGGGCTCGAGCTGGAGCTCACCGAGGGCATGCGCTTCGACAAGGGCTACATCTCCGCCTACTTCGCCACCGACATGGAGCGCATGGAGGCGGAGCTCGAGGACCCCTACATCCTCATCGTCAACTCCAAGATCAGCAACGTGAAGGACCTCCTTCCGCTGCTGGAGAAGGTCATGCAGTCGGGCAAGCCGCTGCTGATCATCGCGGAGGACGTCGAGGGCGAGGCCCTGTCCACGCTGGTCGTCAACAAGATCCGCGGCACCTTCAAGTCCGTCGCCGTCAAGGCTCCGGGCTTCGGCGACCGCCGCAAGGCGATGCTCAACGACATCGCCATCCTCACCGGCGGTCAGGTCATCTCCGAGGAGGTCGGCCTCAAGCTGGAGAACGCGGGCCTCGACCTGCTGGGCCGGGCGCGCAAGGTCCAGATCACCAAGGACGAGACCACCATCGTCGACGGTGCGGGCGACAGCGACCAGGTCGCCGGCCGGGTCAACCAGATCCGCGCCGAGATCGAGAACAGCGACTCGGACTACGACCGCGAGAAGCTCCAGGAGCGGCTGGCGAAGCTGGCCGGCGGCGTGGCCGTCATCAAGGCCGGTGCCGCCACCGAGGTCGAGCTCAAGGAGCGCAAGCACCGCATCGAGGACGCCGTCCGCAACGCGAAGGCGGCCGTCGAGGAGGGCATCGTCGCCGGCGGTGGCGTCGCCCTGCTGCAGGCCTCCTCGGTCTTCGAGAAGCTGGACCTGGCGGGCGACGAGGCCACCGGTGCCGCCGCCGTCAAGCTGGCTCTGGAAGCCCCGCTCAAGCAGATCGCGGTCAACGCCGGCCTCGAGGGCGGCGTCATCGTGGAGAAGGTGCGCAACCTGACCCCGGGCCACGGTCTGAACGCGGCGACCGGCGAGTACGTCGACATGATCGCCGAGGGCATCCTCGACCCGGCCAAGGTGACGCGTTCCGCGCTGCAGAACGCCGCCTCCATCGCGGCGCTCTTCCTCACCACCGAGGCCGTCATCGCCGACAAGCCGGAGAAGGCCGCCGCCGGCGCCGACGCGGCTGCCGCCGGTGGCATGGGCGGCATGGACTTCTGAGTCCGAGCCGCACACAGCACCACCACCGCCCGCCGAGGGCGGCGGAAGGGCGGGCACCCCACGGGGTGCCCGCCCTTCCGGCTGTCCGGGCTCCGGCTCCGGGCCACCGGTTCCGGGCTCCGGTTCTCAGCCCGCGGCGGCCACCGCCGTCAGCTGACCTGGACGTCCGGGAAGCAGAGGTGCTTCTCGATGGCCGCCACCTGGTCGTGGGGCTCGGGGTAGGACCAGGCGACGTCCTGGGCCGTACCGTCGGCCAGCGACCAGTACGCCGCGGTGCCCTTGAAGGGGCAGCGGGTGCGGGTGTCGGACGGCGCGAGCAGATCGGTGCGGACGTCCTCGGGCGGCAGGTAGTACCGCACCGGGTAGCCCGTCTCGCGCAGCAGCAGCGGCCGGCTGCTCTCCGCCAGCACCCGGCCGTCGCGGGTGACGACGCGCACGCGTTCGGTGCCCTCCTCGACGGTGATCGTGTGGCCCTTGCCCGGTGTGGTCATGACGCGGTCCTCTCGCTCGGGGGTTCGTCCGGTGCTGCTGCGTCCGCGCCCGGCACGCCCGGCCCGCGGACTCCGAAGAGTGCCAGAGCGGCGGCTCCGAGTCCCGCGGTCTCCACCGGTACCGTGCGGTGCGCCTCCCAGCCGGCCCGGTCGAGCCGGAGCCGTTCGAGAGTGCGGGCCCGGCCCAGTACGGACTCGGTCAGCAGACCGTCCGGCCGGTAGCCCAGTTTCTCCGAAACCCGCCGCGAGCGCGGGTTGTCCGTCATCGCGGCCGAGAGGCTGCTGCGCGCTCCCAGCCCGTCGAACGCCAGATGCAGCGCCGCGGCGCGCATCTCGGTGCCGAAACCCCGGCCCTGGTGCTCCATGCCCAGCCAGGAGCCGGTGTGCGTCTCCCGTACGACGGCGAAGTCGGTGCCGCTCAGATCCTGCCGTCCGATCACCCGGCCGCCGTGCAGGACGGCGAGGCTCAGCGTCCACTCTTCCGGCCGCCAGCCCGCGATGGTGCCCAGGACGTGCTGGAAGCAGCCGCGGGCGCGGTCGGCGGGAGGCGCGGCGGTCCACGGGACGCCGAAGGGCATCTCGGAGTCGGCATGCACAGCCCCGGAGGCGAGCCGCGCCAGCTCGGCGAGGGTCCGGTCGTCCGGAAGGCGCAGCTCCAGGCGCGGAGTTGTCAGGCGCAGCCCGTGCAGCGGCCAGATGTCGGCTTCCATGGGCCAAGGGTGCCGAAGCCCGGCAGCGGGCGCGAGCGGATTACCGCCCCTCGACGAGCCGGGACACGCCGTCGAGCATGGCGGCGAGCCCGGTCTCGAAGAGCCCGTCCAGACGCAGGTCGTAGCCGTCGTCCCCGAGCGCGTCGAGGAGGCGCGCGAACGTCGGATAGGCGCCGGAGGCCGTCAGCGACGCGAGGGTGGCCGCCTGCTGCGCCATCCAGTCGTCCTCCGTCAGACCGGTGCTGCTCTCGGCGGCGGTCTCCCGCTCGCGCTGGATGGCCAGCCCCAGGACATGGCTGTAGAGCAGGGCGTTCAGGTCGAGTGCGGTCGCCGGGGCAAGGCCGCAGCCGTCCAGGGCGCCGAGCATCCACTCCGAGTACGTCAGCAGGTTGGGCAGCAGCAGCGGACGGGTGAGCGGACCGATCTGGGCCAGCCAGGGATGGTCCCGGTGCACGCGCCACAGGGCCCGGGCGCCCAGCTCCAGCCGGGCCCGCCAGTCCTCGGGCGCCGGCCCGGCCGCGGGGTGCCGGGGCAGCCGCAGTTCACCGAAGACGGTGTCCGCCATCAGCAGGACCAGTTCGTCCTTGCTGTGCACATAGCGGTAGGCCGCCATCGTCGCCGCGCCCAGGCGGGCGGCGACGCTCCGCATGGACAGTGCGGTGAGTCCCTCGGCGTCGGCGATGCCGACCGCCACGCCGACGACACGCTCCCGGGACAGCTCCCGGTCGGCACGCGGCTGCGCACCTGCCGCCGCGCCGCCGGCCACGGCTGCCGGGTCCCCGGAGGGCGCGGAGGCGTCGGCCGTGCGGCGGCTCCGCCGGGCGACCACCGTGCCCACCCGCGGCCGGGCCCGCACGAGTCCTTCCTGGCGCAGCGCGGTCAGCGCCCTGGTCGCGGTGGCCAGGGCGACGTTCCACTCGCGGGCGAGCTGCCGGGTCGAGGGCACCCGGTCGCCGGGGGCGAGTTCCCCCTCGGCGATGCGGCGCCGCAGCTCGGCCGCGATCCGCGCGTACGGCGGTGTGAGCTGCGCCACGTCTGCTCCTCCCGATTTCCTGTACTAGGACAGACGCTAGCAGTACTGGAGGGGGTTCGGGGGTTCTCTGTACTAGATCAGATGGGCAGAGACTGCTTTGCTAGCGCTGTGTGTACGCCGTACGTTCAGGGTCGTGCGCAGCGAGCGCGCCGCAGGGGTGCGTACGTTGTACGGCGCCTGCGTCCAGCAGTGCGGGAGTCGCCATGCGGAACGTTCTGATCTCCGGTGCCGGAATCGCCGGACTCGCCCTCGCCCACTGGCTCCGCCGGGCGGGACTCGCGCCCACGGTCGTCGAGCGCGCTCCCTCGGTGCGGCCCGGCGGACACGCCGTCGACGTGCGCGGAGTCGCCCTCGAAGTCCTCGACCGGATGGGCCTCCTCGCCGACGCGCGCCGGGCCCGCACCCGGATGCGCGGCATGTCGATGCACGACGGCGACGGCAACGAACTGTGGCGCTCCACCGAGATGACCTACAGCAGCGGCCGGCTCGACAGTGACGACATCGAACTCCTGCGGGAGGACCTGACCGCACTCCTCCACCGGCGGGTCCGCGCGGACACGGACGAGGAGGGCGGTACCGAGTTCCTGTTCGGCGACTCCGTCACCGCCCTCGACCAGTCGGACCCGGAAGGCGGCGTCCACGCCACCTTCGCGAGCGGTCTGACCCGCACCTTCTCCCTCGTCGTGGGGGCGGACGGGTTGCGCTCCGGAGTGCGCCGACACGCCTTCGGCCCCGATTCCGACCGGTACCTCCACCACCTCGGCGCACACGTCGCCGTCTTCAGCACGGACAACTTCCTCGGGCTCGACAACTGGCAGGTGTGGGTCCGCGACGAGCGGGCGAGCTACTGCCTCTACCCCGTCCGCGGGAACACCGAGTTGCGCGCCACGCTCGGCTTCATGTCGCCGCCGCTCGACTACGACCACCGCGACCCCGAGCAGCAGAAGGCGCTGCTGGCCGCGAACACGGCCGCTCTCGGCGGGGACACCGGCACCCTGCTGGACGCGATGCGCACGGCCCCCGACTTCTACTTCGCGCCCATGGCGCAGGTCCGCATGGACCACTGGACGAGGGGCCGCGTCGCGCTGGTCGGCGACGCCGGGTACTGTCCCTCGCCGCTCTCCGGCCAGGGCACCAGCCTCGCCCTGGTCGGTGCGTACGTCCTCGCCCGCGAGCTGGGCGCGTCCCCCGCGTCGGTGGCCGACGCGCTGCTCCGGTACGAGGAGCGCATGCGCCCCTTCGTCGCGCTCAACCAGGCGCTCGCCACCGAGAACCCTGGCCAGGGCCCCTCCGAGGAGTCCCTCACCGTCGCGAAAAACGCCCTCACCCTCGGTGATGCGGACGGGTGGGTGGTGTGAGGCCGCCCATAGGGTCCGCGTCACGTACGAACCACCCTCGTATGTCCGGTATGCCGGTTTCGGGGTGGGGGTGGGGGCGG
>NZ_JBIAFT010000016.1:0-176412 GCF_042869455.1 Streptomyces sp. NPDC007025 | reverse complement strand
GGTCACATTCCGAACCCGGAAGCTAAGCCTTTCAGCGCCGATGGTACTGCATGCGGGAGCGTGTGGGAGAGTAGGACACCGCCGAACAAATCGTGCAAGTCGTGGTCCCTGGACTTCTGTTCAGGGACCACGACTTTTTTGTGTGTGGTCACCGGCAGTTCATGTTGCGTGGACATGATCCCGGCATGGGGACAACACAGCTGACCGTCGCGGGCTTTGGTGCGGGGGACGAGGTCGTGGTGCCGTCTTTCGGCGGGGCCGATGTCGCACAGGCCGTGCGGGACCTCGGTGCGAGACCCGTCTTCGCCGACATCGATGCCGACACCTACTGTCTCGATCCCTCCTCCGCGGCCCGGGCGGCGGGTCCGCGAACCGCGGCGCTCGTTCCCGTGCACCTCTTCGGCCACAGCGCTGACATGGCCGCACTGCGTGCCGTCGGAGAGCAGCACGGGATCCCGGTCCTCGAGTGGGAGCCGCTGCCCCGTACGGATGCGATCGATGCGGTCCGCCGGCGCCAGTACGCCACGTCGCTGGGGCGCCGTCTCAGAGGAGTCGTCGCGCCGTCGGTTCCCGACAGCGTCGAGCACGCCTTCACGGACTACGTGGTGCGGGTACCGGGGAACGGGCGTCCTGATCGTGACGCCTTCCGCAGGGCACTGCGCATGAGGGGCGTCGACTGCGGGATACCGGTGCGGGTGCCGGCGCACCGGCTGCCTGTGTACGCCTCGACCGTACGGCTGCCGCAGGCCGAGCGGGCCGCTGACGAGTGCCTCTCGCTGCCGCTGAGCGCAGCCATGACGAAGAAGGATCTGCAGCGCGTCGTGTCGGCCTGCAACGGACTCGGAGGTCTGCTGCGGGAGCGGGTCGGCTGACCCGGCGGGAGCCGGCCCGGAGTCGGTTCGATCCAGGGGCTCCGATCGGGTAAGATCTCTTACCGCTGGCCGCGCCCCAATAGCTCAGTCGGCAGAGCGTCTCCATGGTAAGGAGAAGGTCAACGGTTCGATTCCGTTTTGGGGCTCTTAGCACGCAAGTCGAAGGCCCTCACCGTACGGTGAGGGCCTTCTTCGTGTGCAGAAGCGCTTCCGCTCCGGTCCTGCTCGCTCCTACTCGGGTACGCGCATCGCCAGAATGGCCATGTCGTCCGAGGGTGCGTCGCTGGCGAACCGCTCGACCGCACGCATGATCCGGGCGGCCACCGCACCTGCGTTCAGGCCCGTGCAGGTGGACAGCACGTCGGCCAAGCCGTCGTCCCCCAGCATGCGGGTGCCCTCGCGGCGTTCCGTCACGCCGTCCGTCACACACAGCAGTACGTCGCCGGGCGCGAGTGAGACCGTCTGCTCGTAGAGTTCCAGATCCTCCATGACACCGAGCAGCGGCTGAGGGTCGGCGGCCGATTCGACGCTGCCGTCCTGGCGCAGCCGCAGGGGCAGCGGATGGCCCGCGCAGACGACCTTCAACTCGGCGCTGCCATCCTCCTGGGGGCGCATCTCGCCGTACAGGAGAGTGAGGAACCGGCTGCGTGCCCCTTCGTCGAGGATGGCGGTGTTGAGACGCTCCAGCACGGTGGGACCGCCCAGCCCCTCGCGGGCGAGCAGTCGCAGCGCGTGCCGGGCCAGACCGGTGACCGCCGCGGCCTCCGGGCCCGTACCGCAGACGTCGCCGATGGCGAAGCCGTAGGTGCCGTCGTCGATTTCGAAGAGGTCGTAGAAGTCACCACCGACCTCGTTGCCCTCGCCGGCGGCGCGGTAGATGACCTCGACCTCGACACCGCCCTCCACCTCCGGCAGCTCGGGCGGCAGCAGGCTGCGCTGCAGGGACTGGCTGATGGCGGTGCGCTCGGAGTACAGACGCGCGTTGTCCAGCGCGAGCGCGGCGCGGCGGGAGAGGTCCTCGGCCAGCTCCAGGATCTCCTGGCGGAACCGCTCGTCGGTCGGCTTGCCCAGGGTGAGCATGCCGATGACCCGGTTGCGGGCCACCAGGGGAAGAACGACGGTCTCGCCGCCGACCGCGGCCGCGGTGGCCAGGCTCGTACCGGGGGAGAGCTGCTGGGCCTCGCCGTCCAGCGAGACGTTGCGCAGCGAGGTGCGCAACGCCGCGGAATGCGCCGCCTCGGTGGGCGCCGCCCAGACGCGCGCTCCGGGGGTGGGAACGGGCTCCGGCGGGTCGACCTTGGCGAGCAGCGCCTTGAGGTTGTCGATGCGGTCCTCGTCCTCGTGCAGGACGTAGGAGAGGCGGGGGTCGGAGCCCTGGTCGGCGACCGTGTAGACGGCGCACCAGGTGGCCAGCGTCGGAACGGTCATCTGGGCCATCAGCGCAAGTGTCTGATCCCGGTCGAGGGTGCCGGCGAGCAGGTCCGAGGCCTCGACGAGGAAGGAGAGCGAGCCGCGCCGCAGGCGTTCCAGTTCGGTGAGCCGGGCGCGCTCCACGGCGAGCGCGATGCGGTCGGCGGCGAACTGGAGGCGCAGGGCTTCTTCGTTCGTGTAGCGGCCGGGTGCCTCGGTGGCGATTCCGAGGGAGCCGGTGAGCCGGCCCTCGACCTTGAGGGGAACGGTGACCACGGAGCGCATGCCGGTGCCGTCGAGCAGCGGCACGGCGCCGGGGACGACGGTCAGGTCCTCGTGCACGGACGGCATCCGGGCCGAGCCGTAGCGCCCGCTGGCGGTCTCGACCGGGACGCGGGCGAACCGCTGCCGTGCCGAGGGCAGTCCGGTGGAGGCCCGGACCTCCAGTTCGGTCTCGTCGTCGGTGGCCAGCAGCAGATACGCCGCGTCGCCCTCCAGCATGTCCCGGGCGCGTTCGACGGTCCGCTGGAGGAGGCCGTCGAGGTCGTCGGGGGCCGGGGAGCCGATGAAGACCTCGAAGGGGTCGGCGGCGGACTGGTCCTGGCTGTCCGTGGCGGTGCCGGTGTTGTCGTGGGAGTGCACCCGGGGCGGTGACTGCAGGACGGCACGCTCGTGCTCCCGCACCAGCAGGCAGACCGTGGACGGTTCGCCGTCGCTGTCCCGTACGCGCAGGTGAGAGGCGTAGACCGGGATCGTGCGGCCGTCCGAGCCGCGCATGCCGTAGGACCCCTCCCAGCGGGAGAGGCGCAGTGCCTCGGCGACGCCGGTGCCGGTGCCGGGCGTGTGTGGCCAGGCGGCGAAGTCGGTGAGCGGCTTGCCGACCACTTGCTCGGCGGTGTAGTCGAACAGTTCGGTGGCGTCCTCGTTCCATGCGCTGATCGATCCGCTGCGGTCCACCTGGACGACGGCGACCCGGATGTGGGTGTCGGTGACCGGCAGTGCCGTGTCCGGCAGCGCGGGACCGGCCGTGCGGGTGCCGACCGGGCGCTCGGGGAGGTCGAGCCGGAACCAGACCCGCTTGTCGGACGCGGTGTAGTCGACGCCCCAGCGGGTGGCCAGTGCCGAGGCGAGCAGCAGCCCGCGGCCGCCCTCCCGGTCGGGCCCGGCGGGCTGCGGGTTGACCTCCTGGAGCGGCAGTTCCCGTTCGGGGTAGCGGTCGACGACTTCGATGCGGATCCCGTCCTCGTCGCGCAGGCAGAGCACCTCGGCGGCGGTTCCGGCGTGCACCACGGCGTTGGTGACCAGTTCGCTGGTCAGCACCACGGCGTCGTCGACGACCTCGGACAGGCCCCAGCCCTGGAGGGTGTCGCGCACGAAGCCGCGTGCGGTGGCGACGGAGCGGCCGACCGGCTCGAAGGTGGCGGCGGCGCGTGCGGTGATCACTGGTCTCCCCATGGGTGTCCTGTCGGCCGGGCGCACCGGTGTGCGCTGTGCGGTCAGGGCCGTGTAGGTCCCCGCCTCCTCGTTCGGGCCTTGCGAGCCCGTGGCGCCCAGGTGGCCCCCGCCCACGCGCTCGGCGCTCTGCTCTTGCGTCACCGCAGCGCCCCTCCGTCGCCCTTCGTACTCACACCGCTGCCCCCTGCGAAGCCCCTACCCGTCGGACCCGGTAGAGCACCCCGCCGACATGGGGGTGAACGGACAGCCGGGTGCCAGGTTACTTACGTATCCACGGTGCGTGGCCGCCGGATGCGGGTGATTTCCCTCCGGGCCCGCGAACGCAGCGTGATATGCCATGCTGCCGAACTGTTATCGCCTGGTTCGGGCAGGGTGAAACACTGGGAAGGCTCGGAGTACAGGGCCCGGGCAGGAAGGTCGACCCGCAGGAGGGGCAGTGGAGTCTGGCACAACCGCGCGTAGCGGAAACACGCGCGCGAAGGGCGGACGGTCCCGGAGGAGCGGGACGATCGAGGTCGACGCCGCGGCCGTCAACAAGCTCCTGGCCGGGCTGACCGCGATGCGGGACGGCAATTTCCGCAAGCGGCTCACCGTGACCGGTGAGGGGCCGATGGCGGAGATCGCCGCGGTCTTCAACGAGGTCGCGGACCAGAACCTGCATCTGACGGGTGAGCTGTCCCGGGTGCGGCGCGTGGTCGGACGTGAGGGGAAACTCACAGAGCGGCTGCAGACCGGCACCTGCGAGGGGTCCTGGGCTTCGGCGATCGACGCGGCGAACTCGTTGGTCGACGACCTGGTGTGGCCCGTCTCGGAGGTGGGCAGAGTCCTGTCGGCCGTCGCCGACGGCGACCTGGAGCAGCGCATGGATCTGCGCGCCCGGGGAGCCGAGGGCGGTGGACATCCGCTGCGCGGGGAGTTCCTGAAGGTCGGCCGTACGGTCAACGGCCTGGTGGACCAGCTCTCGGCGTTCACGGACGAGGTGACGCGGGTCGCCAGCGAGGTCGGTACGGAGGGCAAGCTGGGCGGCCAGGCGCGGGTGCGCGGGATGTCCGGCTCCTGGAAGGACCTGACGGACTCGGTCAACACCATGGCGTCGCGGCTGACCGCGCAGGTGCGGGACATCGCGCTGGTGACGACGGCCGTCGCCAAGGGTGATCTGTCACGCAAGGTGACGGTTCATGTCGCCGGCGAGATGCTGGAGCTGAAGAACACCGTCAACACGATGGTCGACCAGCTCTCCTCCTTCCAGTCGGAGGTCACCCGGGTCGCCCGCGAGGTCGGCACCGAGGGCGAGTTGGGCGGCCAGGCGCGGGTGCAGGGCGTCGCAGGCGTGTGGAAGGACCTGACGGACTCGGTCAACCTCATGGCGGGCAATCTGACGTCCCAGGTGCGCGAGATCGCCCAGGTGACGACCGCGGTCGCCAACGGCGACCTGTCGCAGAAGATCACGGTCAACGCTCGCGGCGAGGTGGCGCAGCTCGCCGAGACGATCAATGCGATGACGGACACGCTGCGCACGCTCGCGGACGAGGTGACACGGGCGGCGAGCGAGGTCGGCACGGACGGGGTGCTGGGCGGTCAGGCGGTGGTCCCGGGCGCGGCCGGTATCTGGAAGGACCTGACGGACTCGGTCAACTCCGCGTTCCGCAACCTGACCGCTCAGGTGCGCGACATCGCGCAGGTGACGACGGCGGTCGCGAACGGTGATCTGTCGCAGAAGGTCACCGTGGACGTCTCGGGCGAGATGCAGGAGTTGAAGAACACCGTCAACACGATGGTGGACCAGTTGTCGTCGTTCGGCGCCGAGGTGACGCGGGTCGCCCGCGAGATCGGTGTAGAGGGCGAGCTGGGCGGTCAGGCGGCGGTGCCCGGGGCGGCCGGCACCTGGAAGGACCTGACGGACTCGGTGAACACCGCGTTCCGCAACCTGACGGGCCAGGTCCGCAACATCGCGCAGGTGACGACGGCGGTCGCGAACGGTGATCTGTCGCAGAAGGTCACCGTGGACGTCTCGGGCGAGATGCTCCAGTTGAAGAACACCGTCAACACGATGGTGGACCAGCTGTCGTCGTTCGCCGAGCAGGTGACCCGGATGGCCCGGGACGTCGGCACCGAGGGCCGGCTCGGGGGGCAGGCGCGGGTGGACGGCGTCTCGGGCACCTGGAAGGACCTGACGAACTCCGTCAACTTCATGGCGAACAACCTCACCTCCCAGGTGCGGCAGATCGCCCAGGTGACGACGGCGGTGGCGCGTGGTGACCTGTCGCAGAAAATCGAGGTGGACGCGCGCGGTGAGATCCTGGAGCTGAAGAACACCATCAACACGATGGTCGATCAGCTCTCCGCCTTCGCCGACCAGGTCACGCGGGTGTCCCGGGAGGTCGGCACGGAGGGCAGGCTGGGCGGCCAGGCCCAGGTGCCGGGCGTCGCGGGTGTGTGGCGCGATCTGACCGACTCCGTGAACGGCATGGCGGGCAATCTGACCTCCCAGGTGCGCAACATCTCGCAGGTGGCCACCGCGGTGGCGCGCGGCGATCTGTCGCAGAAGATCGACGTGGACGCGCGGGGCGAGATCCTGGAACTGAAGACCACGCTGAACACGATGGTCGACCAGCTGTCCTCGTTCGCCGAGCAGGTGACCCGGGTGGCCCGCGAGGTCGGTACCGAAGGCATCCTGGGCGGGCAGGCGGAGGTCAAGGGGGTCTCCGGTACCTGGAAGGACCTCACACAGTCCGTGAACTTCATGGCGAACAACCTGACCTCCCAGGTCCGGAACATCGCCGAGGTCACCACCGCCGTCGCACAGGGCGACCTCTCGAAGAAGATCACCGTCGACGCCAAGGGCGAGGTCCTCGCCCTGGTGACGACGGTCAACACGATGGTGGACACGCTGTCGTCGTTCGCCGAGCAGGTCACCCGGGTCGCCCGCGAGGTGGGCACGGAGGGCATCCTCGGCGGGCAGGCGCGGGTGCGTGACGTGTCGGGTATCTGGAAGGACCTGACCGACAACGTCAACATCATGGCCAACAACCTCACCTCCCAGGTGCGCAACATCTCCCAGGTGGCCACCGCGGTCGCGGGCGGTGACCTGACGAAGAAGGTCACCGTCGAGGCCAGTGGCGAGGTGGCGCAGCTCGCGGACACCGTCAACACGATGGTCACCACCCTCTCGTCGTTCGCCGAGCAGGTCACCAGGGTGGCCCGGGAGGTGGGCACGGACGGTGTGCTGGGCGGCCAGGCGCGGGTCCGCGGTGTCGCCGGTACATGGAAGGACCTGACGGAGTCGGTGAACTCCATGGCGTCCAATCTGACCGGACAGGTGCGGCAGATCGCCATGGTCACCACCGCCATCGCCAAGGGTGATCTGACCAAGAAGATCGACATCGAGGCCAACGGCGAGATCCTCCAGCTGAAGACGACCATCAACACGATGGTCGACCAGCTCTCCTCGTTCGCCGAGCAGGTCACCCGGGTCGCCCGCGAGGTGGGCACCGAGGGCCAGCTGGGCGGCCAGGCACGGGTGCCGGGCGTCGCGGGTACGTGGAAGGACCTGACGGACTCCGTCAACGAGATGGCGGGCAACCTGACCCGCCAGGTGCGGGCGATCGCCGAGGTGGCCACCGCGGTGACGCGCGGCGACCACAACGTCCGGATCGATGTGGAGGCGGCCGGGGAGATCCTGGAGCTGCAGGGCTACATCAACACGATGATCGCGAATCTGCGGGACACCACGCAGGCCAACCAGGAGCAGGACTGGCTCAAGGGCAACCTGGCGCGGATCTCGGGCCTGATGCAGGGCCGCCGCGACCTGCGGGACGTGGCCGGGCTCATCATGAGCGAGCTGACCCCGGTGGTCTCGGCGCAGCACGGCGCGTTCTTCATCTCGCTGCCCGAGGGCACCCCGGAGAGCGCGGTCGGTGTGGGTGCCGGCCCGGGCGAGGACGGCAGGTACGAACTGCGGATGCTGGGCAGTTACGGCTACTGCACGGACAGCATGCCCACGTCGTTCCTCCCCGGTGAGTCCCTGGTCGGGACGGCGGCGAAGGAGAAGCGCACCATCGAGATGGGCAATGTCCCGCCCGGTTATCTGAAGATCTCTTCGGGGCTGGGCGAGGCGCCGCCTGCGCATCTCGTCGTGCTGCCGGTCATCTTCGAGGGCACGGTGCTCGGCGTGATCGAGCTGGCGTCCTTCCAGCCGTTCGGGCAGATCCAGAAGGACTTCCTCAACCAGATCGCCGAGATGATCGCGACCAGCGTCAACACCATCAGCGTCAATATGCGCACCGAGCGGCTGCTGGAGCAGTCGCAGGAGCTGACGGCGCAGCTCAAGGAGCGCTCCGGCGAGCTGGAGAACCGGCAGAAGGCCCTTCAGGAGTCCAACGCGGCGCTGGAGGAGAAGGCCGAGCAGCTCGCCCAGACCAACAGCGACATCGAGATCAAGAATCGGGAGATCGAAGAGGCCCGGCAGGTCCTGGAGGAGCGCGCCGAGCAGCTCTCGGTCTCGATGCGCTACAAGTCCGAGTTCCTGGCCAACATGTCGCACGAGTTGCGCACACCGCTGAATTCGCTGCTGATCCTGGCGAAGCTGCTGGCGGACAACGCCGAGAGCAACCTGTCGCCCAAACAGGTCGAGTTCGCCGAGACGATCCATGGCGCGGGGTCCGATCTGCTGCAGCTCATCAACGACATCCTCGACCTGTCGAAGGTCGAGGCGGGGAAGATGGACGTCAGCCCGACCCGGATCGCGCTGGTGCAACTGGTCGACTACGTGGAGGCGACCTTCCGGCCGCTGACGGTCGAGAAGGGGCTGGACTTCTCGGTGAGCGTCTCGCCGGAGCTGCCGGCCACGCTGCACACCGACGAGCAGCGGCTGCTCCAGGTGCTGCGCAACCTGCTCTCGAACGCGGTCAAGTTCACCGACAGCGGGGCCGTCGAGCTGGTGATCCGCTCGGCCCGCTCGGACGTTCCCGACGCGATCCGGGAGCAGATGCTGGAGCACGGGTCGCTGCGGGATCCGGACTCGGAGATGATTGCCTTCTCCGTCACGGACACCGGAATCGGTATCGCGCAGAGCAAGATGCGCGTCATCTTCGAAGCGTTCAAGCAGGCCGACGGCACCACGTCGCGGAAGTACGGCGGGACGGGGCTGGGGCTGTCCATCAGCCGGGAGATCGCCCGGCTGCTGGGCGGCGAGATCCACGCGGTCAGCGAGCCGGGCCGCGGTTCCACCTTCACGCTCTACCTGCCGCTGCATCCCACGGAGCTGCCTCCGCAGGGCTACGCGCAGCTCGTCTCGGGAAGTGTTCCGATGGCCCTCCCGGAGGCGCACGCAGCCGTCCCCGGGGCCGCGGCGATTGAGCCGGCGGCGGCGCCGGGCGGCTCCGCCGGCTCCGCCGGCGAGCAGACCGCGGACGAGGCAGCGCATTCGCTCGCCGACCGGCGGCGGCTGCGGGACGCCAGCGGCCAGGCGCAGCCCGAACTGCCCCCGGAGGCCCGTCCGTCGTCCCCGGCGGGCGAGAACGGGGCGGTGGCCGACGGGGCCGCGGGCGGCACCGGCCCGGCTGCCCCGGTGATCCTCCAGGGCGGCGCGGCCGCGGGGATGTCCGACGGCGCCGTCGAGGTGGCCGACGGGGGGCCGACGGCGCGCCACGGCCGGGAGGCGCTCCCGTCCGGAGCCCGGGCGGCCGGCGATCTGGCGGGCCGGAAGGTGCTCATCGTCGACGACGACATCCGGAACGTCTTCGCGCTCAGCAGCGTGCTGGAGCAGCACGGACTTCAGGTCCTCTACGCCGAGAACGGCCGGGAGGGCATCGAGGTGCTGGAACAGCACGACGACGCGGCCGTGGTGCTGATGGACATCATGATGCCGGAGATGGACGGATACGCGACGACGGCGGCCATCCGCAAGATGCCGCAGTTCGCCGGATTGCCGATCATCGCGCTGACCGCCAAGGCGATGAAGGGGGACCGGGAGAAGAGCATCGAATCCGGTGCCTCCGACTACGTCACCAAGCCGGTGGACACTGATCATCTGCTGGATGTCATGAGGCGGTGGATGGAGGGCGGGTGAATATGACACTGTGTTGATGAGGGCTTCCGCTGACGCAGTGTGGTCGAACGCGTGTGGAAACGCGGCGAACCGGGAACCTTTTGGTCCTCTGAGGCGTTTCCGGTACGTGCACAGTGACATCACGGTGACAGGGTGTGGCGAACCGCGGGGTGCGGCTACCATGACCGGCACAAGGACGGGCGGCGGCGACAGGATGCCGCTCCCAGGGGCGGCGTCCGAGAGGCTGCCGGGGCGAGGAGGACGGGCCATGGTGCAGAAGGCCAAGATCCTCCTGGTCGATGACCGGCCGGAGAATCTGCTGGCGCTGGAGGCGATTCTCTCCGCGCTCGATCAGACGCTGGTGCGGGCATCGTCAGGGGAGGAAGCGCTCAAGGCGCTGCTGACCGACGACTTCGCGGTCATTCTGCTGGATGTCCAGATGCCGGGTATGGACGGTTTCGAGACAGCAGCGCATATCAAGCGCCGTGAGCGCACCCGCGACATTCCGATCATCTTCCTCACGGCCATCAACCACGGCCCGCATCACACCTTCCGCGGGTACGCGGCCGGTGCGGTCGACTACATCTCCAAGCCGTTCGATCCCTGGGTGCTGCGGGCGAAGGTCTCGGTCTTCGTGGACCTGTACATGAAAAACGTGCAGTTGCGCGAGCAGGCGTCGCTGCTCCGGCTCCAGTTGGAGAACGGCGGGGAGCGGAGCCCGGCGCGCGACGGCGACGACGAGGCACAGGGCCTGCTGGTCGAACTGTCCGCCAGGCTGGCGGCCGTCGAGGAGCAGGCCGAGGCGCTCACCAAGCAGTTGGGCGGTGCGGCCGACGGGGCGACCGCCGCGACCGCGGCGCACCTGGAGCGCAAACTCGCCGGGCTGCGCAGCGCACTTGACGCGCTGGGCCCGGGAACGGAAGGCGACCCCTCGGCGCAGGTGTCCTCGCAGAACTGACGGAGTGGCTGCCGGCGGCCACTCCGTCAGGAGTCCTCGTGGCGCAGTCCCGCCGTGGGCTGCGTCGCCGCCGTCACCGCCACCGGCGACTGCCGCGCGGGGAAGTGATGCCGAGTCCGGACGGCTCCGCCCCTCCCGGCGGGGCGTCGGCGGCCCCGGGCTCCGTGCCTCGGGTGCCCGACCCAGGTAACCTCGCACCCATGGCCTCACGCGCGTCGGGAACAGGAAAGGCTGCCAGGAAAGCACCCGCCAAGAAGGCTGCCCCGAAGTCCGCGAAGGCGGCCCCGGCGAAGAAGGCGCCACCCAAGAAGGCGCCCGCCAAGAAGGCGCCCGCCAAGAAGCCCGCGGCCAAGGGCGGCAAGGGCACGGCGGCGCCGTCCCCGACCAGCGGCGTGCTCAAGGTGCTCAAGGCGTGCTGGCTCGGCCTGGCGCACACTCTCGGTGCGCTTCTGCGGGGCATAGGGCGCAGCGGGAAGGCGCTGGACCCGGCCCATCGCAAGGACGGACTCGCGCTGCTGCTGATCGGTCTCGCACTGATCGTCGCGGCCGGTACCTGGTCCAACCTCCAGGGGCCGGTGGGGGATCTGGTGGAGATGCTGGTGACCGGCGCGTTCGGCAGGCTGGATCTGCTGGTGCCGATACTGCTGGCCGTCATCGCGGTGCGGCTGATCCGCCATCCGGAGAAGCCCGAGGCCAACGGCCGGATCGTGATCGGCCTTTCGGCTCTCCTGGTCGGGGTGCTGGGGCTCGTCCACATCGGCTGCGGCGCGCCCGGCAGGGGGGCGGGCGACGAGGCGCTGCGGGACGCGGGCGGCCTGGTCGGGTGGGGCGTCTCCCGGCCGCTGATCTTCACGTTGGGGAACATGCTCGCGGTGGCGCTGCTCGCTCTCGTCACCGTCTTCGGACTGCTGGTGGTGACGGCCACCCCGGTCAACGCCATCCCGCAGCGGCTCCGGGCGGCGGGGGTCAGGCTGGGCGTCGTCCAGCCGGTGGCCGGCTACGACTACGACCTGGAGCCGGACGAGGAGGAGCCGGCCGCCGGACGCCGTGCGCACAGCATGCGCAAGGACCGGATCGCTCCCGCGCTCGCCGAGAAGGAGGCGCTGGACCGTCGTCGGCGGGCCGGGCCCCGGGAGGCGCTGCCCGCCGACGGTGAGATCGGCGCGCTCGGCGCGAGTGCCGGGGAGAGCGGGCGGACGCGGGACGCGGTGGATGTGGCCGCAGCCGCTGCCGCCTCGCTGGACGGGGCCGTCGTCAACGGGGTCCAGCCGTCGCCGGTGGTCGCCGATCTGACCACCTCGGTCGCCAGGTCGCGCGGCGGGAAGCGCAAGGGCGAGGCGACCGGCTCGGCCGTGCCGGGTGCGCGGGGCCGGGGCGGCGCGCAGGGGGAGGGTCCGCAGGGGGGCGAGGTCACCGAGCGCACCCCGGTCCCCGATCTGACCAAGGCCGCGGCGCCGCCGGAACCCGCCGACCTGCCCGCGCGTGCCGAACAGCTCACCCTCTCCGGCGACATCACCTACGCGCTGCCGTCGCTGGACCTGCTGGAACGCGGTGGTCCCGGGCGGTCCCGCAGCGCCGCCAACGACCAGGTGGTGCAGTCGCTGACCACTGTGTTCACCGAGTTCAAGGTGAACGCCGCCGTCACCGGCTTCACCCGCGGTCCGACGGTCACCCGCTACGAGATCGAGCTGGGTCCGGGAGTGAAGGTCGAGAAGATCACGGCCCTGGCCAAGAACATCGCCTACGCCGTGGCCAGCCCTGACGTCCGCATCATCAATCCGATCCCCGGCAAGTCCGCGGTGGGGATCGAGATCCCCAACAGTGACCGGGAGATGGTCAATCTCGGTGACGTGCTGCGGTCCGCCGATGCCTCGGGCGAGGAGCATCCGCTGCTGGTCGGGCTCGGCAAGGACGTCGAAGGAGGATACGTCTCGGCCAACCTCGCGAAGATGCCGCACATCCTCGTCGCGGGCGCCACCGGCTCCGGCAAGTCCTCCTGCATCAACTGCCTCATCACCTCGGTTATGGCCCGTGCCACCCCGGAGGACGTGCGGATGGTGCTCGTCGACCCCAAGCGGGTCGAGCTGACCGCCTACGAGGGCATCCCGCATCTGATCACCCCGATCATCACCAACCCCAAGAAGGCCGCCGAAGCCCTCCAGTGGGTCGTGCGCGAGATGGATCTGCGCTATGACGACCTGGCGGCGTTCGGGTTCCGCCACATCGACGACTTCAATGAGGCGGTACGGGCCGGACGGGTGTCCGCTCCCGAGGGCAGCGAACGGGAGCTGACGGCCTACCCGTATCTGCTGGTGATCGTGGACGAGCTGGCCGACCTGATGATGGTGGCGCCGCGCGACGTGGAGGACGCGATCGTGCGGATCACCCAGCTCGCGCGGGCCGCCGGCATCCACCTGGTGCTGGCGACCCAGCGGCCGTCGGTGGATGTCGTCACCGGTCTCATCAAGGCGAACGTTCCCTCCCGGCTGGCCTTCTCCACCTCGTCCCTGGCCGACAGCCGCGTCATCCTCGACCAGGGCGGTGCCGAGAAGCTCATCGGCAAGGGGGACGGGCTGTTCCTGCCGATGGGCGCGGGCAAACCGACGCGGATGCAGGGTGCCTACGTCAATGAGCAGGAGGTCCAGTCGGTCGTCGAGCACTGCAAGGCGCAGATGACGCCCGTCTTCCGGGAGGACGTGACCGGGGCGCAGGGCAAGAAGAAGGAGATCGACGAGGAGATCGGCGACGACATGGATCTGCTCTGCCAGGCGGCGGAGCTGGTCGTCTCCACCCAGTTCGGGTCGACCTCGATGCTCCAGCGCAAGCTGCGGGTCGGGTTCGCCAAGGCGGGGCGGCTGATGGACCTGATGGAGTCGCGCGGCGTGGTGGGTCCCAGCGAGGGCTCCAAGGCGCGGGATGTCCTGGTCAAGCCCGACGAGCTGGACGAGGTGCTCACGGTCATCAGAGGCGGCGGACAGTAGTCCCGGTGCGGAGGCCGGGCGCCGCATTCGGCACGCCCCTCTCGGCGGGGGCGGCCCGGCGCCGGCCGGCGGGCGGCTTCCACGGCGCCTGCGGGGCGCCCGGCACCGGCTGCACGGCGGTACAGCTCACTCGAAAGGGCGGTCGAGGCAACCGTTTCCGTGGTCTGTACGTCAAGTTGAGGGAAGGGACGGCAGAGACGTCGGCGTACTCGGTTCCGCGCGGGCGCCCCCCGGCGCAGCTCGGTCATACGTACGCCATACATATGGCGTACAAACTTGCTCCGCCCGCTTGCCCCACCCTTTTGCTCCGCCCCTAGACTGAACCCCCAGCAGGTGGCTACACGCTCGAAAGGCGCCCCCGTGTCCATCGGCAACTCCCCCGAAGAGGACCGCCCCCCGGTCGGTCGAGCCCTCCAGCAGGCCCGCATCGACGCACGGCTGACCGTGGAAGAGGTCAGTACCGCCACCCGGGTGCGTGTCCCGATCGTCCAGGCGATCGAACAGGACGACTACTCCCGGTGCGGTGGAGACGTGTACGCGCGCGGCCACCTCCGCACTCTGGCACGCGCGGTCGGCCTCGACGGCGACGCTCTGGTCGCGCAGTACGACGAGGAACACGGCGGCCGTCCCGAGCCCACACCGCCCGCGACCCTGTTCGAGGCGGAGCGCATCCGCCCCGAGCCGCGCAGACCGAACTGGACGGCCGCGATGGTCGCCGCCATCGTCGCGGTCGTCGGTTTCGTCGGTTTCACTCTCGTCGGTGGCGGCGGCGGCGAGGACTCCGGCAAGCAGGCCGCCGAGAAGGCACCGTCGGGGAAGCCCACGACGGATCCCTCCGCGGAACCCTCGCCCTCCAGGAAGAGCGACCCCAAGCCGTCCGAGAGCGCCATCGCCGGAGCGCCCGCCGACAAGGTCACCGTCCGGATGACCGCGGAGAAGGGCAACAGCTGGGTCTCCGCGAAGGACCACAACGGACGGCTGATCCACGAAGGCGTACTCAAGGAGGGGCAGTCCAAGACCCTCACCGACGACAAGCGGCTCGATCTCGTGCTGGGCAACGCCGGGGGCGTGAAGCTGTACGTCAACGGCAAGCAGGTGAAGCACGCGGGCGAGGTCGGCCAGGTGCAGCGGCTCAGCTACACCCGGGGCGACCCGGAAGCGGGCTGACCAGCATCCGCGTACCGGGGCCCGGCGCGGTCCCGTCGCCGGGTGGGGCGCTGCGCCCGCATCGGTGAGCTGCGTGGTCGCAACCTGGCGGCGGATGGTGCCGGAGGGACGAAGTAGGCTGAGCCCATGCCCGAACGCCGTACCGTCGCCCTTGTCACTCTCGGCTGCGCCCGTAACGAGGTGGACTCGGAAGAGCTCGCAGGCCGCCTGGCGGCGGATGGCTGGGATCTCGTCGAGGATGCCGCCGCCGCCGATGTCGCCGTCGTCAACACCTGCGGTTTCGTCGAGGCCGCCAAGAAGGACTCCGTCGACGCGCTGCTGGAGGCCAACGACCTCAAGAACGCAGCCAGGGAGGGCGAGGGCAGAACCCAGGCCGTGGTGGCCGTGGGGTGTATGGCCGAGCGGTACGGCAAGGAACTGGCCGAGGCGCTCCCCGAGGCGGACGGGGTCCTCGGGTTCGACGACTACACGGACATCTCCGACCGGCTCGGCACCATCCTGGGCGGCGGGGTGCACGCGCCGCACGTCCCGCGCGACCGGCGCAAGCTGCTGCCCGTGAGCCCGGCCGAGCGGCAGGGCGCCGCCGTCGCACTGCCCGGACACGGTGCCGTGGCAGCTGCCGGGGCGACCACCCAGCAGAGCGCCGACGAGGCCGCCGAGTCCGCCCCCGCTGACCTCCCCGAGGGCGTCGCGCCCGCCTCCGGGCCGCGCGCGCCGCTGCGGCGGCGGCTGGGCAGCAGCCCTGTCGCCTCCGTCAAGCTCGCCTCCGGCTGCGACCGCCGGTGCTCCTTCTGCGCCATTCCGTCCTTCCGCGGCTCGTTCATCTCGCGCCGCCCGGCCGACGTGCTCACCGAGACCAGATGGCTCGCCGAGCAGGGCGTTCGGGAGATCATGCTCGTCTCCGAGAACAACACCTCCTACGGGAAGGACCTGGGGGACATCCGGCTGCTGGAGACGCTGCTGCCGGAGCTGGCCGCCGTCGACGGCATCGAGCGGGTGCGGGTGAGCTATCTCCAGCCGGCCGAGATGCGGCCCGGGCTGATCGACGTGCTCACCGGCACCGAGAAGGTCGCTCCCTACTTCGACCTGTCCTTCCAGCACTCGGCGCCGGGCGTGCTGCGCGCGATGCGGCGCTTCGGCGACACCGAGCGCTTCCTCGGGCTGCTGGAGGAGATCCGCACGAGGGCTCCGCAGGCGGGCGCCCGGTCGAACTTCATCGTCGGCTTCCCCGGCGAGAGCGAGCAGGACGTGGCGGAGCTGGAGCGCTTCCTGACCGAAGCACGTCTCGACGCGATCGGGGTGTTCGGGTATTCGGACGAGGACGGCACCGAGGCCGCCGGGTACGCGGACAAGGTGGATCCGGACGAGGTCGCCGAGCGCCTCGCGCACATGTCCAGGCTCGCCGAGGAGCTGACCGCCCAGCGCGCCGAGGAGCGGGTGGGCGAGACCGTCCGGGTGCTGGTCGAGACCCACGACGAGGAGGACGGGCCGCTCGGGCGCGGCGCGCACCAGGCCCCGGAGACCGACGGCCAGGTGCGGCTGGTGCGGCCGGAGGCGTCCGGACCGGCGCCGGAAGCGGGTCAGGCCCTGCCGGTGGGCCGGATGGTCGAGGCGCGGGTCGTGGCGGCGGAGGGCGTGGATCTGATCGCGGAGCCTCGCACCGCCGCCCCCGCGGGGTACGGCACCGCTCCGGCCGCCCGCTCGGTGGGCGACGACCTGCGCCGCGTCGGGGAGGAGGCCGGCAGATGACCGGAGTCCCGGCCTCCGCGGCCCGGCGTGGCACCGTACCCAAACCGGCGGCGGCGAGCACGGTACGCCCTGTGAGCCTGTGGAACATCGCGAACATCCTGACCATGGTGCGGCTCCTGCTGGTGCCCGCGTTCGTGCTGCTCATGGTCGCGAACGGCGGTCATGACCCGGCCTGGCGCTCGTTCGCCTGGGCCGCGTTCACCATCGCCATGATCACCGATCTGTTCGACGGGGAGCTGGCGCGCCGCTACAACCTCGTCACCGACTTCGGGAAGATCGCCGATCCCATAGCGGACAAGGCGATCATGGGAGCGGCGCTGATCTGCCTCTCCGCTCTTTCGGACCTGCCGTGGTGGGTCACCGGGGTGATCCTCTTCCGCGAGCTGGGCATCACCCTGATGCGCTTCTGGGTGATCAGGCACGGGGTCATCCCGGCCAGCCGCGGCGGCAAGATGAAGACGCTCGCCCAGGGTGTCGCCGTCGGCATGTACGTGCTGGCGCTGACCGGTCCGCTGGCCACCGCGCGCTGGTGGGTGATGGGGGTGGCCGTGCTCCTCACCGTCATCACCGGTCTCGACTATGTACGCCAGGCCGTTGTGCTGCGGCGGAGCGGACTGGCCGCGGAGGCGGCCGGGGCCGCGTCGGCGGGAGGCGGCGGACCCTCCTCGGCGGGGAGCGAGCCGGAGGCCCGCGGCAGCGCCGCGCACGGCGAGAGCGCGACGAGCGCCGACGAGGAGGACGGGCGTAGCCTCGGGAACCCGGGGAAGACGCAGACCACCGGGAGTGACGAGGACACAGGGGGTGAGCGGCCCTGACGCAGGCGGATTCCATGGCCGGCGGTGTGCTGGCGTTGCTCACAGAGCGGGGCCAGACGCTCGCCGTGGCGGAGTCGCTGACCGGAGGACTGGTCGCGGCCGAGATCACCGGTGTCCCGGGCGCCTCACGAGTCTTCCGTGGTTCGGTGACCGCGTACGCGACCGCGCTCAAGAGGGATGTACTCGGTGTGGACGGGGCACTCCTCGAGGAGCGGGGCGCTGTCGACGCGGAGGTCGCGCGTCGGATGGCGCAGGGCGTACGCACGGTGCTCGGTGCCGACTGGGGCCTCGCCACCACGGGCGTGGCCGGGCCCGAGCCCCAGGACGGGCAGCCGGTCGGAACGGTGTACGTCGCCGTCGCCGCTCCCGGGGCGACGCCGGTGGCGCGGAAGCTGCGGTCGGCGGTCGGCCGGAGCGGTGAGCCGGCCGGTGGTGGTGCGGCAGCCGGGGAACGTGAGCGTGCCGGGATCCGCACGGAGAGTGTTCGAGGCGCGCTGGAGCTGCTCTACGACGAACTGATCGAAAATGCCGGAGGACAGGGTAGGGAACAGACCGGGGGGAATGGATGTTTGCAGCCCTGAGTGAACACGACATCGCTCCCCGCACGGCCGCCTGCCGAGGCGGTACGGTGGAGCCTGAAGGAGTCGGGGCCAACTGGCCGCCCCGATACAGGCTGTGGAAGACGCCGCGCGTTGAGAGGGAGGAGCACCGATGATTCTGCTCCGTCGCCTGTTGGGTGACGTGCTGCGTCGGCAGCGCCAACGCCAGGGTCGCACCCTGCGCGAAGTCTCATCGTCCGCCAGGGTCTCGCTCGGTTACCTCTCCGAGGTCGAGCGCGGCCAGAAGGAAGCCTCGTCCGAGCTGCTCTCATCGATCTGTGACGCCCTCGATGTGCGGATGTCCGAGCTGATGCGGGAGGTCAGCGACGAGCTGGCGCTCGCCGAGCTGGCCGAGTCCGCGGCGAGCGACGCCGTGCCCGCCCCGATGCGGCCGGTGCTCAATCCGCTGTCCGTCACCTCGGTCACCGGAGTGCCCGAGGAGCGCGTCACGATCAAGGCGCCGACGGAGGCCGTGGACGTGGTCGCTGCCTGACCGGGTGGCGATCGTGGCTGCGTACGCCGCTGCCGGGGTCCCGCGCGGGACGAGGCAGCCGGGTGAGAGGTGAACGACAGGCCCCGCCGGACCCTTCCGGCGGGGCCTTCGTTGCGTGGAGCCGTCCCGCACCACTCTCCGGCGCCTGCCCCGACCGGCTGGCGCGGGCCTGGAGGTCCGGCCCGCGCCAGCCGCCGGAGAGGGGTCGGGTGGAAGGCTCCCGTGGCGAGCGCGAGGCGAGTTCCGCGCGCGTCCCGGTGTGACGTGCTGTGGTCGCGGAGTCGCCCGGGGTGCGGGACGATGGCGGTGTTCTCGATTTCGTCGACGGCCCGCCCTCTCCGCCGCGCACGGTGCTCCGCCCGGTGCGGCCAGGGCTCCGTCGCGGGAGGTGGCGGCATGTCGGCTGTGCGCCCGTTGCTGCGGTGCCGGTGGGCCCTCGGGAGTGCCTGTGCCCTCGGCTGGCTGTGCGCGATATGGCGGGTGGCCGCAGGGGAGGGCGGCCCGGTGGAGGCGTCGGTGACAGCGGGGGGATGGGGGCTGAGCGTACTGCCCGTGCATGTGGCGCGAGGCCGCCCGGCGCGGAAGGGGGAGGCCACCCGGCGGGCTGCCACGGCAGGGCTACCCGGCCAGGGGAACGGGGAATCCGGCCGGTCGTGAGAGGCCGGAAGCCGGATACCGGAGGATGGGCTGTACGCGTACCTCAGGCCCGTGAGACGCCGGAAGCGCTCAGCCCGCCGCCGCGAGCTGACGGTACGTCAATTCTCCGTGGATGGTGTTCCTTCTCCGGAGTTCCCGGGGGCCGGCTGGCAGTGCGGGCAGTACCAGACGGTGCGGACGCGTTCGGGCGGCCCGTGGGAACCGGTGTGGACCGGGGTGCCGCAGCGGTGGCACGGGCGGTTCCCGCGGCCGTAGACCGCCAGACCCCGGTCCGGCCGCGGGCTGTTGGTGGTGCGGCGGCGGGGACGGTCCTTGTTGGCCTCCAGCAGCCGCTTGGCCGCGCCGACCAGGCGGGCCGGCAGCCCGGCGGGCAGCGAGCCCACCGGGGCCCAGGGCGAAGTGCGGGCAAGGAAGCACAACTCGGCCGCGTACACGTTGCCGATACCCGCCAGGTTGCGCTGGTCGAGCAGAGCCTCGACGAGCGGCCGGTCCGGGTCCTGGAGCAGCCGCCGTTCGGCTTCGGCCGCGTCCCAGTCGGGGCCGAGCAGATCGGGACCCAGGTGGCCGACCACGGTGAACTCCGCCGAGGTGCGCACCAGTTCCAGCACGGGGAGCCGGATCCCGGCAGCGGAGTGCGAATCGGTGGCCAGCAGGGCACGGATCTGATGGCCGGGCCCGAACCCCCGGAGCGGGTCTGTTCTCCCCGGCGGATCCGCCCTGATCCGCCACGCACCCTCCATGCCCAGATGGGAATGCACCGTCAAGCCGCCCTCGACCCGCATCAGCAGGTGTTTGCCGCGCGGAGTGACATCCAGCAGCCTCCGGCCCGACAGATCGACCGTCGCCATCCTGGGCACCCGGAAGTCCGTGCGAACCAGCGCCTGCCCGGCCAGCGTCGAGTGCAGTGCGTGCGCTGTACGCCAGACGGTGTCCCCCTCGGGCATCGGTCCTCACCCCATCCACGGCTTGTACGACATTCCTGCCCGGCCTTCCGGCATCCTGCGCCATCCCGGCCCCCCGGGACATATGCCCATGGTTGCAGGGGCCACCGACGGAAGCGGGGGAGAGCGGCGGCAAGTGCCGGACGATCACGGGATACGATCCAGGGCCATGGGGCAGTGGGGATACCAACGACAGCACGACGCGCTCGACGTGGACGGAGAGGCCGAGGCCGAGCAGAGGGACGCGCTGGAAGGCGCGCGGGACTGGGTCGAGGACCATCTGGACCGCTGGCAGCCGGTGCTGCCCGAACTCAACCGCCATGTCGAAGGCGCCGTCACCCGGATGCAGTACCTTGCCGACCACCTGCGGCGGTCAGGGGAGCGGGCGCTGGCGGAGTGCGGCCTGCGGCGGGAGGAGCACGAAGTCCTGCACCTCCTGGCCGGGAACGGCGGGCGGGCCGATCTCACCGGGCTCGCCGTCGAGCTCGGGACGGCTCCCAACGCCCTGTCCGAGCTGTTGGACCTGCTGGAGCAGCGGGATCTCGTGGCACGCACCACCACCGGCGGCCCCTCCCCGGAAGTCGTCCTCACCGGCGAGGGGCGCTCCGTGTGGCTGGCCGCCATCGAGACGGCCGCGGAAGAGGAGCGTCGCCTGTTCGGCGTCCTGGACTGGCACGAGCAGCGACTGCTCGCCGGCCTTCTCCGGCAGATCATGCTGGCGACCAGTTCCGACAGCGAGTCCTCAGAGTCGTCGGGGCAGGAGTGACCGCCACCGCGCGGCTTCCGGGGCGGCCGACGGCATGAGGAGCAGGGGCGGCAGAGCGCCGTCCCGGCGACGGCGCTCTGCTATCGCGCGCGCAGCCGCAGTCCGCGCGGGGTCGGATGGAACCCGGCGGCCTCCAGGGCGGCGCTCAACGGCGACGACAGTGCCGCCGTGCCGTTGATCCGCTCCACCGTGACGGTACCGAGCGCGCCCCGGCGCGCTGCCTCGGCTAGCGCCTCGACCGCCGCGACCACCTGCGCCGAATCCGGCCGGTCCGCGGCTCCCGCGGCCGACGCGTCCCCGGGGCCCCCCGAGGCGCCCTCCGGCGCCTCGGGATCCCGCGCCCAGGCCAGCAGCGTCTTGCCGCCCCGTTCGACGTAGAGGGTCAGCGCGCCGTCGACCAGGACCACCAGCGCGCCCGCCTTTCGCCCCGGCTTGTGGGCGGCGCCGGGCGGAGGCGGTGGCCAAGGCAGGGCGGCACCATAGGCGTTCGCCGGGTCCGCTGCCGCCAGTACCAGTGCCCCCGCCCCGGCGGGGGCACCGCTCCTCTGCGGCCCGCCGTACGCGCCGGGGACGCCGCCCTCCCGCTCGCGGGCCGTGCTGACCGCGCGCAGTCTGTCCACCGCGCCGTCCATGGCGAACTGTGCGGCGCCCAGTCCCTCGACCACGTAGCCCCGCCGCGCCTGCCCGCTCTCCTCGAAGGCGGACAGCACCCGGTAGGCGGCCGAGAACCCGCCCTCCACACCCTCGGCGGCCACCGCGCCCCGCGTCACCACCCCGTGCCGGTCCAGCAGGGTGCGGGCCAGTGCGTGTGCCCGGTGCGTGGGTTCGCTCTCCGCGGCGGGCAGCAGCGACCAGCGTCCGGCCACTGTCGGTGGCGCGGCGGCCGGTGCGCGCCCCGGACCGCGGCGGCCCGCTCCGCTGCCCGCGGCGACTGCCGCCGCTGTGAACGAGCCGTAGCGCCCCCGCGGGGCGGGTCGCTTCGCGCGGTGCGCCGTCGAGCCGGCCGTACGCCCCGAGCCCAGCAGCGCGCGCAGCGGCGCGAGCGTGTCACCGGTGACCCTGCCGGACCACACGAGATCCCACAGCGCCTCGCTGAGCTGCGGGTCGGTCGACTCCGGATGCGCGGCCCGCGCGTGCTCGGCGATCTGCCGGAAGAACAGCCCGTAGCCCCCTTCCAACGCTGCCAGCACCGCCTGGTGCACCGGAGTGAGCTCCAGCGGATGCGGGGAAGGCAGCAGCAGCGGGGCGGCGTCTGCCAACAGGAGTGAGATCCAGCCGTCCTTGCCGGGCAGCGCCCCGGCACCCGCCCAGACGACCTCGCCCGAGGCGGTCAGCTCGTCCAGCATGGGCGGCGCGTAGTCCGCGACTCTGCCGGGCAGCACCAGCTTCTCCAGCGCGGACGCCGGAACGGGCGCCCCCTGCAACTGCTCCACCGTGCGCAGCAGCCCCTCCACACCCCGCAGGCTGTTGGTGCGCACATGCTGCCACTGCGGCAGAAAGGCGGCCAGCGACTGCGGGGCGACCGGCTCCAACTCCTGGCGCAGCGCGGCCAGCGAGCGGCGCCGCAGCCTGCGCAGCACCCCCGCGTCGCACCACTCCTGGCCGATTCCCGAGGGGTGGAACTCACCCTGGACCAGCCGCCCCCCGGCCGCCAGCCGGTGCAGCGCACCGTCTGTGACAGCGGTCCCCAGCCCGAAGCGGTCCGCCGCCTCGGCGGAGGTGAACGGGCCGTGCGTGCGCGCGTAGCGCGAGAGCAGATCGCCCAGCGGGTCCGCCACCGGCTCGGTGAAGGCCTCGGGAACCCCGACGGGCAGCGCCACCCCGAGCGCGTCCCGCAACCGCCCGGAGTCCTCGATCGCCGCCCAGTGATCGCGTCCCGCGATCCGTACCCGGACGGCGCGGCGGGCCGTCTCCAACTCTGCCGCCCAGCCCGGCTCGGCGCCGCGCTCCGCCAGCTCGTCCGGGGTGAGCGGGCCCAGCAGCCGCAGCAGGTCGGCCACGCCCTCCACGTCCTTGAGGCGGCGGTCCTCGGTACGCCACTGGAGCTCCCGCTCCAGCTCGGCCAGCACGTCGGCGTCCAGCAGCTCCCGCAGTTCCGCCTGGCCCAGCAGCTCCGACAGCAGCCGCGAGTCCAGGGAGAGCGCGGCGGCCCGCCGCTCGGCCAGCGGCGAGTCGCCTTCGTACAGATACTGTGCGACGTAGCCGAACAGCAGGGACCGGGCGAACGGCGACGGCTCCGGCGTGGTGACCTCGACCACGCGCACCCGGCGGGCCTCGATGTCGCCCATCAGCTCCGTGAGCCCCGGCACGTCGAACACGTCCTGGAGGCACTCGCGCACCGCCTCCAGGACGATCGGGAACGAGCCGAACTCGGCGGCCACCTGCAGGAGCTGGGACGCCCGCTGGCGCTGCTGCCACAGCGGGGTGCGCTTGCCCGGGCTGCGGCGCGGCAGCAGCAGCGCGCGCGAGGCGCACTCCCGGAAGCGGGCCGCGAACAGCGCCGAATTGCCCACCTGGTCGGTGACGGTCTGCTCGACCTCGCCCTTGTCGAAGAGGACGTCGCCGACGCCCAGCGGAGGCTCGTCCCGGTCGCCCGGGGCCTCCTGCGCGGGCATGCGCGGCGGCCGCGCCTCCCCGTCGAACAGGTCCAGGTCCATCAGCTCCGCGTCCGGCAGCCGCAGCACCAGACCGTCGTCGGCGTGCATCACCTGCGCGTCCATGCCGTACCGCTCGGTCAGCCGGGCGCCGATGGCCAGCGCCCAGGGCGCGTGCACCTGGGCGCCGAACGGGGAGTGCACCACGATGCGCCAGTCGCCCAGCTCGTCGCGGAAGCGCTCGACGACGATCGTCCTGTCGTCCGGGACGTGCCCGGCGGCCTCGCGCTGCTCGCCCAGATAGGCCAGCAGATTGCCGATCGCCATCGCGTCCATCCCGGAGGCCGCCAGCCGCTGCTCCGCCTGCTCGCGGGAGAGCGAGCCGATCTCCCGCAGGAAGGCGCCCAGCGCCCGGCCCAGCTCCAACGGTCTGCCCAGCTGGTCGCCCCGCCAGAACGGCAGCCGGCCCGGCACCCCGGGCGCGGGAGTGACCAGGACGCGGTCCCGGGTGATGTCCTCGATCCGCCATGTCGTCGTCCCGAGGGTGAAGACATCACCCACCCGGGACTCGTAGACCATCTCCTCGTCCAGCTCCCCGACGCGGCCGCCGCCCTTCGGGTCAGCTCCGGCCAGGAAAACCCCGAACAGCCCCCGGTCCGGGATGGTGCCGCCGGAGGTGACGGCCAGCCGCTGCGCGCCCGGACGGCCGCTGAGCGTCTCGGCCACCCGGTCCCACACCAGCCGCGGGCGCAGCTCGGCGAAGGCGTCCGAGGGGTACCGCCCGGCCAGCATGTCCAGCACCGAGGTGTAGGCGGACTCCGGAAGCGCGGCGAACGGCGCCGCCCGCCGCACCAGGGCCAGCAGCTCGTCCACGTTCCAGGTGTCCACCGCGGCCATCGCCACGATCTGCTGGGCGAGGACGTCCAGGGGATTGGTGGGGATGCGCAGCGCCTCGATGGCACCCTCGCGCATCCGCTCGGTGACCACGGCGGACTGTACGAGGTCGCCCCGGTACTTGGGGAAGACCACTCCCGCCGAGACCGCGCCCACCTGGTGCCCCGCCCGGCCCACCCGCTGCAGGCCCGAAGCCACCGAGGGCGGCGACTCCACCTGGATCACAAGATCGACGGCTCCCATGTCGATCCCCAGCTCCAGGCTGGAGGTGGCCACCACAGCCGGCAGCCTGCCCGCCTTCAGATCCTCCTCGACCTGGGAGCGCTGCTCCTTGGAGACCGAGCCGTGGTGCGCGCGGGCGAGCAGCGCCGGTGCCCCGGTGACCGCACCGGCGTTGCCCATCAGCTCCGCCGGCGAGTGGTCCTCGGGCATGGGCTCGCCCGTGGCGCGTTCGTAGGCGATCTCGTTCAGCCGGTTGCACAGCCGCTCGGCCAGCCGCCGCGAGTTGGCGAAGACGATGGTGGAGCGGTGCTCCTGGATGAGGTCGGTGATCCGCTCCTCCACCGAGGGCCAGATCGACGGTGTGTCCCCACCGCCCGGACCACCGCCCGCCGCCCCGGAGGCGTCCTGAGCAGGCGAACCGCCCAGCTCGCCCATGTCCTCGACAGGCACCACGACCGAGAGGTCGAACCGCTTGCCCGACGGCGGCTGCACGATCGCGGCGTTCCTGCGGGGCGAGAGGAAGCGGGCCACCTCCTCCACCGGCCGCACGGTGGCCGACAGGCCGATCCGGCGCGCCGGGCGGTCCAGCAGCTCGTCCAGCCGCTCCAGGGAGAGCGCCAGATGCGCACCCCGCTTGGTGCCCGCCACCGCGTGCACCTCGTCGAGGATCACCGTCTCGACGCCGGAGAGCGCCTCCCGGGCGCCGGAGGTCAGCATCAGGAACAGCGACTCGGGGGTGGTGATCAGGATGTCCGGCGGGCGCCGCGCGATCGACCTGCGCTCGGTCGCGGGGGTGTCCCCGGAGCGGATCCCGACCCTGATCTCCGGCTCCGGCAGCCCCAGCCGCAGCGACTCCTGCCGGATCCCCGTGAGGGGGCTGCGCAGGTTGCGTTCGACATCGACGGCGAGCGCCTTCAGCGGCGACACGTACAGCACACGGCAGCGCTTGAGCGGGTCGGCGGGTGGCGGGTCGGCGGCCAGCGCGTCCAGCGAGGCGAGGAAGGCGGCCAGCGTCTTGCCCGAGCCGGTCGGCGCCACCACGAGCGCGTCCGACTCCTCCGCCAGCGCGCGCCAGGCGCCCTCCTGCGCGGCCGTGGGCTCGCTGAAGGCGCCCGTGAACCATGCACGGGTCGCCGGTGAGAAGGCGTCCAGCGCCGATGTCCGACCCATGGTTCCCATCGTGCAGCACGGCACTGACACCGGCCCGGGACCGCGACCGGAGGCCCGCGGCGCCGCCGGAGTGGGCACGGCCCCCGCTCATCGGATCATCGGGGCGGAGGACAATGGGGGACATGACGCGGGAGGAGAAGGCGCACTACTGGCAGTCGCCCGAGCTGCCGGGAGTGGACCTGTTGCGCGCCCGCTACATTCGCAAGACCTTCGCCAGACACACCCACGAGACCTATGTGCTGGCCGCGATCACCGACGGGGTGGAGGCGTTCCACCACGGCGGCCGCCTGCACCGGGTGGGCGCCGGAGGAATGGCGCTGATCAATCCGGACACCATGCACACCGGGCACGCCGGGACCCCCGAGGGCTGGTCCTACGAGGTGCTCTACCCAGACGCAGCCCTGGTCGCCCGGATCGCGGCCGAGACCACCAGCCTCCGGGGCACCCCCGGATTCACCGTCGCGGCAGCCGACGACCCGGTCTCGGCCCGCCAGGTGCGGGCCGTGCACCGGGCGCTCGACGAGGGCAACGCGCTCGCCGCCGACACCCACCTGCACGCGGTGGTCGCCCGGCTGCTGAAGCGGCACGGCGGCGTGCTGCCCGAACGCCCGGTCCGCCTCGCGGGCGCCCGGTACGCGCTGCGGGCCCGCGCGGTGCTGGAGGAGCGGATGGCCGACCCGCCCTCCCTGGAGAGCCTCGCCGCCGAACTGGGGACCAGCCCCTTCGCACTGCTCCGCGCCTTCCGCCGGCTGTACGGGATGCCGCCGCACACCTGGCTGACGGACGCGCGCGTGCACCGGGCGCGTGCCCTGCTGGACGCGGGGCTGCCCGTCGCGGAAACGGCCACGGCCGTCGGCTTCACCGACCAGTCCCATCTGACGCGGCACTTCGGCCGGACCGTCGGTGTACCGCCCGGCGCCTACCAGCGGGGACGTGCAAGAACGTACAAGAGCGGATGAGCTCCGGTTCCCTAACGTGACCGCGTGCCACAGCGGAGAGAAACCATCGAGCAACCGGCGGCGCCGAGCGCCCCCTCACCCCTGGAAACCACCGGCGTACCGGGCCCGCCGGGCGAGGCCGCAGCGGAGCGCACGCGCGACGACCGTGCCGTCGTACGGGACGCGCTGGGAGTCGGCGTCGCTGTCGGACTCTCCGGCTTCGCCTTCGGCGTGACAGCCGCCGGTGCGGGCGTCTCCCTCGCCCAGACCTGCGCCCTGAGCCTGTTCGTCTTCACCGGTGCCTCGCAGTTCGCCCTCGTCGGCGCGCTCGCCGCCGGAGGCGGGCCCCTGACCGCCGCCGCCGGTGCCTTCTTCCTGAGTTCCCGGAACGCCTTCTACGGGCTGCGGCTCTCCGGGCTGCTCCGGCTGCGCGGCAGTGCGCGGCTGGCCGCCGCGCACTGGGTGATCGACGAGACCTCGGCCGTCGCCCTGGCGCAGCGCGGACAGCACGCCGTCCGGCTCGGCTTCACCGTCACCGGAGCGACGCTGTTCGTGCTGTGGAACCTCACCACACTGATCGGCGCGCTGGGCGCCGGAGCCCTGGGGGACACGGACACCTGGGGCCTGGACGCGGCCGGCCCCGCGGCCTTTCTCGCCCTGCTGGCGCCCATGCTCCGCACCGGTCAGGAACGTGCGACAGCGGCTGCGGCCGTCGTCCTGGGGCTCGGACTGCTGCCGCTGCTGCCGGCCGGGGTGCCGGTGCTGGCGGCCGCGCTCGCGGCACCTCTCGTGCTGCTGGCGCACGGCAGAGCGCTGCCCCGCCGACGGGCGGCGCGGGAAGCCGAGCGGACCGCGAGCGAGGAGACACGATGAGTGTGTGGATCGCCATAGGGGCCACAGCCCTCGGCTGCTACCTGGTGAAGCTGCTCGGCCTCTCGGTGCCCGCGGGGGTGCTGGAGCGGCCCCTGGTCCAGCGGCTGGCCGCGCTGCTGCCCGTCGCGCTGCTCGCGGCACTGATCGCGCAGCAGACCTTCGCCCACCAGGTGTCGCTGGTGCTCGACGCCCGCGCCGCGGGGCTCGCCGCTGCCGCCGCAGCGCTGGCCGTGCGGGCGCCGTTCCTGGTGGTCGTCGCCGCCGCGGTGCTGGTCACGGCAGGCGTACGGGCGCTGGGGTAGGGATCGTGCGGCTCCAGCGCCCCGCGCGCGTGGTCCGGGCCCGCATCCTCGCGGCGCCGCATCGGGGGCCGTCCTCGCGAGCACGCTCACAGCCGGCCGTAGGCCCGCAGTGTGTGCAGCGCCTCCAGCGTGATCTGCGGACGCCCCTCCAGCGCTGTTCCCGGTGCCCAGTGGTGCCGGGTGACATCCCAGGCGCCGTCGTCCCGCTGCCGGCTGACCAGGTGGTCGAGTGCGCGCTCCAGCTCCACGTCGGAGAACCAGCGCCGGGCGGGCGAGCGGGGGGTACGTGCGAAGTCGGTCGGGTAGTGGTACTCGGCGGGTGCGTATCCCCCGGGGAGCGGGAAGTCCGACCTGCGGCCCGGGTCCGTCACGACGAGGCGCTGCTCGCGCACCAGCGTCCCCAGGCGCTCCGCCGCGGCCTCGGCGCGAGGCCGGTCGGGGACCCCCTCCAGGAAGGCGAGTGCCGCCCGCACCTCGTACGGATGGGTCTTCCCCAGCGACTCGATGGCGCTCCAGCAGTAGTCCGTGGCGCGGAACAGCCATGCGTGCCACACGTTGTTGCGGTGCAGGGCGCCGACCACCGGGCCGGTGGCCAGCAGGTCGCCCGGCGGCGCGTCCACGACCGGGAACCAGGGCGCTGCCGGAAAGCCGCGCAGCGAGGGGTGCACGGCGGGCAGTGCGCCCTCCGGGGTGGCGACCGCCGTCAGATAGCGGCCGATGCGCTCCACCCGCTGCCCGGCGCAGCGCCCGATGCCGTCCAGGACCCGCACCGCGGCGGCGGTGTGCAGCGGCTGGCTCACCGGGCCGCGCAGATCGGGGTCGAGTCCGTGGCCGTAGCCGCCGTCGCTGTTGCGGTAGGCGTCCAGAGCCGTCTCGACGGCGCCCGGATCGCCGTCCTGGAAATCGTGCGCGAACCGGCGCTGCTCCAGGACACGCGCCGTCAGCCAGATGAAGTTCTCCGCGCGGGAGAGGACCGATCCACAGGGAGCCATTCCCCGACGGTAGGCCCGCGCGTCCCCGGGCGGCGGGCGGTCGGGGAGAGCCGACCCCGGAGGGCTGGATACTGGAGTCATGCGGTTGACGGACTTCTGGCAGCGGATGGCGGAGCACTTCGGTGCGTCCTACGCCGACTCCTTCGCGCACGACCATGTGATGTCCGGTCTGGGCGGCCGGACGGTGCACGACGCACTCGCCGCGGGCTGGGACGCGAAGGACGTCTGGCGCGTGGTGTGCGACGTCATGGAGGTCCCCGCGGACAAGAGGTGAGTCGTTTACCGGACGCCGTCTTCCCGGGCGCGAAACTTGCCTGGTGGGTGCACCAGGCGACGGCGACGGACAGCGGGGCGGTCGCGCCGGGGGCGGAGCCGGCCGCGGCGGCCCGGCGGCCGGGGGAGCCGGCCCGGGGGAGCCGCCCGGCCCGCGTCCCGGGCCGCGGGCCTCCGGTATGCCGGGCTGGCTGCCCCGGGCCTTCGTGCTCGCGCTCGGCCTCCTCGCCGCCTACCAGATCCTCACCTGGGCCTTTCTGCGTGTGCTCGGGCTGCTGCTGAACGTGCTCATCGCGTTCTTCCTGGCGCTGGCCATGGAACCCGCCGTCGCCGGTCTGGCCCGGCGCGGTGTGCGCCGCGGCCCGGCCACCGCGCTGGTCTCCGTCGTCCTCCTGGCCGCGGCGGCGGGGTTCTTCGGGGCGCTCGGCTCGCTCTTCGTCGAGCAGGTCAGCCGCATCGTGGAGAACCTGCCCCGGTACGTCTCCGACGTGCTCAGCTGGAGCAACGCCCACCTCCACACCGACCTGGACGTCGACAGGCTCCGCTCGCGGGTCATCCACTCCGACTGGGCGCGCGGATTCCTGCGCAGCGGGGCGCAGAACGTGTGGGGGATCTCCGCCACCCTGCTGGGCGGGGTCTTCCAGCTCCTGACGGTCGCCCTGTTCACCTTCTACTTCGCAGCCGAGGCGCCCCGGCTGCGGGTGGCGCTGTGCTCGGTGCTGCCGCCCGCGCGGCAGGCGGAGGTGCTGCGGGCCTGGGAGATCGCCGTGGCCAAGACCGGAGGGTACCTGTACTCGCGGGCCCTGATGGCGCTGATCTCCGGCGGTGCGCACTACGTCTTCCTCCAACTGCTCGGCGTGCCCTACGCCGCCGCGCTGGCGATCTGGGTCGGGGTGGTCTCGCAGTTCGTGCCCACCGTCGGTACCTACATCGGCGGAGCGCTGCCGCTGCTGATCGCGTTCACCGTGGACCCCTGGACGGCCCTGTGGGTCCTGGTGTTCATCGTGCTCTACCAGCAGTTGGAGAATTATGTCCTGCAGCCGCGCATCACGGCGCGGACCGTGGACATCCACCCGGCCGTCGCCTTCGGCTCGGTGGTCGCCGGGACCTCGCTGCTGGGGGTCGTGGGTGCGCTCGTCGCGATCCCCGCCACGGCGACACTCCAGGGGTTCCTCGGCGCGTATGTGAAGCGCTACGACGTCCCGGGCGACACCGACGGGCCGCGTCCATGGCGGAAGGGGCATAAGGGCCGTGAGAGACACGCGGGGAGCAGGAGCCGCGAGGGGCATGAGGGAAGCAGCCGATGGTGGCGCCGGGGCCGGTGAAGGCGGCGGATCGTCGACGACGCCGGGCCCGGTTCACCTCCGCCTCGGCGCCCTCATCTGCGGTTCTGCGGGTTTTCCACAGGTGTGCGGGGCGACTTGACGCAAAAATCGAACATCGATTCTTATGGAGGCTCCGGCGGAGCACGCCCGCTCAGGCTCTGGCCCAGTGAGCGCGGGTCCGGACCGATTGTCAGTGGCAGCCGCTAGCGTCGTGAGACGTGAAGCGATCGACTCAAGCAAACAACCGGGTGGCACCCATGGCAGGAACCGACCGCGAGAAGGCGCTCGACGCCGCGCTCGCACAGATTGAACGGCAATTCGGCAAGGGCGCCGTGATGCGCATGGGCGAGCGGCCGAACGAGCCGGTCGAGGTCATCCCCACCGGGTCGACCGCCCTGGACGTGGCCCTCGGCGTCGGCGGCCTGCCGCGCGGTCGTGTGGTCGAGGTCTACGGCCCGGAGTCCTCCGGCAAGACAACCCTGACCCTGCACGCGGTGGCCAACGCGCAGAAGGCAGGCGGCACGGTGGCCTTCGTGGACGCCGAGCACGCGCTGGACCCCGAATACGCCAAGCGCCTCGGCGTCGACACCGACGCACTGATCCTCTCGCAGCCGGACAACGGCGAGCAGGCCCTCGAGATCACCGACATGCTGATCCGCTCCGGTGCGCTGGACCTGATCATCGTGGACTCGGTCGCGGCGCTGGTGCCCCGGGCCGAGATCGAGGGCGAGATGGGCGACTCCCACGTGGGCCTCCAGGCCCGGCTGATGAGCCAGGCGCTGCGGAAGATCGCCGGTGCGCTGAACCAGTCCAAGACCACCGCGATCTTCATCAACCAGCTCCGCGAGAAGGTCGGCGTGATGTTCGGCTCGCCGGAGACCACCACGGGCGGCCGCGCGCTGAAGTTCTACGCCTCGGTGCGGCTCGACATCCGCCGCATCGAGACCTTGAAGGACGGCACTGACGCCGTCGGCAACCGCACCCGCGTCAAGGTCGTCAAGAACAAGGTCGCGCCGCCCTTCAAACAGGCCGAGTTCGACATCCTCTACGGCATGGGCATCAGCCGTGAAGGCGGCCTGATCGACATGGGCGTGGAGAACGGCTTCATCCGCAAGTCCGGGGCCTGGTACACCTACGAGGGCGATCAGCTCGGCCAGGGCAAGGAGAACGCCCGCAACTTCCTGCGGGACAATCCCGACCTCGCCAACGAGATCGAGAAGAAGATCAAGGAGAAGCTGGGTATCGGCGTGCAGCCGCCGGAGCCGGCCGGCGAGCCCGGCACCGACGCCGCGGACAGCAGCGCGGCAGCCCCCGAGGCGGACAGCGGCACGGAGCCGGCCAAGAGCGTTCCGGCTCCGGCGGCCAAGCCGGCCAGGACGAGCAAGGCGTCCAAGGCCGCCGCAGCCAAGAGCTGATCCGTGACACGGCGCAGCGACTGGCCGGAGTACACACCTTCCCCGGAGCCGCCCCCGGCCTCCGCCCGCTGGGGCGGCGGCCTGCCGGCGGACATCCAGGACAGCGATGGTCCCGCTCCGTCGAGGGCCGAAGCGGGACCGTCGCGTGCGTCGTCCCGGAACCGGGGGCGAGGCTCGGACGGGGAGCGGGGGTCCGGGGCGGCGGCCGAGCCCAAGGACCCGGTGGAGCGGGCCAGGGCCATCTGCCTCCGACTGCTCACCGGCACGCCCAGGACGCGACGGCAGCTCGTCGACGCGCTCCGCAAGCGGGAGGTGCCCGAGGAGGCGGCGGAGGAGGTGCTGGCCAGATTCGAGGATGTCGGTCTCATCGACGACGCCGCGTTTGCCGCCGCCTGGGTGGATTCCCGGCACCACAGCCGAGGCCTGGCCCGCAGAGCGCTCGCCCGGGAACTGCGCACCAAGGGTGTGGACTCCACCGTGATCGACGAGGCCGTCGGCCGGCTCGACTCCGACTCCGAGGAGGAGACGGCCCGTGCCCTGGTGGCGCGCAAACTGCGTTCCACCAGGGGGCTCGACCGGGAGAAGCGCCTTCGGCGGCTCGTCGGCATGCTGGCCCGCAAGGGGTACTCCGAGGGCCTCGCGCTCCGGGTGGTCCGGCGCGCGCTCCAGGAGGAGGGCGAGGACCCGGAGATACTCGACGAGCATCTCCACGGCCTGTGACGGCGGTGAGCGGGCCGGACGGCGGTCTGTAGCCGACCGCAATCCGGTGCTGCCGCACCCGGCCCGGGCAGCGCACCACGCGCCACCCGGTGCCGCGCGGCCGAAGCCGCCGTGGGCTCAGGTGTGCGCTCCCCCGCGCACCGCCTCCGCGCAGGCCCGCAGCGCGTGCGGGCGTCCCGCGGGGAAGGCCGCCGCGAGATGGCCGTCCGCGCGGATCGCCAGCACGGTGTGCGCCGCCGCCTCCGGGTAGCTCTCGGCGACCAGCAGCGTCGCGCGCAGCGGCAGCTCCGCGACGGCGGACGCCAGTTCGGGCATCATGCCCGCCGACAGCCAGTGCCTGCTGTCCCATACGCCGGTGCCCGGAGCCACCAGCAGCACCAGCAGTTCTCCGCCGGGCCCGCCCAGCCAGTCGTGCAGCGCGCCGCGGGAGCCGTCCGTCGCCGTGACGGGGATGTCGGACACGGGAGCCCCGGGGGCCGTTCCCACCGACACCGTTTCAGCACTCAGGCGCGGAGACGTCAACGGCGTGCGGGCGTAGGTAGGGGGCGCGCCCAGCAGCCCGCGCCCCAAGTGGCCGTCGGTGAGCAGCCCCAGACGGGAGCGCGCACCCCCGCCCGGGAGCAGCGCGCGCAGCCCGCCGCCGCGCCGCACCACGGGCAGCGCCTGGTCGACGGCGCGCAGCCGGGCGGCCACGGCACCCCGCCGCTCCGTCTCGTAGCTGTCCAGCAGGGTGTCCGCCGCCGCGCCGTGACCGTGGTGCCAGGCCAGCGCGAGTTTCCAGGCGAGGTTCGCCGCGTCCCGCAGCCCTTCGTCGACGGACTGCACGCCCAGCGCGCCGGTCAGATGCGCTGCGTCCCCGGCGAGGAAGACGCGCTGGACGCGCCAGTGGCGGGCCAGCCGCTGGTGAACGGTGTGCACACCGGTGTCCACGAGCTCATAGGGGCCGATACCGCCGCTGCCGGTGCCCCGCGGCCCGGAACCGGGGCCGCGCCCGCCCGCGGACCCACCGCGGCCCGGTGTCGCGGAGCTCACCGACTCCTCGGACCAGACCGCGAGAGTCTCCGCCACCCGCTCCAGCATCTCCTCGGGGGTGACCAGCTCGCCGCGCGGCGGCAGCAGCCAGTCCAGCCGCCAGCGCTCGTCGGCGAGCGGGCGTGCGGTCACCTCTCCCGGGACTCCGTCCGGGTCGCGGTGCAGCAGCGCGCTGCCCACGTCGGCGGCGCCGCGCCGGCTGTCCGCTTCGTGGCCCCCCTCCTCCCACGGCAGTCGCACCCGCAGCGCGGCGACCGCGTGCCGTTCGACCGAGGTGCGTCCCGGGAAGCGCACCCCGAGCAGCTTGCGTACGGTCGAGCGTGCGCCGTCGCAGCCCACCGCGTAGCTGCCGCGCCACCAGGTACCGGAGGGGCCCCGGGTGTGCGCGGTGACTCCGTCGGCGTCCTGTTCCAGCAGGTCCACATGGCTGCCGGTGACGATCCGCGCCAGCTTCTCGTCCGCCAGCGCGCTGCGCAGTGTCCGCTCCAGCGCGTGCTGCTCGATGTGCAGCGGTGCCTGCTCCGGGGGGAGGTCGACCCGCTCGACCGGCTGCGCGCGGCGTCGGGTGCGCCAGGAGCGCCAGCGCAGTCCGGGCAGTGCGGGCAGGACGGCCGCGGTGTCCGGACGCAGCAGGCAGGTGCGGGCCGCGCGGGCCGCCGGGACGCCGTCGGTGGAGTCCAGGACGAGGGAGGGGACGGCGTGTCGGGCGAGGGCGAGGGACAGGGCGAGGCCGGCCGGACCCGCCCCGACGACGATCACGGGGTCCACGGTGCGGAGACCTCACTGCCCTGGTGGTGCTGACGGGGGCCGGGGTTCTCCGATGGTGGAGCCTGGTGCGCGATCACGCTGGTATGCAACCCATTGCCTGAGCATGCGTCAAGTGAGGCCCTGGGACGCCGAGACGGCCTGTGGCAAGGGCGGGTGCCCTTGCCACAGGCCGTCCGGGGCCGGTGCGGTGCGGATCAGCCGGTCGGGGCGCGGGTCACTTCGACGGCGGTGCGGTGCCGTCCGGGCCCTTCGCCTCGGGTGCTGCGGGGGCGGCTGCCTCCTCCAGCTCCTTCGCCCCGGCAGGCACGATGCCGGCCTTGGAGCGGCTGCCGCGCTGCTCGACGAACTTCGCGAGCCACGCCAGGGCGAGACACAGCGAGATGTAGATGGCGCCGAAGACGATGACCGTCTGCACCGTCGGATAGACACCGCCGACCGGGGTGTTGTTGGCGATCAGACGGGCCGAGTACAGCAGCTCCGGGTAGAGGATGATGTAGCCCAGCGAGGTGTCCTTGAGGGTGACCACCAACTGGCTGATGATGGACGGCAGCATGGCGCGTACGGCCTGTGGGAACAGCACCGAGGCGGTCACCTGCGTCTTGCGCAGTCCGAGTGCGTAGGCCGCCTCGACCTGGCCCTTGGGCACCGAGTTGACCCCGGCGCGCAGCACCTCGGCCTGGACGCAGCCGTTGTAGATGGTCAGACCGAGCACGAGCGCCCACATCGGGGTCATGTGGCCGAGGATGCCCACCCACAGCGCGAAGATCGTGATGAGCAGGGGGATCGACCGGAACAGGTCGATGAAGACGACCGCCACCCAGCGCACCGGCTTGTGGTCGGACAGCCGGGCCACGCACAGCAGCACAGCGAAGACCAGGGAGAAGACGCCCGCCAGCGCGAACACCTTCAGGGTGGACATCAGGGCGTCGAGGATGTTCTCCCGGATGCCCGCGTAGTTGAAGATGTCCCACAGCTCGCCCGCGAACTGCCCCTTGTCGTAGAGCCGGTAGCAGACCCAGGCGATCAGGGCGGCGAGACCGATGCTGCCGACGACCGAGTAGACGAGGTTGCGGAAGCGCGCCTTCGGGCCGGGCGTGTCGAACAGGACGCTCGCGCTCATCGGGCAACCTCCAGACCCTTCTCCAGCAGCCGGAAGAGGCCGTTGATGGCGTAGGTGATGACCAGATAGCCGAGGGTGATCCAGATGAAGATCACGGCGATGTCGTAGCCGTCGTTGCTCAGCGTCTTCTGGATGTTGAACAGATCGACGTTGTCGAAGGCACCGGCGACTGCGGTGTTCTTCGTCAACGCGATGAATATGCTGCTCAGCGGGGGTACGACCGAGCGTGTGGCCTGGGGGAGCACCACGATCCGCATGGTCTGGGTGAACGTCATTCCGATGGCGCGGGCGGCCTCGGCCTGGCCCATCGGCACAGTGTTGATGCCGGAGCGGACGGCCTCGGCGACGAAGGACGAGGTGTAGAAGCCGCAGGCGCAGACGGCCAGGACGAAGGAGTCGACGCCGGGGAAGAGCACCTTGGGCACCACGAAGAACGCCACCAGGAACAGCAGCGTGAGCGGGGTGTTCCGCAGCACGTTCACCCAGAGGGTGCCGAAGATGCGCAGCGGAGGAACCGGAGAGACCCGGAAGCCGGCGATCAGCAGTCCGAGTACGACGGCGAGCAGCGCGCTGACCACCGTCAGCCACAGCGTGCCGAGGAATCCCTCGCGGAACAGCGCCAGGTTGTCGAGCAGTACGTTCATGAATTCTCCGCGAGGAGTCGCGTAGGGACGGCGGGAAGGGCCGGGCCGGTCACCCGGCGGTCACCCGCCGGGCGCGAGGCACCGGGAAGGGCGGGCGGTGCGCCCGCAACACCACGCCCCGCCCCGCACGGCACCGGTGCCGGGGAGCGGGGCGTGCGGCATCACTTCTCGGTGATCTCGGGCGGCGTCTTGAACTTGGAGCCGGACTTGCCCAGCGTCGCGTCGTACGCCTTCTTGTAGTCGCCGTTGTCCTCGTGCTTCTTGATGGAGTCGGCGACGGCCTTCTGCAGCGCCGCGTCGCCCTTCTTCAGGCCGACGCCGTAGGGCTCGTCGGAGAAGGGCTTGCCGACGACCTTGAGCTTGCCGGGATTCTGCGCGGCGTAGCCCATCAGGATCGCGTCGTCGGTGGTGACCGCGTCGACCTGGCCGTCGAGGAGCTGCGAGACGCACTCGGAGTACTTGCTCAGCTCGGTGACCTCGGCGCCGTACTTGGGCTTCTTGATCACCTGCAGCGGCGTCGAGCCGACGATGGAGCAGACCTTCTTGTCCTTGACCGACTCCGGTCCGGTGACCTCCTTCTCGTCCTTGCGGACGAGCAGCGAGGCGCCGGCGTGGAAGTAGGGGCCGGCGAAGTCGATCTGCTTCTTGCGCTCGTCGTTGATCGTGTAGGTGCCGATCATCAGATCGACGTCGCCCTTGGAGACCGTGGTCTCGCGGGCGCCGGAGTCGACGGTCTTCCACTCGATCTGCTTGGGCGTGAAGCCCAGATCGGCCGCGATCATCTTGGCCATCTCGATGTCGAAGCCGGAGTACTTCTTGGTCGACTGGTCCTGGAAGCCGAGGTAGGGCTGGTCGGCCTTGGCGCCGATGACGATCTTCCCGCGCTTCTGGGCCTTCTTCAGGACGGCCGAGTCGACCTCGACATCCTTGGCGACCTCGTAGGTGGGGAGCGCCTTCTCGTCCGTCTGGTCCTTGGGCTTGTCGCCCGCGGAGCCCTCCTTGCCACCGCAGGCCGCGGTGGCGGCGAGGGCCAGGACGGCGGCTGCCGCCGCTGCGGTCTTGTGGAACTTCATGGTGAACATCCCTTGCTCGGAAAGTCGTTGGCCCGGTGCCGAAGCGCTGCCCGTCCGACTGCGCGGTGCTGCCGGGCCGGGCGGTGGTTACGGGGTCATACGGGGTCACATGGCAAGCGGTGAAAGCTCAGTGGTGCAGGATCTTCGAGAGGAAGTCCTTGGCGCGGTCGCTGCGCGGGTTGCTGAAGAACTGCTCCGGGGTGGCTTCCTCCACGATCCGGCCGTCCGCCATGAAGACCACACGGTTCGCCGCCGAACGTGCGAAGCCCATCTCATGGGTGACGACGACCATGGTCATTCCGTCCCGGGCCAGTTGCTGCATGACCTCCAGGACTTCATTGATCATCTCCGGGTCGAGGGCCGAGGTCGGCTCGTCGAAGAGCATCACCTTCGGGTCCATCGCCAGGGCTCGGGCGATCGCGACACGTTGCTGCTGGCCGCCGGAGAGCTGCGCGGGGTACTTGTCGGCCTGGTTGCCGACGCCGACCCGGTCCAGCAGCGCGCGGCCCTTCTGCTCCGCCGTCTGCTTGTCGGTCCTACGGACCTTGGTCTGGCCCAGCGTGACGTTCTCCAGCACCGTCTTGTGCGCGAAGAGGTTGAAGGACTGGAAGACCATGCCGACGTCGGCACGGAGCTTCGCCAGTTCCCTGCCCTCCTCGGGCAGCGGCTTGTCGTCGATCGTGATGCTGCCCGAGTCGACCGTCTCCAGCCGGTTGATGGTGCGGCACAGTGTGGACTTGCCCGACCCCGAGGGGCCGATGACGACGACGACCTCGCCGCGCGCGATGGTCAGGTCAATGTCCTGGAGGACGTGCAGCGCACCGAAGTGCTTGTTGATGTTGTCCAGTACGACCAGCTTGTCGGTCGCGGGCTCGGGACCGCCTGCGTCCTTGGTCACCGATACTTCGCTCATCGACGTCCAGCTCCGTCCTCGTCGGTTGCGAGGACCTTAGTGAGCGGCTGCGAGGAGCGTCATCACATCTGAGCTGAAATTGAGCATAACGATCCGGCCGCATCCCGGCAGAGTGGGTATAGAGGGCAAGGGGGGACCGATCGGTTCTCCCGCGGTCCCGCCACGGCTGCTCTCCACGGCCCGCCCCGGTCCGGCCGGGCCCGCCCGGGTCCGGCGGGCGCTGCGGGCGGCGGTCGGCGTAGCGGTTGCCTGACGGCCGTCGTACCGGCTGTATAACGGATGTCCGCGCGGTCCAGGTGAGCCCTTGACTCACCTGCGCCGATCAGCGTGGATGCACTGTTGGACTTGTTCGCCGGAGGCGGTGGGAGAACAGGAGGTGCCCGGTGAAACTGCTGCTCGTCGAGGACGACGACCGCGTCGCCGCGGCGCTCTCCGCGGTGCTGGCGCGGCACGGCTTCGAGGTCACCCATGTACGCAGCGGCGCCGAGGCGCTCCAGGAGCTGCTCGTGGGCGGTCAGGAGGGGCCCGGCTTCGCCGTCGTCCTGCTCGACCTGGGCCTGCCCGACCAGGACGGCTTCGAGGTGTGCGGCCGTATCCGCCGCACCAGCTCCACCCCGGTGATCATGGTGACCGCGCGGGCCGATGTGCGCTCCCGCATACACGGCCTCAACCTCGGCGCGGACGACTACGTCGTCAAGCCCTACGACATGGGCGAGCTGCTGGCCCGGATCCACGCCGTCAGCCGCCGCACGGCGGTCGAAGAGGCGCCCCCGCCCGGCGAGCGGGCCGCCTCCCGGGGCCCGGACGAGAGCGGCACCCTGCGGCTGGGCGCCGTGCGCATCGAGCTGCCCACCCGCCGGGTCAGTGTGGACGGCGCACCCGTACCGCTCACCCGCAAGGAGTTCGACCTGTTGGCGCTGCTGGCCCAGCGCCCCGGTGTCGTCTTCCGGCGCGAGCAGATCATCAGTGAGGTCTGGCGGACGAGCTGGGAGGGGACCGGGCGCACCCTGGAGGTGCACGTGGCCTCGCTCCGCTCGAAACTGCGGCAGCCGACCCTGATCGAGACGGTGCGCGGGGTGGGCTACCGCATGACCGCCCGGGCCGACTGACCGCCGGACCGGAACCCCGACGTGCGCACCCGCCTCCTTCCGCTCCTCATCGTCCTGCTGGCCGGGGTCCTGCTGGCCCTGGGCTTCCCGCTGGCGTTGAGCCAGGCGCAGGCCGAGCAGCAGCGGGTGGTCGTCGACCGGATCGACGACACCGCACGCTTCGCCTCGCTCGCGCAGTTCGTCACCGCGACCAGCGCACCGGACGAACGCCGCGCCACTCTCCAGCACGAGCTGGACCGCTACCACGACCTCTACGGCATCCGCGCCGGTGTCTTCTACCGCGACGGCCGCACCATGGCGGCTTCCCCCGCCGGCTGGCGGATACCCGGCGAGGACAAGGCGGCCGGGCCGGAGGGGCGCCCCGACGGCGCACGCGCCTTCGCCGAGGCACTGGCCGGGCGCCGCAGCCACGACCCGCCCCAGGTGTGGCCCTGGCAGCGCGACGGCCGGATCGCTGTCGCCTCTCCCGTCATCCGGGACGGCGACGTGGCCGCGGTGGTGCTGACCGACTCGCCCACCGGACCGATGCGCTCGCGCACCCTGCGCGGCTGGCTGGCCATCGCCGTCGGAGAGGCGGCCGCCATGCTGCTGGCCCTCGGCGCCGCGCTGCGGCTGACCGGGTGGGTGCTCAAGCCGGTGCGCACCCTGGACCGGGCCGCTCATGAGATCGCCACCGGAAAGCTCACCTCCCGCGTCGTCGCCTCGGTGGGGCCGCCGGAGCTGCGCAGGCTGGCGCACTCCTTCAACGAGATGGCCGGCAACCTGGAGAGCGTGCTGGAGCAGCAGCGCGCCTTCGTCGCCGACGCCTCGCACCAGTTGCGCAACCCGCTCTCGGCGCTGCTGCTGCGTATCGAACTGCTCGCGCTGGAGCTGCCCGAGGGCAACGAGGAGATGGCGTCCGTGCGGGCGGAGGGCAAGCGGCTGGCAAGGGTGCTGGACGACCTCCTCGACCTGGCGCTGGCCGAGCACTCGGGCAGCGCGCACGTGCAGCTCACCGATGTCGCCGAGATCGCTGCCGAGCGGGTCGCGGCCTGGCGGCCCACCGCGGAGCACAGCGGAGTGGAACTGCGGCTCGAGGGGCAGACCGCGGCGACCGGGTGGGCTGACCCGGTGGCGCTCTCCAGCGGGCTGGACGCCGTGGTCGACAACGCGGTGAAGTTCACCCCGGAGGGCGGCACTGTCATGGTCACCGTCCGCGCGGAGGGCGACAGCGTGACCGTCGAGACGGCCGACGGTGGTCCCGGGCTGACCGACGAGGAACTGGAGCGCGTGGGCGACCGCTTCTGGCGCAGCAGCCGCCACCAGAACGTCTCCGGCTCGGGGCTCGGCCTCTCCATCACGCGCGCCCTGCTGGCGGGGGGCGGTGCCGGACTGTCCTTCGCGCACCACGAGCCGCGGGGGCTGCGGGTGCTGATCACCGTTCCCCGGAACGCCCCAGCCGCAGCGTGAGGATCTGGAAGGGCCGCAGCGCCACCCGGACCCTGGCCTCCTCCACCGTGTGCTGCGCCCGCGGCTCGGCCAGCGGCCGCTCCAGCAGGTCCGTCTCGGTCACCGACGTGACGGGGAAGCCGGGCGTCAGCAGCGCGCGGGCCCGGCCGCCCAGCGACTCGTAGAGGCGCACGACCACGTCGCCGCTGCCGTCGTCCGCCAGTTTCACCGTCTCGGCGACGATCTGCTCGCCCTGTTCGCCGTCGAGCACGACCAGCGGTGCGACCGGGCTGCCGTCCCCCGGCACGGTCCGCTCGGGCAGGTTGATCCAGTGTCCCTCGCGCACCGCGTCCCGCAGGGTCGCGCCCGGCGCCAGCCCGTAGCGCATCCGATGGCGGCCCTGGTCCGTCTCCGGGTCCGGGTAGCGGGGCGCGCGCAGCAGCGACAGCCGCACCGTGGTGGTCTGGCCCCCGTCGGCGCGGATGTCCCGGGTGACATCGTGCCCGTAGGTGGAGTCGTTGACCAGTGCCGCACCCCAGCCCGGCTCCTCCACATGCAGCCAGCGGTGCGCGCAGATCTCGAACTTCGCCGCCTCCCAGGTGGTGTTGGTGTGGGTGGGCCGGAAGACGTGCCCGAACTGGGTCTCGGCAGCCGACCGGTCGGCCTTCACATCCAGCGGGAACGCCGCCTTGAGCAGCTTCTCGCTCTCGCGCCAGTCGACGTCGGCCTCCATCAGCAGCAGGGGGCTGCCCGCGCGCAGCGTCACCGACTGCACCGCGGTCGAGCTGCCGAAGGACCGGCGGGCCCGGACGGTGGCGCTGCGGCCGTCCGCCGCGGAGAGGGTCACCTCGTCGGCGTGCGTGAGATCGGTGGCCGAGTGCCGGTAGAACGCGTCGACATCCCAGGCGTCCCAGTGGTTGGGCAGGTCGGGGTGGAGCTGGAGGAGATTGGCCGGGCAGCCGGGGGCCACTGCCTCCCGCCGGGCGCGCCGGTCGTACACGGAGACGACCAGCCCGCGGCCGTCCACCTCCACCCGCACCAGCCCGTTCTCCAGCGTCCAGCCGCCGCCTCCCCGCTCGGTCACGGTCACGGCCTCCTCGCCCCCGGTGCCGCCCCGGTGCGCGGCGCTGTCCTCGGCGGCCGGGCGGGCGCCGCCCGCCGGGACGCCGCTACGGGTGTGCGGGGAGCCGTTGAAGACGACTCCCCGCTCCCCGCGCCCGGCGAGCGCCCGCTGGGCCTCCTCGACGATCTCCGTCAGCTCCCCGGCGACCCGCGCATACGTCCGGCGGGCCTCCCGGTGCACCCAGGCGATGGACGATCCCGGCAGGATGTCGTGGAACTGGTGCAGCAGCACCGTCTTCCACAGTTCCTCCAGCCGCGCGTACGGATAGACGTACCCGGTGCGCACAGCGGCCGTGGCCGCCCACAGCTCGGCCTCGTGCAGCAGGGACTCCGCACGCCGGTTGCCCTGTTTGGTGGCGGCCTGCGAGGTGTAGGTGCCCCGGTGCAGCTCCAGATAGAGCTCGCCCTGCCACACCGGTGCGTCCGGATACTCCGCCCGTGCCTTCTCGAAGAACGCGGCGGGCTTCTCGACCGTGACCCGCGGCGAGCCGTCCAGATCACGCGTACGCGCCGCGCGCCCCAGCATCTCGCGGGTCGCGCCCCCGCCGCCGTCGCCGTGGCCGAACGGGACCAGGGAGCGCGAGGCGGCGCCCTTCTCGCGGAAGTTGCGCGCCGCATGCGCCAGCTCCTCGCCGCTGAGCGTCGCGTTGTAGGTGTCGACCGGCGGGAAGTGGGTGAAGACCCGGGTGCCGTCGATGCCCTCCCACCAGAAGGTGTGGTGCGGGAAGGGGTTGGTGCTGCTCCAGGAGATCTTCTGGGTCAGGAACCAGTCGGAACCGGAGAGCTTCACCAGCTGCGGCAGCGCCGCGGTGTATCCGAAGGAGTCGGGCAGCCACACCTCCTTCGTCTCGATGCCGAACTCCTCCAGGAAGAACTTCTTCCCGTAGCCGAGCTGCCGCGCCATGGCCTCGCCGCCCACCATGTTGGTGTCCGACTCGACCCACATCCCGCCCACCGGGACGAACCGGCCCTCGGCGACCTTGCGCGCGACCTTGGCGTACACCTCGGGCCGGTGCTCCTTGAGCCAGGCGAACTGCTGGGCCTGCGACATGGCGAAGACGAACTCGGGATGTTCGTCCATCAGCGCGACCATGTTGGAGGAGGTCCGGGCCACCTTGCGCACCGTCTCGCGCAGCGGCCACAGCCACGCCGAGTCGATGTGCGCGTGTCCCACCGCGCTGATCCGGTGCGCGGAGGCCCGTGCGGGAGCGCCCAGCACCGCCGCCAGCCGCTCCCGCGCCCGCTCCGCGCTGCCGGGCACGTCGGCGAGGTCCAGCGCGTCCAGCGCCCGCTCCAGGGCGCGCAGCAGCTCCCAGCGGCGGGCGTCCTCCAGTGGCAGCTCGCGCATCAGGGAGCCCGCCACCTCCAGGTCCAGGGCCAGCTCCCACACCTGCGGCTCGAAGACCGCCAGGTCCATCCGCGCCAGCCGGTACAGCGGGGTGTCGTCGGCGGTGCGGACGTCGCCCTGGCGGGTCGGCGTCTGCGGTGTATTGAGGATCGGGTTGGAGGCCGCCTCGATGTACAGCTCGACCTCCTCGCCGCCGGCCGCCGGCTCCGCGACCCGCACCCAGGAATTGCGCGGATGCAGTCCCTTGACGGGCTCGCCGTCCGCCCGGTGCACCAGCCCCTCGCACTGGAAGCCCGGCATGTCCCGCTCGAAGCCCAGGTCCAGCACCGCCTCCACGGTGCGGCCCGCCCAGCTGTGCGGTACCTGGCCCGTCACCCGGAACCAGGTGGTGCCCCAGGCCGGCCCCCAGGTCTCGCCCACGGCCGCGGGCCGGTAGGGCGCCGAGATGCCGTCCGCCGCGGGCACGGGCTCTCCCGGCGCCTCCCAGCGTGCGACGGTCAGCGGCAGTGCGGAGGTGTGGACGGCGGGCCGCACGCGCTCCTCCAGTACCCGGCGCAGCCGGTCCTCGACGGTGCGGTGGTCGTCGTGCATCGAACGGCTCCTCGGTGGGGGGCGGGGCCTGGTGCCGGCAGCGGCGTCCGGTCAGGGTTTGGCCGAGCGGTAGTAGCGGCGGGCTCCCTCGTGCAGCGGCACGGGGTCGGTGTAGATGGCGGTCCGCAGGTCGACCTTCTGCGCCGCGTGCACCTCGCGTCCGATCTGGTCCCTGCTCTTGATGACGGAGCGGGTGATGCCCTCCGTCAGCGCCGCGTCCGTGCGGTCCATGGTCACCAGCAGGTTGGCGATGGCCACCGTTTTGACGGACCGGCCGCGCTGCACGGTGGGGTAGGCGTCGGGTGCCATCACGGCCGCGCGGTAGTAGCGCATGTCGGGGCGCTGCTCGTGCAGCCGGGGGAGCAGGTCCCCGAGCTGCACCAGCCGGATGTCCGTCCGCTCCGCCAGGCGCTCGATCGCCCCCGTCGGCAGCCCGCCCGACCAGAAGAACGCGTCCAGCTCGCCCGCGGAGAGCAGGTCGGGCATCCGGTCGATGCCCTTGCGCACGGGATGGACGTCGTGGTCCATGTCGAGCCCCGCGGCCTTGAGCAGTCTCCGGGTCACCAGGGCGACCCCGGAGCGTTTCTCGCCCACGCCGACGCGGAGCCCTTTGAGGTCCTCGGCACTGTCCACCGGCGAGTCCCGGGGCACGACCAGATGCATGTAGTCGTCGTAGAGCCGGGCGCAGGCCCGGATGTGGGAGGCGTCCTTGCCGCCCTTGTCCCGGTAGGCGGCGAGCGCGTCGGAGGCGGTGATCGTGAAGTCGGCCTCGCCGGAGACGATCCGGCCGAGGTTCTGCACCGACCCCTCGCTGTGCTGCAGCGTCAGGTCGACCCGGGGCAGATCCCGGGCCAGCCGCTTCTTGAACAGGGTGCCGTAGCGCTCGTACACGCCGGTGCGCACCCCGGTGGCGAAGGTGATCTTTCCGCCGGGGGCGGGTGAGGGTGCCGGCCGCAGCCACCACACCAGCAGCCCGCACACCACGAGCACCGCTGTCGCGGCCCACAGCAGGCGCCGCCGACCGGTGCCGGAGCCGCCCGGGCGGCGCATCGGACGGGACACCGTTCGCGGACGCAGGCTGGCCATGGAAGGGGATACTGCCAGCCCCGCGGCCGGGAAGGGAGTGGCGGGAGTCACCCCGGCCCGTCTCCCGGCCCAACTGCCGTGTGCGAACACGCCGATTCGCGAACTGCAAATTTCACACTGTCGCTTGCTGAGTGGAACTGCAGGGGCCATAGTGACGGTCAGACCACGCGCGTCACGGCCCTTCCGCGGGGCCGGGACCAGCTCGACGGAAGGCGCCTCCACGTGTACGCCGCCCCCGCTCGCAGGGATCCCGCAGCAGCCCCCACGCCGGCGTCTCCAGCGTCCGCCGGCAGCCCATCCCCGGCGGCGCCACCGGGACGCGCGGAGGACCCGGTCTGGCAGTTGCGACTCCCCGCGCGGGAACAGCACATCGCCCGCGCGCGTCTGGCCTTCACCGGCTGGCTGCGGGAGCGGGGGGACCCGCCGATATCCGCCGACGCCGCGGACGACGCCGTGCTGCTGCTGTCCGAACTGACCACCAACGCCGTCGTGCACACCCGCTCCCGGCCCGAAGCCGAGCTTCTGTGCCGGGCCACCCTGGCGTCCCGGGAGACGCCCGCCGCCGCGCTGCTGCGGATCGAGGTGCACGACCACGCGGAGGGCGACGACCGCCCCCGGCTGAAGAACAGCGAGGCCGCGGACGAGAGCGGCCGGGGTCTGTGCATCGTGGCGGCGCTGGCGGCGGACTGGGGCGTCCGGCCCTCGTCCGCGACCGGCGGCAACGCGGTGTGGGCGACGCTCCGTCTCCCCGCCGGGCCCGGCGTCGGGTGAGGTGTGTCACACTGCCCGTCCGGTGCGTGGAGCGTGCCCCCGCGCGGCCGGGACCGCCCGGACGAACGCCTACCCTTGTCGCATGAGCAGTAGCGACCGGAGTCAGGCAGCGGACGTCAAGGGGACGTACGAGGTACGCACCTTCGGGTGTCAGATGAACGTCCACGACTCCGAGCGGATGGCGGGACTGCTGGAGGGCGCCGGCTACGTCCGCGCCCCCCAGGGCGCCGACGCGGCGGATGTCGTCGTCTTCAACACCTGTGCCGTGCGCGAGAACGCCGACAACCGGCTCTACGGCAACCTCGGCCAGCTCGCCCCCAAGAAGGCCGCGCGCCCGGGGATGCAGATCGCGGTCGGCGGCTGCCTTGCCCAGAAGGACCGGGACACCATCGTCGAGAAGGCCCCCTGGGTCGACGTCGTCTTCGGCACCCACAACGTCGGCAAGCTTCCCGTGCTGCTGGAGCGCGCCCGGCTGCAGAACGAGGCGCAGGTCGAGATCGCCGAGTCGCTCGAGGCGTTCCCCTCCACCCTCCCCACCCGCCGCGAGAGCGCCTACGCGGCGTGGGTCTCGGTCTCGGTGGGCTGCAACAACACCTGCACCTTCTGCATCGTCCCGCAACTGCGCGGCAAGGAGAAGGACCGCCGTCCCGGCGACATCCTCGCCGAGATCGAAGCGCTGGTCGACGAGGGCGTCAGCGAGATCACCCTGCTCGGCCAGAACGTCAACGCCTACGGCTCCGACATCGGCGACCGCGAGGCGTTCAGCAAGCTGCTGCGCGCGTGCGGCCGGATCGACGGGCTCGAGCGCGTCCGCTTCACCTCGCCCCATCCCCGCGACTTCACCGACGACGTGATCGCCGCCATGGCGGAGACCCCCAACGTGATGCCGCAGCTGCACATGCCCCTGCAGTCCGGATCCTCCCGGGTTCTCAAGGCCATGCGCCGCTCCTACCGGCAGGAGCGCTTCCTCGGGATCATCGAGAAGGTCCGCGCCGCCATCCCGCAGGCCGCGCTCTCGACCGACATCATCGTCGGCTTCCCCGGCGAGACCGAGGAGGACTTCGCCGAGACGCTGCACGTGGTGCGCGAAGCCCGGTTCGCGCAGGCGTTCACCTTCCAGTACAGCAAGCGTCCCGGTACTCCCGCCGCCGAGATGCCCGACCAGATCCCCAAGAAGGTCGTGCAGGAGCGCTACGAGCGTCTGGTGGCACTCCAGGAGGAGATCTCCTGGGAGGAGAACAAGAAGCAGGTGGGCCGCACGCTGGAACTGATGGTCGCCGAGGGCGAGGGGCGCAAGGACGACGCCACCCGGCGGCTGTCCGGACGTGCACCCGACAACCGGCTGGTGCACTTCACCCGGCCCGAGGAGCCCGTGCGGCCCGGTGACGTCGTCACCGTCGACATCACCTACGCCGCGCCCCACCACCTGCTCGCCGAGGGGCCCGCCAGGGCTGTGCGCCGCACGCGTGCGGGTGACGCGTGGGAGCGGCGCACCTCCGCGCCGCAGGAGCAGCAGGGCGGCGGTGTCCTGCTCGGCCTGCCCACCGTCGGCGCCCCCGACCCGCTTCCCGCTGCCACCGGCGGCTGCGGACTGGGCTGACCGGCACCGGTCCGGGCCGCGTGGCCACCGTCCGCGCCAAGCGGCCGCCGGGCCGGTCGGGAACCCGCTCCGGCCGACTCCCGTCGGGCGGCGTCACCTGTTTCAGCCGATCTCGCACGGGCGGGTGAGTCCCGGCGCGGGCAGGGTGGGAAGAGGCGTGCGGGGCACTTAAGCTGCGCGCCATGCTTGTCGCCGCAGCCGTATGCCCCTGCCCCCCGCTGCTCGTGCCCGAGGTCGCGGGCGGAGCCGCCGCCGAGATGGACCGGGCGCGAGCCGCCTGCTACGACGCCCTCGGTGTCCTGGCGGCCGCCCGCCCGGACCTGTTGTGCGTGCTCGGCTCCGCGGAACCGGCCGGACGCGGTCCCCATCCGCAGGGAGCGCGGGGGACGCTCGCCGGGTTCGGTGTGCCCCTGGAGGTGAGCCTCGGCAAGGGCGAGCCCGCCCGCCGCGAACTGCCCCCTTCGCTGACCGTCGGCGCCTGGCTCCTGGAGCGCACGGACTGGACCGGCTGCCCGGTCGAGGGCCTGGGCATCGGGGAACCCCTGGCGCGGGACCGCTGCCAGGAGGCGGGCCGCGAGCTGGCGGCCCGCGCCGACCGGGTGGCGCTGCTGGTGATGGGCGACGGCAGCAACTGCCGCACGCTCAAGGCCCCCGGCTACTTCGACGAGCGGGCCGCTGCCTTCGACGCGGAGGCCGCCCGTGCGCTGGCCGAGGCCGACACCGCCGCGCTGCTCGCGCTGGACGAGGAACTGGCGTACGAGCTGAAGGCCGCCGGGCGGTCCTCCTGGCAGGTGCTCGCCGGCGCCGGGCAGGGCAGCGACCTGGCCGGAAAGCTGCTCTACGACGAAGCGCCCTACGGAGTGGGCTACATGGTCGCCAGCTGGTCCTGACCGCCCGCTCGGACTGCGCCGCGGGCCTCGGGCCGTGCCGCGGGCGCGTCCCGCGGCGGCGGACGGCAGCAGGGGCGTGCGGCGCCGGTGCGCGCCGTACACCCCCACTGAGTGCCGCCAGGGCTGCCGGGGAGGTGCCGGACGCACAGTCCCCCGGGGTGTCGGAGAGGCCGCCGCGGTCTTGTGCGCCACCGGCCCGCCGGCCGGCCGCCGGGGGCGGCCGCCGGTGGAGTTCGCCCGGGGACGCGCCGACCGGTGCCCGGCACGCTGCCGGGGCGGTCCCGCGGCTGCCTGCCCAGAGTGTCCCCCACTGCGCGGGGGAGGTATCCGGGCCTGCCCGGAGGGTCAGCCGGTGCCGCCGCCGGTGGGCCCGGATCCGGACTGCCCGCCGCCCGCCCCGCTGCCGCCGCGGCCTTCGTCGGCCAGCTTCCGGGCCGTGTCCTTGGCCTTGCGGGCGCTGGAGTCGATCTTGTTGCTGTACTTGCCCTTGGTCTTGGAGTCCGCGACCTGCGCGGCCTTGTCCACACCCTGCTGGACCTTGTCGCCGTGCTGGCCGAGCATGCCCTTGACCTTGTCCATGAAGCCCATCGCGGTTCACCTTTCTCCCACGCCGAGCGGACCTCGCCGCGCGGCCTACTTGCGGGCGTTCTCTCCCGACTCGCTGTCGGCGGCCTCGTCAGCGGACGGCTGCTTGGGAATGCCGACACCCGCCTCGCCGGAGCCGTTACCGGCCGTCGCGGCGGTCCCGGTGTCGGTCGCCTCCTCGGATTCCTCACCGCCCTGTGCGTCCGCCGGGGCGGCCGCGGCGGCGGGGGCCCCGGCCGAGGACGCCTCCTCCCGGCCCCGGGTGCCCGCTCCGCCCGGTTCCACGCCCTCTGGTTCGCCGGCTTCCGGTTCCGCCGCGACGGACTCGCCGCCCGGCTCGGTGGGCAGCTCCCGGGCATCGGAACCCCCCGCAGGAGTGGACTCTCGGGCCTCCTGTGTTGACGTGCTGGACGAACGACCGAAAAGCTTGGCAAAAACGCCCATAACTACTCCAGATCCTACGCAGGTGGGTGAAATCCCGCGCCTCACGGAGCGTCTCATTGCGCCGCACCGGGGCGCCGGCGGAGAACCGGCTGTCGGAACCTCGCAACGGGCAACGACCCCATGAGCGCTCCGTCACGTCGCCCGTTCGAGAAGGCAGGGACGGGTTTGCGAGACTTGACCCGTGAATGACGCAGCCGCCTCCCCGCCCCTCCCGTCGGACTCCCCGCCGGTCGTCGCCGTGGTGGGCCCCACCGCGGCCGGCAAGTCGGATCTGGGCGTCTTCCTCGCCCGTGAGCTGGGCGGCGAAGTCGTCAACGCCGACTCGATGCAGCTCTACCGGGGCATGGACATCGGAACCGCCAAGCTGACCGTCCAGGAGCGGGAGGGCGTCCCACACCACCTGCTCGACATCTGGGACGTCACCGTCGCCGCGAGCGTCGCGGAGTACCAGCGGCTGGCCCGCGCCGAGATGGACAGGCTGCGCGCACTGGGCAAGGTGCCCGTACTGGTCGGCGGCTCCGGGCTGTACGTACGTGGCGCACTGGACGCCATGGAGTTCCCCGGCACGGACCCCGAGGTGCGCGCCCGCCTGGAGGCGGAGCTGGCGGAGCACGGCCCCGGCCCGCTGCACGTGCGGCTCGCGGCGGCGGACCCGGAGGCGGCCCGTGCGATTCTCCCCAGCAACGGCAGACGCGTCGTACGGGCCCTGGAGGTCATCGAGATCACGGGGCGGCCCTTCACCGCGAACCTGCCCGGCCACGAGGCCGTCTACGAGACCGTGCAGATCGGCGTGGACGTGGCACGGCCCGAACTGGACGAGCGGATCACCCGCCGGGTGGACCGGATGTGGGAGGGCGGCCTGGTGGAGGAGGTCCGGGAGCTGGAGCGGCAGGGGCTGCGAGAGGGGCGCACGGCCCCCCGCGCCCTCGGATATCAGCAGGTCCTCGCGGCGCTCGCGGGGGAGTGCACGCTGGAGGAGGCCCGCGCGGCGACCGTCCGCGCGACCAAGCGCTTCGCCCGCCGTCAGGACTCCTGGTTCCGCCGCGATCCGCGGGTGAACTGGCTGAGCGGTGCGGCCGCCGACCGGCGGGAACTGCCCGGGGCGGCGCTGGGGTTGCTCACGAAGGCGGTTACAGCCTGATCACGTGATGGCATCGGGAAGCCCTGAGCGACCGTCCCGTTACCCCCGGCGTGCCATCATCGAGCAACGTCGGGTGCCGTGAAGCCGGAGTTGGGAGGGCGCGTGGCAATGGAGGCCAGCCCTCGGGACGAATCCACTCCTGTGGACGCGGAGCTCTCGCCGGAGCGGGAGCTGCCGGGACGTGCGGCCATGGGGGACGGTGAGCCGCTGCCGGGGCACGAGCTCGCGGCGGAGCCGGATCCGGACGAGCCGGGTGCCGAGGGGCCCGAAGCGGAGCAGGGGCCGCCGGTGGAGCCGCACGAGCTGCGACCGCAGCGCAAGCTGCGGCTGTGGCAGCTCGCGCCGATCGTGGTGCTCGGTGCGCTCGGCTCGCTGATGTTCGCCTTCCCGCTCGCCTTCGAGCCCGGCGACAGCGCCGGAGCGGTGGTCGCGATGCTCGGGCTGCTGCTGTGCGGCTGCTCGGCCGGCTGGAGCGTGATGGCGGCCCGCCGGGTGGGGCACACCTGGCCGGGGCTCCCGGCCCGCGGCTCCGGCGGACGCCCCGACTGGCGGGTCGTCCTGATCTACGCCGTGGTGGTCTGCACCGTCGTGGTGCTGGCCGTCTGGCGGGTGGCCCGGCTCCGCTGAGCCGCCGCCCCGCGACCTGTCCCGCGGGCGGGTCGCGGCCGTGCCTCCCGTACGATCGGCAGCGTGATCAGCACACCAGGAGTGCCGTTCCTCAAGGGGCACGGCACGGAGAACGACTTCGTGATCATTCCGGACCCGGACGGCCGGCTGGACCTGCCGCCGGAGACGGTGGCCCGGCTGTGCGACCGGCGCGCGGGCATCGGCGGGGACGGCCTGCTGCGGGTCGTCCGCTCGGCGGCGCACCCGGAAGCCGCGTCCATGGTCGCCGAAGCGGAGTGGTTCATGGACTACCGCAATGGCGACGGATCCGTCGCCGAGATGTGCGGCAACGGCACCCGCGTCTTCGCACGCTACCTGGAGCGTGCCGGGCTGGCCGGGGCCGGCGAGCTGCCCCTCGCGACCCGTGCGGGGGTGCGCAGGGTGCACATCCCCGAGGACGGCGGCGACATCACCGTGGGCATGGGCGCGGCCGAGCTGGCGGCACCGGACGGCGGCGGAGGCGGGATCACGGTCAGTGTTCCCGGGCACACCTGGCCGGCCCGCAAGGTCGGGATGGGGAACCCGCACGCGGTGGTGTTCGTCCAGGACCTGGCCGAGGCGGGCTCCCTGCACGAGGCCCCGCAGGTGCTGCCTGCCGTCGCCTACCCGGACGGGGTCAACGTCGAGTTCGTGGTCGCACGGGGCCCCCGGCATGTCGCGCTGCGGGTGCACGAGCGCGGCGCGGGCGAGACGCGGTCCTGCGGCACCGGCGCCTGCGCGGTGATGGTAGCGGCGGCCCGCAGGGACGGTGCCGACCCGCACCGGGACGGCGCGGCCGTGACCTACACGGTGGAGGTGCCCGGAGGCCGCCTGGAGATCACCGAGCGGCCCGACGGGGAGATCGAGATGGCCGGCCCGGCCGAGATCGTCGCAGAGGGCGCGATCGACCCGGCGCTGCTCTCCTGACGACGCCTGCCGCCCGTCGACGGCCGCCGCCCCGGCGTCGCACGATGGGGTGATCCCCCTCACGCTCGACGGGACCCGGTCGGCGGCACGTGATGGGGTCGGTACCATCGCACCCCCGGCCCGGGGTGCTCAGGAGCGGGAGGTGCCATGAGCGCGGTGCGCAGTCTGCGGAAGCTCAGCAGAGCGGCACTGCTGGGCGCCACGCCACGCGACTCCCTGCCGGACGCCATCGAGCACGTCGCGAAGGTGCACAGGGCACACCACCCGCGGGCCGACCTGCGGCCGCTGCGCAGGGCCTACATGCTGGCCGAGTCCTCGCACCGGGGGCAGATGCGCAAGAGCGGCGAGCCCTACATCACGCATCCCCTCGCGGTCACCCTGCTGCTGGCCCAGCTCGGCGCGGAGACGACCACGTTGACGGCCTCGCTGCTGCACGACACCGTCGAGGACACCGCCGTGACGCTGGAACAGGTGCGACGCGAGTTCGGGGACCAGGTCTGCTATCTCGTCGACGGGGTCACCAAGCTGGAGAAGGTCGACCACGGGTCGGCCGCCGAGCCGGAGACCTTCCGCAAGATGCTCGTCGCCACCGGCAATGATGTACGCGTCATGTCGATCAAGCTTGCCGACCGGCTGCACAACATGCGCACCCTCGGCGTGATGCGCCGTGAGAAGCAGGTCCGGATCGCGCAGGTGACCAGGGACGTGCTGATCCCGCTCGCCGAACGGCTCGGGGTCCAGGCGCTCAAGAGCGAGCTCGAGGATCTCGTCTTCGCCGTGCTGCATCCGGAAGAGCACGCGCAGACACGCGAGTTGATCCGTGAGCGGCACACCCGCCCCGACCCGCTCACCGCCTTCGCCTCCCGGGTACGCCGCACGCTGCGTGAGGCGGGGATCGCGGCGCAGGTGCTCATCCGTCCCCGGCACACCGTCTCCGTGCACCGCCTGCGGCTCAAACGCGGCCAGTTGGGGGACTGCGACTTCGCACGCCTGCTGGTCCTCGTGGACGAGGACGCGGACTGCTACGCCGTGCTGGGCGAGTTGCACACCTGTTTCGCTCCGCTCGTCTCGGAGTTCAAGGACTTCATCGCGGCGCCCAAGTTCAACCTCTACCAGTCGCTGCACACCGCGATCGCCGACGAGAACGGCGAGGTGGCCGAGGTGCTCGTCCGCACCCGCCGTATGCACCGGGTCGCCGAGACCGGGGTGATCGCGCTCGGTGACCCGCACGCCGCCGAGGTGAGCGACCCCGCCGAGCCCGACGGCGGCGGAGCAGCACCGCCGAACGCCGACGGGGCAGGGGAGCGGACCGATCCCACCCGCCCCGGGTGGCTCTCGCGCCTGCTGGAGTGGCAGAGCCACGCATCCGACCCGAACACCTTCTGGCAGGAACTGCGCGACGAACTGGCGCAGGACCTGGAGATCACCGTCTACTGCGCCGCCCCCGGCGGGGAGGGGCCCGCAGGGGGCGCACTGCCGCTGCCGGCCGGTGCGACCTGCGTGGACGCCGCCTACGCCCGACTGGGGGAGGCGGCCCACCGGTGCATCGGAGCCCGCGTCAACGGCCGGCTGGTGGCCCTCACCACCGTGCTGCGGGACGGCGACGCCCTCCAGCTCTTCCTCGAATCCGGCCACGGCAGCCCTTCGGGCCCGTCACCGGAGTGGCTGGAGCATGTGCGCACCCCCGCGGCGCGGCTCGCCATCCGTGAATGGCTCGCGGCCCCGGGCCGGGGCGATGCCGACCCGCGGGAGAGCGCAGCCGCCGACCGGGACGCCGCGCCGCGCGAACACGCAGCGGCGGCCTCCGAGCAGCCCCGGGGAGAGCCCCGGCCCCCGCACCGCGGAGCGCGGCACCCCGAGCACCGTCCGGCGCGGCACACATCGCAGGACGCACGGCAGAACGGAGCGCACTGCACGGCCGCGCACCGGGAACAGCCGGCCGAGTACGGCGAGAACATCCCCGTCGTCCCCGGCCACCCCGGCACGCCGGTGCGGCTCGCCCGCTGCTGCACACCTGTGCCGACGGACGCGGTCACCGGATTCCCGGTGCGCGGCGGTGCCGTCACCGTCCACCGGGAGAGCTGCCGGTCGGTGGCCCGGATGGCCTCCGCGGGGCGTCTCACCCTGCCGGTGCGCTGGGAACAGGGCGACGCGGGGTGCCGGGTCACACTGCGGGCCGAGGCGTTCGGCCGCCCGCACCTGCTCGCGGACCTCACCGAGACCATCGCCGCCGAGGGCGCCGCCGTCGTCTCGGCCGACGTCGAGCCGCCGCGCGAGCAGCGTGTCCGCCACACCTACACCCTCCAGCTCCCTGACGCCGCCGGTCTGCCCGCGCTGATGCGCGCCATGCGGCAGGTGCCGGGGGTCTACGACGTCACCCGTTCCGTCCGCCGGACCGCGGCGAACTGACGCGCTGTCCGCTCGCGCCACCGGGCCGCGCGAGCGGAGGCGCGGCACGTCCCCTTTCGGGTGGAGACGCCCGGAGCCGGGCGGCAACGGGGCCGCTCGCTGGTAGCGATCCTGCATGGCCCTCACAGCCCTCACCCGCGCATCGGCCGGACGGCGCTGCGCCGTGGCCGGCACCGTCGCGGTCACCGCGCTCGCCCTGGTCGGCGCAGCCCTTCCGTCGCCCCGGCCGGCCGGCATCGGCGACCACCTCTTCCCGCAGCTCGGCAACCCCGGCTACGACGTCCGCGCCTATGACATCTCTTTCGACTACAGCGGTGACAACAGCAGGCCGCTCAGCACCCGCACCGTGATCGACGCACAGGTCACCGACGGACCGATGGAACGGTTCAACCTGGACTTCGCCGCCGGCGACGTACGGTCCGTGCACGTCAACGGGCGGACGGCGCAGTACGCGCGGGCGGGTGAGGACCTGGTGGTCACCCCGGGGTCTGCGCTGCGACGAGGTTCCTGGCTGCACATCGAGGTGCGCCACACCAGCGACCCCACCCGGAAGAACGGCGGCTGGGTGCGCACCGCGGACGGCCTCGCCATGGCCAACCAGGCCGACGCCGCACACCGGGTGTTCCCCTCCAACGACCACCCGTCGGACAAGGCCATGTTCACCTTCCGGGTGCGGGCCCCGCGCGGGCTGACCGTCGTGGCCGGCGGGCTGCCCGCCGGCCGCACCCGGGCGGCGCGCGAGACGGTCTGGACATACCGCTCGGGACACCCGATGGCCACCGAACTGGCGCAGGTGTCGATCGGACGCTCCGCTGTCCTGCGCTCCACGGGACCGCACGGGCTGGCCCTGCGGCACGTCGTCCCCGCCCGGCAGCGCAAGGCGCTGGAGCCGGTGCTGAACGAGACCTCCCGGCAGATCTCCTGGATGGAACGGCGCGCCGGGACGTACCCGTTCGAGACCTACGGGGTGCTGGCCGCCGACGCGGACTTCGGCTTCGCGCTGGAGACGCAGACCCTCTCGCTCTTCGAGCAGAGCCTGCTCTCCTCCCGGCAGGTCCCGGACTGGTACCGGGAGTCACTGATGGTGCACGAACTGGCGCACCAGTGGTACGGCGACAGCGTCTCCCCGCACCGCTGGACCGACCTGTGGCTCAACGAGGGGCATGCGACCTGGCACGAGTGGGCCTATGCGGAGAAACGCGGCGGTATCCCGGTGGAGAAGCGGGTGCGGGCGTCCTACGAGCAGTCCGACACCTGGCGCGAACGCTACGGGCCGCCCGCCGCGCTCCTCCCTCCTTCCAAGAGCGGGAAGATCGAGCTCTTCACCCCGATCGTGTACAACGGCGCCGCCGTGGTGCTGTATGCGCTGCGTGAACACATCGGCGAGCAGGCGTTCGCCCGGTTGCAGCGTGCCTGGCCCACCCGGTACCGCGACTCCAGCGCCACCACCGCCGACTTCATCGCGCTGGCCGGCGAGGTGTCCGGACGGGACCAGAGCGCGTTCCTGGAGAAGTGGCTCTACGGGAAGACCACCCCGCCCATGCCCGGGCACCCGGACTGGAAGCAGCAGCCGCCGCCGAAGCGCCCGGCCGGAAAGGCGCGCGCGAGCACGGCGCGATCCCTCGAGCGGGCGCGCGCGGGCGGACGGTAGCGCCCCCGCCGCTCCTCGCGGTCCCGGGCCGGTCCGTCCGCGCCGACCGGCCCGGGCGAGTGGCGGCAAATACGGGTGACGCCGTTGGGGCGCCGTGCGACCATCCTTGTGGCCGCGCGGCGCCGCGCGGCGGGCCCCGAGGGGCCGGCGCGCGCCGGGAATCTTCCGCGCCGCTGCGGCGTTGTTCGGTACGCAACAGTCCGTCGACCTAAGGATCCACTTGACCCACTCCTCTTCCCTTCCACAGAACGGCCAGCGCACCGCCAAGACGAACCGCCGAGCCGGCGCCCTGATGGAAGAGGACGTCACTCCCGGTCACGCATTGGACGAAAGCCGTGACGGTGAGCAGCTCGACCGCTCGGAGCGTGCGGCACTGCGCCGCGTGGCCGGTCTCTCCACCGAGCTGGAGGACGTCACCGAGGTCGAGTACCGGCAGCTGCGCCTCGAGCGCGTGGTACTGGTCGGCGTCTGGACATCCGGCACCGCGGACGACGCGGAGAACTCCCTCGCCGAGCTGGCGGCTCTCGCCGAGACGGCGGGCGCGCTGGTGCTCGACGGAGTCGTCCAGCGTCGGGACAAGCCCGACGCGGCCACCTACATCGGCTCCGGCAAGGCCGCCGAGCTGCGGGACATCGTGCTGGAGACCGGCGCGGACACGGTGGTGTGTGACGGCGAGCTCACTCCCGGCCAGCTCATCCACCTCGAGGACGTCGTCAAGGTAAAGGTCGTGGACCGCACGGCACTGATCCTGGACATCTTCGCCCAGCACGCCAAGTCCCGGGAGGGCAAGGCGCAGGTGGCACTGGCCCAGATGAACTACATGCTGCCCAGGCTGCGGGGCTGGGGACAGTCGCTCTCGCGGCAGATGGGTGGCGGTGGCTCCGGCTCGGCGGGTGGCGGGATGGCCACGCGTGGTCCCGGTGAGACCAAGATCGAGACCGACCGGCGGCGGATCCGCGAGAAGATGGCGAAGATGCGCCGCGAGATCGCGGAGATGAAGACCGGCCGCGACGTGAAGCGGCAGGACCGGCGGCGCAACAAGGTGCCGTCGGTCGCCATCGCCGGGTACACCAACGCGGGCAAGTCCTCCCTGCTCAACCGCCTCACCGGCGCGGGTGTGCTGGTGGAGAACCAGCTGTTCGCCACCCTCGACCCGACGGTGCGCAAGGCGGAGACCCCCACCGGCAGGGCCTACACGCTGGCCGACACGGTCGGGTTCGTCCGGCACCTTCCGCACCACCTGGTGGAGGCGTTCCGCTCCACCATGGAGGAGGTCGGCGACGCCGACCTGATCCTGCACGTGGTGGACGGGGCACACCCCGCGCCGGAGGAGCAGCTGGCCGCCGTGCGCGAGGTCATCCGCGAGGTGGGCGCCGCCGAGGTGCCCGAGATCGTGGTCGTCAACAAGGCCGACGCCGCCGACCCGCTGGTCCTGCAGCGGCTGCTGCGCACCGAGAAGCACGCACTGGTCGTCTCCGCCCGCACCGGTCAGGGCGTCGACGAGCTGCGGGAGCTGATCGACAACGAGCTGCCGCATCCGTCCGTGGAGCTGGAGGTGCTGCTTCCCTACACCGAGGGCAAGCTGGTCTCCCGCGTGCACTCCCAGGGCGAGGTGCTCTCCGAGGAGCACGTGGAACAGGGCACCCTGCTCAAGGCGCGGGTGCACGAGGAACTCGCCGCGGAGCTGCGCGGGTTCCAGCCGCTGGCCGCCAGGCCGTAGCAGCGCGTATCGCACCGGAACGAGAACGAGGGCCGTTCCTCCCGGAGACCGGGAGGAACGGCCCTCGTCCGCTGTGCGCGCCGGTACCCGGCGCGCACAGCAGGGTCAGCCCTTCTTGCTGGCGGCGTCGAGGACCGCCTTGGCGGTCGCCCCCAGCCGCGGCCCCGCCAGCCAGGTGGCCGGGTGCGGGCCGATGGAGTTGACCGAGATCAGCTCGGGCTTGCCGCCCGAGCCCTTGATCAGCCAGGCGCCGCCGGAGGATCCGCCTGTCATGGTGCAGCCGATGCGGTACAGCGCGGGCTGCTGCGGGTCGATCGTCAGCGCGCCCGGGCGGTCGGTGCAGGAGTACATCCTGGCCCCGTCGAAGGGCGGAGCCGCCGGGTAGCCGTAGTTGCTGACTCCCTTGATCCGGGAGGACGAGGGCGCGTGGAAGTTGACCTTGATGGCGTTGCCGACGGTCTCCTCCAGCGACTTGCCCGACTTGTTCACCGGCTCCACGCGCAGCACCGCGAAGTCCTGCTGGGAGCCCCCGCCGCCGGACTTGGCACCCTTCTGGATCCAGTAGTTGCTGGTCTGGGCCCACTTCACCCACCACTGGCCGTACGGCGCGACCTCCCGCGGCGGGGCGCTGTTGACGGCCGGCATGGAGCGGCCCTTGTCGTTGAAGGCCGGGATGAAGGTGATGTTGCGCAGCCAGCCGCCGCTCCTGCCGGAGTGGACGCAGTGCCCGGCGGTGGCCACCAGGTTGGACTTCCCCGGGTGGCGCGGGTCCTTGACGACCGTGCCGGAGCAGACCATCGGGCCCTCCGGGGTGTCCATGAAGACCTTGCCGGCCGGAGCCGCGTTCCGGGTGTACGGGGTCTTCACGGCCTGCGCCTTGACCGGGCGCGGTTCCGCGGTGTTCGCGGCGCCGGAGGTGCTCTCGATGTCCTTCGGGACCTTCTTCTCGTTGTCCTCGGCCTTCTTCATCCGCCCCAGGTCCCAGTGGCCCTTGATGTAGGGGTTGACGAAGTCCTCGGCCTCACGCACCCACTGGTCCTTGTCCCAGTCCTTCCAGGCGCCCTTCTTCCACCCCTCGAGGTCCTTCATCGACGTGGGCAGGTCCTCGGGCAGCTTGTCGGGGAGGCCGATCCTGTCCTTCCCGTCGTCGCCGCCCTGAGCGGAATCGGAAGCGGCCGGCTTGGCGTCCGCCTTCTTGCCCGAGTCGTCGCCGCCCGAGCAGGCGGTGGCGGTGAGGGCGAGCGTCGCCGCGAGTGCCGCGGTGACCAGCACCGGACGTCCGGGTCCGGCCCTGCGTATGCGTGGCATGATCCGAGGTCCCCCTGAGGATCCGTACGAGAGGTGCGCCTGGCGCGCACGGTGTTCTTCCGGTCGCATCGGCGCTCAGCCCTCCTTGCTGACCGTGTCGAAGACGGCCTTGGCCTCCTTGCCGAGGCGGGCACCGGCCAGCCAGTCGGCGGTGATCGGGCCGATGGAGGTCACCGACAGCAGCCGGGTGCCCGAGGAGTCCAGCCAGGGGCCGCCGGACGAACCCGCCGTCATGGTGCAGCCGATGCGGTACATCGAGGGCTGCTGCGGGTCGATCGTCAGCCGGCCCGGCTTGTCGTCGCAGCGGTACATCCGGGAGCCGTCGAAGGGCGGTGCGGCCGGATAGCCCACGGCGCCGAGGCTCTTGATGGACTTGACCCGCGGCGTGGTGAAGGTGGCCTGCAGCGCGCCGCCGGCCTTCTCCTCCAGCGATGCGCTGCTCTTGTCCTCGGGCTGGACCTGGAGCACGGCGAAGTCCTGCTGGGCGCCCTTGCCGCCGCGCTCGGCGCCGTTCTGGATCCAGTGCTTGGTCGTACGGGCGCGCTTGGCCCACCAGATGCCGTCCGGCGCGACCTGGCTCTGCGACGCGGTGGCGAGCTGCTTGTTCGACAGCCCGGTGGGGTTGTAGTCGGGAACGAAGACCACGTTGCGGTACCAGCCCTTGCCCGCCCCGCCGTGCACGCAGTGTCCCGCGGTGGCGACCAGGTTGGACTTGCCCGGGTGGCGCGGGTCCTTCAGCACGGAGCCGGAGCAGACCATGGCTCCCTTGGGCGTGTCCATGAACACCTTGCCGACGGGCAGATCGTCCTTGGTGTAGGGCGTCTTGACCGCGGCGGCCTTGACCGCCTCGGGCTTCGGGTCGGTGACGCCCTCGTCCTCACCGGTGCCGTCGCTGCCGCCGCTCGGGCTGTCGTCGATGTCCGAGTCGTCGACCTCGCGGTCGTTCCCGTCCGCGTCCTTCATGCGGTCCGGGTCCCACAGATCGTCGATGATCGGGTTGAAGAAGTCCTTGGCTTCCTTGAGCCACTTGTCCCGGTCCCAGTTCTTCCAGGCGCCGTTCTTCCAGGCGTCCAGGTCGTCCAGGGAGGTCGGGAGGTCCTTCGGGAGGTCGTCGGGGAGCCCCAGGTCCTTCTTGGCGTCGCGGCTCGCCTCCTGCGAGGAGGCCGAGTCGGCCTTGGCGTCGGCGTTGTCGTCCTCCGGGCCGCAGGCGGTTGCGGTGACCGCCAGCACGGCGGCGACCGCTGCCGCGGCCAGCGCCGGCCGGCGCCGCGCGGACCTGGCTATCGATGGCATCGGTGAACTCCCCCTGAAGTGGATCTCGTGCCTGTTGACTTGTCATGCACCTCGCCGGGTGAGGGCGGCCCCCACTATGCCCGGTGGTGTTCGGGACGGGCACAGCAGGGTCCGCGGTTCCCCGGGGCGTACGACCTCCACACGCGCCCCCGAGTGCTCCGCGTTCCACGGGGGCCGTGGAGGGAACTTCACGCAGGCCGTGATCGGGGGCCGTTCACCTCGTTGGTACGTACGGGGGACAGTGGCTCGCTGCCCGGCGCGCCCGGTCGACACCAGCGGAGGAGACTTCAGTGAATGCGCGCTCCGGAGCCGACGAGCCGACGGAACCGGTCCGTCGGAGGCTCGCCGACCTGATCGAGCCGACGGTCCCCCAGCAGGAGCGCCGTCTCGCGCCTTCCGACCAGGAGTCCCCGGAGCACCATGCACACCGGCCGCGTCGCGATCCGCTGGAACACCCGGATCCCCGTGCGGCGGCCGACGCCGCCGCGGTGGAGAACCTGCTGCGCTGCTGGGTCCGCGAGACCGCTCCCGAAGCCCCCCGGAACGGAGTGCTGCGCATCCCGCTGTCCGCCAGCGGCACCGCGCTGCTGGTTCCGGTACGGCACTGGTCGCCCGTCGGCTGGCACCGCTTCGACCCGCCGCACCTGGAGGGCGCGCCGGAGACCGCCGCCCCGCTGCAGGCCGTCGCGGTCGCCGCCCTGATCGGACGCGAAGCCGTGCACGCCGCCCGGACCCCCGGCTCCGCCGGGGACCCGGCAGAGGGCGCGGGAGCGGAGAACGCCGCGCTCGTGGGCCGGGTCGCCGACTCCGTGCAGCGCACCGCGCGGTTCCTCGCCGACAGGCGCGACCACCCCGCGCCCCCGCCCGGCACCGGACCGTTCCTCGACGGCGAGCAGGCGCTGCTCTTCGGCCACCCCCTGCACCCCACCCCCAAGAGCCGCGAGGGCCTCTCCGACGCGGAGGAGGGCGCCTACTCGCCCGAACTGCGCGGCAGTTTCCCGCTGCACTGGATGGCGGTGCACCGTTCGGTGCTCGCGGGGGACTCCGCCTGGACCGACCGCGGCAAGCCCGTCCCGGTCACCCAGCTCGCGCTGCGCCTGAGCGGGCGGGCACTCGCCGGCCGCCTGCCCGAGGAATGCGTACCGCTGCCGCTGCACCCGTGGCAGGCCCGGGAGGTACAGCACAGCCGCGTGGTCCGGGCCCTGCTGGACGTCGGACTCCTGCACGACCTCGGCCGGACGGGGGAGAGCTGGAGCCCCACCTCCTCGGTGCGCACGGTCTTCCGGGCGGACAGCAGCGCGATGCTCAAGCTCTCGGTGGGGCTGCGCATCACCAACTCGCGCCGCGAGAACCTCCGCAAGGAACTGCTGCGCGGCGTGGAGATGCACCGGCTGCTCCGCGGTGGTCTCGGCCGTGCCTGGCGCGCCGCCCACCCCGGCTTCGACGTCGTGCGCGACCCGGCCTGGCTCGGCGTCGACGTCCCCGGTGAGGGGCGCGTGCCCGGCTTCGACACCGTTGTACGGCACAACCCCTTCGGCGCGGGTGAGGACGCCGTCTGCGTCGCCGGACTGACCGCGCCCGTCCCCGCCCCGCACACCTCCGGAAACCCCGGCCCGTCCGGCGCGTTGCGCTCCCGGCTCGGGGCCGTGGTGCACGCGCTCGCCCGGCACACCAGGCGGCCGGTCGGGGCGGTGGCCGCCGAGTGGTTCCTGCGCTATCTGGACAGTGTGGTGGGGCCGATCCTCTGGCTGGACGCACACGGGGGCATCGCCCTGGAGGCGCACCAGCAGAACACCCTCGTTCTGCTGGACGCACACGGCTGGCCCACGGGCGGACGCTACCGGGACAACCAGGGGTACTACTTCCGCACGTCGCACCGGGACGCACTCACCCGCCAGCTGCCCGGCCCGGAGCTGGGTGTGGAGAGCGACACCTTCGTCGCCGACGACGTCACCGACGAACGCTTCACCTACTACCTGGGCATCAACAACATCCTGGGCCTCATCGGTGCGTTCGGTGCCCAGCAGCTCGCTGACGAAACGGTGCTGCTCGCGGGACTCCGTCGTTTTCTGCAGGAAGCGGCACGCCAGGAACCGGCCTCACCGCTGCCCGCGCTGCTCCTCGACTCCCCGACGCTGCGCTGCAAGGCGAACCTGCTCACCCGGCTGCACGGCATGGACGAGCTCGTCGGCCCGGTCGACACCCAGTCCGTCTACGTCACCCTCGACAACCCGCTAGCCCCCTGACCCCTGGCCTCCGGCCGCCCCAGGAGAGGAGACGTCGTCATGCCGCACCCTCAGCCGGGCTCCGCGCCGCCTGCCGGTAACGCCGAAGCGGAACCGGTGGAGCCCGGCTCCGGCACCCGCAGCGACGATCCCCTCACCACCTCCGACCGGGACCCGGACGCCTCCGCCCGGGACTCCGCCGCGCACCGCGCCGGCCGGCCGCACCGCGCCGCGGCCGCACCGGACCGAAGCGCCGCCGAACCCTCCCGCGCCGCTGCCGGCGCTTCGGAAGCGCACACGGACGCCGGGGCGGGCGCCCCCGTACCGCCCTCCGCGGCGCGCGGCGCGCGAGCACCCGACGATGTCCGCGTCGACGTGGACACCCCAGGTCCGGCCGCTTCGGCCGCGGCCTCCCCCACCTACGGGAACACCGCCCCTCAGCCGGCGGATCTGCTCGACGCCCCCGGAAGCTGGCCCGCGGTCCCGACCGGGGCCGGCCTCTTCCGGCTCGTGCCGGTCGGGCTCCCCGGCGACCTGCCGCTGCTCACCGGCTGGATGAACGACCCGGTGGTGGCGGACTTCTGGGAGCTCGCCGGCCCCGAACGGGTGACCGAGGCACATGTGCGGCCCCAGCTGGACGGCGACGGGCGCAGTGTTCCCTGTCTCGGAGTCCTCGACGGCGTACCCATGAGCTACTGGGAGCTCTACCGTGCCGACCTCGACCCGCTCGCCCGGTACTGCCGGGTGTGGCCGCAGGACACCGGGGTGCATCTGCTCCTCGGCGGCGCGGCACACCGCGGAAGAGGCCTGGGCACGCTGCTGCTGCGCACGGTCACCGATCTCGTCCTGGCGCAGCGCCCCCGGTGCACGCGCGTCCTGGCCGAGCCCGACGTGCGCAACGCCCCCTCGCTCGCCGCGTTCCTCGGCGCGGGGTTCCGGCGCAGCGGCGAGATCGAGCTCCCCGGCAAGCGCGCGGCCCTGATGGTGCGGGACCGCGAGCCGCGCCACGCGCTCTGACCCGGTGGCCGCTGCCGTGCGCCGTGCGGCCACCGCCATCTGAATCCACGCCTCCCGCAAGGAGCAACCTCCGTGTCCCGAACCTCCTCCTCGTCCTCCTCACGTGACGTAGCCCCGCTATCCGTCCCCGCCGGCCTCGGAAGAGGGCCGGAGCACTGGGCCCGTGCCTCCCGGCGACTGCTGGCCAAGCTGATCGCCGAGTTCTCCTACGAGGAGATCCTCCAGCCGCAGTCCGCACCCGGTGGTGGTCCCGGCTGCTACGCCCTGCGCGTGGACGAGGAGCTCACCGTCCGCTTCCGGGCCCGCCGCGGCGCCTACGGGCACTGGAGTGTCGACGCCTCCTCGCTGGAGCCCGCTCCGGATCCGCTGAGCTTCGTCTCCCGGGCCAGGTCCCTGCTGGGGCTCAGTGGTGAGACGGCCGGCCACTACCTCCGCGAGCTGACCGCCACACTCACCGCGGACGCGGGGCTGCTGTCCTCCGAACTGCCCGCCGCCGCCCTCGCCTCGCTGGGCTACGCGGAGCTGGAAGGGCACATGACGGGACATCCCTGGCTGGTGGCCAACAAGGGACGGCTCGGCTTCTCCGGCGGCGACGTCGCGCACTGGGCGCCCGAGGCCCGCACGGCGCAGCCGCTGCCCTGGCTCGCGGTGCACCGGCGGCTGGCGCAGTACCGCGGCACGCCGCGGCTCGCCGAGGCGGGGGAGCTGTACGCACGCGAGCTGGGCGCGGAGACGCGCAACGCGTTCCGGGAGCGGCTGAGCTCGCGCGGTCTCGCGCCCCAGGACTACCTCTGCATGCCCGTACACCCCTGGCAGTGGGACGAGACCGTCGTGCCGCTGTTCGCCCCCCAGGTGGCGGCGCAGGAGATCCTTCCGCTGCCGACCGACGGGGACATGCGGCTGCCCCAGCAGTCCATCCGCACATTCCTCAACGTCAGCAGGCCCGACCGGCACACCGTCAAGCTGCCGCTCGCCATCCTCAACACACTCGTCTGGCGCGGCCTGCCGACCGACCGCACTCTCGCCGCGCCGTCCGTCACCGGCTGGGTGCAGGGACTGCGGGACCAGGATCCGTTCCTCGCCGAGGAGTGCCGGGTGATCCTGTTGGGCGAGGTCGCCTCGGTGGGCGTCCCGCACCCGGTGTACGAGCCGCTCGGCGACGTGCCCTATCAGTACCGCGAACTGCTCGGCTGCATCTGGCGCGAGCCCCTCGCCCCGTTGCTCGACTCCGACGAGCGCGCCCGCACGCTCGCCTCCCTGATCCACACCGATGTGGAGGGCAACTCCCTGACCGCCGAACTGGTGGCGCGTTCGGGCCTGGAGCCCCGGATCTGGCTCAGGCACCTGTTCGCGGCGCTGCTGCCGCCGCTGCTGCACTTTCTGTACCGCTACGGCACCGTCTTCTCGCCGCACGGGGAGAACGCCATCGTCGTCTTCGACGAGCGCGACGTCCCGACCCGGCTGGCGATGAAGGACTTCGTGGACGACGTCAATGTCAGTGCCGAGCCGGTTCCCGAGCTCGACTCCATGCCGGGGGACATCCGGGGGGTCCTGTTGAGCGAACCTCCCACGTTCCTGACGCAGTTCATCCACTCCGCGCTCTTCGTGGGGGTCTTCCGCTATCTCGCCCCGCTGTGCGAGGCCCAGCTCGGGGTGAGCGAGCGCGATTTCTGGTCACTCGTACGGGCCGAGATCGACCGCTACCAGGCCCGCTTCCCGGTGCTGAAACCCCGCTTCGAGACGTTCGACCTGCTGACGCCGCGCATCGAACGCCTCTGTCTCAACCGGAACCGGCTGCACGCGGACGGCTACCGCGACAGGTCCGAGCGCCCGCACGCGGCCGTGCACGGGACGGTGCGCAATCCGCTGCACTGAGGACGCGGCCACTCTCTCGCCGACCGGACCGAGCGTCCCCTTACGGATACGGAGCGCTCCCGCCCGGGCTGATCCGGTCATGGCCGGAAGGAATCGTGCAGACGGGGCAGCAGCCGAGCGGAGTGTCAGTGGCGCCGCGTAAGGTGTCGGGTCTATGAGCAAGCCCGCCGTCACCGAACTCCTCCAGGCCGCCGTCACCGCCGTCAAAGGCACGGAACGCTCAGGTCAGGCCGCTATGGCCGAGGCAGTGGCCGAGGCTGTCGAAGACGGCCGCCACCTCCTCGTGCAGGCGGGCACCGGTACCGGGAAGTCCCTCGGCTATCTGGTCCCCGCGCTGGCCCACGGAGAACGGGTGGTGGTGGCCACCGCCACGCTCGCGCTGCAGCGGCAGCTGGTCGAGCGCGATCTGCCCCGCACCGTCGAGGCCCTCCACCCCCTGCTGCGGCGTCGCCCGGAGTTCGCGATGCTCAAGGGGCGGTCGAACTACCTGTGCCTGCACCGACTCCATGAGGGCGTGCCGCAGGAAGAGGAGGACGGCCTCTTCGACCCCTTCGAGAGCGCCACCCCCACCTCCAAGCTCGGCAAGGACCTGCTGCGGCTGCGCGACTGGTCGGATGAGACGGAGACGGGCGACCGGGACGACCTCAAGCCCGGCGTCTCCGACCGCGCCTGGGGCCAGGTCTCCGTCTCCTCCCGCGAGTGCCTCGGGGCGTCCAAGTGCGCCTATGGTGCCGAATGCTTCGCGGAGGCCGCCCGCGAGCGGGCCAAGCTCGCCGACGTGATCGTCACCAACCACGCACTGCTGGCCATCGACGCCATCGAGGGCGCCCCCGTACTCCCCGGCCACGAGGTGCTGATCGTGGACGAGGCGCACGAGCTGGTCTCCCGCGTGACGGGGGTGGCCACCGGCGAGCTCACTCCCGGCAGCGTCAGCCGCGCGGTGCGCCGCGTCGCCAAGCTGGTGGACGAGAAAGCGGCCGACCAGCTCCAGACCGCCTCCGAGACCTTCGAACGGCTGATGGAGCTCGCCCTGCCGGGCCGGCTGGAAGCCGTACCGGAGGACCTGGAGTACGCACTGATGGCGTTGCGCGACGCCGGGCGAAGCTGTCTCAGCGCGCTGGGCAACACACGTGACTCCTCGGTGCAGGACGAGGACGCGGTCCGCAAGCAGGCCAAGGCGGCGATCGAGAACATCCACGATGTCGCCGAACGCATTCTGGAGCACTCCGAGTTCGACGTCCTCTGGTATGAGCGACACGAGCGGTACGGAGCATCACTGCGGGTGGCACCGCTGTCCGTCTCCGGGCTGCTGCGCGAGAAGCTCTTCACCGACCGGTCCGTCATCCTGACCTCCGCCACGCTCAAACTGGGCGGGGACTTCAACGGGGTCGGCGCCTCACTCGGCCTCGCCCCGGAGGGGATCAGGGGGACCGAGGCGGAAGGGAAGAGCGAGGACGACGGGCTGCCCGTGTGGAGCGGGCTGGACGTCGGCTCCCCGTTCGACTACCGCAAGCAGGGCATCCTCTACGTCGCGGGACATCTGAATCCTCCCGGCCGGGACGTTCAGCGCAGCGACATGCTCGACGAGCTCGCGGAGCTGGTGGAAGCGGCGGGCGGGCGCACTCTGGGGCTCTTCTCCTCCATGCGGGGTGCGCGGGCTGCCGCTGAGGAACTGAGGGGCAGGCTGGGACTCCCGATCCTGCTCCAAGGCGAGGAGACGCTCGGCGAGCTCATCAGACGTTTCGCTGACGATGCGGAGACCTGCCTGTTCGGCACTCTGTCCCTGTGGCAGGGCGTGGATGTTCCGGGACCGAACTGCCAACTGGTGGTGATGGACAGGGTGCCGTTCCCGCGCCCCGATGATCCCCTGATGAGCGCCCGGCAGAAGGCCGTGGAGGAGTCTGGCGGCAATGGCTTCATGGCAGTGGCGGCCACGCATGCGGCACTGCTGATGGCCCAGGGTGCCGGCCGGCTGGTCCGCGCGACGGGGGATCGGGGTGTGGTCGCGGTGCTGGATCCGCGGCTGCAGCGAGCGCGCTACGGCGGCTTTCTGCGGACTTCCATGCCCGACTTCTGGTACACGACGGACCGCAATCAAGTCCGCCGCTCCCTTTCGGCCATCGACGAGGCAGCCAAGAGGGCGTAGCCGAGTCCCCGGACCGCACGAGCGGCGGGAGTGGAGCGCGGGGGCCGGGGACCTGGTGCCGCCTCGACGTGCTCTGCGCGCCCGGTACGACGGCGGGCCGCCGGTCCCGGGGGTGGAGGGAACCAGCGGCCCGTAGCCTTCGGCCGGGGGCGAGGAGGCGCGGTCACCGAGCGTCCGGCCGCAGCGCTGTCTGTCGGTCGTCTGCCGACGCGGTGCTCAGACCCGGCGGAGGACGGCGACGACCTTGCCGAGGATTGTCGCGTCGTCACCGGGGATCGGCTGGTACGAGGAGTTGTGCGGGAGCAGCCACACATGCCCGTCCTCGCGCTTGAAGCGCTTCACGGTGGCCTCGCCGTCCAGCATCGCGGCGACGATGTCGCCGTTCTCCGCGACGGGCTGGCGCCGGACGGTGACCCAGTCGCCGTCGCAGATCGCGGCCTCGACCATGGAGTCACCGATGACCTTCAGCACGAAGAGCTCGCCGTCACCGACCAGTTGGCGCGGCAGCGGGAAGACGTCCTCGACCGATTCCTCGGCGAGGATCGGGCCGCCGGCGGCGATCCGACCCACCAGCGGGACGTAGGAGGCGGACGGCTTTCCGGCGGTGTCGGTGGCCGCTTGGGTGCTGCTCGGCGCGTCGGAGCCGCGCACCTCGTAGGCGCGGGGGCGGTGCGGGTCGCGGCGTAGAAAACCCTTCCGCTCCAGGGCCATCAACTGGTGTGCCACCGAGGAGGTGCTGGAGAGCCCGACGGCCTGACCGATTTCGCGCATGGACGGCGGGTAGCCGCGCCGCTGCACCGAATCGCGGATCACCTCGATCACCCGGCGCTGCCGATCGGTGAGTCCCGAACTGTCCGCGCGGATGCCTGGAGGTCGTCCTGGAAGCGAGCGCTTCGCTTGTTGGCCGTCCTGAATATCCGCGTTCATGGCGTCATTCACCGGCTGAATTTCGTCAATGGGCTGAGCTGTTGCCTGAGCTGCGCGGTTCTGGGAGGTGATGGTGGCGCTGTCTGCGGTCGTGGTCACGTCGGCCCCTCTCGAGAAGTTCTCCCTAGCTGGACAACGGTAGTTGGTTTCGAAAGGTTGCGCCAAACACACGTTCGAGTGAAAATCCGCAGTTCACCTGACTTCTACCGCTCGATGGGTGTATAGGTCGCGACATCCGCTCGATGGGAGCCGGAGCGAGCGTTTCGGAATGCCCGCAGTTCTCCCGCGTGTCCGCGGCTCGTCTCCCCGCGTATCAGCGGTTCGGCCGTTCAACCATATGCGCCCGCGCCGCACCTGCCGCAGCCGGCACCCCCGGCGGTCCCGTCGCCGAGGCGCCGGGAAGGGCGGCCGGCTGTGTCCCGGCGTGGCGATTTCCGGCCGTTTTCCGCCGCCGCCTGTCGCTGTCCGTAATCGCTGCTCTCGGTGAACTCCTGCCTTCGCGGCACGGCGGTTCCGGGCCTTGCCGCCGCCGCTCCTCGCCCCGCTTCTGGCCCTCCGGTGCCGCCGCTCCGGTGCGCGGTGCGCCGCCGCCGTCCGGCACAGTCTCGCAGGCGTGCCCCAGGAGCTCTCCCGCGGCCCGCTTCGCGTAGGGTCGTGGGCTGTGCCGGACGGCGACACGCGTCGTCACCGTCTTGCCTCTCGGCTACCAGATCTAGTGGTTTGATGAGCGCGCGCCACCAGAAGTTGTGTCCCCGGGTGCTCACGCCGTGGGGATGTCGCCTATGCTGGAGGCCAGCCGAGGGGTCCCTGTGACGGGGGCGCCGCGACATGATCAGTTATGCACGGTGAGGGCTCTGCGGGCCCTGGGAGGGTGGAGACGATGCATTGCCCCTTCTGCCGGCACCCCGACAGCCGTGTGGTCGACAGCCGTACGGCCGACGACGGAGCTGCCATCAGGCGTCGCCGTCAGTGCCCCCACTGCTCCAGGCGCTTCACCACCGTCGAGAACGCATCACTCACGGTGATCAAGCGGAGCGGTGTCACCGAGCCCTTCAGCAGGGACAAGGTGATCGCGGGGGTGCGCAAGGCCTGCCAGGGGCGCCCCGTGACCGAGGACGCGCTGGCCCAACTCGGGCAGCGGGTCGAGGAGGCCGTCCGGGCGACCGGGAGCGCGGAACTGTCCACGCACGACGTCGGACTCGCCATACTCGGCCCGCTCCAGGATCTCGATCTCGTCGCCTATCTGCGCTTCGCCTCGGTCTACAAGGCGTTCGAGTCCCTGGAGGACTTCGAGACCGCCATATCCGAACTGCGCGAGGTGCAGTCACTCGCCCCCGGGGCTCGGGGGGACGAAGCCGCCGGTGAGTGCGAAGGTGCCGAGGGGGCCCGCGGGGGCAGGGGGCGTGCCGCCGGGGGAGAGGCGCGGGTACTGCCCGAGGTGCCGCCGCCCGCCGACGGGGGAGACCCGGCGCCGGGCTCCCGGGCGGGACAGGCGCGCGGGGGCGAAGGGGCCTCCACCGCCGCCGCGGACTGAACGGGGAGCCGCTCCGCGTCACGCGGCCGGCAGCCGGGGTGCGTCCTCGGCACACGCAGAGACTTGACCTGGACACGCACCGTGCCCGGGTCATCAGACAGGCACAGTTCTCGGGGAAGAACCGGGGCATGTTGGGGCGTTATGCCCCACACAGGGAGGCGGAATGACAGAGACGACGAGCGGCCCGGCACGCGGCTCCCGCGCAAAGGGCGGCAAGGCGAAGAGCGGACTGCGTATCGAGCGCGTCCACACGACCCCCGGAGTGCACCCGTACGACGAGGTGAACTGGGAGCGCCGCGACGTCGTCATGACCAACTGGCGCGACGGCTCGATCAACTTCGAGCAGCGTGGCGTCGAATTCCCCGACTTCTGGTCGGTGAATGCGGTCAACATTGTTACGAGCAAGTACTTCCGCGGCGCGGTGGGCACTCCTCAGCGGGAGAGCAGCCTCAAGCAGCTCATCGACCGCGTGGTGAAGACGTACCGGGCGGCTGGTGAGAAGCACGGGTACTTCGACTCCCCCGCGGATGCGGAGATCTTCGAGCACGAGCTCGCCTATGCCGTGCTGCACCAGATCTTCGCGTTCAACTCCCCGGTGTGGTTCAACGTCGGGACGAAGCAGCCCCAGCAGGTCAGTGCCTGCTTCATCCTGTCCGTCGACGACTCCATGGAGTCGATTCTCGACTGGTACAAGGAAGAGGGCATGATCTTCAAGGGCGGCTCCGGAGCCGGCCTGAACCTCTCCCGTATCCGCTCCTCGAAGGAGCTCCTCTCCTCCGGCGGCAATGCCTCGGGGCCCGTCTCCTTCATGCGCGGCGCCGACGCCTCCGCTGGGACGATCAAGTCGGGCGGTGCGACCCGTCGCGCCGCCAAGATGGTCGTCCTGGACGTCGACCACCCGGATGTCGAGGCGTTCATCGACACCAAGGTCAAGGAGGAGGAGAAGATCCGCGCCCTGCGCGACGCGGGCTTCGACATGGACCTGGGCGGCGACGACATCGCCTCCGTCCAGTACCAGAACGCCAACAACTCGGTCCGGGTCAATGACGAGTTCATGAAGGCCGTCGAGGCCGGTTCGAACTTCGCGCTGCGTGCCCGGATGACCGGTGAGGTCGTCGAGGAGGTGGACGCGAAGAAGCTCTTCCACAAGATGGCCGAGGCCGCCCACGTCTGCGCCGACCCCGGTATCCAGTACGACGACACGATCAACCGCTGGCACACCTCGCCGGAGACGGGCCGGATCACCGCCTCCAACCCGTGCAGCGAGTACATGCACCTGGACAACTCCTCGTGCAACCTGGCCTCGCTCAACCTCATGAAGTTCCTGCGCGACGACGACCAGGGCAACCAGTCCTTCGACGCGGAGCGCTTCGCGAAGGTGACCGAGCTGGTCATCACGGCGATGGACATCTCCATCTGCTTCGCCGACTTCCCCACCGAGAAGATCGGCGAGACCACCCGCGCCTTCCGCCAGCTGGGAATCGGCTACGCCAACCTCGGTGCGCTGCTGATGGCCACCGGACACGCCTACGACAGCGACGGCGGCCGCGCGCTGGCCGGTTCCATCACCTCCTTGATGACCGGCACCTCCTACAAGCGCTCGGCCGAGCTCGCCGCGGTGGTCGGTCCCTACGAGGGGTACGCCCGCAACGCCGAGGCGCACCGGCGCGTCATGACGCAGCACAGCGACGCCAACGACGCGGCTCCCCGCACGGACGACCTGGACAGCCCGGTGTGGGCCGCGGCCACCGAGGCGTGGCAGGACGTGCAGCGGCTCGGGAAGAAGAACGGCTTCCGCAACGCGCAGGCGTCGGTGCTGGCCCCCACCGGCACCATCGGCCTGATGATGGACTGCGACACCACCGGCGTCGAGCCGGATCTGGCCCTGGTCAAGTTCAAGAAGCTCGTCGGCGGCGGCTCGATGCAGATCGTGAACAACACGGTGCCCAAGGCCCTCAAGCGCCTCGGCTACCAGCCCGAGCAGGTCGAGGCGATCGTCGAGCACATCGCCGAGCACGGCAACGTCGTGGACGCGCCCGGCCTCAAGCCGGAGCACTACGAGGTCTTCGACTGCGCCATGGGCGAACGGTCCATCTCCCCGATGGGGCATGTGCGGATGATGGCGGCAGCCCAGCCGTTCCTGTCCGGTGCCATCTCCAAGACGGTCAACATGCCCGCGAGCAGCACCGTCGAGGACGTCGAGGAGATCTACCTCCAGGGGTGGAAGCTCGGTACCAAGGCGCTCGCCGTCTACGTCGAGAACAGCAAGGTCGGCCAGCCGCTGTCGGCGAAGGCCAAGGAGGAGAAGAAGGCGGAGGCACCCGAACCGGAGAAGGTCGTCGAGTACCGTCCGGTCCGCCGTCGGCTGCCCAAGGGCCGCCCCGGCATCACGACCTCCTTCACGGTGGGCGGCGCCGAGGGCTACATGACGGCCAACTCCTACCCGGACGACGGTCTCGGTGAGGTCTTCCTCAAGATGTCCAAGCAGGGCTCCACCCTGGCGGGCATGATGGATGCCTTCTCCATCGCCGTCTCCGTCGGCCTCCAGTACGGGGTCCCGCTGGAGACCTACGTCTCGAAGTTCACCAACATGCGCTTCGAACCGGCCGGCATGACCGACGACACCGATGTGCGGATGGCCCAGTCGATCGTCGACTACATCTTCCGTCGTCTGGCGCTGGACTTCCTTCCCTTCGAGACCCGTTCCGCGCTGGGTATCCACTCCGCCGCCGAGCGCCAGCGCCACCTGGAGACGGGGTCCTACGAGGCGACCGAGGACGAGTTCGACGCGGACGCCCTGGCCCAGTCGGCTCCCAAGGCCGAGCAGGCGGCGTCCGCCGAGGAGGCCAAGGACAGCAAGGACGAGCAGCGCACGGCCACCGAGCCGGAGGCTGCCGCCCCCGCCCCGCGCGAGGCGCACAACTCCACCGAGCTGATGGAGATGCAACTCGGCCTCAACGCCGACGCCCCGCTGTGCTTCTCCTGCGGCACCAAGATGCGCCGCGCGGGCAGCTGCTACCTGTGCGAGGGCTGCGGCTCGACCAGCGGCTGCAGCTGACCGCGGGCGGGTCCGCGTCCTGCGGATCCTCGGGGGTCCGCTGCTGAGACCGCCGACCCGCACATGAGAGAGGGAGCCGGCCCCGGGCCGGCTCCCTCTTCGCTGTGCCCCCTTCTGCTGTGCCGCAGCCTGCCTGCGGTGCCGCTGCTGCGCGCCGTCGACACACCGCGCTCGCGGGCCGTCGGTCCGGCTGTCGCGTGCGCGCACCGGAGTATGAGGAGGGGTGCGGTTGCCGGCGTCGCCTCGCCCATGACGGTCCGCGGCGTCGTACCTTCCGCTCCGGGCCTCCGCCCCCTGGGCGGTGGCGGGACCGATGCTCACGGGAGCGTCGTCGCACATCAGTGCGGTGTACGCCTGCGCCCGCGACCGGTCCGAGAGCTCACCGGGATGGCCGTACGATAGCGCGGTGCTGGTCAAGTGGATGCGCTGCACGGTCGTCGACCGCCCGGGATTCGCACGGGCACAGCGGAAGTGGGCGGGGCTGCTCGGCGAACCCGGCTTCCGGGGGCAGGGCGGGGGATGGAGCCGGTCCCGGGACGGGGTCGTGCACCTTTTCGGCTTCTGGGAAAGCAGGGCCTTCTACGACTCCTTCATGGCTCGCTCGCACGATCGGCTGCACGCCTCCCAACTCGGCACCTACAAGGAGATGCAGGTCAGGCTCTTCGAATACCGTTTCGACGTGAAGACCGGCTTCCGCCCGGTCTTCACCGACGCGGACCTGCTGCGAGTGGCACACTGCCGGGTGCGACCTGACCGGATCGAGCACTACATGCTCATGCAGGAGAAAGTGTGGAACCCGGCGATGGCGGGCTCGCCAGGCATGCTGCGCGGCGTCTTCGCGCAGGCGAACACGGAGGACGAATTCCTCGTCCTGTCGATGTGGAACTCCTCCGCCGAATACGGAAAGTACCGGGTTGAGCGTGTGGAGCGGCTGGCCCTGCGCGCCCGGACCGGGGCCGACCTCGTCCGCGTCACCGGCGACGTCATCGACCTGGAGCCGTCGTGGACCGTCTGACCTAGGGTGGAGCCCATGGCACGTCCTGGCCGAATCATCCTGCTCCGCCACGGAGAGTCGGAGGGAAACGCCGACGACAGCATCTACGAACGCGTGCCCGATCACGCACTGCCATTGACCGAACGCGGTCGGCGGCAGGCGGAGGAGGCGGGCAGGCGGCTCCGCGAGATCCTCGGCGAGGAACGCGTCTCGGCCTTCGTGTCCCCTTACCGCCGCACTCGGGAGACACTCGCCGCGCTCGGGATCGGTCCGGCCCAGATGCGGGTGCGCGAGGAGCCCAGACTTCGCGAGCAGGACTGGGGAAACTGGCAGGACCGGGACGACGTCCGCCAGCAGAAGAAGTACCGCGACGCCTACGGGCACTTCTTCTACCGTTTCGCCCAGGGCGAGTCCGGCGCCGACGTCTACGACCGGGCCGGGGCCTTCCTGGAGAGCCTGTGGCGCAGTTTCGAAGCGCCCGACAATCCGCCGAACGTCCTGCTGGTCACGCACGGGCTCACGATGCGGCTGTTCTGCATGCGCTGGTTCCACTGGACGGTGGAGGAGTTCGAATGCCTCTCCAATCCGCGCAACGGCGAGACCCGCGCCCTCCTCCTCGGCCCTGAAGGCCGCTATCACCTCGACCGGCCCTTCGAGCGCTGGCAGGACCCCCGTCCCTACGGAAGCCGCAGCTAACATCGTCGGTACATGAGTGCACTCCCGTCCGAGCCCGCCCGCCCCGAGCGGCTCTCCCGCGCCCTTGCGGCCCTGCGCGGCCTCGCCGTGGGCGACGCTCTGGGTTCCCAGTTCTTCGTCCCCGCCAACCTCGCCTATCTGCGCCGCCGGGAACCGCCCCCGGGGAACTGGCAGTGGACCGACGACACCGAAATGGCGGCCTCCGTGGTCGCCGTACTCGCTGCGCACGGCCGCACCGACCAGGACGCGCTGGCCGCCTCCTTCGCCCGGCGCCATGACTTCGACCGCGGCTACGGCCCCGCGGTGAACCGGATGCTGCGCCTGATCCGCCAGGAGGGCGGGGACTGGAGGGAGTTGGCGGCCTCCCTCTTCGACGGCCAGGGTTCCTGGGGGAACGGTGGCGCCATGCGGGTCGCCCCGCTGGGTGCCTGGTTCGCCGACGATCCGGAGCGGGCGGCGGACGAAGCCGTACGCTCCGCCGAGGTCACCCACCGGCACCCCGAGGCTGTCGCGGGTACCCGGGCGGTCGCGGCGGCGGCCGCCCTCGTCGCCGGTGCGGAGCACGGTCCTCCCGCCGGGCCGGATGCCGCCGGCCGCGGTACCGGCGCCGACCCGGCACGGACGGCGGGCGCGGACAGCGGTGAACCCGCACCGGCTCCGCTGACCGCCGAGAGCCTGCTCATCCGGGTCCAGGAACTTGTCCCCCGCAGCGCCGTGCAGGCGGGGCTGCGCCGCGCCGTGGATCTGCTCGACTACGCCGACGTGGGCACGGTCGCGGCGGTTCTCGGCTGCGGCCGGCGCACCAGTACGCAGGACACGGTCCCCTTCGCGCTCTGGGCCGCTGCCCGGAACCTGGGGGACTTCCGGGCGGCGCTCTGGGCGACCGCGAGCGCCGGTGGTGACGTGGACACCACATGCGCGATCGTCGGCGGGATCGTGGCAGCCGCCGGCCCTGACGCGGCTCCTCCGCGGGAGTGGCACGAGCGCACGGAGCGGTTTCCCTCCTGGCTGCTGGAGGCGGTGCGCTGAGCCCGGCCGCTCGCCACGCGGGCCGGGTGCCGCCCGACGGGAATCCGAGGGGCGTGACTCCCGGTTTCGGGGACGCTCCGTCACTGTTTCACCGCCTTCCGCGATCACCGGCGCCGGATTCCGGACTCTTTCCGGGATCGGGGCCAACTTTGTCGGACTCCCCTGAACTCACGGCCCTCGCAGCGGATACGCTTGCTATTGCCATGCCGTACGAGTCTCCAACCCATCGCGTCGAGCGTTCGCTCCGCGCCACCACCGGCGCCAAGATCGTCGCCGGAGTGGACGAGGTCGGCCGTGGAGCCTGGGCGGGACCCGTCACGGTCTGCGCCGCGATCACGGGTCTGCGTCGTCCTCCCGCCGGTCTCACCGATTCCAAACTCATCCCCGAGCCCCGCCGCAGCGAGCTCGCCGAAGAACTGGTCAGTTGGGTCAGTGCCTATGCGCTCGGTCACTCCACCCCGGAGGAGATCGATGCCAAGGGCATGACAGCCGCCCTTCGGCTCGCCGCCGTCCGAGCCCTGGACGGCCTGCCCGAACGCCCCGATGCCGTGATCCTCGACGGCAAGCACGACTACCTCGGAGCCCCTTGGCGGGTGCGGACGGTGATCAAGGGCGACCAGTCCTGCGTCGCTGTCGCGGCCGCTTCCGTCATCGCCAAGGTGCGCCGCGACGCCCTCATGGCCGGACTCGCCGCAGAGCACGCCGAGTTCGCATTCGAGGACAACGCCGGGTATCCCTCACCCGTCCACCGGGCCGCTCTGGAAAGCAGCGGTCCCACTCCCTACCACCGGCTGTCATGGGCGTATATGGATGCCCTGACCCGCTGGAAACATCTCAAGCGCAACCGGAGCGAGCCCACAGAACAGATCGGCCTCTTCTGAACCGGCACAAACGGACGGCGCCGTCACGCAGTACCGGACCCCCGTCGCGGGAATATCCGCGCAACCAGTACCCGCTGATACGCCTGATTCCGTCATTTGATAGACAACACTTCATGCCTCTCACTCCCGAGGAGCCACAGATTTACGAGAGCGTCCCGGGCACCCGCGCCTCAGCGGGAGCATCCCGAACTCCGCAGGCATCCCGCACCGCAGCCCCGGTTCCCGGCCCCCGCCAGGCACCGCGCCCCGCACCGCCCCGCACCGACAGCAAGGGCCCCAACACGCCGGGCCGCCCCGGCGGCCCCCAGCAGAGCGGCAAGCCCTCCACCCCGGCCAATTCACCCGCCGCAGCAGCCTCGGCCCGCATCCACCTGGTCGCGGCCACCGACGCGACGGCGGTGGAGGTCGCCGACGAGACCGTCGACAAGCTTCTCGACGAAGGCCGGGCGCCCGGCGAGATTCTGCTGCTGACCACCGGCGGCCAGCATCCGTGGGCTGAGCACGAACTCTCCTTCGGCGAGGACTCCTACTGGCGCCAACTGGCCGACGCGGAGGATGTCTTCTGCGCCCACGCCTCTGCTGTCGCCCGCACCGCCCAGCGAGCCATCGTGCTGCTCGCCGTCAACGGCGGCACCGACCCCGAGGCGACCGCGGCGCTGCCCGCAGCCCTGGAGAAGGCAACCGAGCAGCTCATCGTCTGCGGCGATCCCGAGCGCGTGCGCGCACTGCTGTGACGTCCGCGCTCGCCACGGCGGTCTCGGGTCCGGAGCAGCCGAGGCGAGTCCGTAGCCTGCCCGGTCGCACCGGGGCCGGCCGGTGCCCGGGGTGACCGGCACCGGCGCCGTCCCTGAGCTGATCTCCCGCACCGCCTCGGAACGACGGTGCGTGCGGCGAGCCGTCGGCCGGGTCGGCGCCCTCCCTTCGGCCGGCCCGTGGGCTCAGTTCTGGGTGGCGAGGACCAGCGGCAGCACCTCCTTGGCGCCGGCCTGGCGGAGCATCCGCGCTGCCACCGCGATCGTCCACCCCGTGGCGGTGTAGTCGTCCACCAGCAGGACCGGCCCCTCCAGGGCGGCGAGGGATTCCGCCAGCTCCGGAGGCAGCATCAGCGCCTCGTGGACAGCGCGCAGCCGCTGGGCGCCGTTGCTGCGCGCGCCGTTCAGCATCCCGAACTCGTCCGCGCAGGTGATGGCACCGAGCAGCGGAATGCGGCCGATGTCCGCGATCCGTTCCGCGAAGGACCGCACCAACTGCGGGCGGGTCCGGGAATCGACCGCCACGATGCCGGCCGGCCGCTCCGGTGCCTCCCCGCCTCCTCCCGAGGACCAGCCATCGGGTCCCTTGGCCCAGTCCGAGAGAACTGTCACCGCGCCGCGCAGTACATCCTCCGGGACCGGTCCGTCGCCGCCCTGTCCGGCCAGCAGGGGCCGCAGCCGGTTTCCCCAGCCGATGTCGGAGAGTCGTCCGAGAGCCCTGCCGGGGGACGCCTGCTGTTGCTGGGGGATCCGGCCCCTGAGGTCCAGGCCGGCGGACTGCATTCCGGTGGGCCACATCCTCCGCGGCTCGATCCGCACCCCGGGCCTGTTCAGCTCCCCCCGGGCTGCTGCCACGAGTGACTCGTCGACTTCCGGGCTGAATCTGCTGCCGGTGCAGTTGTCGCACCGCCCGCACGGTGCCGCCGACTCGTCGTCCAACTCTCGCCGCAGATACTCCATCCGGCAGTCGGCCGTCTCGGTGTAGTGGCGCATCGCCCGCTGCTCGGCCTGCCGCTGCCGCTCGACCCACTCGTACCGATCGGCCTCGTAGTGCCAGGGCCGGCCGGTGGCGACCCAGCCTCCCTTGACCCGCTGCACCGCACCGTCCACATCGAGCACCTTCAGCATCACCTCCAGGCGGGAGCGGCGCAGCTCCACCCGGGGCTCCAGGGCAGGCAGCGACATCGGGGACTCGGAGGCCGCCAGAACCTCCAGGGTCCGCCGCACCTGCTCCTCCGGAGGGAAGGCCAGCGAGGCGAAGTAGCGCCAGATCGCTTCGTCCTCCTGGCCGGGAAGCAGCAGCACCTCCGCGTGCTCGACACCGCGGCCCGCACGGCCGACTTGCTGGTAGTAGGCGATCGGAGAGGAGGGCGAGCCCAGGTGGACCACGAAGCCGAGATCCGGCTTGTCGAAGCCCATGCCCAGAGCCGACGTCGCCACCAGGGCTTTCACCCGATTGGCGAGGAGGTCGTTCTCGGCGGCCTCGCGGTCGGCGTTCTCCTGGCGGCCCGTGTAGGAGGCCACCTCGTGTCCGCACTGGCGGAGGAAGGCCGTCACCTCCTCGGCGGCCGCCACGGTGAGGGTGTAGATGATGCCCGACCCCGGCAGGGACTTCAGGTGCTCTCCCAGCCAGGCCAGCCGGTGCGGGGCGTCGGGCAGCCGCAGAACACCGAGACTCAGGCTCTCCCTGTCCAGGGAGCCGCGCAGCACCAGGGCGGGGGACCCGTCCGTGTCGGTGCCGTCGTCCGCCGCTCTGCCGGTACCGAGCTGCTCAGCGACGTCGGCAGTGACCCGCGCATTGGCCGTGGCGGTCGTCGCGAGCACCGGTACGCCCGACGGCAGCTCGGCGAGTATGGTCCGCAGCCGTCGGTAGTCCGGACGGAAATCGTGACCCCAGTCGGAGATGCAGTGCGCCTCGTCCACGACGAGCAGACCGGTGGATGCGGTGAGACCGGGCAGTACATGATCGCGGAATTCCGGATTGTTGAGCCGCTCGGGGCTGACCAGCAGCACGTCGACCCGTCCGTCGGCGATCTCGGACTCGATGGTCCGCCACTCCTCGGGGTTCGCCGAATTGATCGTGCGGGCCTGGATCCCGGCCCGGGAGGCTGCCTCCACCTGGTTGCGCATCAGCGCCAGCAGCGGGGAGACGATCACGGTAGGACCTGCGCCGCGCTTGCGCAGCAGCGCGGTCGCCACGAAGTAGACCGCGGACTTCCCCCAGCCGGTGCGCTGCACGACCAGCGCTCTCCTCCGCTCCGCGACCAGCGCCTCGATGGCCCGCCACTGGTCCGTGCGCAGCCGGGCCGTCCCTTCGCGGTCGCCGACAAGATCGGCGAGCACCGCGTCGGCGGCCTGCCGCAGCTTCGTATCACTCATGCCTCCATGCAACCCGATGGCTCGGACATGTGCGGAACCTGGTCTGTGGATAACCCACGACCGATATGACAACCATGTGGATCGTCTCGGCTGTGGACAACCGGCGGCCGGAAGTTCCGGGGCGGGGGCACCGTCGGGGCATGACACAGCACGACCGTGAATCCAGCGGCAGCGAACCGACCGCTCCCTCCCGGCAGACCGCTCCCTCCGCACAGCCGAGCGTTTCCCTGCGGAGCCCTTCCGAACTCGCCGAAGCGCTTCCCTACCTCCTCGGCTTCTACCCGGACGACTCCCTCATCGTCGTCGCCCTCCATGGCGAGCGGGGGCGGTTCGGCGGGCGCCTCAGGGTCGGCATCCCCGATGCCGACAGCGGTTGGGCCGCTTTCGCCGCCCAGCTCGCCGAATGCCTCGACTCCAGCTCACGGGCACGGGGCGCCCGTCCCGACGGAGCTCTGCTGTTCCTGTGCCAGGAACCGGGTGCAGAGCGCACCGGAAGGGAGGTCATGGAGCGGCTGCGCCCCCTCGTGCAGCACCTGCGGCGCGCCTGCGGTGAACTCGAGATGCCCGTGTACGAGGCGTTGTGCCTCTCGGCGGGGAGGTATTTCTCCTATTGCTGTCCCGACTCGGACTGCTGCCCGCCCGACGGCGTCCCCATGGAGCATTCCGGCACCTCGGCCATGGCGGCCGCAGCCGCGTACGCCGGAATGCCGATGCACGGCTCACTCCGGGACATGGAGAGGCGACTGGCACCGCTGGGACCGCCGTTCGCCCAGGAGCAGATCCGTGTCCTGGACGGCACCGATGCCGAACTCACCGTGCGGATGCTCTCCGAGGAGGGACGTCAGCAGGTGCGTGCAGAGACACTGGCGCTCCTCGCACGGCTCCTGGAGCGCTTCCAGCGGCGGTTGCCCGATGCCTCGACACAGACACCCGCGCAGGACGCGCAGGACGACGGGCTGCTCGGCCACGAGGAGTGTGCCTCGGTGATCCTCGCCATCCAGGACCGGGAGACCCGCGACCAGGTCGCCGCGTCGATGGACGGTGCGGAATCCGCCCACGCGCTTCGGCTCTGGCGGGCGCTTGCCCGGCGTTGCGCGGGGCCCTACAGCGGACACGGGGTACCACTGATCGCGCTGGCCGGATGGGTCGCCTGGGAGGCCGGAGACATTCCGACGGCCCGCGTCGCTCTGGGCCTGGCTCTGCGGACCGATCCTGACTACCTCTTCGCCCAGCTGCTTCACCATGCCTGCAACGAGGGGCTCGATCCTGAGCTGGTGCGGCGCTGCCTCAGGAACGGAGGAGAGACGGAACACGGGGAGGACGAGGACGGACCGCCCGCCGGAGAGGCGGACGGTGCCATCCGCTGAGCGGCAATTCCTTCCGACCCGCGAGAGGCGGAGGAGGTGCGGGTGCCGCTGCCTCGGAAGGGACTGTTTATCGTCAAGGAGACGACTATGATCACGCCATGCCCTACGACCCGTCGGCCTTCCCGCCCTTTGCTGTCACCGTCGACCTTGTGGTGCTCACCGTCCGCAAGGACGCGCTGTACGCACTTGTCGTGCGCCGCGGGGAGCCTCCCTATCAGGGCAGGTGGGCGCTGCCCGGTGGGTTCGTGCGGGACGACGAGGACTTGGAGTCCGCTGCGGGGCGAGAGCTCACCGAGGAGACCGGTCTGCGTTCGCAGGCGCTCGAGGACCAGGACGCGGGCGCGCATCTCGAACAGCTCGCCACCTACGGCGCGCCGCAGCGGGATCCCAGGATGCGGGTGGTCAGTGTCGCGTACCTCGTCCTCGCGCCGGACCTTCCCTCGCCCATCGCAGGCGGAGATGCGCGCAGCGCCCGATGGGCGGCGACGGACGCGCTCCTCGAAGCGGCGGACGAGGCCGGCCGGCAAGCGGAAGAACAGCAGGTACCACTCTCCTTCGACCACGGTGAGATCCTGCGGGACGGGGTGGAGAGAGCCCGATCCAAGATCGAGTACTCCTCGCTCGCCACCGCCTTCTGCCCGGCTGAGTTCACGGTGGGGGAGCTGCGACGGGTCTACGAAGCCGTCTGGGGCGTGGCGCTCGACCCCCGGAACTTCCATCGCAAGGTGACGGGCACCCCCGGCTTCCTGGTGCCGACCGGTGGAACGACGACCCGGCAAGGAGGGCGACCGGCCCAACTGTTCCGCGCCGGAGGGGCGACGCTGCTCAACCCGCCGATGCTGCGACCGGAGGTCTGAGGCCGAACGCTCTGCCGTGGCCTCGCTTCCGGACGGAAGTGAGCCGAGCGGCTACCCGGAAAGTCGGAAATATCGCGTTATCGTGCAGAGGTGCGTCTGCCACGCGTTCTGCGGGAGAAGCGATGATTCAGGCCATCGGACTCACCAGCACGGTCCGGCGCAAGGGCCCGCCGGATGTCGACGACCTCACCTTCGAGGCGCGCCCCGGTGAGGTCACTGTGCTGCTGGGCCCGGCTGGTTCGGGCAAGAGCGAGGCGCTGCGGCTGTTGCTGCAACTCGTTCCGGGACGGGGTGTGGCCCTCTTCCGCGGGCGGCCGGTGCAGCGGATCCCGCACCCGGCCCGGGAGATCGGCGTCCTGCTCGGTGATGTCCCCGCTCACCCGGCCCGCACTGCTCGGGGGCAGCTCCGGATGCTCACCGCGGTGGCGGGAGTACCGCTCGACAGGGCCGACGAGGTGCTGGATCTGGTCGGGCTCAGCGGGCTGGCCGATCAGCGGCTCGGCGACTTCTCGCTGGGTATGGACCGCAGGCTCGGGATGGCGGCGGCGCTCCTGGGCGACCCCCACACACTCGTCCTGGACGAACCGACGCGGGGGCTTTCACCACGGGAAGCCAGCTGGCTGAACGGGCTGCTGCGCGGATATGCGCGGCAGGGCGGACTGGTACTGACCACCTCGCGCGACCCCAGGGATACCGCGCGGACGGCGGACCGGGTGGTCTCCGTCGACCGGGGCCGCCTCGTGGCCGACCAGACAGCGGCCGACTTCTCACGAACCCGGCTCCGCCCGCGGGTTGCGGTCAGGACGCCGCACGCGGAGCGGTTCGCCGCGGTGCTGTCCCAGGAGGCACGCAGCGGAGAGCGGTCCGGTGGCGGGCGCGGAGCGATGGAGGTGGTGTGCGAGAGCGGCAGCCGGGTTTCGGTCTACGGGAGCGATTGCGCCGCGGTGGGGGAGTCCGCCTACCGGCACGGCATCCTCGTGCATCTGCTGGCGGACGAGGTCGGGGACGTCGGAGACCGTTCCGGGCCAGGGCCGCTGAACAGAGCGGACGGACGAGCTTCGCGGACGGAACCGGAGAGTCCGGGGTCAGGCGCTGAGGCCGGAGAGAAGGAGGCGGACGGGGCAGGCGCGGGGGCCTGCCGTGTGGATCACGGCGACCGGTCGGCGGCTGAGGAGGCTGTTGCACAGGAAGAGGAGGAGGCGGCCGGGACTGCCGGGCACGCCTGCGTTCCCGCGCCCGGCAGCTACAAGCCGGGCGGCTCCGCACCGGGGAGCGACGGTGCGGCCGTGGAAGGGGAATCGCATGCCGGTCCGCGGGCGGGTGTCGGGTCCGGCCCGCAGACCGGCGGCAGGCGGGAGGCGGAGGCGGCAGAGAACGCCTCCGAAGCGGGTCCGGCCGGGCCGGGGCGGACCGCGACGGAGCAGGCTCCGTCGGCCGAGCACACCGCGGTCCAGGAAGAAGCTCTGGTTCCGGCGGGGCACGAAGACACGGAGGCGGTCGCGGGTCCCGGCAGCGATCGGAGCCGGCGGGTGCACCGGGGCTCCGGCCTTCCGCACTCAGGCCTCTCGCCGTTCGGCACGGATCAGATGCCGGATCCGTCTCCGGACTCCGGCTCGGCGCCGGCCTCGACCTCGGCTCCGGAGGCGGGGCGGACCTCGGCGACGGAGGGACCGGCCCGGACGGAGTCGCGCGCCCCCGCGCAGGGCACCGATTCCGCAGCGCCCCGGGAGCGGATTGCCGCAGCGGTCCGGGGCCGGCGGCCGAACACGGCCGCGAGTCAGTTCTCGGCCTCGGAAGGGGCGGATCGGGTCTCGGCTTCCGCCACGGATCCGCCGCCCGGGAACACGTCAGCGGCGGGGATCGGGCGACGCACTCCGGCAAGCGGCTTCTCCGGTCCGGCCGGCCCCTCCAGTCCCCACGGCTCGTCCAGCTCGGCGCAAACGGTCGCCGGCGGCGGAGCGGCGCTCCCGCTGTCGGCTGTGGTGCGCAGACCGGGGCCGGTGGCGCCGCTCCGGTACGAAGTGATGCGGCTGTTCGGTGTACGTACGCCGTGGGTGCTGATTCTCGTGGCGCTGGTGGCGGGACTGGGCATCTCCGCGGTGACGGCGGGGACGGAGGGAGTTCCGGCTGTCCCGGCGACGGGCACCGCGTCCGGGCTGAAGTTGCTGACGGGGTGGCCTCCTGGGTCGCCGTTCCTGGTGCCGCCGGCTGCTGTCGTCGCAGGGCTGCTGGGAGCCCTGGCGTTCGGCCAGGAGTTCCGCTACCCGGCGCTGGTTCCGGCGCATGTCCCGGTGCCGCGCAGGCTCGGTCTGCTGGTGGCCAAGCTCGGAGTGACGGGGGGTACGGCGGTTGGCCTGTGTCTGGCGACCGTGCTCTGCAACGCGCTGGCACTGAGCCTGCTCTACGGTCCGGACAGACTGGCCGCGGCCTTTCCTGCTCGCACCTTCGACGGCGCGGACCTCGCCGGTCTTTCCGTTCCGGGTGGTGCCGGGGCCGGGGAGCCGGTCCCCTCGCTGGGGGTGCAGGCCCTGGCCCTGCTCGCACTCTGCGTCGGTTGCGCCTGGGCAGGGCTGCTGGCTGCCGGAGTCTTCCGGTCGACTGTGCTGGGTGTGGCTGCTGTTGCGGCGGTGCCGACCGTGGTGGCGCCGCTGGTCGGGAGCGCCGCAGCCGGCCCCGGGGGCGCGTCGTTCGAGGGACTTTCGGACCGGCTGCGTTCGACGATGCTCCTTCCCTGGTCCTCGGCGGCGGAGCAGTCGGGCGCCGTGGCCATGGGGATCGCGGCACAACCGGTCGGCCGGGCCCTCGCGTTGTCCGTCACGGTGCTGTTCGGCCTGTACGCCCTCACCGCCCTGCGCGGCCGACCGCGGCAGCGGTAGTCCCGAGCGCGACGGCCGTGCGGGGAGGCGGGGTTGGCGTGCTCGCCGCCGGAAACTTGCCCGTTCCGGCCGGTGTTCGTTCGTCAAGAGGGCCAATCCGGCACCGACAGCCCGCGGATGGCTCTGACCACCAATGATGTGGTCCGTTCTTTCCGATAAGGCGTCAATTGCATGGCAGCCAACGATCACCCTTTCGTGTGCTTTTCACCAAAACCCTCAAGATGGCGCTGACCTCGGCCGACACAAGTGGTCGTGACTACCCTTGCGCACTCCATGATGACCGCGGCTCGCCCCGTCGACACCGGCCTCGCAGGACCGGGCGAGCTGGACCGCTACGCATACGCCGAGTCGACGGGAACGGCACGCACGACAACCAACGCCTCGGCGTGGGAGGGTTCCGAGGCAGACATGAACCGAGTGGGCCGACGTGCGTCCGGTAGCCGAGGCAGGGGCCTGCACGGCCAACTCGTCCAGCAGCTGGGCCAGATGATCGTCTCCGGGGACCTGGGAGCGGACCGTCCGCTCGTCCCCGAGGAGATCGGCCAGCGGTTCGAGGTCTCGCGTACGGTCGTGCGCGAATCCTTGCGCGTCCTCGAGGCCAAGGGCCTGGTGAGCGCGCGCCCCAACGTCGGCACCCGGGTCCGGCCCGTCAGCGACTGGAACCTGCTCGACCCCGACATCATCGAGTGGCGGGCCTTCGGCCCCCAGCGGGATGGCCAGCGGCGCGAGCTGTGCGAGCTGCGCTGGGCCATCGAGCCCCTCGCGGCCCGGCTCGCGGCCGGGGAGAGCCACGACGACGTCCACCAGCGCCTGGGTGACATGGTGGAGATCATGGGCCACGCGCACACGCAGGGCGACACCCTCACCTTCTCCCGCGCCGACGCGGAGTTCCACGGACTCATCCTCCAGGCGGCAGGCAACCGGATGCTGGAGCACCTCTCCGGCATCGTCTCCTCCGCGTTGCAGGTCTCGGGCGGCCCGACCGCCTGCTGCGACCACCCCACCGAGGACACCGTCACCCACCACCGTCGGGTCGTCGACGCGCTCGTCTCGGGTGAGTCCGCTGTCGCCGAGTCCGCCATGCGCCAGGTACTGGGCGGGGGCGGCGAGTCGGTGCCCGCCGCGCAGCCGGCGCAGGGGGCGCCCGCTCAGGCCGCCTCCGGCCAGTCCGCGCAGCCGGCGCAGGCCGCTCAGCAGGGGACCCACGGGGTGCCTGCCGGGGCGGGTCAGCCGGGTCAGCCGGGCGGCCCCGGTGCCCCCGGCGGGGCGGACCATGTGGTGCCCGCCCCTCGCGAGCACTGACCGGTGCGGGCGCGCTCGGGGCCGACCACCCGGTGTCGAGCCCCCCAGCGCCCGTCCGGTGCTCCGCACCGCCCCGTATCGCCCGCGTGGCTCGCGCTTCGCCCCGTTGACGCGACCGGTTCGGAGCGGCCGGCAGGTCGGGAGCTGCCGCAGCACACGGACGAGGCTGCCGATCCCGGTCCGCCGCCCCGCCGCGTCCGATCGGGTCGCACCTGCCTCGGCAGGCCGCTCGTTCCGGGACACGTGCATCCGCCCCGCGCCCCCGACGCGGTCTCCCGGCTCAGGCACGGCGGTGTCTCTCGCCAGCTCGGGCTCGTTCCTCCTGCGGCTCCGGCCGTATGGCGCTCCTCCGTCGTGCAGCGGGCCCCCGGCCCGTGCCCGGTACCTCCGGCCGTGGAACGCCGGTCCGGGCCGACTGCGCGTGGTCCCGGGGCGGCGCGCTTCCGTGCAGGTCCGTCCGGATGCCGGTGCGGAGCCTGGTGCCTGGGCCGCCAGGTGGATCCGGCGCCTGGGCTGCCTCGTGGATCCGGTCGGGGCGTTCCGTCCGGCTGTGTCCGCGCTCGGGCACGGCCGGTCGCCGTCGCCGGTCCGGACGACCGTGCGCCGAGGTCCGGCGGGCCGAAACGCGCCCGGGAATCCGTCGTTCCGCGAGCGGAAGGGGCATGCGCACACCGCGGGTCCGAGCGGGTCCCGCCCCGATTCCCGGCCGATCCGGTCCGACGCAGCCGGTCGGGTCCCCTCCGGTTCGGTCCGCTCCGCTCCGATTCGGTTCGGCTGGACGGCCCCGACCGGCCGGGGCGCGGATCGTGGATCGGCCGGAGGCGTGTCCTGTTCCGAGGCCGGTCGCAGGGTGGGGGCGAGGCGGGAGCAAGACTCTTGGTCCATCGGGCCCTCGGGCGTCTTCGGTGCCCGCCTCCGGGACGTGCTCAGCCGGGACTGCTGGAATGTGCCGCCCGGGGTCGTTCCCGGGCGCGGCGCCGAGCCGCGGAACGGTTGGTGCCGGAACGAGCGCCGACATCCACGTCCGGAGATCCGGAGTGGATCAGGTGCCGGATTCGTGACCGTCCCTGTGCGCGGGCCCGTTCGGGATCCGTTCCCTGCCCAGCCGTTGCCCGTCCGCCGTCCGTCCGCGGCCCCAGGGCGGCAGTCGCACCGTCCCGCACGGGGTTCGGCGGCGCGTCGGGTAACCTTTTCATCCAGATGTTCACACGTATGGGATGTATGTGGTGTGACTCGGGCCACGTGAATTGGGCGTAACGCTTCCCGTTCCCCTGCGATGACTCAAGAGGTGACAGCGGAGGAGGGAATACGGGCGCTCCGTCCGGGGCTCTTGTTCGTGCCCGATGTTTCTCCACTGCTCCGCCCGCGCCGTCGGTTCATCCCCGCCGGCGGCCCGCCGTTTCCATCGTTCCGAGAGGTTGTTCGTGTCGGCCAGCACATCCCGTACTCTCCCCGCGGAGATCGCCGAATCCGAGTCCGTGATGGCGCTCATCGAGCGAGGGAAGGCTGAGGGGCAGATCGCCGGCGACGACGTGCGCCGGGCCTTCGAGGCTGACCAGATTCCGCCAACCCAGTGGAAGAACGTCCTGCGCAGCCTCAACCAGATCCTCGACGAGGAGGGTGTGACGCTGATGGTGAGTGCAGCCGAGGCGCCCAAGCGCACCCGAAAGAGCGTCGCAGCGAAGACCCAGCCCAAGCGCACCGCCACCAAGACGGTCGCTGCCAAGCCCGCTCCGGCCAAGAAGGCCGCTCCGGCGAGCGCGGCTCCCGTCGCCCCGGCTGCTGCCTCGGCTCCCGTCGCGGCTGCCGCGCCGGAGCAGGGAGCCGCCGGGGAGGAGATCGCGCCGAAGCCCGCGAAGAAGGCCGCCGCGAAGAAGACCGCTGCGAAGAAGACCGCGGCCAAGAAGGCGGCCGCGCCCAAGAAGACCGCAGCCAAGAAGTCCGACGTCGTCGACGAACTCCTGGAAGGCGACGAGGAGCTGGTGGAGGACATCGCTCCCAAGCCCGCTGGCAAGCCGGGGCCCGAGGACGGTCCTGCCGCCGAGATCAAGAACGAGAACGAAGGCTTCGTCATCTCCGACGATGACGAGGACGACGCGCCGGCCCAGCAGGTCGCCGCCGCGGGCGCCACGGCCGACCCGGTCAAGGACTACCTCAAGCAGATCGGCAAGGTGCCGCTCCTCAACGCGGAGCAGGAGGTCGAACTCGCCAAGCGGATCGAGGCCGGTCTCTTCGCGGAGGACAAGCTGGCCGTCGAGGAGAAGCTGGCCCCCAAGCTCCAGCGGGAGCTGGAGATCATCGCCGAGGACGGGCGCCGCGCCAAGAACCACCTGCTGGAGGCCAACCTCCGTCTGGTGGTCTCGCTGGCCAAGCGCTACACGGGCCGCGGAATGCTGTTCCTGGATCTGATCCAGGAGGGCAATCTGGGTCTCATCCGTGCGGTCGAGAAGTTCGACTACACGAAGGGCTACAAGTTCTCGACGTACGCGACGTGGTGGATCCGCCAGGCCATCACCCGCGCCATGGCCGACCAGGCCCGCACCATCCGGATCCCGGTGCACATGGTCGAGGTCATCAACAAGCTCGCCCGTGTGCAGCGCCAGATGCTCCAGGACCTGGGCCGTGAGCCCACCCCGGAGGAGCTGGCCAAGGAACTGGACATGACGCCCGAGAAGGTCGTCGAGGTCCAGAAGTACGGCCGGGAGCCGATCTCCCTGCACACCCCGCTGGGCGAGGACGGGGACAGCGAGTTCGGCGATCTGATCGAGGATTCCGAGGCGGTCGTCCCGGCGGACGCGGTCAGCTTCACGCTTCTGCAGGAGCAGCTGCACTCCGTGCTCGACACGCTCAGCGAGCGCGAGGCGGGCGTCGTCTCGATGCGTTTCGGTCTGACCGACGGCCAGCCCAAGACGCTCGACGAGATCGGCAAGGTCTACGGCGTCACGCGTGAGCGTATCCGGCAGATCGAGTCCAAGACGATGTCCAAGCTGCGTCACCCCTCCAGGTCCCAGGTGCTGCGCGACTACCTGGACTGACGGGCTGCTGGATCGGCGGCGCTGGACCGGCAGCACCGAGGCCGGTGAATCCGAATCGAGGGTTCACCGGCCTCCGTGCTGCCGGTCCCGGTCCCCGGGACTCCGGCGCCCCGGCAGGCGGGCGGTGTCCGCCGCGCCGGTGTCGGCGTACTGGCAGTGCCCTGGCTGCGGGCAGCGCGGAACCGACGGGGAAGAACCGACAGCGTCGGCTCGGTGTCCGTCGAGCCCGGCCTCCGTATTCGCTCATCTGTGGGAACGTCCGGCGCTCGTCCCGAGCCTCCCGGGATGCGACTCGCGTGGACCCGGAACACCCTGGGTAGCCAGAGTGTTCCGTACGGTCAGGAGGCCGGTCTCATGCGATCGATGCGCTGTAAGCGAACAGGAGTCCGCCGCGTCCCGGGCCGCCCCGGGAATCGCCCCCTCGTCGTGGGAGCGGCGTTCATAGCGGCGCTGCTCGCTCCGGTGGCCCCGCAATCCGTCGCGCAGTCCCCCACCCACGACTCGAGCCCCGGCAAGGTCGTCATCGGGGGCTCCCCGGTGAGTGCCGAGGCCCACCCCTGGGTGGTTGCGCTCTCCAGTCGGACGCGGTTCGGACCGCGGCGCTCGGGCCAGTTCTGCGGGGGTGCCCTGGTCGGGCCGCGTACGGCGGTCACGGCGGCGCACTGCCTCAGCCGCGAGGTGCTGGGGGCCGACTCCTCGCAGGTCGACGACCTGCGGGTGATCACGGGGCGCGGGGATCTGACGAGCACGGCCGGCAAGGAGATCGCGGTCGAGTCCTCGAAGGTCAACCCGGACTACGCCCCGGCGTCCAACAGGGGCGACGTCGCGGTGCTGCACCTGGCGTCCTCCGTGCCGCAGGATTCCGTCCTCCCGTTGGCCCAGGAAGGTGATTCCGGCTACCGGGCCGGCACACCGGCCTCGGTCTACGGCTGGGGTGACACCACGGGCCGCGCGGATTATGCGACCACGCTGCACGCCGCGCGGGTGAACGTGCTGCCGGACGCGGACTGCCGACGTGCCTATCCCGGTTCCCTGGACGGAACCTACGACCCGGCGACCATGATGTGTGCCGGGTTGAAGCAGGGCGGCAAGGACGCCTGCCAGGGGGACAGCGGGGGTCCGCTGGTCGCCCGGGGCAAACTCGTGGGGCTTGTCTCGTGGGGGATCGGCTGCGGTCAGGCGGGGCGTCCCGGTGTCTATACGCGGATCTCCGCAGTTCAATCCTTCATCGGCGACCAGAGCGGCGCTCCGGCCCCAGCTGGGAGCTGAGGGGGCCGCGAGGCGCATTCCGGGGGTGGTGCGCTCGGGGGCTGGCAGTCCGTGACCGGGGCGGGTGACGGGGCGCGAGGCCGTGAGCGCGTGGCGCCCGGCCGGGCAGCGCTCTCGTCACCCGTCCGGACGAGAGGCCCACGGTATGTCGTTGACCGGAGGGATCCGGACAGGAGCCATGCGGCGCCGAAAGGCGTCATGCGCCGGTGGGCCGGCACCCCGCTCGGCACCGGAAGGGCCGGAAATGACGAGGGCGGACGGTCCTCCCGGGTCGGGAGGACCGTCCGCCGGATCCGGCCTGCGCCGGGGAAGCTCGTCGGACGTGGACGCGAAGCGTCGTTTCGGACGCGGACGCTGAGGGTCGGTTCAGCAGCTCAGCGTTCGTCTTCGCCTGCGGTGGCGGGAGTCGCGGTGAGCTTCTCCGTCTCGTCCTGTATCTCCGCGGCGATCTTCTTGAGCTCCGGCTCGAACTTGCGGCCATGGTGGGCGCAGAACAGCAGCTCTCCGCCGCTCACAAGGACAACGCGCAGGTACGCCTGGGCGTTGCACCGGTCACAGCGGTCGGCTGCCGTCAGCGGAGTCGCGGGGGTCAGAACTGTAGTCACGTCGCCTCTTCTCTAGCTCGACGAGCTGTCGTACCAGGGTCAACATCCAACCAGGCCGAAAACGTTCCCGCACTGGCCTTCATTCCCGAACTTTTTTGGCCGGGAGGCCGGATTGTTGCCGGGTGGCGGCGAATGGGCCGTATTGCAGGGGTTGGGGGCTTTCCGTCGGTGGTCCGTCGATGTGTTCGGTCTGTCGTTCGGTCTGTGACGGTGGGTGGTGGCCGACTCTGCCAGTGGCGCTGGCAGGTCTGTTTCGTGGCGTTGTGTCGTCCTCCGACTCCGAGCCGTTCAACCCGGCGTTGTGGAGGACGTGCCCGGAGCCTAAATGGTTCATGCCTCGATGGGAACGTGATGTGTACGGCACCCGGGCTCTTATCGAACAGGATATCGAACGTGGGATAGCATGGCAGTTCTCCTGTTCCGTCCGCTGGGTCGCACGCCACGTGCCCTCTTGGGCCTCGGTACCCTCTGACGCGGCAACCCAGCCGTCTCATGCAGAATTCAGCGAGGAGCGAACCGCGTGACCGCCGATATGTCCGTGCCGTCCACCGCACTGCTGACCGGGGCAGACCGCGAGGGCGGTTCCAATTACACAGCGCGGCATCTGCTCGTCCTGGAGGGACTCGAAGCCGTCCGCAAGCGGCCCGGCATGTACATCGGCTCGACCGACAGCCGCGGCCTGATGCACTGCCTCTGGGAGATCATCGACAACTCGGTCGACGAAGCTCTGGGCGGCTACTGCGACCGCATCGGGGTCACCCTGCACGACGACGGCTCGGTCGAGGTCAGCGACAACGGCCGGGGCATCCCGGTGGACGTGGAGCCCAAGACCGGGCTCTCGGGCGTCGAGGTGGTGATGACCAAGCTGCATGCCGGCGGCAAGTTCGGCGGCGGTGCCTATGCGGCCTCCGGGGGTCTGCACGGCGTGGGCGCCTCGGTCGTCAACGCGCTCTCCTCCCGGCTGGACGTCGAGGTCGACCTCCACGGCAGGACCCACAGCATCAGCTTCCGCCGCGGTGTGCCCGGCATCTTCACCGAGTCCGGGCCCGATGCGCCGTTCGACCCCTCCAGCGGGCTGCTCAAGGGCAAGAAGATCCCCAAGAACCGCACCGGGACCCGGGTGCGCTACTGGGGCGACCGGCAGATCTTCCTCAAGGACGCCAAGCTGTCGCTGGAGACGCTGCACGCGCGGGCCCGGCAGACTGCCTTCCTGGTGCCCGGACTGACGATCGTGGTGCGGGACGAGCGCCGCCTGGAGGACGAAGGCGTCGCGGAGGAGACGTTCCGCTACGACGGCGGCATCAGCGAGTTCTGCGAGTACCTCGCACCGGACCGAGCGGTCTGCGACGGGCTGCGGCTGCAGGGGAAGGGCACTTTCAAGGAGACGGTGCCGGTGCTGGACGACCGCGGGCACATGATCCCCACCGAGGTGCAGCGCGAGCTGGGTGTCGACATCGCGCTGCGCTGGGGGACGGGGTACGACACGACGCTCAAGTCGTTCGTCAACATCATCGCCACCCCCAAGGGCGGTACCCATGTCTCCGGGTTCGAGCGTTCGGTCACCAAGACGGTCAACGAGGCGCTGCGTACGCACCGGTTGCTCAAGGTCGCCGACGACGACGTCGTCAAGGACGACGCGTTGGAGGGGCTGACCGCCGTGGTGACGGTCCGGCTGGCGGAGCCCCAGTTCGAGGGGCAGACCAAGGAGGTGCTGGGTACCTCGGCCGCCTCGCGGATCGTCACCCAGGTCGTGGCCAAGGAGTTGAAGGCGTTCCTGACCTCCTCCAAGCGGGATGCCAAGGCCCAGGCCCGGGCGGTGCTGGAGAAGATCGCCGCCGCGGCCCGCACCCGGGTCGCCGCGCGGCAGCACAAGGAGGCGCAGCGCAGGAAGACCGCGCTGGAGTCCTCCGCGCTGCCGGCCAAGCTGGCCGACTGCCGCGCGGACGACATCGACCGCACCGAGCTGTTCATCGTCGAGGGCGACTCGGCGCTGGGCACCGCCAAGGTGGCGCGCAACTCCGAGTTCCAGGCGCTGCTGCCCATCCGCGGCAAAATCCTCAACGTGCAGAAGTCGTCGGTCTCCGATATGCTCAAGAACGCCGAGTGCTCCTCGATCATCCAGGTGATAGGAGCCGGGTCCGGACGGACTTTCGACATCGACCAGGCCCGCTACGGCAAGGTCATCTTCCTGGCCGACGCGGATGTGGACGGTGCCCATATCCGCTGCCTGCTGCTGACTCTCTTCCAGCGCTACATGCGGCCGATGGTGGAGGAGGGCAGGGTCTTCTCCGCGGTGCCGCCGCTGCATCGCATCGAGCTGATCAACCCGAAGAAGGGGCAGGACAAATACCTGTACACCTATTCGGACAACGAGCTGCGCCAGACGCTGCTGGAGCTGGAGAGCAGGAAGGTCCGCTACAAGGAGTCCATCCAGCGCTACAAGGGCCTGGGCGAGATGGATGCCGACCAGCTCGCGGAGACCACCATGGACCCGCGTCACCGCACCCTGCGACGGATCAACATCAGCGACCTGGAAGCAGCCGAGGAGGCGTTCTCCCTGCTGATGGGCAGTGAGGTGGCCCCGCGCCGGGAGTTCATCAGCTCCTCCGCCTCCACACTGGACCGCTCCCGCATCGACGTCTGACCGGCGGAACACCGGTCGGCACCGGTGGCACACCGGCCCGCGGCGCCCCACCCCTGCACTCCAGAACCAGGTTTCACCTGAAGGAGTGAAGGGGTGGGTTTGCGCTGAAGGTGATCTTCGGGATGCGCGCATTCTGGGGCATGCGCATCGACGATCCCTGGTACGACGCCCTCGCCACGGGCGGCGCCGAGGTCCACAGCACTCCTGTCGGCACCCCGCCCCGGCGGACCGGTCCACCGCCTCCCCGGCGGGAGCCGGTGCCGTCCGCCGAGCACGGCGTCTATCCCACCGTGCAGCGCAGCGCCGCCTTCCAGCAGGTACGTCGCCGCTACCGGCGCTTCGCACTGCCCGTCAGCGCGGCGTTCCTGCTCTGGTACCTCGGCTACGTGATGCTCGCCGTCTGCGCACCAGGTCTGATGGCGAGACCCGTGGCCGGTGTGCTGAACGTGGGAATGGCCGCCGGCCTCGCACAGTTCGCGACCACATTCCTGCTGACCTGGCTCTACGTCCGCCATGCCCGGCTGCGCAGGGACCGGCTCGCGCTCGAACTGCGCTGGGAGACCCAGGACATGGCCCGCGGCGCGGTCGCGGCGGCCGGGCCCGGCGGCGCCGCGTCCGGGACGGTCGGGGAGGCCGCGAGATGAGCGGCCATCATCAGCCCCTGACGCTGCTGCTGTTCAGCGCCGTGGTGGCCGCCACCCTGGCCATCACGAGCTGGGCCGGGAGCAGGCGGCGCGGCTCGGCGGAGGAGTTCTACGCCGGAGGCCGGCTCTTCACTCCCCTGGAGAACGGTTTCGCCCTCGCGGGCGACTACATGTCCGCCGCCTCCTTCCTCGGGATAGCCGGACTGATCGCGCTCTACGGCTACGACGGGATGCTGTACTCCGTCGGCTTCCTGGTGGCCTGGCTGCTCGTGCTGCTGCTCGTCGCGGAACTGGTACGCAACTGCGGCCGCTTCACCCTCGCCGACGTGGTCGCCGTACGGATGCGCGAACGGCCCGTGCGGATCGCGCTGGGGTGCTCCTCGGTGGTGGTCTCGGTGCTGTACCTGGTGGCGCAGATGGTGGGCGCGGGCAGCCTGGTGGCGCTCCTGCTGGGCGGGCACGGAGCGGCCGCGCACACCTGGACGGTGCTGGGTGTGGGCGCGCTCATGGTCTTCTACGTCATCTGCGGCGGGATGCGGGCGACGACCTGGATCCAGATCGTCAAGGCGGTGCTGCTGATGGGCGGTGCGCTCGCGCTCAGCATCCTGGTGCTGCTGCGCTTCGGTGGTGACCTGGCCCAGCTGCTGACCAGCGCGGCCGGACGCAGCGGCCACGGCGCGGACTTCCTCGCACCCGGTCTGCGCTACGGCGGAGCCGGGTGGGCCTCCCGGCTCGACTTCATCAGCCTCGGCCTGGCCCTCGTGCTGGGCACGGCCGGACTCCCGCACATCCTGGCCCGCTTCTACACCGTGCCCACCGCGCGAGCGGCCCGCCGGTCGGTGGTGTGGGCGATCGGGCTCATCGGGAGCTTCTATCTGATGACGATCGTCCTCGGCACCGGCGCGGCTGCGCTGGTGGGCTCGGATGCCGTGCGCCGGTCGAGCCCCGCGGGCAACACGGCCGTCCCGCTGCTCTCGGCCGAGCTGGGCGGCGGCGCGGACTCCACCGGGGGAGCCGCACTGACGGCCCTGGTCGCCGCCGTCGCCTTCGCCACGATTCTGGCCGTGGTCGCGGGGATCACCCTGGCCGCCTCGGCCGCCGCGGCGCACGACCTGTACGCGTCGTTCGCCCGGCCCGGTACCGCCGCCCAGCGGGATGACCCCGCTGGGACCCCATACGCCCCGCGGCAGCGTGGCGGTGGCCGGAAGCGGCAGCGTGGTGACGGCAACCGGGCGGACGAGGTTTTCGTCGCCCGCGTCGCCGCCGTGGTCGTCGGTGCGGTCGCCATCGGGCTGAGCCTGCTCGCGCAGGAGCTGAACGTGGCGTTCCTGGTGGGGCTCGCCTTCGCCGTCGCGGCCTCGGCCAACCTGCCTGTCCTGCTGTTCGCCCTCTTCTGGCGGCGGTTCACCACCCGCGGTGCCGTCTGGTCGGTCTACGGCGGGCTGCTGCCCGCGGTAGTCCTGGTGGTGTTCTCACCGGTCGTCTCGGGCAGCCCGCAGGCACTCTTCCCCGGCCGGGACTTCGCCTGTTTCCCGTTGGAGAACCCCGGCCTGGTCTCCATCCCGTTGGGCTTCCTCGCGGGCTGGCTGGGCACCCTGCTCTCCCGCGGCGACGCGGACCCCGCACGGTATGCCGAGTCCGAGGTGCGTTCCCTCACGGGAGCGGGCGCGGTGTGATCCTCCCGTCCCCGCCCGGTCGGGGGCGTCGCGCCGGGTGCGGCTGCCTCATCCCGCGGGCGGCTCGCCCCGGTGCGGTCCGCGGCCGGCCGCGGACACCCGCGGGTGCAGGGCCTCCGGAAGGACGACGGTGAACTCGGCACCGCCGCCCGGGCCCTCGCCCACCCGGGCACTGCCGCCGTGCCGCTCGGCGAGCCGCCGGACGAGCGCGAGTCCGAGGCCCCGGCGGCCGTGCGCGGGCGGCTCCTTGGTGGACCAGCCCTCGGTGAAGACGGCCTCACGGTGTTCCGCGGGGATGCCGGGGCCGCTGTCGGCCACCCGCAGCGTGAGGCCCGTCCCACGCGGCCCCTCGTCGGGGGACAGCCCCACCGTCACGCGGCCGCCGGGCGGGCCGGAGGCCGCGTCCAGGGCGTTGTCGACCAGGTTGCCCAGGACCGTGGCCAGCTCCGGTGGGTCCACCAGCCGGTCGGGCAGCAGTGCGCCCGGCGCGATGCGCAGGGAGAGCGAGCGCTCCGCGGCCACCGTGGCCTTGCCGACGAGCAGTGCGGCGAGCATCGGGTCGCGGATGTGTCCGGAGATCTCCTCGGCCGTCGCCCGGTGCACACCGACGGCATCGCTCAGATAGTCCACCGCGTCCTCGACGAGGCCCAGTTGCAGCAGTCCGAGCAGGATGTGCATCCGGTTGGCGTGCTCGTGGTCCTGTGCGCGCAGCGCGTCGATCAGTCCCTGCGAGCCGTCCAGTTCCCGGCCGAGGAGTTCCAGTTCGGTCCGGTCGCGCAGGGTGGCGACGGCGCCGCCGTCGTCGGTCGGCATCCGGTTGGCGACCAGCACCCGGCCGCCGCTGACGGTCAGCAGATCCGGCCCCGGCACCTCCCCGGCCAGCACCCTGGCCGTGCGACCGGGGCCCAGGGCCTCGTGCGGAGACATCCCCAGATGCTGCCGGCCCAGGTCGAGCAGCCGCTGCGCCTCGTCGTTGACCAGCCGCAGCCGTCCGGCCGCGTCCAGCGCGACCACACCCTCCCGGATGCCGTGCAGGACGGCTTCCCGCTCGGCCAGCAGCGCCGTGATGTCGGAGAACGCCACGTCGTGGGTGCGCTTCTGCAGTCTGCGGAAGACGAGCAGCGCGGCGAGCGCGCCCACCCCCAGCGCCCCGCCCGCGTAGGCGAGCAGACCGGGCAGGGCGCGGGTGAAGCGGTCGCGCACGCTGTCGTAGGCGATGCCGACCGAGACGGCTCCGACGACGTGTCCCTCGGCGTTCCGCAGCGGCACCTTGCCCCGGGCCGATCTGCCGAGCGTGCCCTCGTCGATGTGGTGCACCTCCCGGCCCGCCAGCGCGGGGCCGGGATCGGTGGAGACCCGGTGGCCGATACGGTCCGGCTCCGGGTGCGACCAGCGGATGCCCCGGGTGTCGAGTACGACGATGTAGCTGGCACCGGTCGCCTGCCGGACGCGTTCGGCGACGCGCTGGACCGGGCCGTCCGGCCGCGGGCCCGCGGCGTCGGTCAGCAGGTCGTCCAGCCCCGGCTCCGCCGCCGTCGCCTGGGCGATGGCCAGTGCGCGGCGCGACGCCTGGTCGTCGAGCTGGTCGCTGAACGGCGCCAGGAACAGCCCGGTCGCCACGGCCGTCACTCCGGTGACCACCGCCAGCTGCATGAGCAGCACCTGGGACGAGACGCGCCGGGGCCAGCCGGGCGTGCGCAGCGGGCGCGGACGTCCCGGCGGGCGCGGACCGGGCGGGTCCGAGGCGGAGGCGGTGCGGGGCGGGGACGTGCCGGTGGGAGTCACGGGGCAACCTCATGGCGGGCGGGGACGGGCTGCGGGTCCCCCGGACGGAGGACGTCCCGGACGGTACCGACCCGTGCCGACGGCCGCACCGCAGCGGACGCTCCCGGCCCGGATGCGTCCGGCCGGGACCGGACCGGGTGCCCTCTGTGCGGAAGCCCTCTCCACCGGGAAGCCCTCCCCGCCGGACGTACCCGTACCGGAGCTGTAGCGGACGGCGACCGTCCGGGCCTCGCCCGTCCCTGCCGTTCGGCTGCCGGCTTCAGGCGGGATGCGGGGTGGGCAGTTCCTGGAACCGGACCACGTCCATGCGCACCGGTGCCGCCGGCGCGGCACCGCAGCTCGCCGGAAGCGGCGGACCCCCGGAGCGCTCGCTCAGGGCCACGCTCCAGCGGCGCCCGTCGACGTGTGTGACGGTCACCTGCCAGCGCCGCTCCTCGCGGCCGTGCCGCGCGGGCTCCTGGCGCACCGCGGACACCGTCAGCGTGTGCGCGGCCGCTTCGCCGGTGCGCTCACGTACCGCCAGGTCCGCCGTCTGTCCCGGACGGTCCCAGGCCGACCGGCCGCGGCAGCCGTCCGTCAGCACGAGGCCGTCCCGGGCGGCGTCCACCACGCCCTTCACCGCCGTCGCGGTGAGTCGCCCGTACGCGTAGCCGTGGGGCAGCACCAGCAGGGTGGGGGCGAACCGGTGGCCGCCGATATGGGTGATCTCCCAGACGTCCGCTCCGCCGGACGCCACCAGTTCGGCCGCCAGCGGCCTCCCGAGCACGGCGCAGCAGCGGTCGCGCCTGCCGTTGGTGCACACCAGGGCGAGGGGATCGCCCTCGTACGGCTCCCAGCCGGGGCCCGGAAGCGCGGTGTTCCGCGGCGCGGATCGCGCATCCGGGGGAGCGGCGTCCAGCGCCGCGAAGTCCAGTTCGCGCAGCGCCCCCAGGCCGTCGCCCCGGAGCGTCGTCGTACGGATCCACGAGTCGCCGGGGACCGTGCGGGCGAGGAACACCCGGTGCAGCGCGGCGCCGGCGCTCTCGGCGTGCCGTCCCGGGCGGCGGATCAGGGCGACCCGGCCGCCGTGCGCGCTTGCCGCCGCGTCGAGCGCCTGCCCGAGGTCCGGGTCCAGGCGGCTCTGGGTCAGTGCCTTCCTGCCCCAGGGGCCCGGCTGCTCGATCAGCAGCCAGGTGCGGGCTGTCGCCGCCGTGCCCGCGAGAGGTTCGGCCAGGTCCCGAGAAGCGGTCGCGCACGTGCTCACGCAGGCGAGCCTAACCTGGGGTGCGGCGCGGTGCGCGGGCGCGCTCCCGCGTGCTCGGACGCTGCACGCCCGCCCTCGTTGCGGACCCTCCGTCCGACTCGCTCCCGCCCGCGCTTCGGACGGAGAGTCTGGGATGCCCTGCGCGGAGCACCGCCGAGTCCTCTTCGGTACGATCGGCACGCGTTCCGCGGCCGCCGGAAGGGAGCCGCGGAGCCGCCGGAGCGGTACGAGGCAGGAGGTTCGTCAGGCGTGCGCGGCACGGAGACCGGATCGCGACGGGGCGCGGTGGGCGGCCGGATCCCGGTCGTGGTGCTGGCCGGGTTCCTCGGTTCGGGGAAGACCACACTGCTGAACCATCTGCTGCGCACCGCCAGAGGCACCCGCATCGGCGCGATCGTGAACGATTTCGGAAGCATCGAGATCGACGCCATGGCTGTCTCCGGTCAGGTGGACGCGATGGTGTCCCTCGGGAACGGCTGCCTGTGCTGCGCGGTGGACACCAGCGACATGGACGAGGTCCTCGACGTGCTCGCGCGGCCCGCGGCCGGGATGGACGTCATCGTGATCGAGGCCAGCGGGGTGGCCGAACCGGAGACGCTGATCCGGATGGTGCTGGCCAGCTCCAGCCCGCACATCGTCTACGGCGGTCTCGTGGAGGTCGTCGACGCGGCGGAGTTCGAGTCCGTCCGGGCCCGCCATCCCGAACTGGAGCGCCACGCCGCTGCGGCGGATCTGCTCGTCCTCAACAAGGCCGACCGGGTGACCGACGACCAGCGCGAGGCTCTCCGCACGCAGTTGCGCCGCCTCAGCCCCGGCACGCCGGTCGTGCCCGCCTCCTTCGGCCGCGTCGATCCGGCGCTGCTGTTCGACCGGGTGCGGCGGGAACGGCCGCCGGTCGAACAGCTCTCGTTCGACTCGCTGCTGTACGGCACCGATGACGACGACGGGTGCTCCGGGGAGGGGCACTCCGATGCCGGACACGGACCCGCGCTTCCCGCCGCGGGCGGCCCGTGCGCGGCCGGTGGCGGTCATCAGGGCCATCTGCACGACCTCTACGAGTCGGTGGAGTTCGCCTCGGAGCGGGCGCTGGATCCGCGCCGCTTCCTGGAGTTCCTGGACACCAGGCCCGCCGGTCTGTACCGGATCAAGGGCTATGTGGACTTCGGTGCGGCGGACCCCGGCCACCACTACGAGGTGCACGCGGTGGGCGGCTTCCTCCGCTTCGCACCCGAGCGCAGGCCGCGGCCCGGGCACCGCGGGACGGAACTGGTGCTGATCGGCTCCGGTGTGGACGGCGCGGCGCTGCTCCGCGGTCTCCACGCCTGCACCGCCGGTCCCGAAGCCCCGGATGAACAGGCCCTGTGGGGAGTGCTCCGCTTCGTCGACCGCGCCCCGGAGGACGACGGCGGGTACGAAGCCGACGAGCGCCCGTACGCCGAGCCCGATCCGTACGACGAGTCCGACCCGTACGGCCCGTACGGTGAGTCCGAGTCCGACCCGGACGACGAGCCCGGCGCCGTCCAGGAGTTCGCCGGGTAGCCGGTGTCCCGGCGGACACCAGCCGCAAACTGCCTGACCAGGCACGAGCGGCTCTACCTGGGGCCGACCGCCGCTGGCCCTGCCCCCGCATCCCGGCGGACACCGCCGACCGATGGAGTACGGGGACACGGCGAAGGGCTTCGCTGATCTCACCGGCCCCCGGACGAACGAGGCCGTGCGGCCGGAAGCCCGACCCCGGCGGCCCTCGGTTTCTTCCCGGGGCCGGCAGGGCCGAATGACGGCCGGTTGGTGCGGTCAGGCGCCGCTGGTGCCGGTCGGTGCCGCCTCGCCGAGCATGGCCAGGGTCAGCACGTTGCCGGAGATGCCCCAGCCGCCGTCGGCGACCTCTTCGACCAGCACCATGGTGTTGTTGCGGGCGCGCTCGCCGTACAGCTCGACGTACAGCTCGGTGGTACGGGTGACGATCTCCTCCTTCTGCTGCGGGGTGAGGGTCTTCTCGGGGACCTTGAAGTTCGCGAAAGGCATGGCTGGTCGTTCCTTTTCTCAGTGCGGCGTCAGAGGGAGCTGCCTGCGGTGAGCAGGCTTTCCAGCCCGATGCGGCGGAAGAAGTCATCGGCGCGGTCGGCGGCCGCGGAGACGACTTCGCTGCCGTCCCGGCTGGGGTCTGTGCGGGTGTGCGAGGGCCGGGTGCCCAGCTCAGACGATGCCGCCGTTGGCGCGGACGACCTGTCCGTTGATCCAGTGGCCGGCCGGTGCGGCCAGGAACGCCACGACCTCGGCGATGTCGGCCGGGGTACCGAGGCGCTCCAGCGGAGGCTGGGCTGCCAGGCGGGCGACGGTCTCCTCGTCCTTCCCGTCCAGGAACAGGTCGGTGGCCGTGGGTCCGGGCGCGACGGCGTTGGCGGTGATGTCCCGGCCCCGCAGCTCCCGGGCCAGGATCAGTGTCAGCGCCTCGACCGCGCCCTTGCCGGCCGCGTACGCGCCGTAGCCCGGGAAGGCGAGCCCCACCACGGACGTGGAGAACGTCACGATCGCGCCGCCGGAGCGCACCCGGCGGGCGGCCTGCTGGACGACGACGAACGTGCCGCGGATGGTGGTGCGGTGCAGGTCGTCCAGGTCGGCCAGGTCCAGCTCGACGATTGGTGCCAGGTGCATCCGCCCGGCCGCGTGCACGACGACGTCGACCCCGCCGAACTCCGCTTCGGCCGTGTCGAACAGGGCCGCGACCGCGTGTTCGTCGGCGACGTCGGCGCGTACCGCCATCGCCCGGCCACCACCGGTGACGGCCTCCTGCACGGCTGCCTCGGCCTCGTCCCGGTTGCCGGCGTAGCCGACCACGACGGCGTATCCGTCGGCGGCCAGCCGGCCGACGGTCCGGCGGCCGATGCCGCGGGAGCCCCCGGTGACGATCGCGACACGGGGCGAGGCGGCGGGCCGGGCCGAGGCAGCGGTCCCGTCGAGGGCAGTGGGGGCAGGCATGGCTGACTCCTGTGGTGGATGGGGATGGGGCCGCGGCCTTGCCGTTGCCCTGCTGGGTCCTCTCCACGATCGGCCGGTCGCCCCGCCCTGGCCAGGGCTGCGTCTACCCAGGGGATGCCACCCCCTGGCTGCGTTCCGGCGGACGAGTGACCATGGTGGGGTGAACCTTCCAGAACTCGGCGCCTTCCTCAGGACCCGCCGCGACCGCATCCGTCCCGCCGAGGTCGGTCTCCCCCAGGGCCCTCGGCGGCGCGTCCCCGGGCTGCGCCGCGAGGAAGTCGCCCAGCTGGCGGGACTGTCGGCCGACTACTACACCGAGCTGGAACGCGGCAGCACGAAGAACAGGGCGCAGCCGTCGGCCCAGACCCTGGCCGCCCTCGCCCGAGCCCTGCGCCTGAACGGCGACGAGCGCGATCATCTGTTCCACCTGGCCGAACGGCCGGTCCCGCCGTCCGCACACGGACCATCGGCACATGTGCAGCCCGCGCTCCTCGGACTCCTGGACCGGTTGTCCAACACTCCCGCGCGCGTCATCACCGACCTGCACGAAACTCTCGTGGAGAACGACCTGGCCTCGGCCCTGCTCGGCGCGTCCCCGGCACACCGCGGTGCGACGAGCTTCGTGTACCGCTGGTTCACCGACCCGCAGGCACGCGAGATCTACCCGCCCGAGGACCACCCGCAGCACTCCCGGGCGTTCGTGGCCGACCTCCAGGCAGCAGCCGCCCGGCGTGGCCGGGACCCGCAGGTCACGAAGATGGTCGCCGTGCTCCGCCGCCGCAGCCAGGAGTTCGCGGCCCTCTGGGACACTCACGACGTCGCGGTGCGCCGCATGGATCACAAGAGGATCGTCCACCCCATGCTCGGCGTCATCGAACTCGACTGCTACAACCTCCTCAGCGAGGACGGACGCCAACGCCTGCTGTGGTTCACCGCTCCGCCCGGAAGCCGGGGAGCCGAGCAGCTGGAACTGCTGTCCGTCGTGGGAAACCAGGAGCTGGGCGTCACGGACGGCAGGGCACCGGAGGGGCTGTCCCCGGCGGAATCCGGATCGCAGCGCTGACCCGCCTCGCAGCGGGAAGACCGCCCTCCCGGACCGGCCCGTGGAGCGGAACGAGGAGGGCGCACGCCGGAGTACGGACGGTGCAGACGGATCCGCGAGCGGGCCGGTGAAGGTGCGCCCCGGCCGTGGAAGAGCGCGGGGCCGGAGCCGGTGGCTGCGCCACTCTTCTCCGGCCCCGGGCCCCGGCCGCTCCCGGGCATCGTGCTCCCCGAGGCCGTACTGCCGGACGTTCTGCTACACGGGTCCGGCCACCGCGGCGACCGGCTTCTTCAGCGGCAGCCCCGACCCGTCCCTGCGGGGATCGGGTTCGGGCAGCTCGGCGGGGGCGCCGCTCTTGGTCGCCGCCAGCGCGGGTGTGGTGCCGGCCCAGGCCATCCGCAGCCGGTCCTCGCCTTTGAGGAAGCGCTGACAGCGCACGCCACCCGTCGCACGCCCCTTGCGCGGGTACTGGTCGAACAGGGTGAGTTTCGCGGTGCTCAGTGAGTCGTCGAGGGTGCCCTCCGTACCGGCGGCCGTGAACACCGCCGCCTCGGAGGCCGGGTCGACGGCGCCGAAGAAGAGGACCTGCACGTCCTGGGCGAGCTTGATGCCCGCGACCCCGCCCGCGGGGCGGCCCTGCGGCCGCACCTGGCCGGCCTGGAAGCGCAGCAGTTGCGCGTCGTCGGTGATGAAGACCAGGTCCTCCTCACCGGTGCGCAGTTCGGCGCCTCCGACGATGCGGTCGCCTTCCTTGAGGGTGATGACCTCCAGCTCGCCGCGGTTGGCCGGATAGTCGGGGACCACGCGTTTGACGATGCCCTGCTGGGTACCGATCGCCAGTCCGGGTGAGGACTCGTCCAGCGTCGTCAGGCAGATCAGTGTCTCGTCGGACTCCAGGCTGAGGAACTCCGAGATCTGCGCTCCGCCTGCCAGGTTGGGAGAGGTGGTCGACTCCGGGAGCTGGGGCAGGTCCACCACCTGGAGCCGCAGCAGGCGGCCGGTCGAGGTCACGGCGCCGACCTCGCCGCGGGTGGTGGCGGGCACGGCGGAGACGATCACGTCGTGCTTGACGCGCTTGGAGGCCTGGTCGAACTCGGCTCCGCCGTTGGCCGTGCGGGCGAGCAGGCCGGTGGAGGAGAGCAGCACCCGGCAGGGGTCGTCTGCGACCTCCAGCGGAACGGAGACGACGGGAGCCTCGGCGGAGTCCAGCAGCTCGGTGCGGCGTGGCGTGCTGTACTTCTTCGCGATGCCGGAGAGTTCCGAGGAGACGAGCTTGCGCAGCTCCGCGTCCGAGTCCAGGATGCGGGTCAACTGCTCGATCTCGCCCTTGAGCCGGTCCCGCTCGTCCTCCAGCTCGATCCGGTCGAACTTGGTCAGCCGGCGCAGCGGAGTGTCCAGGATGTACTGGGTCTGGATCTCGCTGAGGCCGAACCGGGAGATGAGCGAGGACTTCGCCTCGGCGGCGTTCTCACTCGACCGGATGATTCTGATGACCTCGTCGATGTCGACGAGCGCCACCAGCAGGCCCTCCACCAGGTGCAGCCGGTCGCGGCGCTTGCCGCGCCGGAACTCGCTGCGCCGCCGCACCACGGAGAAGCGGTGGTCGACATAGACCTCCAGCAGCTCCTTGAGGCCGAGGGTGAGGGGCTGGCCGTCGACCAGCGCGACGTTGTTGATGCCGAAGGACTCCTCCATCGGCGTCAGCTTGTAGAGCTGGGAGAGGACGGCCTCCGGGTTGAAGCCGTTCTTGACCTCGATGACGAGCCGCAGCCCGTGCTCGCGGTCGGTGAGGTCCTTGACGTCCGCGATGCCTTGCAGCTTCTTCGCGTTGACCAGGTCCTTGATCTTGGAGATGACCTTCTCGGGGCCGACGGCGAACGGCAGTTCGGTGACCACGATGCCCTTGCGCCGGGCGGTGACCTGCTCGATCGACACCGTCGCGCGGATCTTGAAGGTGCCGCGTCCGGAGACGTAGGCGTCCTCGATGCCCTCCCGGCCGACGATCTTGCCGCCGGTCGGCAGATCGGGACCGGGGATGAAACCCATCAGGGTCTCCAGGTCGGCACCCGGATGCTTGATCAGATGCCGGGCCGCCGCGACGACCTCGCCGAGGTTGTGCGGGGGCATGTTCGTGGCCATCCCGACCGCGATCCCCGAGGAGCCGTTGACCAGGAGGTTGGGATAGGCCGCCGGCAGCGTGACGGGCTCTTCCTCGCTGCCGTCGTAGTTGGCACCGAAGTCGACGGTCTCCTCGTCGATCGACTCGACCATCAGTCCGGCGGCCGGCGCGGATCGGCACTCGGTGTACCGCATCGCCGCCGGCGGGTCGTCGTTGCCCAGCGACCCGAAGTTCCCGTGCCCGTCCACGAGCGGCAGGCGCATCGAGAAGTCCTGCGCCATGCGCACGAGCGCGTCGTAGATGGGGGAGTCGCCGTGCGGGTGGAGCTTTCCCATCACCTCGCCCACCACACGCGCGCACTTCACGTACGACCTGTCGGGGCGCAGCCCCATCTCGTGCATCTGGTACAGGATCCGGCGCTGCACGGGCTTCATCCCGTCGCGGGCGTCGGGGAGCGCGCGCGAGTAGATGACCGAATACGCATACTCCAGGTAGGAGCCCTGCATCTCGTCGACGACGTCGATGTCGACGATGCGCTCCTCGAAGTCCTCTCCCGGCTCCGGTGCCGGTGTGCGGCTTTTACTGCGGCGGGCCATCGCGGCTGCGGCTCCTTCGGCTTCGTGCTGTCGCTCTTGTGCTCTCGACTGGGACTGGTAAGGGCCCTGCGGTCGGCCGACCGGACGGGTCCCGGTCGACCATTGTGGACCGCCGCTCTGACAGGGCGGTCGCTCGGTAGACCGTACGGGAACTTCGCACCTTGTCGGCGTGGTTGCATACAGTGACAGGGCCGCCGGTCGCGTGAGACGCGCGCGGCGGCAGTTCCCGGCGTCGGGCCGGGACCCCCGCGAGCGAAGGGACTCCACGCCCATGGGTCACACGGCCACGCCCCCGCCGGCCACCGGTGGGCTGACAGCGACGGAGCACCGGCTGGCCAACGGCCTGCGGGTGGTGCTCTCCGAGGATCATCTGACCCCCGTCGCCGCTGTCTGCCTCTGGTATGACGTCGGTTCCCGCCACGAGGCCGAGGGCCGCACCGGCCTGGCCCACCTCTTCGAGCACCTGATGTTCCAGGGCTCGGCCCAGGTCCAGGGCAACGGGCATTTCGAGCTGGTGCAGGGTGCGGGCGGCTCGCTCAACGGCACGACCAGCTTCGAGCGCACCAACTACTTCGAGACCATGCCCGCCCACGAGCTGGAGCTCGCCCTGTGGCTGGAGGCGGACCGGATGGGTTCGCTGCTGGCCGCGCTGGACGAGGAGTCCATGGAGAACCAGCGCGACGTGGTCAAGAACGAGCGCCGCCAGCGCTACGACAACGTGCCCTACGGCACCGCGTTCGAGCGCATGACGGCCATGGTCTACCCCGAGGGCCACCCGTACCACCACACCCCGATCGGCTCCATGGCCGACCTGGACGCGGCCTCCCTGGAGGACGCCCGGGAGTTCTTCCGTACCTACTACGCGCCCAACAACGCCGTCCTCTCCGTGGTCGGCGACATCGACCCGGACACGACGCTGGCCTGGATCGAGAAGTACTTCGGCTCCATCCCCGGCCACGACGGCAAGCGCCCCCCGCGGGACGGCGCGCTCCCGGACCCGGTCGGGGAGGAGCAGCGGGAGATCGTCGAGGAGGACGTGCCCTCCCGCGCGCTGATGAACGGCTACCGCCTGCCGCACGACGGCACCCGCGAGGCGGACGCCGCCGACCTGGCGCTGACCGCGCTCGGCGGAGGGGAGTCCTCCCGGCTCTACACCCGGCTGGTGCGGCACGACCGTACGGCGGTGGCGGCCGGCTTCGGCCTGCTGCGGCTGGCGGGCGCTCCCTCGCTGGGCTGGCTCGACATCAAGGCGTCCAGCGGCGCGGAGACCGCCGACATCCAGGCGGCGGTGGACGAGGAGCTGCGCCGCTTCGCCGAGGAAGGGCCCAGCGAGGAGGAGATGGAGCGGGCCCAGGCCCAGCTGGAGCGCGAGTGGCTGGACCGGCTCGGCACGGTCGGCGGCCGGGCCGACGAACTGTGCCGGTACGCGGTGCTCTTCGGCGATCCCCAGCTCGCGCTCACCGCGGTGCGGCGCGTCCTGGAAGTGACCCGCGAGGAGGTGCGGCAGGTGGCGGCGGAGCGGCTGCGCGCGGACAACCGTGCCGTGCTCGTGTACGAACCGCTGGCGAACGACGACGAGGAGACCGGGCAGTGAGCGAGACACCGGCGAGCACGAGCCCCGCGGGCATCGCGGAGGCGGCAGGCGAGAGCATGGAGTTCCATCCCCGGCCGGCCGGCGGTGCTCCCAAGCCGTGGGCCTTCCCCACCCCCGAGCGCGGCACGCTCTCCAACGGGCTGACGGTGCTGAGCTGCCACCGGCCCGGTCAGGAGGTCGTCGCCGTCGAGGTGGACCTGCGCGCGCCGCTGGACGCCGAGCCGGAGGGGCTGGACGGCGTCGCCACCATCATGGCCCGGGCGCTGAGCGAGGGCACGGACAAGCACACGGCGGAGGAGTTCGCCGCGGAGCTGGAGCGCTGCGGTGCCACGCTCGACGCGAACGCCGACCACGCCGGTGTGCGGGTGTCGCTCGAGGTGCCCGTGTCGCGGCTGCGCAAGGCGCTGGGGCTGCTCGCGGACGCGCTGCGCGCCCCGGCGTTCCCCGACAGCGAGATCGAGCGGCTGGTGGCCAACCGGCTGGACGAGATCCCGCACGAGCTGGCCAACCCCGCCCGCCGCGCGGCCAAGGAGCTCTCCCGCGAGCTGTTCCCGGCCGAGTCGCGGATGTCGCGGCCCCGGCAGGGCACCGAGGAGACGGTGCGGCGCATCGACGCGGCCGCGGTACGCGCCTTCTACGAGGCCCATGTGCGCCCCGCGACGGCGACCGCCGTGGTGGTCGGCGATCTGGACGGGCTCCGCGACGGCGGCGTCGAGGCGGCGCTCGCCGAGACGCTGGGCGGCTGGACGGGCGCTGTGGTCGACTCGCGTGCGATGCCGCCGATCACCGCCGACGACACCGGCCGGGTCGTCATCGTGGACCGGCCCGGTGCGGTGCAGACCCAGTTGCTGATCGGACGGGTCGGGGCGGACCGGCACGACCGGGTGTGGCCCGCGCAGCTGCTGGGCGTCTACTGCCTGGGGGGCACCCTCACCTCCCGGCTGGACCGGGTGCTGCGCGAGGAGAAGGGCTACACCTACGGCGTCCGCGCGTTCGGGCATGTGCTGCGTTCGGCGGAGGACGGCAGCGGGGCCGCGCTGCTGGCCATCAGCGGCTCGGTCGCCACCGACGTGACCGGTCCCGCGCTGGCCGATCTGTGGCAGGTGCTGCGGACGCTGGCGGCGGAGGGGCTGACCGACGAAGAGCGGGACGTGGCCGTGCGGAACCTGGTGGGGGTCGCTCCGCTGCGCTACGAGACGGCCCAGGCCGTCGCGGAGACGCTGGCCGACCAGGTCGAGGAGCAGCTGCCCGACGACTACCAGGGCCGGCTCTACGCCCAACTGGCCGAGACCGGCACGGTGGAGGCAACGGCCGCGGCCGTCAGCGCGCTGCCGGCCGACCGGCTGGTGACGGTGCTCGTCGGTGACGCGTCCCAGATCGCCGATCCGGTACGGGAGTTGGGCATCGGCGACGTCAAGGTGGTCACCGGCGGCTGAACCCGGCCGACGGGCGCGGTACCGGGGTAGGAAGTGGGGCCCGGGAGGAGGAATTGCTCCTTCCGGGCCCGCTGTGATGTCCGCTTTCGTCGCGGTTGCTGACGAGTTGGAGTGTGGCGTACGTGACAAAGCCAGGGATTCGTTTGCCGCTCGGAGTTGGCCCCGATTAGCGTCATTGCCGCTGTCCGTCAGAAGTGACCGCACCCGCGGCCGACGGACCGCGATCGCCGAATCCCCGAGGCAGCGGCCGAGGGGGACCGGGGACCCACGTCCCATTGGGGTGAATCGGACGGCCTCGCCAGAGGCGGTCCGTAGGAGACCTTCCTGCTCCGAACCCGTCAGCTAACCCGGTAGGCGAGAAGGAAGGAAAGGAGTACGCCTCCCTATGGCGTTCACCCGTGCCACCGGCAAGCACAGGCGTCCGAGCAAGGCCCGCAGGACCGCGGGCGGGGCGGCCGGCATAGCCGGCCTCGCCACCGTGGGCGTCGTCGGGTCCATCGCCTCCCCCGCCTTCGCCGCGAGCGGCGGCCAGAGCAACGTGCCGCTCCAGCAGAACGCCGAGGTGACCGAGGCCGTCGGCGGCCCGATCTCGGACACGCTGGACGAGCAGGCGTCCGCGCAGGCCCTCCGGGCCGAGCAGGCCAAGGCCGAGTCCGCGGCCAAGGAGGCGGCTGCCGAGGCGAAGGCGGAGGCCAAGCGGAAGGCCGACGAGGCCCGGCGCAAGGCGGCTGCCGAGAAGGCGGAGAAGGAACGCGAGGCCAAGCGCAAGGCCGCGCGGGAGGCCGAACGCGCGAAGCTCAACGCCTATGTGCTGCCCGTCGAGGGCTCCTACGTCTCGACCGGATACCAGCAGGGCGGCGGCATGTGGTCTTCCGGCAGCCACACCGGGATCGACTTCCACGCGGGGATGAACACTCCGGTCCACTCGGTGGCCGCCGGTGAGGTCGTGGAGGCCGGGAACGGCGGTGCCTACGGCAACAACATCGTGATCAAGCACAAGGACGGCACGTACACCCAGTACGGCCACCTCAACTCGATCGGCGTCTCGGTCGGCCAGCAGGTCACCTCGGGTCAGCAGATCGGGCTCTCCGGCTCGACCGGCAACTCCTCCGGCCCCCACCTGCACTTCGAGGCCCGCACCGGCCCCGACTACGGTTCGGACATCGACCCGGTCGCCTACCTGCGCAAGCACGGTGTGAAGCTCTGACGCGCGAGTCCCCACGAGCACCGCATGTGGCAGGCCCCCGGTCAGGTGACCGGGGGCCTGCCACATCCGGGCCGCGGTGCCGCCGGCTCCGGCGGCCGCGGGAGGTGTGCCTGGCGCAGGCAGCCGTTCAGATCGTCTCCGGGAGCTCCTCCAGCCCGTCCGTGACCAGCTTGGCCAGCCTGTCCAGAGCGGCCTCCGCCCCGTCCGCCTCGGAGGCCAGGACGATCTCCTCGCCGCCCTCGGCGCCGAGGCCGAGCACGCCGAGCATCGAGGCCGCGTTGACGGGAGTGCCCTCGGCCTTCCGGACGGTGATCGGCACTCCGGTCGCCGACGCTGCGCGGACGAAGATGGAGGCGGGGCGGGCGTGCAGCCCCTCGGCCCAGCCGACGGTGACGCGGCGCTCAACCATGGTGTTGCCCTTCGAGTCGTACGAGGTTGTCTAGACCAGTCTTGCACGGTCGCCCGAGTCCGCCGTGAACCGGCGACGGCGGTCCCGGAGACGGTGCTCCGGCCGCCGACGATACGACGTCTCCGCACACCCCTGAGCACGCGCCCTCCCTCCGCCGTACGCTGGCCTCATGCCGAGTCCCGAGGAGCGCGCCTACCCGGCCCACTGGGAAGCGGACATCGTGCTGCGCGACGGCGGTACGGCCCGGGTGCGGCCGATCGCCCCGGACGACGCGGAGCGGCTGGTCAGCTTCTACGAGCAGGTGTCGGACGAGTCCAAGTACTACCGCTTCTTCGCGCCCTACCCGCGGCTGTCCGACCGCGACGTGCGCCGCTTCACCCACCACGACTACGTCGACCGCGTCGGCCTCGCGGCGACCATCGGCGGCGAGTTCATCGCGACGGTGCGCTACGACCGCATCGACCATCTCGGCCGCCCCGCGAGCGAGCCCGCCGACGAGGCCGAGGTCGCCTTCCTGGTCCGGGACGACCAGCAGGGCAGGGGAGTGGCCTCGGCCCTCCTCGAACACATCGGCGCCGTGGCACGGGAGCGCGGCATCCGCCGTTTCGCCGCCGAGGTGCTGCCGGCCAACACCAAGATGATCAAGGTGTTCACGGACGCCGGCTACTTCCAGAAGCGCAGCTTCGAGGACGGTGCGGTCCGCCTCACCCTCGATCTGGAACCCACCGAGCGCTCGCTGGCCGTCATGCGGGCCCGCGAGCAGCGCGCCGAGGCCCGCTCCGTCGCACGCCTCCTGGCCCCCGGCTCCGTCGCGGTCGTCGGGGTCAGCCGCAGTCCCGGCGGCGCCGGGCGCGCGGTGCTCGACAGCCTGCGCACCGGCGGCTTCGCCGGGCGGCTGCACGCCGTCAACCACGCGCTGGAACCGCAGGAGACCGCACTGCCGACCGGGGTGCCTGCGCACCGCTCGGTGCGGGACATCCCCGAGCACGTCGACCTGGCCGTGCTGGCCGTCCCCGCGGACCAGCTCCACCGGGCGGTCACCGAGTGCGGTGAGGCGGACGTGCAGGGGCTGGTCGTCCTCTCCGAGGGGGTCGGCCGGGACGAGCAGCGCGAGCTGGTCCGGCTCGCCCGCTCCTACGGCATGCGGCTGATCGGTCCCGGCGCCCTCGGACTGATCAACACCGGTGAGGACGTGCGGCTGAACGCCACCCCGGCGCTGCGGATGCCCGAGCGCGGCGGCATCGGCGTCTTCACCCAGTCCGGGGCCATCGGCATCGCGCTGCTCGACGGTCTGGACCGGCGCGGCATCGGACCCTCCTCCTTCGTCTCGGCGGGCAACCGCGCCGACGTCTCCGGGAACGACCTCCTGCAGCACTGGGACGAGGACGAGGCCACCGACGTCGTCCTGATGTACCTGGAGTCCATCGGCAACCCGCGCAAATTCACCAGGCTCGCCCGGCGCACCGCGGCCCGCAAACCGGTCGTCGTCGTCAAGGGCTCGCGGCAGCGCGGCAGCACGCCCCCGCCCGGCCACGCGGCGCCCGCGGCGCGCACCCCGGACGCCACGGTCCGCACCCTGCTGCGCCAGGCGGGCGTCCTGATGGTCGACACGTTCACCGAGCTGCTGGACACCGGGGTACTCCTGATCGAGCAGCCGCCCCCGGCGGGCCCGCGGGTCGGCATCCTCGGCAACACCGACGCGCTGAGCCTGCTGGCCTACGACGCCTGCCTCACCGACGGGCTGCAGCCCCGTCCGGTCGTGGCGCTGCCCGGTTCGGCGGGGCCCGGCGCGTTCGGCCGGGCACTGCGCACGGCACTCGCCGACCCGGCAGCGGATGCCGTGCTGGTCACCGTGGTCCCCACGGTGCCGACCGAGCTGCCGGACAGCGCGGGAGGGGTCGAGCCCCGGACCCCGCCCGGCGGCCATGTCGAGGCCCTCGCCGACGCGCTGCGGGAAGCAGTCGAGGCGGCCGCGGCCGAGGGCACCCCGCGCAAGCCCGTCGCGGTCGTCCACCTGGCGATGGAGGGCCTGCAGAAGGCGCTCGCCCAGCGCGGCCTGCCCTCCTATCCGACCCCCGAGCGCGCCTCCGGTGCCCTGGCCGAGGCGGTGCGCTTCGCGCGCTGGCGCGCGGAGGCCGGCAGCCCCGGCAAGGTGCCCGACCTCGACGTGGACGAGTCCGCGGCGACGGCGCTGCTGGCCGAGGCGACGCCGGCCTCCCCGGGCCGCGGCCGGGCCCTGACCGACGAGGAGGCGGCCCGGCTGCTGCTCGGCTACGGCATCCCGGTGCAGCCCACCCTCGCGGCCCCGGACGCCGACACGGCCGTCGAGGCGGCCCGCACCCTCGGCTTCCCCGTCGCGCTCAAGACCACGGCCCCGCATCTGCGGCACCGCGCCGACCTGGGCGGCGTGCGGCTGGACATCGCGGGTGAGAACGGGCTGCGCCGGGCCTTCCGGGAGCTCATCGAGGGGCTCGGCGCCCCCGAGGAGCTGCGCCCGGTCGTGCAGGCGATGGCGCCGCGCGGCGTGGGCACCCTGGTCCGCGGGACGCTGGACCCGGCCATCGGCGCCGTGCTCTCCTTCGGGCTGGCCGGTCCGCCGTCCGAGCTGCTGGGCGACACGGCGCACCGGCTGGTGCCCGTCACCGACAAGGAGGCCGCCGGGCTGGTCCGCGCCATCCGCTCCGCGCCGCTGCTGTTCGGCTGGCGGGGGGCCGAGCCCTCCGACACCGCCGCGCTGGAGGAGGTGCTGCTGCGGGTCTCGCTGCTGATGGACGATCATCCGCAGGTCGTCGCGGTGGAGCTCGACCCGGTGGTGGTGGCGCCGCGCGGTGTGACAGTGTTGAGCGCCTCCGTCCGGGTCGCCGACCCGGGAAGGCGTCCCGACCTGGGAGCGCGCAGGCTCCCGGCGTACTGACGGCGCGGCGGGAGCGCATCGGGGGGAGCGGCCCGGGCCGAGCCCGCCGTACGGCCCTTAGGATGGCTGTCATGGCGAAGACCGGTACGACGACGCAGGGGCTGCGTGAGGCGATCGAACGCAGCGGCTACTACCCGGCCCTCGTAGCCGAGGCCGTCGAGGCGGCGGTGGGTGGCGAGCCCGTGGCCTCATACCTTGTGCACCAGGAGACGACGTTCGACTCCAACGAGGTCCGCCGCCACGTCACGGTCCTGGTGCTCACCCGCACCCGCTTCCTCGTCAGCCACACCGACGAGCAGGCGGCGGACGGCACCTCGCCCTCGCCCTACGCCACCACCTCCACCGAGTCCGTGAAGCTGGAGCGGATCTCCTCGGTGGTGCTCTCCCGGGTGGTGGCCAACCCCGAGTCCTACACACCCGGCACCCTGCCCCGCGAGGTCGTCCTCACCATCGGCTGGGGTGCCGTCTCCCGGCTCGACATGGAGCCGGCCACCTGCGGCGACCCCAACTGCGAGGCCGACCACGGCTATACCGGATCCGCGACGGCCGACGACCTCTCGCTGCGGGTCAGCGAGGCGGGCGACGGTCCCGACACCGTCCGCCAGACCCTCGCCTTCGCGCAGGCGCTGTCCGAGGCCACTGCCGGAACGACCCGGGTCGGACCCCCGCAGTGACCGCTGAGAACATCCCGCACCCGCTCCGGTACCCGGCCGCCCCCACGGTGTCCGGCGGGGCCGGGCACGGCGGCGCCGTACCGGACGGCCCGCTCGACCCGCGCACGGCGCCCGTCCCGCGCTACGGCTCCGGCTCGCTGGCCGATCTGCTGCCGTCGGTGGCCGCCGGGCTCGGCGTTCCCGGCCTGGCCGCCGGGCTGCGGCTCCCGCCCGCGGACCGGGCCTGCGTGTTCCTGGTGGACGGGATGGGCTGGGAGGCACTCGGGGCGCACCCCGACGAGGCGCCGTTCCTCACCTCGCTGCTCGCCGGCTCCACCGCCGGTACCGGTGAGCCGATCACCTCCGGTTTCCCCTCCACCACGGCCACCTCGCTGGCCTCGGTGGGGACCGGGCGGGTGCCCGGGGAGCACGGGCTGCCCGGTTACACCGTGCTGGACCCGGCCACCGGCGCGCTGATGAACCAGCTCCGCTGGCAGCCCTGGACCGAGCCGCACGTCTGGCAGCCGTACCCGACCGTCTTCCAGCAGGCGGCGGCCGCCGGGGTGGAGGTCTGCCAGGTGACGGCGCCGCACTTCGAGCACACGCCGCTCACCAAGATCGCCCTCTCCGGCGGTACCTTCCTGGGGCGGCTGTCCGCCGAGGACCGGATGGATCTGGCCGCCGAGCGCCTCGCCGCCGCGGACCGCACCCTGGTCTACACGTACTACGCGGAGCTGGACGGGAACGGGCACCGCCACGGCATGGATTCGGACGCCTGGCGGGGCCAGCTGATGTACGTCGACCGGCTCGCCCAGCGCCTCGCGGAGCAGCTGCCCCCGCGCTCGGCGCTCTACATCACCGCCGACCACGGCATGGTCGACATCCCGCAGGGGCCCGAGGCGCGGATCGACTTCGACGAGGACTGGGAGCTGAGCGCCGGAGTCACGCAGTTGGGCGGCGAGGGCCGGATGCGGCACGTGTACGCGGTGCCGGGCGCGGCGGGCGACGTACACGCCGTCTGGCGCGAGGTGCTGGCCGAGCAGGCGTGGGTCGCCACCCGCGAAGAGGCCGTCGACCTCGGCTGGTTCGGCCCCGGGGTCGAACCGCGGGTGCGCGGCAGGATCGGCGACGTGATCGCCGCGATGCGCGACGACGTCGCCGTGGTGGCGACCCGGCGCGAACCCAAGGAGTCCGAGCTGATCGGGATGCACGGCTCGGCGACGTCCGCGGAGCAACTCGTCCCGCTGCTGGAGGTCCGCACCTGACGCACCGCGTCCGGTGCGCCCGCCCGGCGCCCCCCTGTGCCCACGCCAGAGGAACCCGAACCGAGAAAGGGTCCGACCCCCCCATGCCAGAGCTGGTGTTCTTCTCCGGAACGATGGACTGCGGAAAGAGCACGCTCGCGCTCCAGATCGAGCACAACCGCTCGGCGCGCGGCCTGCAGGGCATGATCTTCACCCGGGACGACCGCGCGGGCACCGGCAGGCTCTCCTCCCGGCTCGGCCTGGTCGCCGAGGCCGTGGAGGTGGCCGAGGAACTCGACTTCCAGCGGCACCTGGTCCGCCATCTGACCTCGGGCGGCCGCACCGACTACGTGATCGTGGACGAGGCGCAGTTCCTCTCGCCCGAGCAGGTCGAGCAACTCGCCCGCGTCGTCGACGATCTGGGCATCGACGTCTACGCGTTCGGTATCGCCACCGACTTCCGCACCCGCCTCTTCCCCGGCTCCCAACGGCTGATGGAACTGGCCGACCGGATGGAGACCCTCCAGGTGGAGGCGCTGTGCTGGTGCGGCGCCCGCGCCACGCACAACGCGCGTACCGTCGGCGGCCGCATGGTCGTCGAGGGTGCTCAGGTGGTCGTGGGGGACGTGGGGGAGCCCAGCGGTGAAGTCGGATACGAAGTCCTGTGCAGGCGCCACCACCGCAGGCGGCTGACGGCCGCCACGGCAGGGGCGGGCGCGCTCTCGCCCGACGTCCTCCCCGTGGACGAACCCGCCGGGGCGAAGGTGCCGCCGGGACGTGGGCTCAGCGATCCGCTGCGGCGGGCCGGATCACACTGAAGTGCGCGCCCTCCGGGTCGGCCAGCGTCGCCACGCGCCCGTACGGTGAGTCGCCCGGGCCGCGCACCACACCACCGCCCAGTTTCTCGGCGCGTCCCGCCATCCCGTCCGGGTCCTCCACGGCGAAGTACGTACGCCAGTGCGGCCCCCGGTCCCGCGGCAGCGCGTCCCCCACGCCCTGGATGCCCGCCACCGGAACGCCCGCCACGCACAGGGTCAGATAGTCAGCGCCCGGCGCCTCGACGCTCTGCACGTCGTAACCGAACACCGCCTGGTAGAACTTGACCACCCGGCCCGTCTCCCGGGTGACCAGCTCGAACCACACCGGAGCCCCCGCCATCCCGCGCGGCGCGGTGCCCAGGCCCGGCACGTGCACGTCCTGCCACAGGCCGAACGGGGCCCCGTGCGGATCCGAGACGATCGCCATCCGCCCCGCCTGCTCCGCGTCCAACGGGCCCACCGCGACCGTGCCACCGTACGAACGGACCGCGGAGGCCGTGTCGTCCGCGTCGTCGGTCGCCAGATACGGCAGCCAGGCCACCGGGAGCTGCCTGCCGTCCGCCTTCTTGCCCAGCCCCGCGACCTCGTGCCCTGCCGCGACCGCGCGTACGTACGGGCCGAGCTGCCGGGGTCCGGCCCGGAACTCCCAGCCGAACAGGCCCTGGTAGAAAGCCTGGCCGGCGTCCAGTCCGTGCACCATCAGGCTCGCCCACGCAGGCGCGCCGGGCGTGTGCCGCAGCCGGGTCGCTGCCTCGGTCATCTGCTTCGCTCCTTGACCATCATCGATGCGGTCGTGCGGGTGGAAGTGCCGCGGCGTCGTTGCCGCGGCGTCGTGACTACTCGCCAGTGCAGATGCTGTCACCATCCGCCGTGCCGCGCTCCCCGGCCGCGCCGCTGTTGCCGCTTCCGGTGGAGAATCCCCGATCCGTGTGCCGTCACCGACCCCTGGACCCCGGGGGGAGCGGCCCTGCGCGAGGATGGCGCCATGACAGCCATCATCTCCGCAACGGCGCTCGCCGGCGACCTCGCAGCCGGCGCCGCGCCCGTGCTGCTCGACGTGCGCTACAAGCCCGGCGACCCGCCCGGTCTGCCCGCCTACCGTGCGGGCCATCTGCCCGGTGCCGTCTACATCGACCTGGAGAGCGAGCTCGCGGCTCCGGCGGGGGCCGGGACCGGCCGGCATCCGCTGCCCGCACCGGACGTCTTCGGCTCGGCGATGCGGCGTGCGGGAGTGACGGCGGACCGCCCCGTGGTCGTCTACGACGGCGGCGGTCCCGGCGGCGGCTGGGCCGCGGCCCGCTGCTGGTGGCTGCTCCGCTGGGCGGGCCACCCCGACGTCAGAGTGCTGGACGGGGGCCTGGCGGCCTGGCAGAGCCACCGCGATCCCGGGAGCGGGGAGCCGCTGCCGCTCAGCACCACGCCCCCCGAACCGGTGCCCGGCGACTTCACGCCCGCCTCCGGCGGCCTGCCGTCCCTGGACGCGGACGAGGCCGCGGCCCTGGCCCGGCGCGGGGTGCTGCTGGACGCCCGCGCCGCGGAGCGCTATCGCGGAGAGGTCGAGCCCCTCGACCCGGTGGCGGGGCACATCCCGGGTGCGGTCTCGGCCCCCACCACGGAGAACCTCACCGACGCGGGCACCTTCCGCTCCCCGGACGCCCTCGCGGAACGCTTCGCGGCGCTGGGCGCCGGTCCGGGCACGGAGGTCGGTGTCTACTGCGGCTCCGGGGTCTCCGCGGCCCAGGAGGTGCTGGCCCTCCAGCTCGCCGGGATCGAGGCGGCGCTGTACGTGGGCTCCTGGAGCGAGTGGACGGCCGGAGGAGGCCGCCCGGTGGCCACCGGGCCGGAGCGCGGCTGACCACACCCCCGCGGTCACCCGGCACGGCGGACGAACCGGGGGCGGTCCGCTCGGACCGCCCCCGGGCGCGCGTCGGCCGGACCCGGGGCCCGGCCTGTCGCCTACTCCTTTTTGCGGCGGGTGCCGAAGACGATCTCGTCCCAGCTCGGTACCGCGGCACGGCGGCCCGGGCGGACCCCGTCGGCCTCGGCCTGCCGGTCGGTGTTGCCCTTGAGCCGGTCCCGGTGCGCGGTCACCGAGCGCGGCATCAGCACGTCCGCGTAGGCGGAACCGGCGCTCGCGGCGGGGGCGGTCGGCTCCACGGCCTCCTGCTCCTCCTCGCGGTCCCGCTCGCTCGCGGCGCTCTCGGCCACGGCGGCGGCTGCCTCGTCCTCGTCCTCCACCGCACCCGGCTGCGCTTCCGGGACGACCAGGTCGCCCCGGAAGCTGGGCACCGCCTCCAGCAGGCTGGTCAGCGAGTCCGGGGTGCCGGAGCCGTCCTCGGCGTCGGACAGCGCCTGATCGTCCTCGTCGCCGGGCGCAGGTGCCAGCGCGGCGGGCTCCAGCTCGGGCCGGCCGGAGCGCTCGCCGCGGTCCGGGCGCTCGCGCGGCAGCCGGGCGATCCGGGGCACGAACGGGAAGCTGGGCTCCGGGGTGTCGTCGGTCTCGCCGATCAGCGCCCTGGCCTCGTCGTCCACCGCCTGCACCAGACGGCGCGGCGGATCGTAGGTCCAGGTCGCGGAGTGCGGCTGGGCCGCGACGCGGTAGGCGAGCAGCACCTCCCAGGTGCCGTCGTCGCGCCGCCAGGAGTCCCAGTGCACGGAGTCCTTGTCGGCGCCGCGCAGCAGCAGCCGCTCGGCGACGGCCTCGCCGAGCTGCGGGCCGACGTTCTCGCCGGGGCGGCGCACCGGGGTCTTGCGGGCGCGCTCGGCCATGAAGGCGCGCTCGGCGAGCACCGGGCCCTCGAAGCGGCGCACCCGGTCGACCGGGATCCCCGCGAGGGAGGCGACCTCCTCGGCGGAGGCACCGGCTCTTATCCGCGCCTGGATGTCCCGAGGCCGCAGGTGGCTCTCCACCTCGATCTCGATCTGGCCCAGCCGCGCCCGGTCGTTCCGGACGGCGGCGCGCAGCCGCTCGTCGATCGGAAGCGTGTATTCCGTGCTGTCGGCAGCTTTGAGCACCAGTCGTGTGCCGTCGTTGCTGACGGCCACGACACGCAGTTCGGGCATGGGGACCTCCCGGGTGGTGCCTGCCGACGTCACGTGCGTCGCTGCTCCCGCTAGACGAGTGTGGCCTGCCCGGGTGCAGCCTGCCACAACCTTGCCGACTTCCTCGGGGTCCGAGGCTGTTTCCAGATCGTTGTTCGAATCGTGTGGAACTGCCCGGAACCGCCGCTACGGCACGGTTACCTCCTCACAACGCACGGTGATCGAGGTGGTCACCGTGTGCAGCCAGCGCCGGGTCAGAACCGAGACCAGGGCTCGTCACACTACTCCATTAGGGCCACCCGGGTGGACCGCCGCGCCACCGAAGTTGCTCCCGAGTAAGGGAGTTGACGCCCCAAGAGTCCATTTGGCCTGGATACGGGGGTGGGAAGCGTCACAGAACCACCCGAAATGGAACCCTGCCCTTCGCTCGAAAGTCCCCTAATCGTGCACAGTGCTTGGAGTGTGCGATCAAGGGCGGTAAATGGACAAGAGCGACAAGCAATCCATATCCAGCAGGGGAGCCCCCGAGCAGGAGGAGAGCAAGAGTGGAAAACGGCTGGAGCTGAGCCTCGCCCAGGTGCTGGGCAGCGCGGTCGCCGCGGTGGTGGCCGCGTTCGCCGCCGGGCAACTCGGGGTGTACGGCACCTTCCTGGGGGCCGGTGTGATGAGCCTGGTCGCGACCAGCGGTGGCCCGGTCTTCCAGCACTTCTTCAGCAGGACCGGCGAACAGATCAAGGAAGTCACGGTGCCGCCCAAGGCGCGGCAGGTCCCGGTGCGGGACCCGGCCGCCGGCTGGAAGGACGACGAGGGCGGGCACGCCGGCCAGGCCGTCCACAACGCCGACGTGCTGCACGGCACCGGGCCCGTCACCACCACGTGGGGGCAGGGGGCGGGGAGCGGCACCGGACCCGGCGCGGAGCCCGACGCCGCGGACGCGACCCGGGTGCTGCGGCGCGACGACCTGACCAGGGCCCTGCGCTCCGCGGCCGGAGCCGTCCCCGCCCGGGACGCGGACGCCACCCGGGTACTGCGGAGCCAGGACCCGGCGCGGTCACCGCGCCCCGCCGGGACCACTCGGGTGCTCGCGGGCGCCGCCCGGTCCGCGCCCGCGCGGGACGGGGCGGCGCCCGCCGCGGAGGCCCCCGGTGACGGGGAGTTCACCGCGGCCACCACCCACGGCACCAAGTGGCGCGGCTGGCGGCGCACCCTGCTGCCCGCCGTGCTGGTGTTCGTGCTCGCGATCGGCGGCATCACGCTCTACGAGGCGCTCTCCGGGCACAGCGTCTCAGGCGGGAAGGGCACCTCCCTCAGCGACGTGTTCCGGCCGGGCCACGACTCGTCCACCGGCGAAGACTCCCCGGACACGCCCCCGGCGAGTCCGGACCAGGACGGTACGGAGGACGGGCAGCGCCCGACCACCGACCCGTCCGGCTCGGGGCGGTCGTCCGATCCGGGCGACCGGAACGGCAGCGAGAGCGGGCGGGACGACTCCGGTGACACCGGGGGCGGATCGACGCCGGCCCCCGACCCGTCCCCCTCCCAGCCGGACGGCACCGACGGCGGCGGTGACTCCGCAAGCGGCGACACCGGCACCGGTGACAGCGGCTCGGACAGCGGCCAGGACGGCGGTGCCGGAAGCGGCCAGGGAGAGACCGGAGGCTCCGGCAGCGGCGCCGATCTGCCGCAGGGGCAGCAGCCGGGCTAGCACCCCGCAAGGGCTCGCGCAGTCCGACGGGCCGTGCCCGCGCATCCGCTCCGGATGTGCGGGCACGGCCCGTTCCGTCGAGCCGGCGGTCCCGTGCCCGGCACGGGGGCGTCAGTCGCCCAGCACGCGCCGCAGGTAGTCGTTGCCGAAGACCCGGTCCGGGTCCAGACGGTCACGCAGGGCCGTGAACTCCTCGAAGCGCGGATACACCCCGGCGAGGTACTCCGCGTCCCTGCTGTGCAGCTTCCCCCAGTGCGGGCGGCCGGCGTGCGCCGTCATGATCCGCTCCACCGCGCTGAAGTACGCCTCATGGGGCGTGCCCCGGTACATGTGCACTGCCACATACGCCGTCTCACGGCCGCTCGCTGTCGACAGGTGGATGTCGTCCGCGGGCGCGGTACGCACCTCCACGGGAAAGCTCACCCGGAAGTCCGAGCGCTCCACCAGTGCCTTCAGCGCGCGCAGTGCCTCCACCAGCGCGGCCCGCGGTATCGCGTACTCCATCTCCAGGAAGCGCACCCGGCGCGGACTGGTGAAGACCTTGTACGGGATGTCGGTGTAGCTGCGTGCCGACAGCGCGCGACTGGAGACGCGGGCCACCCCGGGGACGGCGGCGGGTACCGCCTTGCCGAGTGCGCAGGCCGCCTGGAAGACGCCGTTGGAGAGCAACTCGTCGTCGACCCAGCCCCGCAGCGGGGTGAGCGGAGCCGCGGGACCCGTACTGCGGTTGTTGCGCTTGGTGTTGCAGCTCTCGGTGTGCGGGAACCAGTAGAACTCGAAGTGCTCGTTCTCGGCCACCAACTGATCGAACTCGCCGACGACCCGGTCGAACGGCATCGGCTCCTCCCGCGCGGTCAGCAGAAACTCCGGTTCCACCGCGAAGGTGATCTCACTGACCACGCCCAGCGCCCCCAGCCCCACTCGCGCGGCGGCGAAGAGGGCCTGCTCCTGTGGTGTCCCCTCCGCCGAGCAGCGGACCACGGAGCCGTCGGCGAGCACCAGCTCCAGCTCGGTGATCTGCGCGGCGACCGAGGCCGAGGCGCGGCCCGTGCCATGGGTGCCGGTGCTGACGGCGCCCGAGACGGTCTGCTCCATGATGTCGCCCATGTTCGTCAGCGACAGGCCGCGGGCCGCCAGCGCGGCGTTCAGCTCCTTCAGCGGGGTACCCGCCGCGACGGTGACCGTGCCCGCGGCCCGGTCCACGGCGCGCACCCCGGTCAGCCGCTCGGGCCGGATGAGCACCCCGTCCGTGACGGCGGCGGCGGTGAACGAATGGCCCGTGCCCGCCGCCTTCACCCGCAGTCCGTCGGCCGCAGCGCGGCGCACCACCTCGGCCAGCGCCTCCGTGGTGGAGGGCGAGACGGTCCGTCGGGGGGCGGCCACCACGTTGCCCGCCCAGTTCCGCCACGTTCCCGCCCGGCCGTCCGTCGTCGACCGCACACCCGATCGCCCGCTCATCCGTGACCGTCCCCTCTCGCCGCGGCGCTCCGTCCGAGAGCGCGGCCGGGGCCGAGGAACGCACCACGACCGCCGACGCCCCCGCACCGGCGGGTCCCCACCAGTTGGAGAGGGATCATACTCACGGCTCTCGCACAGGTGCCCTACAGTGCGCCGCGCAGCGGAGGCCGGGCGCCTGCCGCGTCCCCCGGATGGGAAGATCGAGGCATGTCCGATGCGCTGCCCACCCAACCCCCCGGCCCCGGGCCGGACTCCTCCCCGGCCCCCTACGACGCGCTCCTGCTGCTGTCGTTCGGCGGTCCCGAGGGGATGGACGACGTCGTCCCGTTCCTGCAGAACGTCACCCGGGGGCGTGGCATCCCCACCGAACGCCTCGAAGAGGTGGGCCGCCACTACTACCTCTTCGACGGGGTCAGCCCGATCAACGAGCAGAACCGGGCCCTGCTGGCGGCGCTCCGCGAGGACTTCGCCGCACACGGCCTCGACCTCCCCGTCTACTGGGGCAACCGCAACTGGGCGCCGTACCTCACCGACACCCTGCGCGAACTGGTCCACGACGGCCACCGGCGGGTGCTCACCCTGGCGACCAGCGCTTACGCCTCCTACTCGGGCTGCCGCCAGTACCGGGAGAACCTCGCCGAGTCACTGGCTGCGCTGCAGGAGGAGGGGCTGCGCCCGCCGCAGGTGGACAAGCTGCGCCACTACTTCAACCACCCGGGCTTCCTCGAACCCGTGGTCGACGGAGTGCTCGCCTGTCTGGACGACCTCCCCGCCGAGGTGCGCGACGGCGCGCACCTCGCCTTCACCACGCACTCCATCCCCGCCGCCGCCGCCGACACCTCCGGCCCCGTCGAGGCGCACGGCGACGGCGGCGCCTACGTCGCGCAGCACCTCGACGCCGCCGAACTGATTACCGAGGCCGTCCGGGAGCGCACCGGTGTACGGCACCCCTGGAGCCTCGTCTACCAGTCGCGCAGCGGCCCGCCCTCCGTGCCGTGGCTGGAGCCGGACATCTGCGACCACCTGGAGGAACTGCACGCCGACGGGACGCCCGGGGTGGTGATGGTCCCGGTCGGCTTCGTCTCGGACCACATGGAGGTCCGCTACGACCTGGACACCGAGGCCCTGGACAAGGCGTCCGAGCTGGGCCTGCCCGCCCGCCGCTCGCCCACGGTGGGCGCCGACCCGCGGTTCGCCGCCGCGGTGCGGGAACTGGTGCTGGAGCGCGCCGCCACCGAGCGGGGCGAGGCGCCCGCCCGCTGCGCGCTGGGCGCACTGGGCCCGAGCCACGACGTGTGCCCGGTCGGCTGCTGCCCGGCGCGGACCCCGAAGCCGGCCGCGGCGGGCGCCGACGCACCGCCCTTGTGACAGTTCCGCGCCCGGACCCCGGGCGCGCCAGACCGCCCGCCCCGGCCCGCCGCCGCGCCGGTACCCGGTCAACACGACAGGAGCATCGACACTCGTGACCGACACCCCGCAGTCCGCATCCGAACCCGCCGACGACGCGCTCAAGGCCGAGCTGCTCGCCCTCGCGCAGGAGGCCGCCGCCCGCGCTGGCACCCTGCTGCGCGACGGCCGCCCGGCCGACCTGGGCGTCGCGGCGACCAAGACCAGCCCCATCGACGTGGTCACCGAGATGGACCTGGCCTCCGAGCGGCTGATCACCGGATTCCTGGCCGAGCACCGTCCGCAGGACGGCTTCCTCGGCGAGGAGGGCGCCGTCAGCGAGGGCACCTCCGGTGTCCGCTGGGTCATCGACCCCGTCGACGGCACCGTCAACTACCTCTACGGACGTCCCGACTGGGCCGTCTCGATCGCCGCCGAGTACCACGGCGAGCGGGTCGTGGGAGTGGTGGCGGCACCGGTACGCGGTGAGACCTGGCAGGCGGTCAGCGGGCAGGGCGCCTACCTGGACGGGCGGCGCCTGCGGTGCCGCCCGTCCCCGCCGCTGGACCAGGCGCTGATCGGCACCGGCTTCGGCTACATCAGGGAGCGGCGGGTGGCCCAGGCCGCCGTCGCCCAGGGGCTGGTGCCGCGGGTGCGCGACATCCGCCGCGGTGGCTCGGCCGCCATCGACCTGTGCGATGTCGCCACCGGGCGGCTGGACGGTTTCTACGAGCGCGGCCTCAACCCGTGGGATCTGGCCGCGGGGGATCTCGTCGCGCGGGAGGCCGGTGCCCGCACGGGCGGTCGTCCGGGGCTGCCCGCGGACGGTGATCTCACCGTCGCGGCCTCGCCGGGGGTCTTCGAGGTCCTCCAGCCGCTGCTGGAGGAATTGGGCGCCTGGCACGACCAGCCGATCGGCGTGGCGGGCGCGGAGCAATAGCCGGGAACGGCGATGCGGCCCTCCGGGCCGGAGGGCCGCATCGCCGGAAGCGGGCTCGGAAGGGCCGTCAGGCGACCTGTACGCCGTGCTCGGCGGCCAGCCGGCGGAGGTCCTCCAACTCCGACTGCTCGACGTCCACGAGGAAGTCGTCGCCGGATTCACGTGCGCGGTGCAGGTCGGACTCGGTGGTCCGTATACGCTGCAGGATGCCTGCGGTGAATGCGTCCATGGTGTGCCCCCTCGTCGCGGGTCGGTGGCACGGGGTGTGCCGAGGGAAGTGGTGCGTGCCCGATCACGGCGTGGTCCCCGGACTGCGTCGGAGGTGCGTCGTGGCACCCTGCGCACAGGGCGTGATCGTGGATGGTGCTCAGGTCCTCCCCAACCGGAACCTCAGAGAAACCTCAACCGCCCGGAAAAAGTGCCGGCGGCTCGTGCCGGAGTCCGCGCCCGGTTTCCCACCCCTGCTCTTACCGCCGATTTACCGGGGTCCGGGGCACGATGGGGAGCACGATCCCCCATCCGTATCCAGGGAAGGAACAGCGCCGTGCGCGTACTCGTCGTCGAGGACGAGCAACTGCTCGCCGATGCCGTGGCGACGGGCCTCCGCAGAGAGGCCATGGCCGTCGATGTGGTCTACGACGGAGCGGCGGCGCAGGAGCGCGTCGACATCAACGACTACGACGTCGTCGTACTCGACCGGGACCTGCCGCTGGTGCACGGGGACGACGTCTGCCGGCGGATCGTGGAGCTGGGGCTGCCCACCCGGGTGCTGATGCTCACCGCATCCGGGGACGTCAGCGACCGGGTCGAGGGCTTGGAGCTGGGCGCGGACGACTACCTGCCCAAGCCCTTCGCCTTCTCCGAGCTGACAGCCCGCGTCCGGGCGCTGGGGCGGCGCACCACCACGGCCCTCCCGCCGGTGCTGGAGCGGGCCGGTATCCGGCTGGACCCGGGGCGTCGCGAGGTCTCCCGGGACGGCCGGGAGATCCAGCTGGCACCCAAGGAGTTCGCGGTGCTGGAGGTGCTGATGCGGGGCGAGGGCAGCGTGGTCTCCGCCGAGCAACTCCTGGAGAAGGCGTGGGACGAGAACACCGACCCGTTCACCAATGTGGTGCGTGTGACGGTGATGACGCTGCGCCGCAAGCTCGGTGAGCCGCCGGTGATCGTCACCGTGCCGGGCGCGGGGTACCGGATCTGACGTCGATGGCACCCTCCACTTCTCCCGAATCCCCGGGTTCACCCGCTTCCCGGGGCGCCCCCGGCCCCTCCGGCCCGGAGGGGAGCGGCCGCCCCGGCAGCGCCCCGCCGCGGACGCCCCCCAAACCGAGCTGGGACCCGCGCGAGACGCCCCGTTCCTCGCCCCTGCTGCGCCCCACCATCCGGATACGGCTCACGCTGCTGTACGGCGGGATGTTCCTGATCGCCGGGATGCTGCTGCTGACGATCATCTATCTGCTGGCGGCGCAGGCGCTGGACGACGCCAGCCATGTCTCGTTCCGCATCCTCAACGGGGAGGTCCAGCCGACCTCGGACTGCCAGGGGCTGACCGGAACCCTCCCCAGTGACGTGTTCATGCAACGACTGTCGGAGTGCGCGGAGGCGCAGCGCAGGATGGCGCTGGACGGGCTGCTGCGCCGCTCCCTGCTCGCGCTGCTCGGACTCGCCGTGGCCGCGTTCGCCTTCGGCTACGTGATGGCGGGCCGGGTGCTCGCGCCGCTGGGCCGCATCACCCGCACCGCGCGCCAGGTGGCGGGCTCGGATTTGCACAAGCGGATCGAGCTGGAGGGCCCGGACGACGAGCTGAAGGAGCTGTCGGACACCTTCGACGACATGCTCGACCGGCTGGAGCGCGCCTTCACCGCGCAGCAGCGCTTCGTGGGCAACGCCTCGCACGAGTTGCGCACCCCGCTGGCGATCAACCGCACGCTGCTGGAGGTGCAGCTCGCCGATCCGGGCGCCTCGCCGGAGCTGCAGCAGCTTGCCAAGACGCTGCTGGCCACCAACGAGCGCAGCGAGCAGCTCGTGGAGGGGCTGCTGCTGCTCGCCCGGAGCGAGAACGAGCTGGTCGACCGCAAGCCGGTGGACCTGGCCGAGGTGGCCTCGCAGGCGGTCGAGCAGACGCGCGGAGAGGCCGAGACCAAGGGCGTCGAGTTGCGCGGAGTACGGCAGCCCACATATGTACAGGGCAACGGGGTACTCCTGGAGCGCGTCGCACTGAACCTGGTGCAGAATGCCGTGCGCTACAACCTGCGTGCGGGCGGATGGGTCTCGGTCAGTACGGAGGCCCAGCCGGGGCAGGCGGTGCTCAGCGTCGAGAACACCGGACCCGTGGTCCCGGCCTACGAGGTGGACAACCTCTTCGAGCCGTTCCGGCGTCTCCGTACGGAGCGGACGGGCAGCGACAAGGGAGTCGGGCTCGGGTTGTCGATCGTGCGCTCGGTCGCGCGGGCGCACGGCGGTGCGGTCTCGGCCGTGCCGCGCGAGGACGGCGGCCTGGTGATGCGGGTGACGCTGCCGCTGTGAGCGGCGGCCGAGGCCGCAGAACTTCGCGGAAAGGGCGAAGGACATGGAGGTGACGAAAAGTGACCGAAAACACCCCGGTGTAGTCGGCAACTCGTTCGCTATATGCGGAATCGAAGACACTTCTCGCTGCCTGCGGCCGGGTTGTGATCGATCACACATGCGAATTCTCGGGTGGTCCCGGACCGGGGTCGCCGAACGGGAAGAAAACCCGGAAAATCCAGGTTTCCGCAGGTGGAGATCGTGGGCAGTACCCCGGATGGCCGGTGCGGACTGTGTGCGGAGCACCGCCGGGGACCGTCTATGGTCCTCCTCGACATCCGACATGATCACCTCTTCAGGGGTGCCGTTGGGTGTCGATTGAGTAACAGACCTTGATGTGAGGCAAAATCTCCGCCTCGGGTCGGGCACAAGTCCGGCCTCTCACGCGTTACGTGCGCTGGAGACACCACAGACACCCAGAGGGGGAGAGCGACATGGCTACGGATTACGACACTCCACGCAAGACCGACGACGAAGTCAACGAAGACAGCATCGAGGAGCTGAAGGCCCGGCGGAACGACAAGTCCGCGTCCAACGTGGACGTGGACGAGTTCGAGCAGGCCGAGGGCCTCGAGCTGCCCGGAGCGGACCTCTCCAACGAGGAGCTGTCCGTCCGGGTGCTGCCCCGCCAGGCGGACGAGTTCACCTGCATGAGCTGCTTCCTGGTGCACCACCGTTCCCAGCTCGCCGCGGAGAAGAACGGTCAGCCCATCTGCCGCGACTGCGCGGCCTGAGCAGCGGACCGACTGCCGTGGCAGTCGAAGGCGCACGTGACGACGAGCGAGGCCCTCATGACCGGTCGGCCTCGCTCGTACCGTTCGAGCGCGGTGCCGAGGGCACCGCGCCGCACGCGGACGGCCCGGTGCCGTCCGCGCCGCCCCGCGGGACAGCGTCCGCCCCCGCACCGAGGTCCGGCGGCGCCGCACGGCGGATCCGGGCGCGTACACAGATGTACGTACGCGCGGTCACCGAGCGCGTCATCGACCTCGCCCCGCGGGTGCCGGTACGGGACCTGACGACCCTCCGCAGCCAGTTCCCCGGACTGAGCACCGAGGAGCTGGCCGACCGGCTGGTGGCCGGAGCCACCCGGAGCGCGGCCGCCGTGGGAGCGGGAGTCGGCGGCGCCGCGATGCTGCCGGTGCCCCCGGCCCTGCCCGCCGAGCTGACCGCCGAGATCGTCGGCGTCGCCGGTGTCGAGCTGAAACTGATCGCCGAGCTGCACGAGGTCTACGGCCGCCGAGCGCCCGGCAACGCCCGCGAACGGGCCGCGGCCTGTCTGAGTGCCTGGGCCTCCGAGCGCGGCATGGAACTCACCCGCCCCGCCACCCTGAGCACGGCCATGAACGGGGAGCTGCGCCGCAGGCTGCGGCAGCAGATCACGAAGCGCGCCCTGCGCACCCTGCCGAACCTCGCGCCGTTCCTGATCGGAGCCGCCGCCGGCGCCGTGCTGAACCGCAGGGACACCGCACGGCTCGCCGAGCGCGTCCGCGCCGATCTGCGCGCCGGCGCGACCGGCCCGCACCGCGGCTGACCGGGCCGCCGGACCCCGGGCTGAACGGCCCACCCGGCTAGGAGACGGCCGACTCGCGGGCTGCCCCCAGCGCCTCCACCAGCCGCTGCGGATGCCGGGTGGAGAGGTACACGTACGGCGTCGGGTCCTGCGGATCGGTCACCTCGACCCGCACCGCGGTGGGGACGTAGCCGCGCAGCACCATGTGCGCCCGCGTGTCGGCCTTGTACGTACGCCAGGCGCGTGCCTGGGCCGCGTCCAGCGCCTCGGCCTCCCCGAGCGCCGACACCGGAATCCGTGCGTCCCCGGCGATCAGCGAGTCCGCCACCACTCGCACCCGGACGCTGCCGTAGCTGCTCACACACACGGCTGCCAGCGCGCCGCCCCCCACCAGGCCGCACAGCAGCGGCAGCGGACCGAAGGGGAAGAGCATCAGCGCGCAGGCCACCCCGATTCCGGCGGCGATCAGCCACCAGGACCGGGGAGCGGTGAGGCGCTCGTCGTGGAGCGCGGCCGGGGCAACCATGTGTCCAGCTTGGCACGGCGCCCCCCGGCGCCCCGCACGGCGGTAAGGTCTGCACCCGTGAGTGCAGCCAATCCCCCCAGTTCCCCGAAGACCTCGCTGGTGCCGCCGCCGGACGCCGTACCGCCGGTGCGCCACCCCGAGGCTCCCGAGCCCGGTGCGCCGCTCGGTGCCCACTACGACATGTGCTTCGGCTGCGGCGGCGGGCAGCCGCACGGCCTGCACCTGGCGGCGCGGGCCGGGGAGGGCGTCAGCGTCACCGCCGAGTTCACCGTCAAGCCCGCCCACCAGGGAGCGCCCGGCCTCGCCCATGGCGGCGTGCTGACCACCGCGCTGGACGAGACCCTGGGCTCGTTGGGCTGGCTGATGCACGTGATCGCCGTGACCGGACGGCTGGAGACGGACTTCCTGCGCCCGGTCCCGGTGGACACCCTCCTGTATCTGGAGGCCCGCGCGACCGCGGTGCACGGGCGCAAGATCTACTCGACGGCCACCGGCCGGATCGGCGGTCCGGAGGGGCCGGTGGCCGTGCGCGCGGACGCCGTCTTCATAGAGGTGAAGGTCGAGCATTTCGTCGAGAACGGCCGCGAGGAGGAGATCCACGCGGCCATGGACGACCCCGACCAGGTCAGGCGCGCGCGTGCCTTCGAGGTGAACCCATGAGCAACCGTGTCGAGATCCTGCTGCGGCGGACCGACCCCGAGGTGCCCATGCCCTCTTACCAGCATCCGGGGGACGCCGGTTGCGATCTGGTGACCACCGAGGGCGCGGAACTGGCCCCCGGGGAGCGGGCGGTCCTGCCGACGGGAATCTCGCTCGCCCTCCCGGACGGCTACGCGGCCTTCGTCCACCCGCGCTCGGGCCTCGCGGCCCGCTGCGGCGTCTCGCTGGTGAATGCACCGGGAACGGTCGATGCCGGGTACCGTGGGGAGATCAAGGTGATTGTGGCCAATCTCGATCCACGCGAGACCGTGCGGTTCGAGCGGTTCGACCGTATCGCCCAACTCGTCGTCCAGCAGGTGGAGAAGGTGCGGTTCCGCGAGGTCGAGGAGCTGCCCGACTCGGTGCGCGCCGCGGGCGGCTTCGGCTCCACGGGCGGCCACGCGGCGGACCGTCCGGCCCGGTCGGCGCCCGCCGACGCGTCGGGCGTCACCCTGCAGACAGCCGCACAGCAGAAGGATTACGTTGCGGTCGGTGCCGATCGAGCTTCCGACCTGAGAGGACAGTGACGTGTTCGGACGTCGTCGCAAGAAGAGCGAAGAGCCCAAGGGCACCTCGGACGAGTTCGAGACGGAACAGGAAGGCGAGGACGAGCCGCAGGACGGCGCGGACGCCGAAGCCGGCACGACCGGAGAGAGCCGGGTCAAGCTGCCTCCGGCGCCCCGCCCGGACGGTCCCTGGGACATCGACGAGGTCACCGAGCCCGACTCCGGCAGGGTCGACCTGGGCGGCCTGTTCATCCCCGGCGTCGAGGGCATGGAGCTGCGGGTCGAGGTCGCGGGTGACGCGATCGTCGCGGCGACCGTCGTGCTGCAGGACAGCGCCGTCCAGCTCCAGGCGTTCGCGGCGCCCAAGCGCGAGGGCATCTGGGACGAGGTGCGGGAGGAGATCGCCTCCGGCATCACCCAGCAGGGCGGCGTCATCGACGAGGCCGAGGGGCCCCTGGGCTGGGAGCTGCGGGCGCAGGTGCCGGTGCAGCTGCCGGACGGGACGGGCGGCGTGCAGGTCGTCCGGTTCGTCGGGGTGGACGGACCGCGGTGGTTCCTGCGCGGGGTGATCTCCGGCCAGGGCGCGGTCCAGCCCGAGGCGGCGGGTGTGCTGGAGCAGATCTTCCGGGACACGGTCGTGGTGCGCGGCGAGGGACCGATGGCGCCGCGCGACCCCATCGTCCTGAAGCTGCCCGAGGACGCGCAGATGGTGCCGGACGGAGTGCAGCAGGAGACGGTGGAGGAGGGCTCCCGGTTCGCGGGCGGCCTCGACAAGCTCCAGCGCGGCCCGGAGATCTCCGAGGTGCGCTAGCGCAACGTGCTGCTGCGAAGGCCGGGTCCGACGGGCCCGGCCTTCGTCGTGTGCGCGCGGCGGCGCGTAAGGGCCGCGTCAAGGACGTATGAGCCCCGTCAAGAGCGTCCCGGGACGTGTATGAGGGACGTCAACGGCAGGGGCGTACGCCCCCGGCGGGGGTTTTCTGGGTGGGTCAGCACAACCTACCCACCAGGAGCACACGATGGCCGATCTGGCCTTCGCCGCCACCACCGTCGCGGTCTTCGCACTGCTGTCGCTCGTCGCCAGCGGGATGGACCGGCTGTGAGCGCCGGGAACGCCGAGAACATCGCGGGGCTCGTGGTGGCCCTGGCGCTGCTGGGCTACCTCGTCTGCGCCCTGCTCTTCCCGGACAGGTTCTGAGCGCCGATGAGTACACCACTCGCCGCGGTGCTCCAGATGGTGGCGCTCGTCGGAGCGCTCGCGCTGGTGCACCGGCCGTTCGGCGACTACATGGCCGCCGTCTACCGCTCCGACCGGCATCTGCGCGTCGAGCGGCTTCTCCACCGCTGTGTCGGCACCGACCCGGACGCCGGGATGCGCGCACCCGCCTACATCCGCGCGGTGCTGGCCTTCTCCGCCGCCGGAGTGCTCTTCCTCTACGCCCTGCAGCGGCTCCAGGACAGGCTGCCGCTGTCCCTCGGATTCCGCGCACTCGACCCGGACCAGGCGTTCAACACCGCCGCCTCCTTCGTCACCAACACCAACTGGCAGTCCTACGCGGGCGAGTCCGCCATGGGCCATCTGGTGCAGCTGACCGGGCTGGCGGTGCAGAACTTCGTCTCGGCCGCCGTGGGGATGGCCGTCGCCATCGCCCTCATCCGCGGCTTCGCCCGGTCGCGCACCGGGGAACTGGGCAACTTCTGGACCGACATGGTGCGCGGAGTGGTGCGCATCCTGCTGCCGGTCGCGTTCCTCGGCGCGCTCGCCCTGGTGGCGACCGGCGTGGTGCAGAACCTCGCCGGGATGCACGAGGTGCAGACCCTCTCCGGGGCCACCCAGCACATCCCGGGCGGCCCCGTCGCCTCCCAGGAGGCCATCAAGGAACTGGGCACCAACGGCGGCGGCTTCTTCAACGCCAACTCCGCACATCCCTTCGAGAACCCGAACGGCTTCAGCAACCTGCTGGAGGTCTTCCTGCTCCTCGTCATCCCGTTCTCCCTGACCCGCACGTTCGGCACCATGGTCGGCGACGTGCGCCAGGGGTACGCGGTCCTCGCCGCGATGGGCGTCATCTGGCTGGCCGGCGTCGCGGCGATCACCGCCGCCGAGTACGCGCACCATGGCACAGCGGCCCAGCTCGCCGGCGGCGCCACCGAGGGCAAGGAACAGCGCTTCGGAGCCGGCGCGTCCGCGCTGTTCGCCGCCTCCACGACGATGACCTCGACCGGCGCCGTCAACTCCTTCCACGACTCCTACACCGCCTTCGGCGGGGGAGTGGCGCTGCTGGGCATGATGCTCGGCGAGATCGCACCGGGCGGGGTCGGCTCCGGGCTGTACGGCATGCTGATCATGGCCGTGATCGCCGTCTTCCTCGCCGGGCTGATGGTCGGCCGCACGCCCGAGTACCTGGGCAAGAAGATCGGCACCCGGGAGATCAAGTACGCGGCCTGCTATCTGCTGAGCACTCCCGCTCTGGTGCTGGGCGGCACCGCGCTCGCCATGGCGCTGCCCGACGGCGAGCGGGCGATGACCAACATCGGCGCGCACGGCTTCAGCGAAGTGCTGTACGCCTACACCTCGGCCGCCAACAACAACGGCAGCGCCTTCGCCGGATTCGGCGCGGACACGCCGTTCTTCAACACCACGCTGGGCCTGTGCATGCTGCTCGGCCGGTTCCTGCCGATGGTGTGCGTCCTGGCGCTGGCCGGTTCGCTGGCCCGGCAGGCGCCGGTGCCCGTCACGGCAGGCACCCTGCGCACCGAAAAGCCGCTCTTCTCCGGCTTGCTGATCGGCTCCGTGCTGATCGTCACCGGACTCACCTTCTTCCCGGCCCTGGCTCTGGGGCCGCTCGCGGAGGGACTCTCCTGATGAGCACGACAACAGCGGTCCGCACTCCGCGGCCGGATGACACCCAGAATCCGGCCGCGGGCCGGCACTCTCCCGGCCGGTCCCCGGGCGGCGGGCCGTTCGCCCCGCGGCACCTGGCCCGGTCGCTGCCGGCCGCCGTGCGCAAGCTCGATCCGCGGTGCATGGCCGCGTCGCCGGTGATGTTCGTGGTCGAGGTGGGTTCGGTCGTCACCACCTGCCTCGCCGTCGCCCACCCCGGGGACTGGTTCGGCTGGGTGATCACGGCCTGGCTGTGGCTGACCGTCCTGTTCGCCAACCTCGCCGAGGCGGTGGCCGAGGGGCGCGGCAAGGCACAGGCCGACACCCTGCGCCGGGCCAGGACCGAGAGCGTGGCCCGACGGCTGACCGGACCGGACGACGCCCGGGAGACCGCCGTGCCCGGCACCGGACTGCGGGTCGGCGACCTCGTGGTCTGCGAGGCGGGTGACCTGATACCCGGGGACGGCGATGTCGTGGAGGGGGTGGCCACCGTCGACGAGTCCGCGATCACCGGCGAATCGGCCCCCGTCATCCGGGAGTCCGGCGGCGACCGGTGCGCCGTCACCGGCGGCACCAAGGTGCTCTCCGACCGTATCGTCGTACGGATCACCACCGAGCCCGGGCGAACCTTCATCGACCGGATGATCTCACTGGTGGAGGGCGCCGCCCGGCAGAAGACGCCCAACGAGATCGCCCTCAACATCCTGCTGGCAGCCCTCACGGTCGTCTTCCTCCTCGCCGTCGTCACCCTCCAGCCGTTCGCCGACCACGCCGGGGCCGAACAGTCCCTGACCGTGCTCGCGGCGCTGCTCGTCTGCCTCATCCCCACCACCATCGGGGCGCTGCTCTCCGCCATCGGCATCGCCGGGATGGACCGGCTGGTGCAGCGCAACGTGCTGGCCACCTCCGGGCGGGCCGTGGAAGCGGCCGGGGACGTGACGACGCTGCTGCTCGACAAGACCGGCACCATCACGCTGGGCGACCGCAGGGCCGTGGCCTTCGTCCCGGCAGCGGGCATCCCGGCGCAGGAGCTGGCGGAGGCGGCCCGGCTCGGCTCGCTCGCCGACGAGACACCCGAGGGCCGCTCCGTGGTCGCCCTGGCCGCCGGAGAGCACCCGCCGGACGGCGGCACGGCAGCCCAGGCGACGCCGGAGGGCGCCACCTGGGTGCCGTTCACCGCGCAGTCCCGGATGTCCGGCGTCGACGTCGGCGCCCCCGACGGCACCGGCGTGCGGCTGCGGGTGCGCAAAGGCGCCGCCGCGGCGGTGTCCGGCTGGATCGAGGAGCGGGGCGGCCGGGTCGGCGCGGAGGTCGACAGCGCCGTGCGGGCCATCTCCGAGGCGGGTGGCACCCCCCTGGTGGTCGCCGTCGAGGACGCGGCCGGTGCCCGGGCGCTCGGCGTCATCCACCTCAAGGACATCGTCAAGGACGGCATCGCCGAGCGTTTCGCCGAACTGCGCCGGATGGGCATCAGAACCGTCATGATCACCGGGGACAACCCGCTGACCGCCGAGGCCGTCGCCGCCGAGGCCGGCGTCGACGACCATCTCGCGGAAGCCACGCCCGAGGACAAGATGGCGCTCATCGAACGCGAACAGGCCGGCGGCCGGCTCGTCGCCATGACCGGTGACGGCACCAACGACGCCCCGGCGCTGGCCCGTGCCGACGTGGGCGTCGCCATGAACACCGGCACCTCCGCCGCCAAGGAGGCGGGGAACATGGTGGACCTGGACTCGGACCCCACCAAGCTCATCGAGATCGTGGAGATCGGCAAACAACTGCTGATCACCCGAGGCGCGCTGACCACCTTCTCGATCGCCAACGACGTCGCGAAGTACTTCGCGATCATCCCCGCGATGTTCGCCGCCGCCTACCCCGGACTGGAGACCCTCGACATCATGCGGCTGACCTCGCCGCAGTCGGCGATCCTCTCCGCCGTGGTGTTCAACGCGCTGATCATCGTCGCCCTGGTGCCGCTCGCCCTGCGCGGGGTGCGCTACCGGCCGCTGAGCGCCGACCGGCTGCTGCGCCGCAACCTGGCCGTCTACGGGGTCGGCGGGCTCGTCGCACCGTTCCTCGGCATCAAACTGATCGACCTGCTGCTGACCGCGCTTCCCGGAGTGAGCTGAGCGAGATGAACACAGCTGTACGCAACGCCGCCCGGCTCGGCTGGGCCGCCGGCCGTGCCCTGCTCGCACTGACGGTCCTGTGCGGGATCCTCTACCCGCTGGCGGTGACCGGTGTGGCCCAGGCGGCCTTCCCCGAGAAGGCGAACGGCTCCCCGGTGCGGGTGGCCGGCGAGGAGGTCGGCTCGACCCTGATCGGCCAGCAGTGGCGCGGCCGGAAGTGGTTCCACGGCCGCCCCTCGCACTCCGGCTACGACCCGCGCGCCACCGGGTCCGGTCAGCTGGGTGCGAGCGACCCGCGGCTGGTCGCGTCCGTACGGGAGTCCCGACGCAAGGTCGCCGAGCTGAACGGGGTGCCGCCCGCAGCCGTGCCCCCCGACGCGGTGACCGGCTCCGGATCGGCCCTCGACCCGCACATCTCCCCCCGGTACGCGAAGATCCAGAGCGCGCGGGTCGCCAGGGCCAACGGGCTGCCCGCGGAGGCGGTGCGTGCTCTGGTGACCGCGCACACGGAGGGCCGCGGCGCCGGATTCCTGGGCGAGGAGCACGTGAACGTGCTGAAGCTCAACGTGGCCCTGCGCGCCGCGGCAGCGTCCCGCTGACCGCGGGGCTCCGAGGGAGCCCGCGCCCCGGCCTCCCCGCCGCGCGGGCTCCCGCACCCGGCCCGTCCCGGCCCCGGGCGGCGGGCCGGGAGGGACGCCGACCGCCGCCCGGGCACCCGGCGACCGCCCGGGCGATTCATACGGAACCCTGACGCCCGGCCCCGCCCGCGCCGCATGACCAGGGCCGGAAAGCGGTGACAATGGGGGCATGGTGTCCGGAACGCAGCAGCAGCGGTGGCGGGGGCGGCTGCGGGTCTTCCTCGGCGCGGCGCCCGGCGTCGGCAAGACCTACGCCGTGCTCTCCGAAGCGCACCGCCGGGTAGAGCGGGGCACCGACGTGGTGGTCGGATTCGTCGAGCACCACGACCGCCCGCGGACCGAGGCGCTGCTGCACGGGCTGGAGCAGGTGCCGCGCCGCGGGACCACGCACCGCGGCGCGGACCTCACCGAGATGGACACCGACGCGGTGCTCGCCCGCCGCCCCGCGGTGGCCGTCGTGGACGAGCTGGCCCACACCAACGTGCCCGGCTCCCGGAACGCCAAGCGCTGGCAGGACGTCGAGGAACTGCTCGCCGCCGGGATCGACGTCGTCTCCACCGTCAACATCCAGCACCTGGAGTCGCTCGGCGACGTGGTGGAGTCCATCACCGGCGTGCGGCAGCGCGAGACCGTGCCCGACGAAGTGGTGCGGCGCGCCGACCAGATCGAACTGGTCGACATGTCCCCCCAGGCGCTGCGCCGCCGGATGGCGCACGGCAACGTCTACGCCCCGGACAAGGTCGACGCGGCGCTGTCCAACTACTTCCGGCCCGGCAACCTGACGGCCCTGCGCGAACTGGCCCTGCTGTGGACTGCCGACCGGGTCGACGAGTACCTCCAGCAGTACCGTTCCGAGCACCGCATACGCACCACCTGGCAGGCCCGCGAGCGGATCGTCGTCGGGCTCACCGGCGGGCCCGAGGGCCGCACCCTGATCCGCCGCGCCGCCCGGATGGCGGCCAAGGGCTCGGGCAGCGAGATCCTGGCCGTCCACATCTCCCACGCCGACGGCCTCACCTCCGCCTCCCCGCAGGAACTCGCCGTCCAGCGCACCCTCGTGGAGGACCTCGGCGGCACCTACCACCACGTCATCGGCGACGACATCCCCCAGGCCCTGCTGGAGTTCGCGCGGGGCCACAACGCCACCCAGATCGTGCTCGGCTCCTCGCGCCGCAGGACCTGGCAGTACGTCTTCGGGCCCGGGGTCGGCGCCACCGTCGCCCGGGACTCGGGACCGGACCTGGACGTGCACATCGTCACCCACGAGGAGGTCGCCCGGGGGCGCGGGCTGCCCGGCACCCGGGCCGCCCGGCTGGGCACGGCGCGCGTCGTCGCCGGCTGGCTGACCGCGTTCGGGGCTCCCGTGCTGCTGACGCTCCTGATGCTGGCCACCGAGCCGGGCATCGGCTTCGCCAACGACGTGCTGCTCTTCCTGGTGCTCACAGTCACCGCCGGACTGGTGGGTGGACTGCTGCCCGCGCTGGCCTCCGCCGCGGTCTGCTCGGCGCTGCTGAACTACTTCTTCACCGAGCCCGTCCGCACCTGGACCATCAGCGACGGCCGCAACGTCGTCTCGTTGGCCGTCTTCTTCGCCGTCGCCGTGGCCGTCGCCTCGGTGGTGGACCTGGCAGCCCGGCGCACCCAGCAGGCGGCCAGGCTGCGCGCCGAGTCGGAGATCCTCTCCGCGCTGGCGGGCAGCGTGCTGCGCGGCGAGACCCCGCACGCGGGCGGCGGCCCGGGCAGCGGGCCCAGTCTGGAGGCGCTCCTGGAGCGGGTCCGGGAGACCTTCGCCATGGACGGTGTCGCCCTGCTGGAGCGCACCGCCGAGCGGGCCGCCTGGACCTGCGCGGGCAGCGTCGGCACCACCGGCTCCGGCAAGCGGCTGGCCGCACCGGAGGACGGCGAGACGGACATGCCGGTGGGGGACAGCATGATGCTGGTCCTCTCCGGACGGGTGCTGCCCGCCGAGGACCGCAGGGTGCTCGCCGCGTTCGCCGCGCAGGCCGCCGGGGTGCTCGACCGGCAGCGGCTGCTGGGCGAGGCCGAGCAGGCCCGCGAGCTGGCCGAGGGCAACCGGATCCGCACCGCGCTGCTGGCCGCCGTCTCGCACGACCTGCGCACCCCGCTGGCCGCCATCAAGGCGTCCGTTTCCTCGCTGCGCTCCGACGACGTGCAGTGGTCGGCGGAGGACGAGGCGGAGCTGCTGGGGGCGATCGAGGAGGGCGCGGACAAGCTCGACAACCTGGTCGGCAATCTGCTGGACATGTCCCGGCTGCACACCGGCACCGTCCGGCCGCACATCAAGGACATCAGCCTGGAGGAGGTCGTGCCCAAGGCGCTGGGCGGCGTGCCCGAGGGCAGCGTGCGGCTCGCCGTCGCCGAGGCGCTGCCGCTGGTCGCCGTCGACCCGGGGCTGCTGGAGCGCACCGTCGCCAACCTGGTGGAGAACGCGGTCAAGTACAGCCCGGAGGGGAAGAAGGTGCTGGTGCGCGCGAGCGCGCTGGCCGACCGGGTCGAGCTGCGCTGCACCGACCGCGGCCCCGGGGTGCCCGACAGCGACAAGGACCGCATCTTCGAGCCCTTCCAGCGCTACGGCGACGCACCCGGCGGAGCCGGGGTCGGCCTCGGTCTTGCCGTCGCCCGCGGCTTCGCCGAGGCGATGGGCGGCACGCTGGAGGCCGAGGACACCCCCGGGGGTGGCATGACCATGGTGCTCACCCTGCGCGCGGCGCACGGCCGTGGCCCCGCGCCCCGCCGGCTGCCGGCCCGTACCGGCAGACCGCAGCTCCAGTCGCAGCGCTCCGGCGCCTGAGCGGCACAACGGAACCGAGAGGAACAAGAATGCACCGGGTGCTCGTGGTCGACGACGAACCCCAGATCGTCCGCGCCCTCGTGATCAACCTCAAGGCGCGCAAGTACGAGGTGGACGCCGCGCACGACGGCGCGACAGCGCTGCGCCTGGCAGCCGACCGGCACCCCGACGCCGTCGTCCTGGACCTGGGCCTGCCCGACATGGACGGCGTGGACGTCATCCACGGCATCCGCGGCTGGACCCGGGTGCCGATCCTGGTGCTCTCCGCCCGGCAGACCTCCGACGAGAAGGTGGAGGCGCTGGATGCGGGAGCCGACGACTACGTCACCAAGCCGTTCGGCATGGACGAGCTGCTGGCCCGGCTGCGCGCCGCCGTCCGGCGCGCGGAGCCCCCGGCCGGGATGCCGGAGGGGACCGGGGTCATCGAGACCCGGACCTTCACCGTCGACCTGGCGGCGAAGAAGGTGCACCGCGACGGCGGCGACGTACGGCTCACCCCGACCGAGTGGCACCTGCTGGAGGTGCTGGTCCGCAGCCCTGGCCGGCTGGTGAGCCAGAAGCAGCTGCTCAGGGAGGTCTGGGGCCCCTCCTACGGCACCGAGACCAACTACCTGCGGGTCTACATGGCCCAGCTCCGCCGCAAACTGGAGGCCGACCCCTCGCACCCCCGGCACTTCGTGACCGAGGCCGGCATGGGCTACCGCTTCGAGACGTGAGCACACGGAGCCGGCGCCCCGGTACGCGGCGGTGCCGGCGGGCGGGGGAGACACACCGCCGTCCGGCGGTACCCTGGCGGTTATGACTGGCGCCACCCGAGAGCAGCGGGGCACGGGAAGCGGGCGGTTCCGACGGTTCCTGGAACGGCTCTCCTCCTCGGAGGAGGACCTGCGCTCGGCCGAACTGCGTGAGGAAGCCGAGGACACCGGCTGTGCCCGTATCTCCGAATGCTCCGACCGCGAGATGGTGCGGGTAACCGGTACGCTGCGCACCGTGACACTGCGGCCGCGCGCCGGAGTGCCCACCCTGGAGGCCGAGCTGTTCGACGGGTCGGCCTCGCTGGACGTCGTCTGGCTGGGCCGCCGCTCCATCGCGGGGATCGAGCCGGGCCGCAAGCTGATCGCCTGGGGGCGGATCACCGTCAACCACGGCCGTCCCGTCATGTTCAACCCGAAGTACGAGCTGCGACCCCTCGGACAGGAGTAGCGGGTGACCCTTCCCGACAAGCGGACCGAAGCGCAGGAGCCGGACGACCGGCCGGCCGGCGGGACCGGCTCGCAGGCCCCGGAGGAGAACGGATCGCAGGCCGTCACGGAAGCGGCTCTGTTCGAGGCGTTCGGCGGGGTGCGGGGCCTGGTCGAGACGACGGTGCCCGGCCTGGTGTTCATCGCGATGTACACGGTGAACAAGGACATCCACACCGCCGCGATCACAGCGCTGGTGCTCTCCGGTGTGATGGTCGTCTTCCGGCTGCTGCGCAAGGACACCGTCAAGCACGCCTTCAGCGGGATCTTCGGCGTCGGCTTCGGCGTGCTCTTCGCGATGATGACGGGCAACGCCAAGGACTTCTACCTGCCGGGCATGCTCTACACGCTCGGCCTGGCCCTGGCATACCTCGTCACCGCCATGGCAGGTGTGCCGCTGCTCGGCCTGGTGCTCGGACCGGTGTTCAAGGAGAACCTCTCCTGGCGCAAGCGCAACCCCGGCCGCAAGAAGGCGTACACCAAGGCGAGTTACGCCTGGGGATTCATCCTGCTCGGCAAGTCGGCCGTGCTCTTCCCGCTCTACTTCTGGGGCGAGACCACCCAGTTCGGCTGGGTCACGGTCATCCTGAAGATCCCGCCGTTCCTGCTGGCCGTCTACCTCACCTGGATCTTCCTGGCGAAGGCGCCGCCGCCGATCAACGTCATCGCCGAGCTGGAGGCCGAGGAGGAAGCGGCCAAGGCCGAGAAGGCAGCTGCGCAGGCCGCCACGGCGGAGGCGGGCACGACCGGCCGGCACCGCCGCTGAACCGGGCCGGCGCCGCCGTCGACGCGCACATGCCCGCCCCGCGCTCCGGCTGAACGGGCCAACCGGACCGCCTGCCGCACCGTCCTCGCCGCCGCGGGGAAGGATCTCCGCGACGCGCACGGCGACACGGAGGCGAGGCCCCATGGACGACCTCACCCGGCGGCCCGGGCCGCCCACGGACGGAGCGGCCCCGCACAGGGCGCGCAGGACGGTGCTGCGGACCGCCCTGGCGACCGCCGTGGCGCTCGGCACGGGCACCCTCTCCGCGTGCGGCTCCGACGGAGGCGAGGGGGACGCGTCCCCGTTCACCGGCGAGCAGCACAAGGGCGGCCGGGTGCTGGCGGTGAAGGTCGACAACGTGGCCGCGGCCCGGCCGCAGAACGGGCTCGACCACGCCGACATCGTCTACACCGAGCAGGTCGAGGCCGGTCTCAGCCGTATCCTGGCCGTCTTCGCCTCCGACCTCCCCGCCACCGTCGGCCCGGTGCGCAGCGCTCGCGAATCCGACATCGAACTGCTGCGCCAGTTCGGCGAGCCGGCCCTGGCCTTCTCCGGCGTGCAGAGCAAGCTCCTGCCGACCCTGGAGGCGGCACCGCTGCGGCTGCTGCCGCCCGGGGAGCTGACCGACGGCTACGAACGCGACCCGGGCCGCCGCGTCCCCCACAACCTCTATCTCAAGGCGCGCCGCGCCGAGCGGGCCGCCGACGGCGCCTCCGCGCCCCGGGACATCGGCTACCGCTTCGGTTCCGCACCCGGCGGCGGCCGGCCCACCGACCGGCACACCGTCCGCTACCCCGGGGCCCGCTTCACCTTCACCTGGTCCGCCGACCGCGGCGGCTGGCTGGTGGCGATGGACGGGTCCCCGGCACGTGCCCGCGGTGGCCCGCGTCTCGCCCCCGCCACCGTCGTGATCCAGTACGTGACCGTGCGCCCGTCCCGCTTCCACGACAGTTCCGGCAGCGTCACCCCCTACACCGAGACCGTCGGCTCCGGCGATGCCCTGGTGCTGCGGGACGGCACGGGGTACGAAGCACACTGGTCGCGCCCCTCGGCGGGCGGCGGCACCGCCTTCACCCTGGCGGACGGCGGAGACCGGCTGCCCTTCGCGCGCGGCCAGGTGTGGGTCGCGCTGGTGAAGAAGAGCTGACCGCGGCGCTCCCGGCCGTGCCGAGCCGACGCGGGGGCCTCCTCCGCGTCAGTCGTGGTCGCGGCCCCGGCGAGCGGGCCGGGATCGAGCGGGCCCGCTCGTCACCGCAGCGTGGTCACCCGCGGGCCGAGAGCAACTCCTCGAGCTGCTCCTCGCGTGCGGGAGCGGCCACGAAGAGGAGCTCGTCGCCCACCTCCAGCACGTCGTCCGGATCCGGCGTCAGCACCCGGGAGCCGCGGATGATCGTCACCAGCGCGGTGTCCTCCGGCCAGCTCACATCACCCACGCGGGTGCCCGCCAGCGTGGACTCCGGGGGCAACGTGAGCTCCACGAGGTTCGCGTCGCCCTGCGAGAAGCGCAGCAGCCGCACCAGGTCGCCGACGCTGACGGCCTCCTCCACCAGAGCCGACATCAGGCGCGGAGTCGAGACGGCGACGTCCACGCCCCACGACTCGTTGAACAGCCACTCGTTCTTCGGGTTGTTGACCCGGGCCACCACCCGGGGCACCCCGTACTCCGTCTTGGCCAACAGCGAGACCACCAGGTTGACCTTGTCGTCACCCGTTGCGGCGATCACCACATGGCAGCGCTCCAACGCCGCCTCGTCCAGCGAGGTGATCTCGCACGCGTCCGCCAGCAGCCACTCCGCCTGGGGAACCCGCTCCACGGAGATGGCTGTCGGCGCCTTGTCGACGAGCAGGACCTCGTGCCCGTTCTCCAACAGCTCGCCCGCGACGGAGCGGCCCACCGCGCCCGCCCCGGCAATCGCCACTCTCATGCGTTCCCCTGGTTCGCTTCTCCGCCTGTCCGGCGGAGTGCGTGCGTCCTGCTCCGGCGCGGCTCGGCAGCCGCCCGTGTGCCGTTCACGACTCCGGCCCCACGGCGAAGACTTCCTCTACTTTCGCGACCTCGTCGCAGCGCATCATCACATGCACCAGGTCGCCCTCCTGCAGCACCGTCTGGGACGTCGGCAGTATGGCCTCGCCCAGCCGGGTGAGGAAAGCGATGCGCACTCCCGCCTCCTCCTGGAGCCGGCTGACCCGCTCGCCGACCCACGCCGCGGAGGTGTGCACTTCGGCGAGCTGCACGGCACCGCTCGGGTCCCGCCACAGCGGCTCCGAGCCGGACGGCAGCAGCCGGCGCAGCATCTGGTCGGCCGTCCAGCGCACGGTCGCGACGGTGGGGATGCCGAGGCGCTGGTAGACCTCCGCGCGCCGCGGGTCGTAGATCCGCGCGGCCACGTGCTTTGTGCCGAACATCTCACGTGCCACCCGGGCCGCGATGATGTTGGAGTTGTCGCCGCTGCTGACCGCGGCGAACGCTCCCGCCTCCTCTATACCGGCCTCGCGCAGGGTGTCCTGGTCGAAGCCGATCCCCGTGACGCGGCGTCCGCCGAACCCCGAGCCGAGGCGCCGGAACGCGGTGGGGTCCCGGTCGATGACCGCGACCGTGTGGCCCTGTCGCTCCAGGGTCTGCGCGAGCTCTGCTCCCACTCGCCCGCAGCCCATGATCACAATGTGCAACGCCCGTCCCTTCGTCCCGTACAGCGGGCCGTCTCAGCATCGCACGACTGACCGCATACGATCCTCTGCGTGTCCAGGATGACCGACGTACCGAAACGACTTCTCCTCGGGAGGGCGCTGCGCAGCGACAGGCTCGCCGAGACGCTCCTTCCCAAACGTCTCGCCCTCCCCGTCTTCGCCTCCGACCCGCTGTCCTCGGTGGCGTACGCGCCGGGCGAGGTGCTGCTGGTCCTGTCGGTTGCGGGGGCCTCCGCCTACAGTTTCAGCCCGTGGATCGCGGTGGCGGTCGTCGTGCTGATGTTCACGGTGGTGGCCTCCTACCGGCAGAACGTCCGGGCGTATCCGAGCGGGGGCGGGGACTATGAAGTCGCGACCACGAACCTGGGCCGCAGGGCGGGGCTGACCGTCGCCAGCGCGCTGCTGGTCGACTACGTGCTCACCGTGGCGGTCTCGATCGCCTCGGGGGTCGAGAACCTCGGCTCGGCCATCCCGTTCGTCGTCGAGCACAAGACGTTCTGCGCCGTCGCCGTGATCGTGCTGCTGACGCTGATGAACCTGCGGGGCGTGCGCGAGTCCGGCAAGCTGTTCGCCGTACCGACCTACTGCTTCGTCGCGGGCGTCTTCGGGCTGCTCGCGTGGGGGGTGGTGCGCGGAGTCATCCTGGGCGACGAGATGCGCGCCCCCACCGCCGACTACGAGATCCACACCGAGCAGTCCGGCCTGGGCGCGTTCGCGCTGGCCTTCCTGCTGTTGCGGGCCTTCTCCTCCGGCTGCGCGGCGCTCACCGGCGTCGAGGCGATCAGCAACGGGGTGCCCGCCTTCCGCAAGCCCAAGTCGAAGAACGCCGCGACCACCCTTGCCCTGATGGGCGTGCTGGCGGTCACCATGTTCTGCGGCATCATCGCGCTGGCGCTGGCCACCAGGGTGCGGATGGCGGAGAACCCGGCCAAGGACCTGTTGATCGACGGCCACCCGGCGGGCGCCGACTACACCCAGAACCCCGTCATCTCCCAGGTGGCAGCCGCGGTCTTCGGCGACGGCACGCTCCCCTTCGTCTACCTGGCCGCGGCCACCGCGCTGGTACTGTTCCTGGCCGCCAACACCGCCTACAACGGCTTCCCGCTGCTGGGCTCCATCCTGGCGCAGGACCGCTACCTGCCGCGGCAGTTGCACACCCGCGGCGACCGGCTCACCTTCTCCAACGGCATCGTGCTGCTGGCGGGCGCGGCGGTGATACTCGTGGTGGTCTACGGGGCCGACTCCACCCGCCTGATCCAGCTCTACATCGTGGGCGTGTTCGTCTCCTTCACCCTCAGCCAGATCGGCATGGTCCGGCACTGGAACCGGCTGCTCGGCACGGAGACCGACTCCGCGCGTCGGCACCGCATGCACCGCTCCCGCGCCATCAACACCTTCGGGGCCTTCTTCACCGGGCTGGTGCTCGTGGTGGTGCTGGTGACGAAGTTCTCCCACGGTGCCTGGGTCTCCCTGGTCGGCATGGGACTCTTCTACGCCGTGATGACCGCCATCCGCCGGCACTACGACGGAGTGTCCGAGGAACTGGCGGCCGAGGACCCCACCGAGGCGAAAACGCGCCCCTCGCGGGTGCACTCCTTCGTGCTGGTATCCAAGATCCACAAGCCCACGCTGCGCGCCCTGCGCTACGCCAAGCTGCTGCGCGCGGACACCCTCGAAGCCGTCACCGTCAACATGGACCAGGACGAGACGGAGCAGCTCCGCAGGGAGTGGGAGGAGAGCGGCATCGACATCCCGCTCACCATCCTCGACTCGCCCTACCGGGAGATCTCGCGCCCCGTCATCGACTACGTGAAGCGGCTGCGCCAGGAGCAGCCCCGCGACGTGGTGAGCGTCTTCATCCCGGAGTACGTGGTCGGCCACTGGTACGAGCACCTGCTGCACAATCAGAGCGCGCTGCGGCTCAAGGGCCGGCTGCTGTTCACACCCGGCGTCATGGTCACCTCGGTGCCCTACCAGCTGGAGTCCTCCGAGCTGGCCAAGAAGCGGGCCAGGCGGCGGGAGCAGTGGAACGCGCCCGGCTCGGTGCGCCGCGGTCCGGTCATCCAGCCGCGGAAGTCCCAGAAGGACGGCGGCAAGGGCGGCAAAGGCGGCAAGGGCCCCGGAAACGGGTCCGGACCGGCGGGGAGCCTGACCCGGCAGCGCGGGAAGTAGACTCGGCGGCTGCGGCCCGGGCGGTCCCTCCCACCGGGCCGGACCCGCATCCCGCCGCACGGTGGCCCCGGTTCCCCCGGGCCGGTCGCCGCCCAGCCGTTCTTCAGCCCTCAGCCTTTCCAGCCGTTTGGAGTCACCCCCCGATGCCCGAAGCCAGCGCGTCCGAAGAGCTCGCCCCCTCCCTGGTGGGGGAGGAGTACGAGGTCGAGGTCGGCCCGGTGGCGCACGGCGGTCACTGCGTCGCCCGTACCGGCGGCGGCCAGGTGCTCTTCGTCCGGCACACGCTGCCCGGCGAGCGGGTCGTCGCCCGGGTGACCGAGGGCCGCACCGACTCGCGCTTCCTGCGGGCCGACGCCGTGGACATCCTGGAGCCCGCCAAGGACCGCGTCGAGGCACCCTGCCCGTTCTCGGGCCCCGGGCGCTGCGGCGGCTGCGACTGGCAGCACGTCAAGCCCGGCGCGCAGCGACGCCTCAAGGCCGACGTGCTCACCGAACAGCTCCAGCGGCTCGCCGGTCTCACCCCCGAGGACGTCTCCTGGGACGGCACGGTCGAGCCCGCACCCGGCGACAAGGTCGCCCCCGGCGAGGTCCCGGCCTGGCGCACCCGCATGCGCTACACCATCGACGCGGAGGGCCGCGCCGGACTGCTCAAGCACCGCTCGCACGAGGTGCAGCGCATCGACCACTGCCTGATCGCCGCACCCGAGGTCGAGGAGCTCGGCATCGAGGAGCGCGAGTGGCCGCAGATCGCCACCGTCGACGCCATCGCCGCCACCGGTTCCGCCGACCGCCAGGTCGTCCTCACCCCCCGCCCCGGCGGCCGGCTGCCCCTCGTGGAGCTGAACCGCGAGGTCTCCGTCCTCCGGGTGGGCGAGAAGGACCGCGCCGTACACCGCGTGCACGGCCGCGACTTCGTCCGCGAGCGCGCCGACGGGCGGACCTGGCGCATCGGCGAGGGCGGCTTCTGGCAGGTCCACCCGCGCGCCGCCGAGGTCCTGGTGGACGCCGTGATGCGCGGCCTCACCCCCCGCAAGGGCGAGACGGCACTGGACCTGTACTGCGGCGTCGGCCTGTTCGCCGGAGCGCTGGCCGACCGCCTAGGCGAGAAGGGCGCGGTGCTCGGCATCGAGTCGGGCAAGCGGGCGGCGGCCGACGCCCGCAAGAACCTCGAGGACTTCCCCCGGGTACGCATCGAGCACGGCAAGGTCGACAAGGTCCTGCCGCGCACCGGCATCACCGAGGCCGACCTGGTCGTCCTCGACCCGCCCCGGACCGGCGCGGGCAAGCGCATCGTCGACCAGGTCACCGCACTCGGCCCGCGACGCATCGCCTACGTCGCCTGCGACCCGGCCGCCCTCGCCCGCGACCTCTCCTATTTCGCCACCGCCGGCTACCGCCCCCGCTTCCTGCGCGCCTTCGACCTGTTCCCGATGACGCACCACGTGGAGTGCGTGGCGATCCTGGAGCCGGCGGGGAAGGGCGCCTGAACTCGGGGTTCGCTGTCGGGTGGATCACTCGGCCTGTTCCCCTGCCCGCACGGTCAACGGCAGCGTGCGCGGCATGGGCCTTCTGGCGTCGGCGATCGAGCGACCCCGGACGAACGTGTTCGACGCCGAGCCGAATCCCACGCTGCACGAGAAGGCGGCGGCGCGCTGCACTCCGTCGTCCCTCGCCCGCACCGCCGCCCGGCTCGTACGGCTGCCGTAGGGCTGGCCGGTTCCACCGGTACGCGGCGTGTCGACGAGCGGTCCGGGTTTCACGGCCGACGCTCCCGTGCCGTCCTTCCCGGCTCCGGAGGAGGACTCATCCGCAGACGAACGTTGCGGACAGGCGCAGCCGCACGAGGTCTTCGGGGCCCTTCACCTCGGCGGAGGTGGTGCCGTGCTGTTGCGGACGACCATGCTCGTGGCCAGTTCGAGTCGCGTGGACACCGGCTCCTGGGCCCGTAGCCGCATCAGCATCTGGGTGGCCTCCTCCGCCATCCGGCGCAGCGGTTGGTGGACCGTGGTCAGAGCCGGGCTGGCCCAGCGGGCGATGGACACGTCGTCGTAGCCGACCACGGACAGGTCGTGGGGGACGCGCAGGCCTTGGACCCGGGCGGCTTCGAGCACGCCGAGTGCCTGGAGGTCGCTGCCGGCGAAGATCGCGGTGGGCGGCTGGGGCAGGGCCAGCATCTCGGCGGCGCGCTCGTATCCGCCCTCCACGTGGAAGTCGCCGAACATGATGAGTTCGGGGTCCACCTCCAGCCCTCCCATCGACATCGCCGAGCGGAAGCCGTCCAGGCGTGCCAGGGAGCAGAGCATGTCCTCGGGCCCGGTGACGATCCCGATGCGCCGGTGTCCCAACTCGATGAGGTGGCGGGTGGCAGCCAGGCCGCCGTTCCAGTTGGCGGAGCCGACCGAGGGCACGTCGGGGTCGGGGTCGCCCGCAGGATCGACGATGACGAACGGGATGGAACGCGCCCTGAGCTGTTGTTTCACTTCGTCGGGCAGGGTGGAGAGGACCAGGATGACGCCGAGCGGCCGACGTTGGAGCATCGCTTCCGTCCAGTCGGGGCCGGGCGCGTGGCGGGTTCCGCTCTCGGTGAGGACGACCCCGGCGTCGTGGACCTTGGCGATGTTCTCCACCCCCCGGATCAGCTCCATCGCCCAGATGCTCTCCAGCTCGTGGAAAACGATCTCGATGAGGGGTGCCTCGCCGGCGGACCGTGTGGTGCGTCGGTACGCGTAGGCCTCCAGCAGGTGTTCCACCTTCATACGGGTGGGGGCCGCCACATCCTGTCTCCCGTTGAGGACTTTCGAAACTGTCGAGATGGAGACGCCTGCCCGTTCGGCAACCTGCGCCAGAGTGATGCGGCCCGTCTCCTCGTCATCGCGCATGCCCAGGAGCATAGAGCACGGACCGAGCGCGGCCGGAAGGTAACGCTTGGATAACGCGATGACCGAGGGTTGACCCCCCAGAGGCCGGGTCCTAGCGTCCCGAGTCAAGAAGTTTCGGAATGTACTCCGAAACAGTTTCGAGAGGCGGGTCGATGAAGCAACGCGCACGGTTCTCCCGGACCGTTCTCGTCGGTGGTGCCGCGCTGGCCCTGGTGGTGTCCCTCTCCGGATGCGGAGGAGGCTCCGATGCGGCCGACGACGACGCCATCCACGTCCTGGTCTACGGGGACGCCGCGAACAAGGTCGAGAAAGAGCTCGTCGCCACCTTCAACAAGACGTCGGAGGTGAAGGTCGTCCTGGACACGATCCCGGGCGCCGACTATCAGGCGAAGCTGCAGACGATCATCAGGAGCAAGCAGGCGCCGGACGTCTTCTTCAACTGGGGCGGCGGCAGCATCAAGCCGTTCGTCGACGCTGGTCTGCTGCTCCCACTGGACCCCTTCATCGCCAAGGACCCCGACCTCAAGGCGAAGTTCCTGCCGTCGGTGTTCAACAGTGCCGTGGTCGACGGCAAGTCCTACGGGATCCCCATGCGCGGCACGCAGCCCGTGCTGCTGTTCAACAACGCCGAGGTCCTCAAGAAGGCGGGCGTCCGGCCCCCGAAGACGTGGGACGAGCTGTTGGAGGCGGTCGAGGCGCTGAAGGCCGACGGCGTCACCCCGATCGCACTGGGTGGCGGAGACCGCTGGCCGACCCTGATGTGGTTCGAGTACCTCTACGACCGCATCGCCGGCCCCGGGCTCTTCCAGAAGGCCCTGGACGGCGACAAGAAGGCCTGGGCGAGCCCGGACAGCCGCAAGGCACTGGGCAGGATCAGGGAACTGGTCGATGCCGGCGCCTTCGGCACCAACTACGACTCGGTCAAGTTCACCGACCAGGGCTCCCCGACGCTCCTGGCATCCGGCAAAGCCGGCTTCGAGCTGATGGGCTCCTGGGAGTACTCGACACAGCAGGACGCGCATCCCGAGTTCGCGAAGAGCGACCTCGGATACGGCGCCTTTCCCTCCGTCGAGGGAGGCAAGGGGAATCGGGACAATCTCGTCGGTAACACCAACAATTTCTACTCGGTGCTGAAGAAGACGAAACACCCGAAGGCCGTCGCCGAGTTTTTGAAGCTCATGTACTCGGACCAGTTCGTCAAGGCGCAGCTCGGTATCGGCAACCTGCCCACCACGACGAACACCGAACGGTTCCTGGACACCGCCGCCAGCCCGAAGTTCGCGAAGTTCCAGTACGACATGGTCAAGAACGCCCCGGCGTTCCAGCTCTCCTGGGACCAGGCCTACCCCCAGTCGGCGGCCACCGCGATGTACCGGGCCCTCCAGCAGTTCTTCAACGGCTCGACGGACGAGAACACCTTCATCGAGGCCATGCAGGCGCTGCCGACCTCGTGAGCGCATCCGAATCCGAACCCGGAACCCATGACATGACCCGAACCGCCATCCCCCGGAAGAACAGCGGGGCGGTCAGGAAGGCCACCCCATCCCGCAACGGAGCGGGCCGCCCGGGACTGCTCTGGGCGGTCCCCGCCGCCGTCTTCTTCGGCCTCTTCGCCATCGTCCCGCTCATCATGGTCGCTGTGCTCTCCTTCACGGCCTGGGACGGTCTGAGCGATCCGGAGTTCGTCGGCCTCGCCAACTGGCGGAAGCTCCTCGACGACCCCGTCATGGCCAAGAGCCTCTGGCTGAGCGTCCTGATCACCGCGCTCGGCGTCATCGTCCAGACCGCGCTGAGCATCCTGCTCGGAGTCTGGGCTGCGGGGCACCAGCGCAACCGGGCTGTCCTGTCCGCCATCTACTTCGTCCCGCTACTGCTCTCCATCGCGGCGGTGTCCGTGCTGTGGCGCGCCCTCCTCGACCCCAATCTCGGGGTCCCCGCGCAGGCGACATGGTTGTTCGGCGACGGAAACCTGTTCGGGATGCAGTCCAGCGCGATCGCCGTCCTGGTCTTCGTCAGCACGTGGCAGTTCACCCCGCTGCACACGCTGATCTACCAAGGCGCGGCGCGCGCGGTGCCGCCGGTGCTCTACCAGGCGGCGGAGATCGACGGTGCCGGACGAGTGCGGCAATTCTTCCATGTCACCCTGCCGCAGCTACGCAACGCGATCATCACTTCGACCATTCTCATGGTGGTCGGCGGGCTCACGACCTTCGACACCGTGCTCATCCTGACCCAGGGCGGGCCGGGAAGCGACACCACCATCAGTGCGTACTACATGTACCAGAAGGCGTTCAAGAGCTTCGACTACGGATCGGCATCCGCCATCGCACTCCTCCTGGTTCTCGTCTCCACACTGATCTCGCTGGTCGTCGCGCGGCTCTCGGGCTACGACAAGATGCGCAGCACCATGGAGGGACTGTGAGCAAGGGCCGCCCCAACCACCTCGCCGGCTTCGGCTCAGGGCTGTGGCTCCTCGTGGTGGGGCTGCCGCTGTACGTGATGCTGATCGCCACGTTCCAGTCGCGCCCCGACTACGCAGCGAACGGCCCGCTGGCCTTTCCCGAGCACTTCACGCTCGACAACTACATCAAGGACCTCAACAGCGGCTTCGCGCAGTACTTCCTCAACACCGTCATCGTCACGGCCTGCGTCGTGGGTATCGTCGTCCTCCTCGTCCCGCCACTGGCGTACACGATCGTCAGAAGCCGGGGCCGGATCGCCTCCACGGTCTTCCGGCTGTTCCTCCTGGGCCTGGCGATCCCCTCGCAGGCAGTCATCGTCCCGATGTTCTTCGTCATCAGCGAGGCCGGTCTCTACGACAACCTCATCGGCGTCATCCTCCCGACGGCCGCCTTCGCCATGCCGGTGTGCGCCCTGATCCTCACCGGGGTGATGCGGGACATCACCCCCGATCTGTACGAGGCCATGACGGTGGACGGCGCCTCGTCACGACGGATCTTCTTCCAACTGGTGCTGCCACTGTCCAGAAGCGGCCTCGCGACGATCATCGTCTTCTCCGCCCTCCAGGCGTGGAACGGCTTTCTCTTCCCCCTGGTGCTGACACAGTCCGCCGAGACCAAAGTGATCACCCTGGGTCTCTATGAGTTCCAGACGGAGCACGGCGTCGACACCCCCGGTCTGCTCGCCGCGGTCGTCCTCTCCATGCTCCCCATCCTGATCGTCTACCTGTTCGCTCGTCGTGCCCTGGTACAGGGGCTGATGGGGGTCGGAGGAAAGTGACCACCAACATGGACAACACCGGTGCGCCGACGACCGCCGTTCCCCGGACACCGAGCTCCGGGGCCACGGACCACCGCGCCGGGCCTTGGCACGACCCAGCCCTCACCCCCGAGGACCGAGCTGACGCCCTGATCGCGGCCATGACCCTCCAGGAGAAGGTCGCCCAGCTCTTCGGCGTCTGGGTGGGTGCGTCCGACGAGGGAGGCGAAGTCGCCCCGTTCCAGCACGACATGGGGGAGGCCGTCGCATTCGACGAGCTGCTTCCCCACGGCCTCGGACAGCTGACCCGCCCGTTCGGAACAGCCCCGGTCGACCCCGCCGTCGGTGCTCTCTCGCTCCTCCGTAGCCAGCAGCGGATCGTGCGCGCGAACCGGTTCGGCATACCGGCACTGGCGCACGAGGAGTGCCTTGCCGGCTTCGCCACCTGGGGTGCGACCGCCTACCCGGTACCACTGTCCTGGGGCGCCACCTTCCATCCGGAGCTGATCCACGAGATGGCCGCCGCGATCGGCCGTGACATGAGTTCCGTCGGCGTACACCAGGGACTCGCCCCCGTCCTGGACGTCGTACGCGACGTGCGCTGGGGGCGCGTCGAGGAGACCATCGGCGAGGACCCGTACCTCGTGGGCACCATCGCCACGGCCTACGTACGAGGACTGGAGTCGGCCGGGGTCGTCGCCACGCTCAAACACTTCGCGGGCTACTCCGCCTCCCGGGCGGGCCGCAACCTCGCCCCCGTCGCCATGGGGGCGCGCGAGCGGGCCGATGTCATCCTGCCCCCGTTCGAGATGGCCGTGCGCGAGAGCGGCGTCCGCTCGGTCATGCACGCCTACACCGACACCGACGGAATCCCCTCCGCAGCCGACGGACAGCTGCTGACCGGTCTGCTCCGCGACACCTGGGGTTTCGAGGGGACCGTGGTCGCCGACTACTTCGGCATCGCGTTCCTGAAAACCCTGCACGGCGTCGTCGGATCCTTCGGGGAAGCGGCCGGGGCCGCACTCGACGCGGGCGTGGATGTGGAACTGCCCACTGTCAAGGCGTTCGGCGGCCCGTTGACGGACGCGATTGCCCAGGGGCTCGTATCCGAGGAACTGGTGGATCGTGCAGTACGCCGAGTGCTCGTCCAAAAAGCCCAGTTGGGGCTGCTCGATGCGAGCTGGAATCCGGTGCCGTCAGTGCTCCGCGCAGCCGAACAGGCGGACAGCTCCGCAGGAGGCACCCCTGACGCACTGCGCGGAACGGTCCGTCTCGACACCAGTGAGAACCGAAAGCTCGCTCGCCGGGTCGCCGAACAGGCCCTCGTCCTTCTGAGCAATGACGGAACTCTGCCCCTCGCGGCGGGCCGGGGCAGCGGCGCGCCCGCCCGTATCGCGGTCATCGGGCCCAACGCCGAGAACCCGACGGCGGTCCTCGGCTGCTACTCCTTCCCCGTCCACGTCGGAAACCTGCACCCCGGCACCCCACCCGGCATCGAACTGCCCACCCTGCGTGCGGCATGCGCGGCGGAGTTCCCCCGCAGTGAGATCGTCGCCGCACAGGGCGTCGACATCGACGGCACGGACACCACTGGCATAGAGGAGGCGGCAGAGCTCGCCAGGGGAGCAGACCTTGTGATCGTGGCCCTGGGCGACCGCGCCGGCCTCTTCGGGCGCGGAACGAGCGGGGAAGGATGCGATGCCGAGAACCTGGCCCTCCCCGGCGTCCAGCAACAACTGCTCGATGCGCTCCTCGACACGCACACTCCTGTCGTCGTGGCCCTGCTCGCCGGACGCCCCTACGCCCTTGGGCGTGCGGTGCACGAGGCAGCCGCGATCGTGCAGTCGTTCTTCCCCGGGGAGGAAGGCACGAGGGCCATCGCCTCGCTCCTCAGCGGCCGCACCGCACCTTCCGGCCGACTGCCCGTCAGTGTCCCGAGCGGTCCGGGGGCGCAGCCCTCCACATACCTGGCGGCGCGGCTCGGTCATTCCAGCGAGGTGTCCAGCATCGACCCGACCCCGGCATTCGGATTCGGCCACGGTCTCACGTACACCGACTTCGAGTGGAGCGATCTGGACGTGCAGTGCGGACGGACCTCCACAGAAGGAGAGTTCGCTCTTTCCTGCACCGTCCGCAACACCGGTGTGCGGAAGGGCGTCGAAGTGTTGCAGGTCTATCTTCACGAGCCAGTCGCCTCCGTGGTGCAGCCTGTGCAGCGCCTCGTCGGGTATGTGCGCCTCGACCTGGATCCGGGCCGGGCGGCCCGGGTGAACATGGCCATCCCGGCGGACCTCGCCTCTTTCACGGGCCGCGAAGGGCACCGGATCATCGAGCCGGGCGGCCTCGAACTGCGGTTGGGCACATCGAGCACCGACCCGCGCTTCACGGTCCCGGTCACGCTGACCGGGCCGGTACGCACGGTCGACCACACCCGGCGACTGCACATGGGCGTCTCGACAGCGATTCTCAACGAGGCGACGTAGTCCGGTCCGCAGCACGTGGCAGCCGTCGCGGGTGACACGCTCGTCGGCGGCGGTCCCGCGGTCTCCGGGCCCGAACCGTCGGTCACGGCTCCGATCCGGCGCTGATGGTGTGTGCAACCGGGCGCCCGTCGTCCTGGCGGCGGAGGCGGCCGACCGTCGGCCCCTCAGGGGTGCCGACGGTCGACCGGGTGGGTGGAGCCCCGATCGTCGATCACGGCCGGCGGGCCACCGGCCCCGGCAGGCGCCCGGGGCCCCGGGCGGTGCCGAGGTGGTCGGTGTGGACCGCGGACCGGACGCCGGCGTCCTCGCGCCGCCGCCCGTCCTCACCGAAGGCACGGCAGAATGCCGGATGCGGTCGCGCTCCCGACCGCCCGGAACACGTCAGACCCGAAGCGAGAGTTCCCCCCGGGGCTTGAATGCGGAACCGCTCAGCAGCGACAGATTGACGTACCCGCTGCCGGGTTCCTGGACGTAGTCCAGAAACTCCCGATCCCTGTTCTCGTTGTAGACCAGGGCGCCGGTCCGCAGCTTCGGTTCGATGACTTTCAGAACGTCGAGCGAAACGGTCGGCGCCCATCCGTCGATGAGCACGAAATCGATAGGCTGGGGAGCGGAGGCGAGGGTGTCGCGCGCATCCCCCTCGAAGAGGGTCACGTAGTCCTCGAGGCCGGCCCGAGCAATGTTCTCGCGCGCCTGCTGCACCTTTTCCGGCACGAGTTCGGCCGTGTACACCATTCCTTTCCCGGCGTCCCTCAGTGCTGCCGCGAGGAAGAGCGTGGAAAAACCCAGGGCCGTGGCGAACTCGACCACGGTGTGTGCGAGACCGTAGCGAACCAGGAGGTAGAGCTGGTCGCCCTGTTCCGGGCTCAGTGAGAACCCCGTTCCGGTGTGGTGGTGCGGATCCGGGTGGTGAGGGTACGTCTCCCAGTTGATATGGCGCTCCCGCTCGTACAACTCGTCGAGGACGTCGAGTACGCGCTGATCCCGGATGAGTCCGCTGCGAAAGGGCGGCCGCGGCTGCCTCATCGAGTCGGCGAGCTGGCCGCCAAGGGGCTGCGAGTCTTCCGGCATCAGGACCACCCTCTCTGGTTAGGTGAGGCTACCCTAATCTACATGTGAGGGGTGTGCCATCGCTCACCACGGCGGCTCCAACGCCCGGCGGAAGGTTCCGGAACCCGGGCACGCAGCCGCCGCCAGCGGCCGGAGGTCCGGAACCCCTCCTGTCCGCTGTCCTGGTGACGCCACTGGGCGAGCGCACTGCGGCTGTCCGCCGTGCCGACGGGGGGCAGAATCCCAGAATCCCGTGAACATTTTGCCGCCGGCCGTCATCTCACCTGGTGCAGCCGACCAGCCTTCTCGACCGGCAGTCCTCTTGGAGGGGGAGAAGCAGCTCGGCTCTCTGGAAGGCCGTCGAGGCTTGCGACCGTACGTGACGTGTAACCGACCAGTATGCGAAGGAAGCAGCGGATGAGTTTTGGAGAACGCCTGGCCGGGCGTGGTGGGGTGCGGCCCCGCAGAACATCGGCAGCCCGCCGCACGACCATCGGGGCTGCTCTGGTGATGGCGACCGTCGGTGGGCTGACCACCGGGACGCTCGCCCACCCGCAGCAGGCGGGTGCCGCGGAGCGAGCAGCGGAGCCGGCCGCGCAGCAGGCCGACGTGGTGGAGGACCTCAACGGGGACGGCTACGCGGACCTGGTGAGCGGTGCTCCCGGAGGAACCGTCGGCGGCAAGGCGAAGGCCGGTTATGTGGCTGTCGCCTACGGTTCACCCCAGGGCCTCGACACCTCGGACAAGCAACTGGTGAGCCGTTCGACGAGCGGTGTGCCCGGGGCGGCCGCGGCCGGGCAGCAGTTCGGGAAGTCCTTCAGCAAGGGGGACCTGGACGGTGACGGTTACGCCGACCTGGTCATCGGCTCGGCCGACGCCTCGGCCGGCAGCGTCATCCTGTGGGGTTCGGCCAAGGGGCTCGCCGGTGGCACTGCCATACCCGGTTTCGGCACCACGCCGCAGATCGGCGACTTCGACGGCGACAAGAAGGCCGACCTCGCCCTGCTGGGGGACCCGGGGACGAGCGGAGACGACCCGGTCGAGCAGCCCGCGGCCCTGTGGAAGGGGCCTGTGACCCGTTCCGGAACCCCCGCCGGGAAGCTCGACTTCCTGGACCGGTCCGAGTGGGACGACGAGAACAACAGCGCCACCTCGATCAGTGGCCCCTCGACGGCCCGTGGGGTGGCCGACGTCAACGGCGACGGCCGGCAGGATCTGATCTTCCGGCGCTACGAGGGCGACGGCGTGTACAGCGGCGACGCCCTCCTCGGCAGCCCCTCCGGCTTCACCGTCTCCACCGGTCCGACCGACGGCGGCGGGGACATGGACGCGGGCGATGTGGACGGTGACGGGTTCGACGACCTCGTGGTGAGTGGCGGAAGTGACCTGTTCGACGAGGTCACGGTCGTCTTCGGCACGAAGGACGGCCTGTCCTCCAGCCGTCGGCAGACGTTCGACCAGAGCCTCGAGGGCTTCCCCGGCGAGGCGCCTTCGTCCGGCGAGATGCTGGGCTCCTGCGTCTCCGTCGCGGATGTGACCGGCGACGGTCGCGCCGAGGTCGCCCTCGGCATCCGCTGGAAGGACAGCGGGAACACGAACGACGCGGGCGCGATCGCCCTGTTGCACGGTGCAAAGACGGGCGTCACGGGCAAGGGCAGCCAGCTGCTCGACCAGGACAGCCCGGGCGTGCCCGGAGTCGCCGAGGAGAACGACGAGTTCGGCGCGGCCTGCGCGCTCCTGGACGTCGACGGTGACGGACACCGTGACGTCAACGTCTCGTCGACGCAGGAGAACGACTCCTCCGGCGCCGTGTGGTCGCTTCGCGGCACGGCTACGGGCGTCACCACGGACAAGGCCACCTCCTTCGGTCCGAGTGATCTCGACGCGCCCGTGAACGGAGCACAGTTCGGAAGCTCGATGCGCTGACCCGGTCGTGTCGGAGGAGCGTCCGACACAACCCGTGCGGCCCCCCGCGGGTGACTCGGTGGAAGCCCAGGTCGGACACAGTCGACCGGGGCTTCCACCTGTCGGTGGCCGGTTCGCCCGGCGTTCCGGCACGGGGAGGGCGCTGACGGCACGCACTTCGTCCTGGCCAGGGGGCAGGGAAGACCGGCTCATGTGAGGTCGCGGCGCTCGTCATCGGACTCTCCTCCCGAGCTGCTCAGCCACCGAGTTCGAGGCTGCGCCGGCGGAAGCCGGCCACGCCCACCGCGGCGAGCACCGCGGCCAGTGCCGACATGACCAGTACCGGAGCCGCGGTGAGCGACTCGGCCGGAAGGCTGGGCAGGTGGGTGAAGGGCGAGATGCCGATCAGGCCGTCCGGCAGCTCCAGCAGGGTGCCGAACTGGCCGATCACCAGGCAGACGGCGAACGCCGCCCAGGACACGGTCGCCGCACCCCGCGGCAGCACTCCGAACACCGCCAGCGCGCAGCCCGCCAGGACGGCGGTGGGGGCGAGCTGGGCGAGCGTCGTCTCCAGCAGGTCTGCCAAGGCGCCCGTCAGGTCGTCCGAGACGGCGCCGTAGGCCAGCCCCGTGCTCAGCCCGAGCGCGGCCAGGACCAGCGCCGTGCCCAGCAGGGCGACGAACGCGTGCGCCAGCACCCAGTACGTCCGGCTCACGGCCGTGGCCAGGACGGCCTCGGTCGGTCCGTTCTCCTCGTCGGAGCGCAGCCGGATGAGCGACTGGACGGTGAATCCGGCCACCACCACCGAGAGCAGTCCCATCATCCCCGCGAAGTACGCGTTCACCAGGTCGCCCTCGCCCCCCAGGTCGCGGACGAACTGTGCGCTCTCCTCGCTGCCGAAGAGGTCCTCGACCTGGTCGCCGATACCGCCGAAGACCGCGCCGAACACGGCGATGCCCACGATCCAGCCGAGCAGCAGACCGCGCTGCAGGCGCCAGACCAGCCCGATCGGCTTGCGCAGCGAGGAACGTGCACGGGCCGCGCCGCGCCGTGGGGGAAGCATTCCGGTGCCGACGTCCCGGTGGACGCTCAGCTGTATCGCGATCAGCACACTGACGGCGGAGCAGAGCAGCAGCAGGGCCACGGGCCACAACCGGCTGTCTCCGTAGGGGCGCAGCTGCTGCCCCCAGCCCAGCGGGGAGATCCAGCTCGGCCAGGCGGGGTCGACCGTCACCGTGTCCGACGCGGTGTTCCCGAAGGCGTCACCTGCGGCGCGCAGCAGAAAGGCGGTGGCGAGGATGAGCCCGCCCAGTCCGCTGGCGGCGCGGGCGCTCTCGGTCAGCTGGGCGGCGATCGAGGCGAGGCCCGCGAAGGCCATGCCGACCGTGCCGAGCGCCACTCCGACCAGCACGGAGCCTCCTGCCGGCATCCCCATGCCGAGCAGGACGAGGGTGCTGAGCAGGGCTAGTGCGACATTCGCCAGCCCCGCTAGCAGCAGGGCGGCGGTCAGGCCGGCGTGTCTGCCCACGGCGGCGGATCCGACCAGTTCGGCCCGCCCGAGTTCCTCGTTCTGCCGGGTGTGCCGTACCACGAGCAGGATGTTCATCAGGGCGACGAGCACACAGGTGAAGACGAGGCCCTCCGAGACGGTCAACGCTCCGGAGCTGCTGCCGGGGGCCGGGCCGGTGAATGCGCGGGTGACCACGTTGTCCGCGCGGACCTGGGCGTTCTCCAGACGTGCGGCGTCGGAGTCGTAGAGGCCGGAGACGCTGTTGCCGATGGAGGCGAACAGTGCGGCGAGGCCCGCCACCCACAGCGGCAGCCGGAGGCGGTCACGCCGCAGCGCCAGCCGGGTCAGTACACCGGTACCCGTGAGCGCGCTCATCGTGCACCGACCGCCGTCCCGGCGGGCTGGTCGGCCGACTCGTCGCCGTAGTGCCGCAGGAACAACTCTTCGAGTGTCGGGGGAGCGCTCGTCAGCGAGCGGACACCGAGAGAGGCCAGATGGCGGTGGATCTCACCGAGCCGGGCGGTGTCCGCCTCGAACTCGGCGTGGTGTCCCGTCACGGCGAGCTTGTGCACCCCGGACAGCGACCGGAGGTCCGCAGGGGGTGTCTCGGTCTCGACCTTGAGCGAGGTGCGGGTGAGGTGACGCAGCTCGGAGAGGGTGCCCGACTCGACCGTCCGGCCCTCCCGGATGATGCTCACGCGGTCACACAGCTTCTCGACCTCGGCCAGGATGTGGCTGGAGAGCAGGATGGTCTTGCCGGCTCGGCGGAGTTCCTGGACGCACTCCTGGAAGACGGCCTCCATCAGCGGGTCCAGTCCGGACGTGGGCTCGTCCAGGATGTAGAGGTCCACGTCGGAGGAGAACGCGGCCACCAGGGCGACCTTCTGCCGGTTTCCCTTGGAGTAGGTCCGCAGCTTCTTGCCCGGGTCGAGCGCGAACTTCTCCAGGAGGTCCCGCCTGCGGGTGTCGCTCAGCCCGCCGCGCAGGGATCCCAGCAGGTCGATGGCCTCTCCACCGGTCAGGTTGGGCCACAGATTCACGTCGCCGGGCACGTACGCCAGCCGCCGGTGCAGTTCGACTGCGTCGTGCCATGGGTCGCCACCGAGCAGAGCGACCTGTCCGGAGTCCTTGCGCAGCAGTCCGAGCAGCACCCTGATGGTGGTGGACTTGCCGGCGCCGTTGGGCCCGAGAAAGCCGTGGACCTCGCCGGAGCGGGCCGTCAGCCGGAGACGGTCGAGGGCCGTCGTGTCCCCGAAAGTCTTCACCAGGTCGCGGATACTGATCGCGACGCCGGGATCACCACCCGGCGACGGGACGTTGGTCAGCATTGCAAAGCTCCTTGCCGTTCTACCTACCTCGGGTAAGTGGAGCGTAGCGCAAAACTGACCAGAGGTAAGCAGGAGAACGGAAATGGACCAGCAGACGACCACGCGCGAGCGGATCCTGCACGAGGCGGAACGGCTGTTCGTCGAGCGCGGCTACCATGCGACGGCGCTCCAGGAGGTCGCCGACCGCGTGGGTATCACCAAGCCGGCGCTCTACTACCACTTCTCCTCGAAGGCGCAGATCCTCGGTGACCTGCTGGATCCCATGACGAGCGAGCTGGAGCAGGTGCTGTCCGACGCGCTCGATCAGCAGGAGGCCGGGGGGATCGCGACCGTGCGCGGCACCCTGGTGACGGGGTGGCTCGATGTGTTCCTGCGCTATCGGAACACCCTGGTCACGCTGTTGCGGGAGCTGCCCGCCACGCCTTCGGACTCCTTCAGCCGACTGCTGCGGACGATGGAGTACGGCATCGAGGTAGGGGCCGGCGCGGGTGCGGGGATCCCCGAGCGCATCGCCGTCGCGCAGGCCGTCTCGGCCGTCACCGACCCCGTCGCGCTCATGCCGCAGCTCTCCAACGAAGAGCTGCGGGGCCACCTGCTCGCCGGCGCGTGGCGGCTGCTGCCGGAGTCCGCGCCCGACGCCCGGCGGGCACGCGGCGGGCGCCCCAGGGCGGTGAGCGAGGCGGATGCGGCGCTGGCCCGTCGGCTGCACGCGTCCGGTGAGCACACGGTCGACTCCATCGCCGCACGACTCGGTGTGTCCCGTGCCACGGTGTACCGGCATCTCAAAAAATAGAGGCATCTTTATGAGATTGTTTTGAGACAATGGGGAGTGATCGTGCGGAGCGGGAGGGAGAATCTCCCCGTCATGGCGTCGTGGGCCCGGGTACGGGGACGTGAACCCGCGGGGTGTCGCACCTGCGTTCCGCGGGGTCAGCTGTGTGCGAATCCGGCGGAGTCGGTCAGGTAGCGGTCGAGGTCCGGGTCTTCGTGGAGTGCGAAGAACGCATCGTGGATCTCCCAGTCCGGGCCGAGCTCGGTGCGGAGGCGGCCGAGGGCTCGGTGCACCGCCTCGTTGAAGTGCTGACACTCCGCTTCCCGCCACGGCCCCGGGGCCGTGGGGCAGTCCCAGTTCAACGACGTGTCGTGGCGCGCTGTCAGCCTGTGCAGGTCGTCACGGAGATCGCGGCTGATCGGCAGGCGGTCCAGGTCGATGCAGTACCCCCACGATGCCCTGTCCTCGGGCGTGGCCGCCCAGAGAACACCGCCTGATCCCGCGTCGAAGAAGAAGCTGGCAGTGGGCATGACATCGACCTCTTGAGACGTATCGGTCAAGGCGGCCCACACGGTAGTCGACGGAGCGGTGCACCGGCCGCACGTTTCCGGATGCGGCCGGCTCCCGCCTCCCCGCCCAGGACCGCGGAGCGACCGGGCCGAGGAGGAGATCTCCAGCGAGCCCGGCGCATGACGACGGTCCGCTCGGGGGCGTCGCCGATGCACCGGGCCGCTCGTACGGTCTGTCGCGTGCCGGTGGTCAGATCCGCGTCATGGTCGAGGTGTATCCGCCTCCGCCGGGGTAGACCCAGTCTCCGGTCGCGCTGGTGCCGTCGGCGCTGAACGTTCCTTCGTAGTAGGCCGGGCTGCCCTTCGCGCCGGCCCAGATGGTGAGCTTGTCGCCGACCAGTTCGTAGACGTAGTCGAACGTGTTGCCGGTCGAGTCGTAGTACCGCGACACGACGTCCGCACCGGTCGGCTCACCGAACGGGCGCAGGTTCCCGATCAGCTCCATGCCGGTGACCGGCTCGCCGAACTGCGTGAGCTCCACGTGCTGGATCAGGAAGTACCGGCCGGGCATCCACTCGTACCGCACGGTTCCCTCTGCTCCGCCGGTGACCGCCCAGGTGCCGACCAGGCGGTCCAGGGCTCGCAGTTCGGCGCTCGGCGGAATGGTCTCAGACATCTCGTCCTCCTCGATGGGGTCTTGCGGCCACCTCGGAGCCGCCCGTCCGTCCTCGACGCCGAGCATCAGTGAGGTAGGTCACATGCGTGCCGTGTCGAGATCCCGCCCCCGGCGACGAGGTAGCCGGGAGACCCGCCAAGGAGGAAGCCATGACCGCCCCCGCCGTTCCTGCTGTCGCCACCGCTCGCAACCCGGACCGTCTGCTGGCCGCCGGAGCCCTCGCCGGACCGGTCTTCGCCGCGTCCGCCGTCCTCCAGATGTTCACCCGTCCGGGCTTCGACATCACCCGGCACCCGATCAGCCAGCTCGCCACCGGCGGCCTCGGCTGGATCCAGATCACCACGTTCGTGCTCGCCGGGGTCGGTGGTCTCGCACTGGCCGCCGGCATCGGACGCACACTCCACGACGGGGTCGGACGGCGCGCACTGCCGGTCTGCGTCGGCATCTTCGGCGCCGGGCTGATCGCCGCAGGGGCCTTCACCATGGACCCGGAGAACGGCTTCCCGCTGGGCACCCCGGACCGGCCGGTCGCCCGGATGTCCTGGCACAGCATCGCGCACTCCGCCTCGGCCGCCGTCGCCTTCACCGCGCTGGCCGTCGCCGCCGTCGTGCTGGCCGTACGGTGTGCGCGCCGCCGTGCGGCACTGCCGGCCGTACTGAACGCCGCCGCCGGGCTCGTCCTGGTCCTGCCCATGTCACCGGAGCACATGAGCGTCCAGATCGCCGTGAACGGCCTGGTCGCCTTCACCTGGACCACCGTCGTCGGCACATCCCTGCGGCGTACCCCCGCGGGCCGCTCTACCCTCACCACATGAGAGCGAAGGGGCAACTGCGATGAAGTACCTGCTGCTCGGCTACACCTCGGCCGCCGCCTGGGACGCCGCGACCGCCGAGGAACCGTCTCCCGAGGCACTGGCCGCGTTCGCCGTCTACCAGAGGTTCGAGCGGGAGCTGCTCGACACCGGTGAGCTCGTCAGCACCGAGGGCCTGGGCCACCCCGCGGTCAGTACCACGGTCCACCGGACACCGGACGGCACGACGGCGACCGACGGGCCGTTCGCCGAACTGAAGGAAGTGCTGGCCAGCTTCGCGGTGATCGACGTGGCCGACCGGGAACGCGCTGTGGAGATCGCCTCGCGGATCGTGGAGGTACTGGGCGAGCCCATCGAGATCCGGCCGATCATGGGCGAGGACTTCACGTCATGACCGGAGGGTCCCCGCCTCGCCCGGTGCGTCAGCGCGCCGGGCCGGGCTGATGGGTGGCGGCCCGGTGAACGGCGGGCCGAACGCGGCCACCGACGTCGAGGATCTGCTGCGCACCGAAGCACCCCAGGTCCTCGGTGCGCTGGTGCGACGCCTCGGCCGCTTCGACACGGCCGAGGACGCGGTACAGGAAGCGCTGCTGGCGGCGGCCCGGACCTGGCCGGACCACGGCGTACCGGAAGACCCGCGCAGCTGGCTGATCCGGATCGGCTACCGGCGGATGGTCGATCTGCTCCGCTCCGAGCAGGCCCGGCACCGGCGTGAGCGGCACGTGGGCATGGCCGAACTGGCCATGCGGGAAACGTGCCGCCGGGAGAGTCCCCCGCAGGAGACCGACGACAGCCTCACCCTGCTGCTCCTGTGCTGCCACCCCGCCCTGAGCCACACCTCGCAGGTGGCGCTCACCCTGCGCGCAGTCGGCGGCCTGACGACCGCCGAGATCGCGCACGCCCACGGAGTTTCCGAGGCCACCATGGGGACGCGGATCAGCCGAGCCAAACAGCAGCTCACCCGGGCCGGAGCACGCTTCACCGCGCCCACCGCAGCCGACCTGCCCACCCGTATGAGGGCTGTCATGCGGGTGCTGTACCTGATCTTCAACGAGGGGTACGCGGCCTCCGCCGGCGACGAACTCGCGCGCCTCGACCTGACCGCCGAGGCGATCCGGCTGACCCGGACGCTCGCGGCCACCATGCCGCACGACGCGGAGGTGACCGGACTGCTGGCGCTGATGCTGCTCACCGAGTCGCGGCGCGCCGCCCGTACCGGCGAGGACGGCCGGCTGCTGCCGCTGGACGAACAGGACCGGAGCCGATGGAACCGCTCCCTGATCCAGGAGGGCACCGAGTTGATCGACGGGGTCTGGAGCCGTGGCGAGACGGGGCCGTACCAGCTCCAGGCGGCGATCGCGGCTCTGCACGCCGCCGCGGCTCCGCAGCGCACGGACTGGCCGCAGATCGCCATGCTGTATCTGTGGCTCGAGCGTCTCACCCCGACCGCGCCGGTGCGGCTGAGCCGAGTGGTAGCGGTGGCCCGTGCCTTCGGTGCGGCCCGCGGGCTGGCGCTGCTCGACGACCTCAACCGGCGCCACGGGCTGGACCGGGCTCCTCTCACCCGGCAACGGGAACGCGCGGTGCGCGCACACCTGGTGCAGATGACAGGTGACGCGGCCGCTGCCGCGCTCCTGTACCGCGAGGCGGCAGCCCTGACCGGCAACCAGGTCGAGCGCCGCTACCTGCTCGACGAAGCCGACCAGCTGATCTGACCGGTCCGACGCCGGGGACGGCCGTTGTCGGCTCCGGTTCGGCGACGCCGGGCACGACGTGCGGGTTTCGAAGTCGGAGCGGCGCCGCGACACGAGGCCCTCGACGGCTGGTAGCGCCTCCCCGCGACATGGAGACCGCCCGCGGGGCCCGGTCAAGAGTGCCGAGGCGCTCGCGTGCGGGTTCCGGCCGGATGCGGGGACGGGTGGGGCGCTCTGTGCGCCGTCGGGTGGCCGGATTCCGACCCCGGCAGCTCCCTCCGAGCCGAGCGGGAGCCCCCGTGCCGCCGTCACGTTGTGCACAAGAGTTCTTCACCGGACCTTCGCAGAATGGCCGGACCCACCGGGTGGGAGCAGGGGGCGCGTTGTCCGCCCCCTGACGCGATGTGACGATGAGCGCGCCCGGCGACCGGCGACTGCGACACCCCCGTCACAGTGCACCGAGCTGCCGGTCGTGCTCCCCGGGCGACATCAGGAGGAGTCGGATTCGATGATGCGATGGAGATTACGCAGAGCCGTCACCACAGCCGCCGGGGTGGCGGCAATGGCTCTCGCGGGGCTCGCCGCGACACCTGCGGCAGCCGCCGCGTCCGCCCCGTCGGCCGGTGCGGAGGCGTCGCGGGTGTCCGCGTCCGGTTTCTGGGCGTGCACGGTGCCCGCGGGCAAGACCTATACGGACACCGACCGGCGCTTCCTCGGGGACTGCAACCCGAGCGGCTACGGCACCAGCTACTACGTCGTCGACCCCGCCGACGGCATCTGGGCCTGCACGGTGCCTGCTGGATTCACCTACGACGACACCGACCGGCGCTACCGCGGTGCCTGCAACCCGCAGGGTTACGGCACCGCCTACCGGCTGCGCGAACCTCGCACCGGGATCTGGGCCTGCACCGTCCCGTCGGGCTTCTCCTACACCGACACCGACCGGCGCTTCCTGGGCCCCTGCAACCCGCAGGGCTACGGCACCAGCTATCTGCTCGTGGGCTGACCGGCCCGAGGGTGCGGTGGCCCGGCCCGCGGGGGGCGGGCCACCGGCGGCCGTGCTGCCCACCCGGAGCGGAGGAGCCCCGGTGCTGCCCTCCCGGACGACGTGACAGCCTGGCCCTGCCCGGCAGCCCCCTCCCACCCGGCCCGGATGCGGCCCGGACGCCGCATCCGGAACCGGGACGAGCGTGACGACATCGCAGCCGCTCCCGCGTACACCCCAAGCCGCCCGCCGCGACCGACCGCCCGCCTGCCCGATCCTGGCCCCGGCGCTGGGCAATGGCACCCGCGCCGTCGAGATCCCCGAGGCCGGGCACTGGCCGGAGGGGAGCCCCGGGCCGCGGCGCGCGAATTCCGCGCGTTCACCTCCGGATGAGGCGTTTGGCGCGGTCGTGCCGACCGGCCCGCACTCGGGCGGGCGCCGGAGCCGACCGCGTGTGAGGCGACCGTCGTCCGGCGGCACACGTAACGTGGCGGCAGGCGTGCCCGGCGGACAGCGCGGTCCGGGACCGGCTGCCCGGTCGCCGGGAGGAGGAGAGACATGGACGCGAATGCCTGGGACGAGCGGTACAGGGCGGCGGAGCGCCTGTGGTCGGCGGAGCCCAACCGGTGGGTGGCCCGGGAGGCGGCCGGGCTGGCGCCGGGCCGGGCGCTGGATCTGGCCGCGGGGGAGGGCCGCAACGCCCTGTGGCTGGCCGGACGCGGGTGGCGGGTGGACGCCGTCGACTTCTCACCCGTCGCCGTCCGGCGCCTCGCCGAGGCAGCGGACCACCGGCAGGCGGAGGTGCGGGCCGTGGAGGCCGACGTCACCCGGTACACGGCCGAAGACGCCGCGTACGACCTGGTTCTCCTCTCTTACCTGCATCTTCCCCCGCGGGACATGGCGCGGGTGCTTGCCCTGGCGTGCCGGGCGGCCCGGCCCGGCGGCACCCTGCTGCTGGTCGGCCACGATGTGGCCAACCTCGAGCACGGGACGGGCGGACCGCAGGATCCGCAGGTGCTGTCCAGTGTGGAGGGGGTCGAGGCCGCCTGGGAACCGTGCGCCGATGTTGTGGTGGCGGAGGTCGCGCGCCGCCCGGTGGGCGAGGCCGAGGCCCTGGACACGGTGGTCCGCGCCGTCCGCCGGTGAGGTGGCCCGACGGTTCGCCGCGCCCGCCGCCGCTCGGTGGGCCCGTCCGTACCGCTGCTGCACTCGTCGCTGCCCTGTTGGCGCAGATTGACATGGGCATGACGCTTGCGGCCCGATCTGCCCCGTGGTTTCGCCTGTGGCGGGTGCGGGCGCCGTTCCGGTCCGCCGGGCCCCGTCGATGGCGGGCGGCTCCGGCTCGCCCTCTTTCCCTGCTCTGCCTCGGGTACCCGGCGGCTGTGCGGCCCAGCGGCGGGGGTACCGGACCGCCATGGCGGAATATACCCCGGGGGGTACGAATGTTACGCTGATCGGCATACCCACGGGGGTAATTTTCTCGGGAAAGGAGTACCCCGGTGTTCTTCGTCGACACGATCGAGATCGAGGGCCTGGGCAACCGCAGCTACCTCGCAGGTGGGGCGCGCACGGCGGTGGCGGTGGACCCGCCTCGCGACATCGACCAGGTGCTGGCGGCCGCCGCCGGGCGGGGGGTGCGCATCTCCCACGTGGTGGAGACGCACATCCACAACGACTACGTCACCGGCGGCCTGGAGCTCGCCCGGATCACCGGAGCCGACTATCTCGTCCCGGCCGGTGCGCGGGTCTCGTTCTCCCGGATCCCGGTCGCCGACGGGGACACCGTCGACATCGACACCGACCTGACGTTGGCGGCCGTGTCGACACCGGGACACACGCCGCACCACACCGCCTACGTACTCGGCGAGGCGGGACGCCCGGTCGCCGCGTTCACGGGCGGCTCCCTCCTCATCGGCACCGTCGGCCGCCCGGACCTCGTCGAGCCGCGGCTGACCGAGCGGCTGGCGCACGCCCAGCACGCCTCGGCCCACCGGCTCGCCGACGCCCTGCCCGATGAGACCGCGGTCCTGCCCACGCACGGATTCGGCAGCTTCTGCTCCTCCGCGCAGGCCGACGGCGACACCACGACCATCGGAAAGGAGAAGGCCGCCAACACAGCCCTCACCTCCGACGCGGACACCTTCGTCGCCGAACTGCTCGCCGGGCTGGAGGACGTGCCCGCCTACTACGCGCACATGGGCCCCGCCAACGCCCAGGGGCCCGCCCCCGTCGATCTGACCCGGCCCGCGGTCGCGGACCCGGACGAGATCGCCGCGCGGCTCGCGGCGGGTGAGTGGGTGGTCGACCTGCGCCACCGGGTCGCCTTCGCGGAGGGCCATGTCGCCGGCTCGTTCAACTTCGAGGCGGAGGGCAAGCTCGCCACGTACCTGGCCTGGATGATCCCGTGGGGCAAGCCGGTCACGCTGCTCGCTGACTCGGTGGAGCAACTGGCCTCCGCGCAGCGGGAACTGGTCCGCGTGGGCATCGACCGGCCCGCCTCCGCGGCGACCGGCGGTCCTGCGGCCTGGCTTCGCGACGGGGAGAGCCCCGCCGCCTTCCCCCGAGCCACGTTCGCGGAACTGGCGGCGCGGGACGAGGAGGACGTCGTCGTCCTCGACGTGCGCCGCGACTCCGAGCGCGCCGCGGGATGGATAGCCGGGTCGGTCCACATCCCGATCCACGAGGTGCACACCCGGCTCGGTGAGGTGCCCGACGGAACGGTCTGGGTGCACTGCGCCGGTGGCATGCGCGCCGGTATCGCAGCTTCGCTGCTGGATGCCGCGGGGCGGCGGGTCGTCGCCGTGGACGACGGCTTCGACGCGGCCGGCGAGGCCGGACTGGCCGTTGTCACCGGTTGAGACGCGCAGGGGCCGGACGGCCCGGCCTCTTGCCGCACCCGAATCGAGAACCCGGCGAGACCCGACCGGGAACCCGAACGAGAAAGGCGACATCGACGATGTTTCTCTTCCGTAGGAGCGCACCGCGCTTGTCCGTGGACGAGGCCCGCACCCGCACCGCCGGGGACCGGGCGGAAGCGGTTCTGCTGGATGTGCGCGAGAAGTCCGAGTGGCAGGCGGGGCACGCCCCGGGTGCCGTGCACGCCCCGCTGACCGGGCTGACCGCGGGTGCGGCTCTGCCCGCGGCCGCACAGCGCCGTCCGCTGGTGGTGATCTGCCGCAGCGGGCACCGCTCCCGGCAGGCCGCGAAGCTGCTCACCGAGCGGGACTCGGACGCGGTGGACGTCGAGGGCGGCATGAGCGCGTGGGCCGCCGCCGGGTTCCCGGTCGTCGACGAACGCGGGAACACCGGCTCGATAGCGTGAGCCTCCTGATCGTCGCCCTGATCGCCGGGGCCGTCGTCGGCCTGGCCCTGGGAGCGCTCGGCGGTGGTGGCAGCGTGCTCGCCGTCCCGGCGCTGATCTATCTGCTGGGGTTCTCACCGGCGTCCGCGACCACCGCCAGCCTGATCATCGTCGCCGCGACCTCGGCCACCGCCCTGTACGTCCACGCCCGAGACGGCAACGTCGTGTGGCGGACCGGGACGCTGTTCGCGGCCGCGGGCATCGTCCCGGCGTACCTGGCCGGGGCTGCCGCGGGCCGCCTCCCGGCAGCCGCACTCACCACCGCCTTCGCGGTCATCGCCGCGCTGGCCGCCCTGCGCATGCTGCGGCCCTCGGACTCCGAGCCGCCCGAGCGGATACGTCCCGCCAGGGCGGCGGGGGCCGGTGCCGGGCTGGGAGCCGTGACGGGATTCCTCGGCGTCGGCGGCGGGTTCCTCGCAGTCCCCGCGCTGGTGGGGGTGCTCGGGCTGCGCATGAAGCAGGCCGTGGGCACGAGCCTGCTGGTCATCACCGTGAACTCGCTGGCCGCACTGACGGCGCGGACGGGCGGTGGCGGGGATCTGCGCTGGGAGGTGATCGCCCCGTTCACCGGAGCCGCGATCCTCGGGGCCTGGGACGGCAAACGCCTGGCCACGAAGATCACCGGCCGCTCCCTGCAACGAATCTTCGCCTTCGTCCTGCTGGGGGTGGCGGTCTTCATGCTCGTGGACGTGATCGTCTGAGCGCGTGGGCCGCCGGGCACCCGGGACGGACGCTCGGCACCCATGGGCGGGGTGACGGCCCCGGGGCGGTCGGGTCAGGCCAGGGGCAGGTCGGGTCAGGCCAGAGAGAGGAAGAGTTTCTCCAGCCGGGCGCGCATCTCGTCCCGGTCCTCTTCGGAGCGGCTGCCGTCCTCCATGTCGGTCAGGCACTGCTGCAGCCCGGTGGCGATGATCGCGAACCCGGCCCGGTCCAGCGCCCGGGACGCGGCCGCCAGCTGTGTGACGACCTCCTCGCAGTCCCGCCCCTCCTCGATCATCCGGATCACCCCGGAGATCTGGCCCTGCGCCCGGCGCAGCCGGTTGAGGACCGCCTTCAGTTCCGCTGCCGCCAGCTCAAGCTCCATCATCACTCCTCATGGAATACCCCCAGGGGTAATATACTGCCCCGAGGGGGCACCGCCGAAAGAAAAGGATGACATCTGCCATGACCACGCCCACCGCCCTCGGTACCGGAGAAGCCCGTACCCGGCTGCACGAGCTGACCGTCGTCGACGTCCGCACCCCCGGCGAATACGCCGGCGGGCATCTGCCCGGCGCGCTGAACGTCCCCCTCGACCAGATCCCGCGGGCCCTGCCCGAGATCCGCCACGCGGCCGACCGCAGCGACATCCTGGTCGTCTGCGCGTCCGGCGCCCGGTCCGAGAACGCCTGCCGGATCCTCGCCGAGAACGGCATCGAGACCGCCACCCTCTCCGGCGGCACCGGCGCCTGGGCCGCCGACGGCCATGACCTGCACCGCCCGCAGGGCGCCGGCGGCGCCACCTGGGGCATGGAGCGGCAGGTCCGCTTCACCGCGGGGACGGTCGTCCTCCTCGGGCTCCTCCTCGGTCTGCTCGTCCACCCGGCCTTCCAACTGCTCTCCGCCGGTATCGCCGCCGGGCTGGTCTTCTCGGCCCTCACCAACACCTGCGGCATGGCAGCCCTGCTCGCGAAGCTGCCCCACAACCGCCCCCGCTCCGCCGACCTCGACGCCACCCTGGCTCAGCTCCGCAACCGCTGAGCCGCGCGCCCCGCGGCCACGGCGCCTCCGGCCCGGCGGGGAACCGGCAGAGGTCGGGCGAGCAGACCGGCCGGAGGACCGGAGGAGAGTCGGCCGGTCGACGGCCGGCACACCGGACGGCCCCTCAGGCGGTATCCCGCATGCGGGCGGAGAGGTCGGCGCCCGGATGGAAGTTGGGGCGCTGTTCCACCTCGTCGTAGTAGCGGTGGAAGACCGGAGTGAGGCCACCGGAGACCGGAGGAACGATCCAGCTCCAGTCCGCGGTGACGGTACGGCCCTGCTGCTCCTCCTTCGCGAGGTGGGTGAGGAAGTGGCGGGACTCCGTGTGGTGGTCGCTGATGCGCACTCCGGCGGCCTGGAAGGAGTGCAGTACGGCGACGTTGATCTCGACGACTGCGCGGTCCCGCCAGAGCGTGGCCTCGCTGCTGGTGTCGAGGCCCAGGCAGGCGGCCACCGTGGGCAGCAGGTTGTAGCGGTCCTCGTCGACGAGGTTGCGGGCGCCTATCTCGGTGCCCATGTACCAGCCGTTGAACGGGGCGAGGGGATAGTCGACGCCGCCGATCCGCAGCCGCATGCTGGATATCACCGGAACCGCGTACCAGCGCAGGCCGAGCTGGTCGATCCGGCTGCAGTCCGGATGCCGCAGCGGGACCTCCAGGACCGTATCCGGCGGGAGGTCGAAGAGCCGGGGCTTGTCGCCGGGGGCGTCCACGACGAGCGGCAGCACGTCGAACATCCCCTCCGGGCCCTGCCAGCCCAGGCGACGCACCGCAGCGGTCAGGTCGGCGCTCACCGGGTCGCCCAGCACGCTGCCGTCCGCGCGGCGGTGGCCCGCGTACCGGACGAGCTGGTCGTTCCAGACCCGGGGCGCGGGACGTGCGGGTGTGTCGGGCGCGAAGACGGAGATCACGGGGCGGATGCGGCCGCCGTTGGTGGCCTGGCGCAGGTGATCGGTGAGGTGGTGGTGGATCTCCTCGGCCGCGTGCGCGTTCCGGCGGTCCAGTACCCGCAGGCTCTGCCAGTACAGACGTCCGATGCAGCGGGCGGAGTTGCGCCACGCCACCCGTGCTCCCCAGGTGAGCTCCTCCGGGGTGTGCCAGTAGCTGCCCGTCGCGTCGATGGCGGCCCGGACCTGCTGCAGCCGGGTGCTGAGCGGAACCGGCAGTGCCGGGTGCTCGGCGTGGAATTGGTGGAGGAACTCCTCCGCCTCGTCCCGGTCGGCGACAGGGCCCGCGGACGGTCCGGGGAGGCCGGAGGCAGCGGAGGACGCCGCTACGGGGCAGGCATCGAAGTGCACGGGTACCTCACAGGGGGGGGCGGAGGCCGCTCATGTCGCAGGCGAAGCCGGCCGACTGCGGCCTCGGAGAGCAAAGCTAGAGGTTAACGCCCCTGTCCAGCGGGTCGGCAGGCCGGAGGTCCCGGAAACCGACATGTCGGCGTTCAGTTCCCGCGCATCGGGTCGTCGCCGGCGTGCCCCGGCTTCGCCGCGGGCGTCCCGGAGTTCCGGACGCCCCCTTCGGCGCCCGCCGGCCTGGGCCCATCGCCCGCAGGTCAGGCGGGGCGCAGGACCACCGGAAGGCTGGTCATGCCGGACAGCAGGTTCGAATAGACCCGGCGGGGCTCCCCGTTCGGTTCGATCGTGGCCACGATGTCGCGGAGCGCGGTGAGCATGGCCGCGATCTCGGCGCGCCCGAGGTAGGCGCCGAGGCAGAAGTGCGGCCCGTAGCCGAAGGCGATCTGCTTGTTCGGAGTACGGGCCAGGTCGAAGCGGCCCGGGTCCGCGAAGACCTCTTCATCCATGTTGGCCGAATTGTTCCAGAGAGTGACGATGTCGCCGGCCTTGATCTCCTGCCCCCGGTCGCCGACCGGAACGTCCTCCAGCGCGGAACGGCCGAAGTGGATCGCGGGCGTCGTCCAGCGCAGGACCTCCTCGACGGCGGTGGAGACATCCACCTCGCCGTCGAGCAGCGCACGCCACTGATCCGGGTGTTCGAGGAACGCCGCTACGGCACCCGTCATCGAAAGCCGGCTGGTCTCGTCGCCGCCGAGGATGAGGCTGTAGCAGTTGACGACGATCTCGTCCATCGTGAGCGGCTTGCCCTCGAGGGTGCCGGTGGCGAGCATGCTGACCGCGTCCGTACCGGGGTTCTTCCGGCGCTCGGTGGCCAGCTTCTCGAAGTAGGCGAGGATGTCGTTGCGTGCCTGCCAGGCGACAGCGGGGGACTGGGCCGCCCCGTCCGATCCCAGCGCCGCCTCGGTGCACTCCAGTACGAAGGGACGGTCCGCCTGGGGTACGGCCATGAGGTCGCAGATCGCGTTGAGCGGGATGTGTGCGGCCACGTCCCGCGCGAAGTCGCACTCCTCCCGCGCGACGGCGTCGAGCAGCAGTTGCCGGGCGGCTGCCTGGATGTTCTCCACCACCCCGGTGAGCACCCGCGGCGAGAACGCCTTGAGCAGGATCCTGCGCAGATCGTTGTGGCGCGGACCGTCCGTCACCGCGGCCATCATGCCCGCCGCCGAGTCACCGCCCATCAGGAGCGTGGTGAGCACGTTCCCCTTCTCGGAGGTGAAGCGCGTGGTGTCGCGGTAGAGGGTGGAGACGTCCTCGTAGCGCGAAACGACCCAGAAGCCCTCCGACCCGCCCACCGGCCGGTGCTTGTAGAAGGGCTGTTCCTTCCGCAGCCGCTGCCACACCTGGGTGAGGTCGTACTCGGCGTGCGTGCGCGGATCGGCCAGATCCAGTGTGTCCAGAGCACCGGAATCGGGCGTGATGAGGCTGGACATGCAGGGTGACTCGCCTTCGGTACGGAGGTACTGCGGAGCTGCGCCGGAGAGCAGCTACCCGGGGCGCTCTCCTTCGGAGCCGTGTGTGTACGTGTAGAGCCGGGTGCTGTAGTAGTCGGCGTCCGGTGAGGCGAGGGGGTCGCCCGACTGCGCCCAGGCGCCCCGCTGTTCCACCTCGGAGAGGAGACTCGACCCCACGAGGCACAGCACCGCGTCGCGTGGGAGCCGCGCGAGGGACGCCTCGATGTTGTCGAGGACAGCCGCGGCGACGGCCGCCGAGAAGGGCTCGTAGAAGTAGAAGAACCCTGCGTCGTCGGGGATGGCGAACTCGCGCGCGTCCTGGTGGTGGATCTCGATCGGGCTCCGGCGCGCCGACGGGTTCCTGACGGCGTGCTCGACGTTCTTCCTGGCCGTCGCGCAGAGCTCGGAGGCGAAGTCCACCCCGATGACCCGCTTGAAGGGGCGTTCGGCGGCGATGAGCAGCACGCGTCCCTTGCCCGAGCCGAAGTCGACGAAGGAGATCTCCTCGTGCCGGACAGCGGCCGCAGCGAGCGCGGCGCGCACGGTCCGGACCGGCGTCGGGGAATAGCGTGAATTGTTCTCCAAGGTGCGATCGTCCGCCTCCAAAACCTCCCAGGGCTCAACCGGCTTGCCCGTCTCCACCCCGAGGGACGCATCGAACCCCTCGATGTCGTCGATCTCCGCCAGTGTGAGGTCGAACTGCCGCTGCTTTTCCAGGATCTCCAGAGCGCTGCGCTGGACATTGTTTTCTGGCATGAACCTTGCACGTCCCTCAGGGTCGGACGGGAGACGCTCCGCTTTCGAATGGTGCGCTGGTCCGCGCGGAATCGGTCGAATGGGAGGAGTACGGCTCCCGAAGGCCGGAGTGGGATGGAAATGAGGCGGAAACGGAGCGAGAACAGGGCGGATAGGCGCCAAACGTCAGCATCTGCCGTCACCGGCTGGACACGCTATGCGAAATCTCCGGCTCGGGCGTATGAGGTAGATCACACGCCGGGGCGGCTGCGAGAGGAAGGGCGGCAGGACGCCGCATCGTCTCGGGGTCGCCCATCCGGGCGACGCTCCGACGGTCCCGTCCGGACCATGCTTCCATGCTCAACTCCCCTACCCATACTCAGGTTTGATGACTTCAGCGGTCCTCCTCCAGGCGCCGGATTCGACCTTGACACGTCGTGGGTCGGGTGTGTTTCACTCCGGGGGTACGCGGCCAATGTGACGCCGCCCGGGTGCAGTTACGCCCGACCAAACGACAAGGCGCTACGGGGGGCTTTGTGTTGGGGTCCGAAGACGACCGACGATGCCGGTGTGGTGCGCCCGGAGTGGGCGACCTGGAGATGGGCGATTGCGGCAGGGCCCGACGTGTGCGCACGCGGTAGAGCCGACACGCGATAGTCGCGGAACCCGCATCACGAAATCTGCCGAACGGCACTGACGCCACGGCTTCGGCCGACTTTCTTTCCGGCCGGCATTCCTGCGCCGTGTCCCTTTTTCTCTCCTCGACCTGACTTTTCCACGCCTGCTGACAGCTACTCCGCTGTCCTCTCGCCGCACGGACTCGTCCATCCGACGAGTCACGGATGCCATGGGGGCGTGCTCAAGGGCTTTGTCCGACGACCCAGAAGGAATCAGCTCGTGATCCCGTTGTCCTTCGCTCAGCGTCGCCTGTGGTTCCTGCACAAGCTGGAGGGACCGTCGGCCACGTACAACATGCCGCTGACGCTTCGGCTCAAAGGTGACGTCGACGCGAAGGCGCTTCGGGCGGCACTTCGGGACGTGATGGAGCGGCACGAATCCCTGCGTACGGTGTTCCCGGAGGTCGACGGCGAGCCGCACCAGCTTGTCCTTCCCACGGATGCCTTCGACCTCGAATGGGAGAGCGGCCCGGTATCCGAGGACGAGCTGCCGCGTGCCCTGGACTCCGCAGCCCGCCACACCTTCGACCTCTCCTCGGACGTCCCCCTGCGCGCATGGCTGTTCCGGCTCCGGCCCGACGAGTGCGTCCTGATGCTGCTCATGCATCACATCGCGGGTGACGGGTGGTCGATGGCTCCGCTGACGCGTGACGTGGTGGAGGCGTACACCGCCCGTGTCGAGCGGCGCGACCCGGAGTGGTCCGAGCTTCCTGTCCAGTACGTCGACTACACGCTGTGGCAGCGTGAACTGCTGGGCGACGAGAACGACCCGGAGAGCGTGTTCTCCGAGCAGGTGGACTACTGGCGTGCGGAGCTGGCGGGGCTGCCGGAGCAGGTGACCTTCCCGACCGATCGGCCCCGGCCGGCCACCGCCGGCTACGAGGGCGCCCAGCTGACGTTCGCGCTGGACGCTGAGCTGCATCGGGGTCTGGTGGAGTTGGCGCGGCGGTCGAACACGACGGTGTTCATGGTGTTGCAGGCCGGTATGGCGGCGTTGCTGACGCGGTTGGGTGCGGGGACCGACATCGCACTGGGCAGTGGTGTGGCCGGCCGCACGGACGAAGCCCTCGACGACCTCATCGGCTTCTTCGTCAACATGTTCGTCCTCCGTGCGGACACTTCCGACGACCCTGCTTTCGAGGACCTGCTCGGGCGTGTCCGACGGGCGAGCCTGGCAGCCTACGAGCACCAGGACGTGCCGTTCGAGCGCTTGGTGGAGCTGCTGAACCCGAACCGTTCCACCTCCCATCACCCGCTCTTCCAGGTCGCGCTCGTCCTCCAGAACGCACCGACCGAGGAGTTCGAACTGCCCGGGCTCCAGGTGCAGGCCGAAGTGATCGGTTCCGGGACGTCGCGCTTCGACATGCTCGTCTCCCTCACCGAACGCCATGACCGCGTCCATGGCCCGGCCGGTATCGAGACCGTTGTCGAATTCGCGACGGAGTTGTTCGATCGGGTGTCGGTTGAGGGGTTGTTGGCGCGGTGGGTGCGGTTGTTGGAGCAGGTGGTGGCGGATCCGTCGTTGTGTGTGGGTGC
>NZ_JBIAFT010000015.1:0-200814 GCF_042869455.1 Streptomyces sp. NPDC007025 | reverse complement strand
AAACGCCCGGTCACATTCCGAACCCGGAAGCTAAGCCTTTCAGCGCCGATGGTACTGCATGCGGGAGCGTGTGGGAGAGTAGGACGCCGCCGAACAATCTTTATGGCCCTTGGCCTCCAGCGTGCATGCGCTGGAGGCCAAGGGCTTTTTTGTTGTCCCCGGCTTTCCGAAGAGCGTTGTTCCAGCACCTGCGCGAGAATCGAAACGCAGGTACCGCAGACAGGAGTCACCGATGTCCCCCAGTTCGTCAGACGATCGCGATCGAGCCGACCGTCGGCCGCGGCAGTCCGGCCTGCGCGGCGGCGACGGCCGCGAGCGCACCCGCGGCCCCGGTCGCGAGGGTGGCGACCGTGCAGGTGGGGGATTGCGGCGTGGGGAGCGCGGCTCTTCGCAGGGCTATCGGCGCAGCGACCGGCGTGATGACCGGCGCGACGACGAGCGCCGCAGGGACGACCGCGGACGCGGCGACGAGCGGGCCTACGGCAGCCGTGGCCGGGACGACCGTCCTCGGCAGGGCGGCCAGGGTGGCTCCGGCTTCCGCCGGGATGACCGTCGGGACAGCCGAGCGGATGACCGCCGCGACAACCGTGGCCGCGACGAGCGCCCCCGCCGTGACGACCGGGCACGTGACGACCGACCCCGTCGCGATGACCGTGGACGTGACGGCCGCGGCGAGGAGCGGCGTGGCGGATACCGGGGCGACCGGCCGCAGCGGGATGACCGCGGTCGCGCACCCTTCCGCCGTGACAGCCGTGACGACGGTCGCGACCGCCGGGACCGCAGCGAGCCCCGGGACGCCGGGCGTCCGCAGGGTGGCCGTGGCCCGCGCCGGGACGACGACCGCGGCGGTCGGCGGCCGTACGGCCAGGGCGGCGGCCGGGTGCGTGACGAGCGCCGGGACGGCCGTCCGGACGACCGCAGGAACGGGCGCGACGATCGGCGTGATGACCGGCGTGGCGGCGGCTTCCGCCGTGGCGGGGACCGGGAGCGGCCGTACGCGGGGCGCGGGGACCGGGACCGGCGCCAGGAGCGGCCGGACCGGGAGCCGCTGCGGCGTCTGCCGATCGACGAGGACGTCACCGGGGACGAGCTGGACAAGGACGTCAAGCAGGAGCTGATGAGCCTGCCGAAGACACTGGCCGGGGATGTCGCCCGGAACCTGGTGATGGTGTCGCGGCTGCTGGACGAGGATCCCGAGCAGGCGTACGCGTACGCGAAGGTGGCGCTGCGGCTCGCGTCGCGGGTGCCCTCGGTGCGGGAGGCTGCCGGATTCGCGGCGTACGGAGTGCAGAAGTACGCGGAGGCGCTCGCCGAGTTCCGCGCTGCGCGGCGGATGACCGGGCTCCAGCACCTGTGGCCGGTGATGGCCGACTGCGAGCGTGGGCTGGGCCGTCCGGAGAAGGCGCTGGCGATGGCCGGCGAGCCGGAGGTGCAGAAGCTCGACAAGGCCGGGCAGGTCGAGATGCGGCTGGTCGCGGCCGGAGCGCGCCGGGACATGGGGCAGCCGGACGCCGCGGTGGTCACGCTGCAGAGCCCGGAGCTGGCCTCTCACTCGACGCAGCCGTGGACGGCCCGGTTGCGGTACGCCTACGCGGACGCGCTGCTGGAGGTGGGGCGGAGTGACGAGGCACGTGACTGGTTCGCCAAGGCGCTGGAGGCCGACCAGGGCGGGGTGACCGACGCGTCCGACCGGCTGGCCGAGCTGGACGGTGTCGAGTTCATCGACGCCCTCGACGAGGACGCCGAAGAGGAGCCCCCGGCCGAGGACTGAGCACCGGGTGCCCGTCCGCCGCCGCGGGGGCGGATGCGCGCGACGGGCAGCAGGACGACATACGAACGCATGGACAGCAGGGCGGATCCCCCAAGGGTCCGCCCTGCTGTTGTGCCGGGGGTCTGCTGCTACCGGTACCGGGCCAGGGGGTTGCGGAGTGTCCCCGTCAGCTGAAGGGCACCGGCCGGGTCCTGGAGGTCGACCATCTGCTGGTTGTTGCGGAGCTGGAGGCGGTTGAGGCAGGAGAGGGCGAACTCGTCGGCGAACAGGTCGTACCGGGCGTGCCGGTCGGCCAGCTCGGGGGTCGACTTCTGGTAGCCCTTCGCCACGTCGGCCACCGTCGACCAGAAGGTGTCCTCGTCCAGGACTCCCGCCGTGTCGAGAGCGGGGGCCAGGAAGCGGAAGAAGCAGTCGAAGACGTCGGTGAACAGGGAGAGGATCTTCATGTCCTCCGGGACGTCCGCGCGGATGCGTTCCACCTCGGGCGGCAGGTCGGCGTCCCGGCTCATCACCGCGATCTCCTCGGCCAGGTCCTTGAAGAGCACGCGGCGGGGCACGCCGTGTGCGTCCAGGACCAGGATCACGTTCTCGCCGTGCGGCATGAACACCAGGTCGTGGGCGTAGAAGCAGTGCAGGAGGGGGGTGAGGTAGGCGTGGAGATAGGCGCGGAGCCACTCGGCGGGCTCCAGGCCCGACTGCCGCACCAGGGCCGCGGCGAAGGAGTCGCCGTCGCGGTCGACGTGCAGGAGCGACGCCATGGTGGCCGGCTTCTCGCCCTCGTCGAGGAACGGCGCCGGGCTCTCCCGCCAGAGGGCCGCCAGCATCTTGAGATAGGGGGAGCCCTTGGGCGCCGCGGCCTCGTAGGGGGCGGGGTGGTAGCCGACGGCGGCGCGTTCGCGCAGCAGACCCAGGCCGGTGCCGCGCAGGATGTCGTCGCCTGCCACCAGCTCGGCCAGCCAGTCGTTGATGGCGGGTGTGGCCTCCATGTAGGCGGCGGACAGACCGCGGACGAAGCCCATGTTGAGGACCGAGAGCGCGGTCTTCACATAGTGCTTCTCGGGGTGGTCCGAGTTGAAGAAGGTGCGGATCGACTGCTGGGCCAGGTACGCGTCGTCGCCGTGGCCCAGGCAGACCAGGGAGCGCTGGGCGATCTCGGCGGCGAAGGTCACCGAGAGTTTGTTCCACCACTGCCAGGGGTGGACCGGGACGAGGTAGTAGTCGTCCAGGTCCAGGCCCTGTTCGGCCATGGTGGCCGAGAAGCGGCGCAGGGTGGCGGCGGGGAGTTCGGAGAGCAGCAGCTTGTCGTAGCTGAGGTCGGCGCCGGTGGTGAAGGTGGTGCGGGTGCGGTGCGCGGCGACCCAGACCAGCCGTACGGGCGCTCCGGCCTCGGGCGCGTAGGCACGGTACTCGGCGCTGTCGAAGCCGAGCCGGCCGTTGTTGGCGACGAAGCAGGGGTGGCCCTCGGTCATCCCGGACTCGATGGTCTGGAAGTCGGCCGCGGCCAGCTCCGCCGCGCTCCTGGGCGTGGCCGCCAGCTTGAAGGCGGTACTGGCCAGGGTGCTGCTGATCTCCTCCAGGTAGACGGGGAGGATCTCCTCGCCCAGCCCCAGGGCGCTGCGCAGTTCCGTGATGAACGCCAGGGCGTCCAGCGGGAGTTCGCCCCCCGCCCGGTGCCGGGTGACGCTGTCGGCGTCCACCTGCCAGTGGTCGAGGGCCGAGCGGCGGGCCGTGAAGCGGTACTCGGTGGCGCCGTCGTCGGAGCGGACCGCGTACCGGCGCTCCTGGCCGTCCAGTGGAGCGGGTTCCAGCAGCCGTTCGTGGCTGAACTCCGCGAGGGCTTTGCGGATCAGGAGCCGGGTCGCCCGCTCCCAGCGCTCGGGGGTGAGGTGGCTGACCGCTTCGTGCGGCTGCGAGGGCCGGGGGGTGAGAGGGAGCGTCATGCGGGGGTTTCTCCTGTGGCGGTCCGGAACTGCTCGCGGGTGCAGAAGCTGAGCAGGGCTTCCTTCTCCGGCTTGGTGAGGGTGGAGTCGACGCGGAAGCCCACGGCCTCGTTGAGGGCGTGCACGGCGGTGTTGCGGACGTCCGGTTCGACGACGACGCGCCGGGTGTCCGCGTCGGAGAAGAGCATCGCCATCACGGTGGTGATCACCGCCCGGGTGAAGCCGTGGACGGGCTGCTCGGTGGGCGCGCACAGGAAGTGCATGCCGACGTCGCCCGGCCGGTGCGGGTAGAGCCCGGCCAGTTCCACGTACCGGGGGTCGTAGCGCTCCATGAGGAAGGCGGGCTCCCCCCGGTGCAGGCCGAGGAAGGCGTCGTGGTGCGGGGCGGCCGCGATGCTCATGAACTCGCGTTCCACGTCGGGCAGCGAGGCGTCCTGCAACAGGTAGAACGCGGACTTGGGGTGGGTCACCCAGCGGTGCAGCAGCCCGGTGTCGGCGAGCGGGTCGACGGGGCGCAGCGAGAAGGTGCCCAGTTCTTCGTCGGTGCGGGTGAAGACGGTGGCATCGGCGGTGGTCACAGCGCTGCCTCCGGGACCGCGGCGGGCGCGGCCGGTGTGTCCGCCGGTGCGGCGAACTCCTGGAAGGCGATGGACTTCTCGACCGGGTAGACCTCCCGGCCGAGCAGCTCGCGGATGATGCAGGAGTTGCGATAGGCGGCCATGCCCAGGTCGGGGGCCACGAAACCGTGGGTGTGCAGCTCCGCGTTCTGCACGTAGATCTCCTGACCGGAGGTGTCGATGCTGTAGTCGCGGCGTACGGCGAAGCGGCCCTGGGCATCCCATTCGATGCGGTCGGTGATCGGGCCGAGGAAGTCCGGCCGCTGGTAGCGGTAGCCGGTGGCCAGGATCAGTCCCTCGGTGGTGAGGCTGAAGTCACGGTTCTGCTCCTCCTGGCGCAGCCCGAGGGTGTAGGTGCCGGCGGACTCGTCGTACGCGGCGTCGGTGAGCGCGGTGTTGGTCATCAGCCGGGTGGGGCAGGGGGCGCGGCGGTTCTTCCGGTAGAGCAGGTCGAAGATGGCGTCGATCAGCTCGGTGTTGATGCCCTTGTAGAGGTTCTTCTGGGAGGCGACCAGGCTGTCCCGGGTGTCGGCCGGGAGCGAGTGGAAGTAGTCCACGTACTCCGGGGAGGTCATCTCCAGCGTCAGCTTGGTGTATTCGAGCGGGAAGAAGCGGGGGGAGCGGGTGAGCCAGGTGAGCGAGTAGCCGTGGGTGTCGATGTCCTGGAGGAGGTCGTGGTAGATCTCCGCCGCGCTCTGGCCGCTGCCGATCAGGGTGATGCTCTGCTTCCGCTGCAGCGCCTCCTTGTGCTCCAGATAGCGGGAGTTGTGCAGCAGGTCGCCGCCCAGATCCTGGCACGGCCCGGGGAGGTGCGGCGGGGTGCCGGTGCCCAGGACGAGCTTCCGGGCGCGGAAGGCGCGGTGCTCCCCGTCGGGCAGGTGCTCGGCGTGGACGGTGTAGAGGCCGTCGGCCCCGTCGTACTCGACCGAGGTGACGCGGTGGCCGAACCGCACGGTGTCGCCCAGGCGGTCGGCCGCCCAGCGGCAGTAGTCGCTGAACTCCGCACGAAGGGGGTAGAAGCTCTCGCGTATGTAGAACGCGTACAGCCGGCCGGACTCCTTGAGGTAGTTGAGGAAGGAGAACGGCGAGGTGGGGTCGGCCAGGGTGACCAGGTCGGACAGGAACGGGGTCTGCAGGGTGCTGTCGTCCAGCATCATGCCGGGGTGCCAGTCGAACTCCGGCTTGTCGTCCAGGAAGATCCCGTCGAGCTCCGCCAGCGGCGCGGTCAGACAGGCGAGGCCCAGGTTGAAGGGGCCCACTCCGATGGCGACGAAATCGTGGACGGGTATGTCGGCGGGGCCGGCGCTGGAGGGCGTCACGTGGGGGCTCCGGGTCGGATCGGTCAGCATGCCGGGGCGGTGCTGAGGGCGGGCGGGTGGACCGCGCCGTGCTCGGCGGCGTACCGGTCGGCGTGTGCGGCGATCAGGTCCAGGACCGCGGCGATGTCGGCGGTCGAGGTCTCCGGGTTGAGCAGGGTGAACTTGAGGTGGTGGCGGCCGTCGACCACGGTGCCGGCGACGACGGCCTCGCCGGAGGCGAACAGCGCGTCACGCGCGTGCAGGTTCGCCCGGTCGGTGAGGGCGGCGTCCGCGCCGCGCGGGAGGTGGCGGAAGACGAGGGTGGAGAGCCGGGGTTCGACGACGACGTCGAACCGTTCGTCGGCGTCCAGCAGGTGCCACGCTTCGGCGGCCCGGTCCACGCACTCGTCGAACAGTTCGCCGAGCGCGTCGGCGCCCATCACCCGCAGTGTCATCCAGAGCTTGAGCGCGTCGAACCGCCGCGTGGTCTGGAGTGACTTGTCGACCTGGTTGGGTATCTCCCGCTCCACGCTGCGCGCCGGGTTGAGGTAGTCGGCGTGGTAGGTGACATGGCGCAGGGTGTCCCCGTCGCGGACCAGGACGGCGCTGGAGCTCACCGGCTGGAAGAAGGACTTGTGGTAGTCGACGGTGACCGAGTCGGCACGCTCGATACCGGCCAGCAGCCCGCGGCGGCGGCGCGAGGTGAGCAGTCCGCAGCCGTAGGCGGCGTCCACGTGCAGCCAGGTGCCCGTCCGCTCGCACAGGTCGGCCACGGCGGACAGCGGGTCGATGCTGCCGAAGTCGGTGGTGCCGGCGGTGGCGACGACGGCCATCACCGTCTCTCCGGCCCGCTCGCAGCGGGCCATCTCCTCGCCCAGCGCGTCGACGCGCATCCGCCGCTGTTCGTCACAGGGCACCGGGACGACGGCCTCGGTGTCCAGGCCCAGCAGCACCGCGGCCTTCTCGATGCTGAAATGGCTGCACTCGGAGGTGAGGATCCGCAGCTTCGGCAGGATCTGCGGGGTGCTGAGCGCGGTCTCGGAGTTCTTCCGCACCAGGCGGCAGGTCTCCTCGCGGGCCAGCAGCAGCGCCTGCAGATTGGACTGCGAACCGCCGCTGGTGAAGATGCCGTCGGCGGACGCGTCGAAGCCCACCCGCTGCGCGGTCCAGGCCACGAGCCGCCGCTCGATCAGGGTGCCGCCCGCGCTCTGGTCCCAGGTGTCCAGGGAGGAGTTGACGGCGGAGAGCACGGCTTCTCCGAGCACGGCCGGAATGACCACGGGGCAGTTGAGATGCGCGAGGTAGCGCGGATGGTGGAAGTAGACGGCGTCGCGGAGGTACACGCGCTCCAGCTCGTCCAGTGCCTCGCTCGCCGTGCCCAGGGGCTTCTCCAGGTCCACGGCGGACACGGTGGGGGCGAGCCCGGCCGGGGTGACGCCGGTGAACGGCTGCTCGGTGCGGGCGAGTCTCGCGGCGACCCGTTCGACGCCGTGTGTGAGGGAGCGCCTGTAGTGCTCCGCTGTCCTGTCGTTGAGCAGGTGGGACCTGCTGCTCATGAAGTGTCCTCCTGACACGGACGTGGCACCCGCGCGACTCGCGCGGTCAGGTAAGGCTAGCCTAACCAGCTCTGTTCGTCCGCATGCAAGGGGGCCTCGCGGCGACCCGCGAGGGGGCACGGGAGTGGCCCGCAGGCGGCGCGGGCCACGGCGGGCGGCCCGTCGGCGCCGGGTGCGCGGGCCGCCGCGGTCAGCGCAGGGTGCGCAGTACCAGTCCGGTGGCGGGCTTGGGGCCGAACGAGGTCGACTTGCGGGGCATCGTCACACCGCGCTCGGCGAGCGCCCGCACCGTCGACTCCGGAACGGGCCGCAGCAGCACAGCCGTACCGCCGTGCGCCGCCGCCTGTTCCAACGCCGCCTCCACGTGGTGCAGATAGCCGATGTCCGCCGGGCGGTCGGGCACCTGCCAGACCGCGTCCAGCAGCGTGGAGTGCAGCACCGTGGCGTCCAGCCGGCGCCACGCCTCGGGCCGGTCAGCCGGGACCGTGCGCTCCAGCAGGGCCGGAGCGGGCCGGTCGAGCAGGTGGAAGACGCCGTCGCCCCCGGTCAGCAGGAACGCGTTCCCCGGGGTGTCGGCAAGTTCCTCCAGCGCCTCGTCCAGCGGCGCCTCCAGCGTACGCACCCGGAAGGGCGCCTCCGCGCGGTCGAGGAGATCGAGCGCCCGCTTCACCGGCAGCCTGGGCAGTATCCGGTGGATGGCGCGTACCTGCAGCGGATAGCGCGCGGTGTCCACCAGCAGGACCAAGCCGTGGTTCCACGGCGATTCCCCGGCCCCGCCGCCCTGTTCGGCGCGGAGCCGAAGATAGGTCGCCCAGCGGTGGTGCCCGTCGGCGATCAGCGCGCTGTGCCGGGACAGCTCGGCGTCCACCTGGGCGAGTTCGGCCGGATCCGTGACCGCCCACAGCCGGTGCGCGAAACCGTCCTCGGTGGTCGTCGCCGCCAGCGGCGCGCCGCGTATGGTCCGCTCGATGACGGCGGTGGCGCCGCTGCGGGTGCCGTCGCCGCGGTAGGAGAGCAGCAGCGGCTCGGGGTTGGCGGCCATCTCGCCCATCAGTTCCGCGCGGTCGGCCACGACCTCGTCCATCACCGCCTCGTGCGGGAGCACGATCCCCTCTTCGGGATCCGACAGCCGCAGGGCACCGATCAGACCGCGCTGCAGCAGCTCGCCCTTGCGCTGCTCGTAGACGTACAGCGCGGGCTGCGGATCGCGTGCCAGCACCCCTTCGTCCTGCCAGCGGCGCAGGGTGTCGGCGGCCTTGCGGTGCCGCGCCGCCGGATCCTCGGCCTGGGGCAGGATGAGCCGCACGATGTTGTAGGGGTCCGCGGTCTCCAGGTGCCGCAGTCCGTCCGGCCGGACCACCACGTCGTACGGGGGCGAGGTCACGGCAGCGAGGCTGCTGACCTTCTCCGGCACGTAGCGCAGCCCCCGGAACGGGGTGAGTCTCAGTCCTCGGACGGTCATCCGTGCATGGTATGCCGGTGCCCCGCGGCCGGTGGAGCGGGGCACAGGGGGCGCAGGGGTGCGGAGGGTGCGAGAGGATCGGACCGCGCGCAGGCCGGCCCCGGCGTCCGCGTCCCCCGGGAGAGAGCACGAGGAGCGACCCCTGATGCACGACAGCCCCGCCTCCGACACGGCGGCACCGGCGCCGCGGCGCGCCCCGCAGGCCAGCGAGCGCGCGCTGCACACCGCGTACGACACGGCACTGCTGGACCTGGACGGGGTCGTCTACGCCGGGGGAGAGGCCGTGCCCCATGCCGTCGACTCCCTCGCCGCCGCCCGGGCGAGCGGGCTGCGGACGGCGTACGTGACCAACAACGCGGCCCGCACTCCGCAGGTGGTCGCCGCGCATCTGACGGAACTGGGCGTGCCGGCGGCGGCCGAGGAGATCATCACCTCGGCGCAGGCCGTCGCCCGGCTCGTCGCCGAGCGGATGCCGCGCGGTGCGCGGGTCCTGGCGGTCGGCGCCGAGGGGCTGCGGGCCGCGCTGGCGGAGCGGGAGCTGACCGTCGTCGAGACGGCGGACGAGGACCCCGCAGCCGTGGTGCAGGGCTACGGCGGGCCGTCGATGGAGTGGGGGCGGCTGGTCGAGGCGGCGCTCGCCGTGCAGCGCGGGGTGCCGTGGTTCGCGTCCAACACCGATCTGACCATCCCCAGCGGACGCGGCATCGCGCCGGGCAACGGCTCGGCCGTGGAGGTCGTGCGCCTCGCGACCCGCTGGATGCGCACGCCGCCCGAGCCCGAGGTGGCGGGCAAGCCGCTGCCGCCGATGCACCGGGAGTCCATCCTGCGCACCGGTGCGCGGCGCCCGCTGGTCGTCGGCGACCGGCTGGACACCGACATCGAGGGGGCGCACGCGGGGGGCGTGGACTCGCTGCTGGTGCTGACCGGGGTGACTGATGCGGCCCGGCTGCTCGCCGCCTCCCCGGTGCACCGCCCCACCTATGTGGCCCGCGACCTGCGGGGCCTGCTGGAGCCCCAACCGGAGGTGACGGTGGGGCCGGACGGCGCTGCCGGCTGCGGTGGCTGGAGCGCCCGGGCCGGGGACGGGCGGCTGGAGGTGGCGGGGGACGGCGATCCGGCCGACGGGCTGCGGGCCCTGTGCGGGGCGGCCTGGTCGGCGGCCGGAACCGCGGAGTGCCGACTGGACGCGGAGCAGGCCCTGACCCGGCTGGGGTTCTGAGGCGGGGGCCGGGGACTGTGCGGCGGCCGGGCGCCGAGCGGGCCCCGGCCTGCCGCGGCCGTGCGGGCCTCAGCTCGCCGCGGCCGCGAGAGCCTCGGCGACCAGCTGCTCCTCCGAGGTGCCGGCCCGCCAGTAGCCGGTGAAGGTGACCGACCGGCGGTCGAAGCCCCGCTCGTTCACCAGATGGCGCCGCAGGGCCTTGACCGTGCCTGCCTCGCCCGCGAGCCACGCGTAGGGCGTGCCCGGGGGCAGCCCGGCCGAGCGCACGGCCGAGACCGCGCGCTCGGTCCGGGAGCCGGCGGCCCGGCTCCCGGACTCGTCCCGCACCAGCCAGGAGATCCGCGCGTCCGAGAGGGTCGGCAGGTCCTGGATGTCCTCCCGGTGCGCGACCTCCACGAACACCCGCACCGGCATCCCGGCCGGCAGCCACTCCAGCACGGCCCCGATGGCGGGCAGGGCCGTCTCGTCACCGCTCAGCAGCACCCAGTCGGTGCCCTCCGGCGGCCGGAAGTCGACACCGGCGTTGTCCTCGACGACCGGGCCGAGCAGCGTCACCCGGTCCCCGGGCGCGGCCCGCAGCGCCCAGCGCGAGGCGGGACCGATCTCGCCGTGCAGCGCGAAGTCGATGTCCAGCTCGTCCGCGGCGCCGTACTGGCTGCCCTTGCGCAGTGCCCGCACGGTGTAACTGCGCATGATCCCGCGGATGTTCTCGTCCATCGCCCGCCACTCGGCGAACCACTCCGTGCCCGCCGCGACGGGGACCACCGGCGCGGTCTGCCCCGGCTGCGGCAGGAAGAGCTTGACGCGCTGGTCGCGGCCCCCGGAGGCGAACAGGTCCAGCCCCTCGCCCCCGAAGGTGACCCGCAGCAGGGTCGGACCCAGTCGGCGGGTCCTGACGACGTGCAGGGCGAAGAACTCGAACGGGACGGTGGAGGGCGCGGACTGCGCCGTGCTGGCCTTGCTCATCGTGGCTGCTCCTCCCGGGAGGGACGGGTGCGGGCGGTGCGGGCGGGAAATAATGCGGACGGAGGTGGCCCGGCGGGCCCGGGGGTGCCGGGCCCCGCGGCGGGTCAGCGGACCTTCTCGGCCTTCTCGATCGCCTCCGCGAGGTTCTCCAGCAGCGGTGCGGCGCCCGCGTAGGAGAAGCGGGGCTCCGCCGCCCAGGGGGCGACCTGGTCCGCCTTGACGGCAGGCAGGTCCTTCCAGGTCGGCTTCGAGGCGAGGGCCTTGGGCTGCAGGGACTGGGTGCGGTTGTCCAGGATGATCAGATCGGCTGCGTACTTGTCCGCGTTCTCCCAGCTCAGCTCCTCGAAGAAGCCCTGCTTGCTGAGCTTCTTCGGCTTCACGAAGTCCACCCCGAGCTGCTTGAAGTACTGCAGGTCGGTGCTGGCGTCCGGGTCCGAGACGTAGAACAGGTCGGGCGCCCCGGCGGCGGCCATCACGCGGATGCCGCTCTTCGCCGCCTTGCGCAGCCGCTCGGCGGCCTTCTCGAAGCGGGCCTTGGCATCGGTGACGGCCTTGGCCTGCACATCCGCGCCCAGCGACTCGGCGAGCTTGGCGTACTGCTGTACGACCTCCAGCATCGGCACCCCGGCGGCCTTCATGGCCACGTGCGGGGCCAGCTTGTAGATCTTGTCCTTGCTCTCGTCCGGGACGTAGAAGAGCGCGTCCTTCAGGTACATGTTGCTGATCAGCAGCTGCGGCCGGAGTTTTGCGTACTTCTCCAGGTCGAACTCGCCGAAGGCGTTGCCGATGATCTCGACCTTGGATATGTCCATGTCCCCGGCGAGCACGTCGGGCTCGCCGTTCTTCTTCTTGGTCGGCCCGAAGACGCCGACGACCTGGTCGCGGACGCCGAAGTCCCACAGCGCGGCGGCCGTGGCCGTGTAGGCGACGATCCGCTCCGGCACAGCGTCCAGGGAGACCTTCTCGCCGCGGCCGTCGGTGAAGGACCAGCCCTTGCCCTTCGGGTCATTGCCCGAACCGGATCCGGAGTCGTCACTTCCGCAGGCGGTGAGCAGCGCGCCGAGGCCGACGGCGCCGCCCGCGGCGAGCAGACCGCGGCGCGAAAGCGGGGACATGGGGGAGGAGCTGGGCATTTTCTCTCCGGCCTTCTCTCGACGTGCTGCGAACGCACCGCGGGCAGGCCGCGGACGTCCATGCGGGGCGGCCATGGGGCCGAGTTCCCAGTTAGGCTAACCTAACCAAAGTTGTTGTTGTCCAGTGGCCGGGCCGCACGATTCCCCGGCCCCTACCGGAGCGCGTACGTGACTCTCCCCAAGTCTCCGCGGATACAAGGGGGGTCGGCGGTCGAGCAAGAGCCGTCGGCCGCCCGCGCGGAACAGCCCGCCCGGGCCCGGGCGCCGCTCGCCCGGGCCGCCGGGCTGCTGGCCGCCACTCTTGTCCTGCTGCTCGTCGCCCTGCTCAGCCTCGCCTTCGGTGCCCGGCCGCTCTCCCTGGGGGAGGCGTGGTCGGGCCTGCTGGACAGCGGCTCGGCGAGCTATCCCGTCGTCCACGAGATGCGGCTGCCGCGCACCTTCCTCGGCCTGCTCGCCGGCGCGGCGCTCGGTCTGGCGGGCGGCGTCATGCAGGCGCTCACCCGCAACCCGTTGGCCGACCCCGGCCTGCTGGGCATCAACGCGGGTGCCGCGGCGGCCGTCGTCACCGCCATCTCCTTCTTCGGCGTCGCCGGATACACCGGGTACATCGGCTTCGCCTTCCTGGGCGCCGCGGCGGTCTCCGTACTCGTCTACGCCGTGGGTGGCGGCCGCGGCGCCACGCCCGCCCGGCTCGCCCTGGCGGGGACGGCGCTGAACGCCGCGCTGATCTCCTACGTGAGCGCCGTGCAGCTCCTGGACACCGCTTCGCTGGACCGGATGCGGTTCTGGATGGTCGGCTCGCTCGCCCGCGCCCAGGACGCCACGGTCCTCTCGGCCCTGCCCTTCATCGCGGTCGGCGCGCTGGTCGCGCTGGCGCTGGCCCGGCCGCTGAACGCGCTCGCGCTCGGCGACGACGCGGCCCGCGCCCTCGGCTCCCGGCCCGCCAGGACCCGCGCCGCCGCCATCGTGGCCATCACCCTGCTGTGCGGCGCCGCCACCGCGGCGTGCGGGCCGATCGTCTTCGTCGGACTGATGGTGCCGCACATGGTGCGCGCGCTCACCGGCCCCGACCAGCGCTGGATGCTGCCCTACTGCGCCGTCCTGGCGCCCGTGCTGCTGCTGGGCGCCGACATCCTCGGACGGATCCTGGGCCGCCCCGGCGAACTGCAGGTCGGCATCGTGACCGTGGTGCTGGGCGGACCGCTCTTCCTCTACTTCGTGCGCAGGCGGAGGGTGGCACACGTATGAGCCTCACCGGCACCCGTTCCCGTGTCGTCCGCACCGCGGGCGGCCTCTCGGTCGGCTACCGTCCGCGCGCCCTGCTGGTCGGCGCCGGATGCCTGCTGCTCGCGCTGGTCGCCGCCGTGTTCGCGATCGGCAGCGGCGAGTACCCGATGCCGCCCGGCGACGTACTGCGCACCCTGCTCGGACAGGGCGACCCCGCCGACGCGTTCATCGTGAACGAGCTGCGGCTGCCCCGCACCGCGACCGCCCTGCTCGTCGGCGCGAGCCTGGGGCTGAGCGGCGCCGTCTTCCAGGCCGTCGTCCGCAACCCGCTCGGCAGCCCGGACATCCTCGGCTTCACCAACGGAGCGGCCGCCGGGGCGCTGCTGGTCATCTTCGCCGTGGGCGGCAGCAGTGCCCTGCTGGCGGGCGGCGCCGTGGCCGGGGCACTCGTCACCGGCACGCTGATCTACGCCCTCGCCTGGAGGCGCGGCATGCACGGCTATCGGCTGGTGCTCGTCGGAGTCGGCACCACCGCCATCCTGACCGGCGTCAACAGCTACCTCATCACCCGGGCGGGCCTCACCGAGGCGTCCCGCGCCGTGCTGTGGATGACCGGCAGCCTGGACGGGCGCGGCTGGGACGACGTACTGCCGCTGGCCCTGGGCATGGTGGTGCTCGTCCCGCTGGTGCTGCTCGGCTGCGGACGTGCGCTGGGCATGATGGAGATGGGAGACGACGCGGCCTACGCGCTCGGTGTCCGGGTCGAACACACCCGGCTCGCGCTGCTGGTCGCCGGGATCCTGCTGGTGGCGCTCTCGGCCGCCGCGGCCGGGCCGGTCTCCTTCGTCGCGCTGTGCGCCCCGCAGCTCGCCCGGCGGTTGACGAAGGCGCCGGGCCCCAATCTGCTGCCTTCCCTGTGCATGGGCACCCTGCTGCTGATCTGCGCCGATCTGCTCGCCCAGCGGGCCTTCGAGGGGCACCAGCTGCCGGTGGGCGTGATCACCGGAGTGGTGGGCGGCGGGTACCTGGTCTGGCTGCTGGCCACCGAGCGCAGAGCGGGGCGGATATGACCGGCACCCACGGCCCGACCGGCACCCACGTACGTACGCACCACGGAGGCGGGGACACGATGAAGACCGCGACACAGGCCGACCGGGCGCAGACCGCGGCCGCCGCCGGGCCGGCGGCCGGCGAGCCCCGGCTGACCGGGCACGACCTCACCCTCGGCTACGACCAGCGCACCATCGCCCGCGAGCTGGACGTGGCCGTGCCCGACCGGTCCTTCACGGTCGTCGTCGGCCCCAACGCGTGCGGCAAGTCGACGCTGCTGCGCGCGCTCTCGCGGATGCTCAAACCCACCCGCGGGCAGGTGCTGCTGGACGGCGCCGACGTCGCGGGCCTGCCGGCCAAGTCACTCGCCCGCACCCTGGGCCTGCTGCCCCAGTCGTCCACCGCGCCCGACGGCATCACCGTCGCCGACCTGGTGGCCCGGGGCCGCTATCCGCACCAGGGACTGCTGCGGCAGTGGTCGCGCGACGACGAGCGGGTGGTGGCCGAGTCCATGGCGGCCACCGGCGTCGAGGGCCTGGGGGACCGCTTCGTGGACGAGCTGTCCGGAGGCCAGCGGCAGCGGGTGTGGATCGCCATGGCGCTGGCGCAGCAGACACCGCTGCTGCTGCTGGACGAGCCCACCACCTATCTGGACATCGCCCACCAGATCGAGATCCTCGACCTGTGCGCCCGGCTGCACGAGGAGGAGGGGCGCACCCTGGTCGCCGTCCTGCACGACCTCAACCACGCGGCCCGCTACGCCACCCATCTGATCGCCATGCGGGACGGCCGGATCGTCGCACAGGGCGAACCCGGCGAGATCGTGACGGCGGAACTGGTGGCGGAGGTCTTCGGCATGCCCTGCCGTGTCATCGACGATCCCGAGACCGGCACCCCGCTGGTGGTGCCCGCGGCACGGCGCTGACACGGGCGGCTCTGTCGGACCCGGAGGGTAGCGTCGGGGCATGAGCGAGTTCGCGCAGGGCCCCGGGCCCGGCCGTGTCCCCGAGCAGCAGCCCCCGGGGAGCGCCACCGAGCGGTACGACGAGACGGTGCGGCCCGATCAGCCGCACGGGCACCCCGGGCAGGCCCCGGCGGACCGCCCCGAGGACCCCGGGGTCCGCCGCGGCCCGGGCCTCCCCGAGCCGGCGGACGCACGCGAGCCGGAGGCCGCACCCGGCGGGGACGAGGAGCCGCGCGCCGAGCCGGAGGAGGCGGTCGGCCGCGTCCCCGGGCCGGACGGCGGGCCGGTCGGCTCCGGGCCCGAGCCGGAGGAGGAGCCCGAAGACGGTCCGCGCCCCCTCGGCGTGGGTGTGCGCCCCACCGGAAACGGCCCGGTCGACGCCCGGCTCAAGCGGCTGGAGGACGCCGACCACCTCGCTGTCTCCGGCCATCTGGAGGTGTACGAAGATGTCCACGACGGCCTGCGCGAGAGCCTGGCCGCGCTGGACCGCCCCCACACACCCCGGAGCTGAACCGTGGCACGACGCCGACTCGACGCGGAGCTGGTACGCCGCAACCTCGCCCGCTCCCGGGAGCATGCGGGCCAGTTGATCGCTGCGGGCCGGGTCACGGTCGGCGGCAACGTCGCGGCCAAGTCGGCCACCCAGGTCGAGACCAGTGCCGCGCTGGTCGTCAAGGCGGACGAGAACGATCCGGGCTATGTCTCGCGCGGCGGCCACAAGCTCGCCGGAGCGCTGGAGGCGTTCGGCCCCCGCGGACTGCGGGTGACCGGCCGGCGTGCGCTGGACGCGGGCGCCTCCACCGGCGGCTTCACGGACGTGCTGCTGCGCGCCGGGGCGGCCCGGGTGGTCGCCGTGGACGTGGGCTACGGGCAGCTCGCCTGGTCGCTGCGGAACGACCCGCGGGTCACCGTCAAGGACCGTACGAATGTCCGGGAACTGACGTTGGAGGACATCGACGGCGAGCCGGTGGAACTCGTCGTCGGTGACTTGTCGTTCATCCCCCTGGGGCTCGTCCTGCCCGCGCTGGTCCGCTGCGCCGTACCCGAGGCGGATCTGGTGCTGATGGTGAAGCCGCAGTTCGAAGTGGGCAGGGATCGGCTGGGCAGCGGAGGTGTCGTCCGCAGTCCGGAGCTGCGCGCCGAGGCCGTGCGAACGGTCGCCGGACACGCGGCGGCCCTGGGCCTGGGCGCGCTGGGCGTCACCTCGAGTCCGCTGCCCGGGCCCTCGGGAAACGTCGAATACTTTCTGTGGCTGCGTGCCGGGGCCGACACCCTCGACCCGGCCGAAGTCGAGCGAGCGGTGGCGGAGGGGCCCAAGTGACCGAGGACAGCGGAGCTACGCAGCCAGCACACCCTCCCGGTGACCGCCGGGGCGGTGCGCCGGACCCCGGCGCGGCGGGCGGGGACCGTACGGTCTTCCTGCTCGCGCACACCGGCAGACCGGCCGCCGTGCGCAGCGCCGAACTGGTGGTCCAGGGGCTGCTGCGTTGCGGGATCGGGGTGCGGGTGCTCGCGGACGAGGCGGCCGACCTGCCGCTGCCCGAGCGGGTGCAGACCGTGTCGGCCAGGCAGGACGCGGCCGAGGGCTGCGAACTGCTGGTCGTGCTCGGCGGGGACGGCACCCTGCTGCGCGGCGCCGAGTTCGCCCGCGCCTCGGGCGTGCCGATGCTCGGCGTCAACCTCGGCCGGGTCGGCTTCCTCGCCGAGGCCGAGCGCGACGATCTGGACCAGGTCGTGGACCGCGTGGTCTCCCGCGCCTACGAGGTCGAGGAGCGGATGACCCTCGACGTGCTGGTGCGCAACGGCGGCCACGGTGCGCACAGCCCCGGCAGCGGCCAGGTGGTGCACGCCGACTGGGCGCTCAACGAGGTCTCGGTGGAGAAGGCGGCGCGCGAGCGGATGCTGGAGGTCGTCATCGAGGTCGACGGACGGCCCGTCTCCAGCTTCGGCGGGGACGGCGTGGTGTGCGCCAGCCCCACCGGCTCCACGGCCTACGCGTTCTCCGCGGGGGGACCGGTGGTGTGGCCGGAGGTGGAGGCGCTGCTGATGGTGCCGATCAGCGCGCACGCGCTGTTCGCCAAGCCCCTGGTGACCGCGCCCGATTCGGTGCTGGCCGTCGAGGTCCGGCCCCAGACGCCGCACGGGGTGCTGTGGGCCGACGGGCGGCGCAGCGTCGAACTCCCCGCCGGGGCCCGGGTGGAGGTGCGGCGCGGCGCGGTGCCGGTACGGCTGGCGCGGTTGCACCATGCCTCGTTCACCGACCGTCTGGTCGCCAAATTTGCGCTGCCCGTCACGGGCTGGCGCGGGGCGCCGCGCTAGGGAGCGTCCTCGACGGAGCCCGTCCGCCCCTGCCCGGCGGACGGGGCTTCGACGACCCGACGTGGGGCCTGCCGCAGGGTGCGGGCCGGCGCGGGGCGGTGGCGCGGCGCGTGCGGCGGCGCGCGCCGCTCCCTGAACGGCGGGGAACCGCGCGGGGTGGGGGAGCCCGGGCCGAGACGTGGGGGAGGAAACGGGTATACCGGTGCAACCCGGGTCGAGTTCCCCCGTGGTGCCGCACCACGATCCGGCTACCACCCGGACCACAGGTGTGGCCGGTGCGCGGGGACCTCGTATGGTCGTATCCGTGTTGGAGGAGATGCGGATCAAAGCCCTGGGCGTGATCGACGACGCCGTTGTCGAGCTGTCCCCAGGCTTCACCGCGGTGACCGGCGAGACCGGCGCCGGGAAGACCATGGTCGTCACGAGCCTCGGGCTGCTGCTCGGGGGGCGTGCCGATGCCGGGCTGGTCCGGGTCGGCGCCAGGTCCGCCCTCGTCGAGGGCCGGATCGCGCTGGCACCGGACGCGCCGGCGGCGCGCCGGGCCGAGGAGGCGGGCGCCGAGCTGGACGAGGGAGCGTTGCTGGTCAGTCGCACCGTCTCGGCCGAAGGGCGGTCGCGGGCCCACGTGGGCGGGCGTTCGGTGCCGGCCGGGCTGCTCGCGGAGTTGGGCGCCGACCTGGTGGCCGTGCACGGCCAGACGGATCAGCTGGGCCTGCTGCGGGCCGCGCGGCAGCGCGAGGCGCTGGACCGCTACGCGGGCGAGGCCGTGGCCCGGCCGCTGGCCGCCTACCGGGAGGCGTACCGCAGGCTGCGGGCTGTCGCCGCGGAGTGGGAGGAGCTGACCACCCGGGCCCGCGAACGCGCCCAGGAGGCGGATCTGCTGCGGTTCGGGATCCAGGAGGTCGAGGCCGCCGAGCCGCGGTCCGGTGAGGACACCGAGCTGGCGGCCGAGGCCGAACGGCTGGGCCATGCCGAGGCGCTGGCCTCGGCCGCCACCACCGCGCACGGTGCGCTGGCCGGAGACCCGGCCGACCCGGAAGGTGTCGACGCGGCCACGCTGGTCGCCGGGGCGCACCGTGCCCTTGAGGCGGTCCGCGCGCACGATCCGGCGCTGGCCGCGCTCGCCGACCGGCTGGGCGAGGTGCACATCCTGCTCTCCGACATCGCGGGCGAACTGGCCGGGTACGCCGACGACCTGGACGCCGATCCGCTCCGCCTGGCCGCGGTCGAGGAGCGCCGTGCCGCACTCGCGCAGCTCACCCGCAAATATGGCGCGGACATCGCCGCCGTCCTCGGCTGGGCCCGGGAGGGTGCCGAGCGGCTGGCCGAGCTGGAGGGCGACGACGACCGGATCGGCGAGCTGGGTGCTGAGCGGGACGCGCTCCGTGCCGAGCTCGGCTCCCTCGCCCGCACGCTCGGCGAGGCGCGTGCGGACGCCGCCAAACGGTTCGCGGACGCGGTGACCGAGGAGCTGGCGGAGCTGGCCATGCCGCACGCCCGGGTCAGCTTCGCGCTCAAGCACACCGAGGACCCGGACGGCATCGAGGTCGACGGACGGGCGGTGGCTTTCGGGCCGCACGGCACGGACGAGGTCGAACTGCTGCTCGCCCCGCACCCGGGTGCGCCGCCCCGGCCCATCGCCAAGGGTGCCTCCGGCGGCGAGCTGTCCCGGGTGATGCTCGCCGTGGAAGTGGTCTTCGCCGACTCCGATCCGGTGCCGACCTATCTCTTCGACGAGGTCGACGCGGGTGTCGGAGGCAAGGCGGCGGTCGAGGTCGGGCGCCGGCTGGCGCGACTGGCCCGGTCGGCGCAGGTCGTGGTGGTCACGCACCTGCCGCAGGTGGCGGCGTTCGCCGACCGGCACCTGGTGGTGCAGAAGACCGACGACGGGTCGGTGACCCACAGCGGTGTCCGCGTCATGGACGGCGAGGAGCGGGTGCGCGAGCTGTCCCGGATGCTCGCCGGTCAGGAGGACTCCGAACTCGCCCGGGCACACGCCGAGGAACTCCTGGAGGCGGCCCGCGGCGGTCTGTGAGCCGCCCCTCCGGCCCGCCGCCCGGTGGTGCGAGGAGGGGCGCGCGCCCGGGGGCGCACGGCTTGACTTCGCGCGCTTTCACTCGTGTGAGTGAAAGCGCGGGGTGTACGCCCTGCGTGGCGGCGCCACGGTCCGCACGGCGGCGCGCCGGTCCCGGTTCGGCTGGCATCCTGGGCACGCATGCGCCCATCCCCGAGCCAGGGAGCCCGACCGCCGTGAGCCCGAGCCGTACCCACGCCGCACGCCGGCCCGCGGTCGGTGCGCGGCCGCCGCACGCCGTGCATGTGCTCGGGGGCGGCCCGGCGGCCGACGGGACGTACGTACCCTCGGCGCGTACGGCGGCCCACGCGCGCTCGCTGGCCCGGGGACTGACCGCGCGCGGGGTGCGGGTGACGGTGTGCACCCGGCACGACGAAGCATTGCGGCACTCGTTCACCGGAACCGGCGCGGAGTTCACCGCCCTCCCCGGCCGTTCGGAGGCCGAGGCGGTGGCCCGGTTGCGCGCGGTCTGCGCGGAAGCCGACCTGGTCCACGCGCACGGCCTGCGCGCCGGACTGCTGGCCGCCCTCGCGCTCGGCAGACGGCGGGGCCCGGTGCCGCTCGTCGTCACCTGGCACGCACTGCCGCGCGCCGGACCCGGACACGCCTCCCGGGCGGACGCCGCCCACGACCTGGTGGCCCGGCTCCTGCTCCGGCGGGTGGCCCGTGCCGCGACCGTCGTCCTGGGGACCACCACGGAACTCGTGGATGCCGCGCGCCGCAGCGGAGCCCGGGACGCACGCCTCGCACCGGCACCCGTCCCGCTGACCGGAGCCGTGCCGCCGCCGGACCGGGAGGACGCGGCAGCCCAGGACGGGTTCCGGAGCGCGGCGCGCGCGAGGATCGGGGCGGCGGACCGGCCCCTGCTGATGGCTGTCGGCCGGCTGGACGGGCGGCGCGGCCACCACACCGCGCTGACCGCTGCCCGTGCCTGGCGGGGCCTCACTCCGGCGCCGCTGCTCGCCGTCGCGGGAGAGGGCCCCGAACGCGACGCGCTGCAGCGCCGTATCGACGAGGAGAAGCTGCCGGTACGGCTGCTGGGGCGGCGGGACGACGCACTGCGGCTGCTGGCGGAGGCCGACATCGCGCTGCAGCCCACCCGCTGCCGGGGGCCGTCGCTGGTCGCCCAGGAAGCTTTGCGCGCGGGCGTGCCGCTGGTCGCGGCGGCGAGCGGCGGCGTTCCCGAACTGGTCGGCAGCGCCGCCGTGCTGGTCCCCTCCGGTGACGCCGACTCGCTCGCCTCCGCCGTACTGGGCCTGCTGGCCGATCCGGCCCGCCGCGCCGCGCTCGGCGCGGCGGGACGTGCCCGGGCGCGCACCTGGCCCGGCGAGGACGACACGGCCGCGCTGGTCCTCAGCGTGTACGACGAGGTGACCCGCGCTGCCGCGGATCGCTGAGCCCGGTGCCGACCGCCGGGCGGCAGGTACCGCGGTATCCGACGACCGAAGACTCCTGCCGAGAGCTGCCCGGCGCGCTTCCGCGCACCGGGCACTCGAAACGGGGCGTACGGTCAGACCCCGTACGCCCCTGATGCGGTCAGCCGCAGCGCGGTGTCGATCAGGGGGACATGGCTGAACGCCTGCGGGAAGTTGCCGACCTGCCGCTGGCGCGCGGAGTCCCACTCCTCGGCCAGCAGACCCACGTCGTTGCGCAGTGCCAGCAGCTTCTCGAACAGCTTCCGGGCCTCTTCCACCCGGCCGATCATCGCCAGATCGTCGGCGAGCCAGAAGGAGCAGGCCAGAAAGGCCCCCTCCTCGCCCGCGAGGCCGTCCACGTTCTCGGCCGTGCCGTCGGCGCCCGCCTCGCTGCTGGTCGGGTAGCGCAGCACGAAGCCGTCCTCGGTGGTCAACTCCCGCTGGATGGCCTCGATGGTGCCGATCACCCGCTTGTCGTCCGGCGGCAGGAAGCCCATCTGCGGGATCAGCAGCAGCGAGGCGTCCAGCTCCTTGGAGCCGTAGGACTGGGTGAAGGTGTTCCGTTCCTTGTCGTAGCCCTTCTCGCAGACCTGGCGGTGGATCTCGTCCCGCAGGTTGCGCCACCGCTCCAGCGGCCCGTCCACGTCGCCCGACTCGATGAGCTTGACCGTGCGGTCGACGGCCACCCAGGCCATCACCTTGGAGTGCACGAAGTGCCGGCGCGGGCCGCGCACCTCCCAGATGCCCTCGTCCTTCTCCTCCCAGTGGTCCTCCAGATAGCCGATCAGCTTGAGCTGGAGCAGCTGGGCGTAGTCGTTGCGTGCCAGGCCCGTCATATGGCCCAGGTGCAGTGCCTCGACCATCTCGCCGTACACATCGAGCTGGAGCTGGCCCGCCGCACCGTTCCCCACCCGCACCGGCTTGGAGCCCTCGTACCCCGGCAGCCAGCTCAACTCGGCCTCGGACAACTCGCGTTCGCCCGCGATGCCGTACATGATCTGGAGGTTCTCCGGGTCGCCGGCGACCGCCCTCAGCAGCCACTCGCGCCACGCGCGGGCCTCTTCGCGGTACCCGGTGCGCAGGAGGGAGGAGAGGGTGATGGCCGCGTCCCTCAGCCAGGTGAAACGGTAGTCCCAGTTCCGTACCCCGCCGATCTCCTCCGGCAGCGAGGTGGTCGGCGCGGCGACGATCCCGCCGGTGGGCGCGTAGGTCAGCGCCTTGAGCGTGATCAGCGAGCGCACCACGGCCTCCCGGTAGGGCCCGTGGTACGTGCAGGTCTCGACCCACTCGCGCCAGAAGTCCTCGGTGGTGCGCAGCGCCTCCTCCGGCTCGGGAAGCTCCGGCGCGGGCCGGTGCGACGCCTCCCAGCTGATGGTGAACGCCACCCGGTCGCCGGGGCCGACGGTGAAGTCGGAGTAGGTCGTCAGGTCCTTTCCGTAGGTGTCGGCCTCGGTGTCCAGCCAGACCGAGTCCGGCCCGGCGACGGCGACCGTGCGCCGGCCCTCCTTGTGCACCCACGGCACCACCCAGCCGTAGGAGAACCGCATCCGCAGTGCCGAGCGCATCCGCACCCGCCCGCTGACGCCCTCCACGATGCGCACCAACTGCGGTGCGTGGTTCTCACGCGGAGGCATGAAGTCGATGATCCGGACGGTACCCCGAGGGGTGTCCCACTCCGATTCCAGTACGAGGGAGTCCCCCCGGTAGCGGCGGCGGTCGGCCGGTGGCGGGTCGCCGCCGGCCGGGTGCGCCGGACCCACCCGCCAGAACCCGTGCTCCTCGGTGCCGAGCAGCCCGGCGAACACCGCATGGGAGTCGAAGCGGGGTAGGCAGAGCCAGTCGGCCGAGCCGTCCCTGCCGATCAGGGCCGCAGTCTGCATATCCCCGATGAGTGCGTAATCTTCGATGCGCCCAGCCACGTGCATCTCCAGTCGAACGAACTGCGACGCCCCCGCGGGACGTGCTGGATGACCTGTGAGTTTCTGCCTGTCCCCAGGCAAGTGTCCGTGCAGGATACGACGCAGCGATCCCTTCCGCCCGACGGTCGGCTGAGTCCGGCTGCGCCGATGGGGTGAGCTTGACCGAGGGCTTCACCTGCTGCGACTCTCCCGTCACCCTGGGGCGCACCCGGTCGAGACGCCCACCCGCCGACGGGCCTCGGCAGCGGCACCGCCCCCTCGGCACTGTTACGCTGGTAGCCCGTGGAGCGGTGGGCGCGCGAACGCGAAGTGTTCGAGACGGCAGCCCCCCGAACCGCAGCGAGGCCACCCGGGCCACCCATCCGGGACGCAGCCATCGCACCCCACCAAGCGACCACGGGAGCCCCCTCTTGGCCATGCCGCCTACGTCCATGACGACCAAGCACCTCTTCGTCACCGGGGGTGTCGCCTCCTCGCTCGGCAAGGGGCTCACCGCCTCCAGCCTGGGCGCGCTCCTGAAGGCGCGCGGCCTGCGGGTGACCATGCAGAAGCTCGACCCCTACCTGAACGTCGACCCGGGCACGATGAACCCTTTCCAGCACGGTGAGGTGTTCGTCACCAACGACGGCGCCGAGACCGACCTGGACATCGGCCACTACGAGCGCTTCCTCGACGTCGACCTCGACGGCAGCGCCAACGTCACCACCGGCCAGGTCTACTCCACGGTCATCGCCAAGGAGCGGCGCGGCGAGTACCTGGGCGACACCGTGCAGGTCATCCCGCACATCACCAACGAGATCAAGCACCGCATCCGCCGGATGGCCACCGACGACGTGGACGTCGTCATCACCGAGGTCGGCGGCACCGTCGGCGACATCGAGTCGCTCCCCTTCCTGGAAGCCGTCCGCCAGGTCCGGCACGAGGTGGGCCGCGACAACGTCTTCGTCGTCCACATCTCGCTGCTGCCCTACATCGGCCCCTCCGGGGAGCTGAAGACCAAGCCCACCCAGCACTCGGTCGCCGCGCTGCGCAACATCGGCATCCAGCCCGACGCCATCGTGCTGCGGGCCGACCGCGACGTGCCCGTCTCCATCAAGCGGAAGATCGGGCTGATGTGCGACGTGGACGACGCCGCCGTGGTCGCCTGCAAGGACGCGCGCTCCATCTACGACATCCCCAAGGTCGTGCACTCCGAGGGCCTGGACGCCTACGTCGTCCGCAAGCTGGACCTGCCCTTCCGCGACGTGGACTGGACCCAGTGGGACGACCTGCTGCGTCGGGTCCACCAGCCGGACCACGAGGTGCAGGTCGCCCTGGTCGGCAAGTACATCGACCTGCCCGACGCCTATCTGTCGGTCACCGAGGCGCTGCGGGCGGGCGGCTTCGCCAACCGGGCCCGCGTCAAGATCAAGTGGGTCACCTCAGACGACTGCCGCACCCCGGAAGGCGCCGAGCGCGAACTCGGCGACTGCGACGCCGTCTGCATCCCCGGCGGATTCGGCGAGCGCGGCGTGGACGGCAAGGTCGGCGCCATCACCTACGCCCGCGAGCACCGCGTTCCGCTGCTCGGCCTCTGCCTGGGGCTGCAGTGCATCGTCGTCGAGGGCGCCCGCAACCTGGCCGGCATCGAGGACGCCAACTCCACCGAGTTCGACCAGGGCACCGCACACCCGGTCATCTCCACCATGGAGGAGCAGCTCGACATCGTCGCGGGCGAGGGAGACATGGGTGGCACCATGCGGCTGGGCATGTACCCGGCCAAGCTCGCCGACGCCTCCATCGTGCGCGAGACCTACGGCGGCGAGCCCTACGTCGAGGAGCGCCACCGCCACCGCTACGAGGTCAACAACCACTACCGCACCGAACTGGAGAAGAAGGCCGGACTGGTCTTCTCCGGCACCTCGCCCGACAACAAGCTCGTCGAGTACGTCGAGTACCCGCGCGAGGTGCACCCCTACCTGGTCGGCACCCAGGCGCACCCCGAGCTGCGCTCCCGGCCGACCCGCCCGCACCCGCTCTTCGCCGGCCTGGTCAAGGCCGCCGTGGCGGGCCAGCAGGGGGAGTGAGCGCCGTGTCCGCGTCCCGTATCGCCGACACTCCCGAGGAGTGGGAGGTCACCGCGACCTCCACACCGTTCCAGGGCGCCAAGACGGGGGTCCGCACCGACCACGTCGTCATGCCCGACGGGGTCGCCGTCAGCCGCGACTACCAGACCCACCCCGGTTCGGTCGCCGTGCTGGCCCTGGACGACCAGGACCACGTGCTCGTCCTCAGCCAGTACCGGCACCCCGTCCGCGAGAAGCTGTGGGAGATCCCGGCCGGGCTGCTGGACGTCCCCGGCGAGAACCCGCTGGCCGCCGCGCAGCGGGAGCTGTACGAGGAGGCCCACGTCCAGGCCGAGGACTGGCGGGTCCTGGTCGACGTCTACACCACCCCCGGCGGCAGCGACGAAGCCGTGCGGATCTTCCTGGCCCGGCGGCTGTCCGAGGCCGAGGGCGCGCGCTTCGAGGTCTCCGGGGAAGAGGCCGACATGGAGCTGGCCAGGGTGCCGATGGAAGAACTGGTGCGGGGGGCGCTCGCCGGGCAGCTGCACAACAACTGCCTCGTGGTCGGGTGCCTGGCGCTGAGCGCCGCGCTCTCCAGCGGTGGCGGTCTCGGTGCGCTGCGTCCCGCCCAGGCCCCCTGGCCCGCCCGGCCCTTCGACCCGATGTAGCCGCCCGCGGGAGCCGCCCCGCGCTTCGCGCCCGCGCCTCCCCCGCCCCTCGCCGCGCGCGGCCGCCTTCCGGTGGTCCGCCGGGCGGGGCGGCGGGGCTCCCGGTCGGAGGCGCCCCGGCCCGGCCGACCTGAGCCGATGTGGTGATTCCCGGGGCGGGCGCGGGGCCCGTTCGCGCCGGTCGGCGGCCCGCGGTGAACTACGCTCGCCGTATTCGTCCGCGCACACACCAGGTGAACAGCGAACGGGAGCGTAGCCCGTGACAGATCAGGCGGTGCAGCCCGCGGCCGCGGGGCCGGGCCCCCACTCCTGCACGGGCCGCGACCGCGAACTGCGCGCGCTGCGCGCCGACCTGGAGAGCGCCGGGCTGCACACCATGTCCGGGCGCCCGCTCCCGCAGAGCCGGGTACTGCTGATCGCGGGGGCGGCCGGATCGGGCCGCACCACGCTGGCCGAGGAGTTCGTCCGGCAGGTGGCCGACCGCTATCCCGGCGGGGTGCTGCGGGCCCGGCTCACCGAGCCCGGCGGGATCCCGGTTCCCACCGAACGCACCGCCCGCGACCTGCTGGCCTCCCTTGCCCGGAGCGCCGGGCCCGGCTCGGCGCTCCGCCCCGAGGAGGACGCGGCGGTCCAGGACCCGCCGCCCGGTGCCGACCCGGCGGATGTCGCCGAGGCGCTGCGCTCCGCCCTCGAGCGCCGCGGCCGGGTCCTGCTGTTCCTCGACGACGTGGCCGACTCCGAGCAGCTCCTCGACCTGGCGCCGGAGAGCCGCGACTGCCTGGTGGTCGCCGTCTCCTCGGGGCCGCTCACCGATGTGCCCGACGTCCGCCCGTGCGCACTCGGCGGTCTCGACCGCACGAGTGCCGTGGCGCTGCTCTCCCGGCACGCCGGCTCCTCGCCCCGGGTCACCGTGGATCCGCGCAGCGCCGAGACACTCGTCGAGCAGTGCGGTGCCCTCCCGGCGGCGCTCACGCTGCTGAGCGGCTGGCTCGGCGCCCACCCCAAGCGGTCGTTGCTCGACGCCTCCCGGGCGCTGGCCGAAAGCGGTCCGCCGACGCCGGAGGAGGCGCACTCCGGCGAGGCCGCGCGGATCCCGGCGGCCCCGGACCCGCTGGAGCGGGCCTTCTGGCTCGTCCACGACTCCCTCCCGCGTCCGCAGGGGCGCCTGCTGCGGCTGCTCGCCCTCGCACCGGCGGGGTTCGTCGATCCGCAGCTCGCCTCCGCGCTCGGCGGCTGCTCGCTGAGCAGCGCGCACGCGGCGCTGGACGACTATGTGCGGCTCGGTCTGCTGCGTCCGCTCGACTCCGCCCACTACCGGGTTCCGGGGTGTCTGGATCCGCTGCTGCGCGCCGCGTCGGCCGCGCACGAGCAGCCGGACGAGGTGCTGCTGGCCCGGGCGCGGATGCTGGAGCGGCTGGTCAGCCGGCTCCAGGCATGCCGAGCGGTGTGCGAACCGTCGGGGTCCGAGGCGCGCCGGCAACTGGCGGGAATGCCGCGCGGGCTGCGCTTCCTGCATCCCCTGGAGGCGCGGAACTGGCTGCGCACCCGGCGCCCGGCGCTGCTGTCGGCCGTCCGGGCGGCCGTCGCGGAGGGCGCGGGCGAACTCGACACGCTGGCCCGCCGCCTGGTGTCGGCACTGGCCCGGGCCTTCGACGCGCACGAGGCGCCCGAGCAGGCCGCGTCCGACCGTTACGAACTGCACGAGCTGGTGCTGCTGGTGGCCGAGCGCAACGGCAGGGACCGGGAGCGTGCCGCCGCGCTGCTCAACCTCGGGGATCTGGACGCGCGCACGGATCGCTGGGCGGAGGCCCTCGTCCGCTACCGCGCGGCGCTGGACGCGGCATGGGAGGGAGAGGACGAGTGGGCGGCGGGCCGGGCCCTGGAGTCGCTGGGCGACGGCTACGCGGAGCTGGCCGACTGGGACCGCGCCGCCGACTGGTACGGCCGCGCGCTGGCGCTGCGGCTGGCCCGGGACGAACACGCGGACCGGGCGGCGGTGGCACGGCTGCACGGCCGGATCGGCGCCGTGCACACCTGGGCGGCGCGCCCGCAGGAGGCGTTGCGGGCGTGGCGGGCCGCGGCGGCCGCCTTCCGCAGGCTCCAGGAGCCGGCCGCGCGGGCGCGGGCGCTCGCCGAGGTGGCGGCGGTGCAGGAGCAGTCGGGGCGTCGGACGGACGCGCTGCGCACCTGGGGCCAGGCGTACGGGATCTCCCGGGACGCGGGGGAGGCCCGGCTGGCGGCGGAACTGGCGCTGCGGGCCGCGGAGGCGTGCGAGCGGGCCGGGAGCCTGCGGGACGCCCGGCGGTACCGGACGGCGGCCGCGCGGCTGCGGCGCCCCGCGGCGGGCTCCGCCGGGGCCGCGGGGGACTGAGAACCGGCCCGGCCCGGAACCGGAGCCGAGCGCGGGGCGCCGGAATGGGACCTGGCCGGGGACGGAACTGGCCGAGGGGTGGAAACGGAACGAATTCCCGGGCCCTCTGAGGAGTGTGACATGTGCCACTCGGTGACCGTTCGCGGCACTCGCGGGGGCGCTGTCGCGGCCCTCCGTCGGGAACCTGCGAATCACATAGCAATCTCGAAAAAGATCGACTGTTTGTAAGGCTGGACAGCTCAGCCTCCTTCATTAGACTGGTCGAGCCGCGGTCCCCCCGGTGTTTTCGAGCATGCGCGACCCGGCTTTCTCTGCCTTCTGCACCCCTGAGTGAAGGACCGTGATCGACGTGAAGGTCGGTATCCCCCGCGAGGTCAAGAACAACGAGTTCCGTGTCGCCATCACCCCGGCCGGGGTGAACGAACTGGTGCGGAATGGCCACGACGTGTACGTGGAGAAGGGCGCCGGGGTCGGCTCCTCCATCCCCGACACCGAGTACACCGGCGCCGGTGCCACCATCCTGGGCACGGCGGACGAGGTGTGGGCCACCGCCGACCTGCTGCTGAAGGTCAAGGAGCCGGTCGCCGAGGAGTACCACCGGCTCCGCAAGGACCAGACCCTCTTCACCTACCTCCACCTGGCCGCCTCGCGCGAGTGCACCGACGCGCTGCTGGAGTCGGGCACCACGGCCATCGCCTACGAGACCGTCGAGCCCGCCAACCGCACCCTTCCGCTGCTCGCCCCGATGTCCGAGGTCGCGGGCCGGATCGCCCCGCAGGTCGGCGCCTACCACCTGATGGCCTCCGCCGGCGGCCGCGGCGTGCTGCCCGGCGGGGTGCCCGGCGTGAACCCCGGCCGCGCCGTCGTGATCGGCGGTGGGGTCTCCGGCTGGAACGCCACCCAGATCGCGGTCGGTCTCGGCTTCCACGTCACCCTGCTGGACAAGGACGTCAACAAGCTCCGTGAGGCCGACAGGATCTTCGGCAACCGGGTGCGCACCATCACCTCCAACGCCTTCGAGCTGGAGCGTGCGGTGCTCGAGGCGGACCTGGTGGTCGGCGCCGTGCTGATCCCGGGCGCCAAGGCTCCGAAGCTGATCAGCAACGAGCTGGTCTCCCGGATGAAGCCGGGAAGTGTCCTTGTCGACATCGCGATCGACCAGGGCGGCTGCTTCGAGGACTCGCGGCCGACCACGCACGCCGAGCCGACCTTCCGCGTCCACGACTCGGTCTTCTACTGCGTCGCCAACATGCCCGGCGCCGTGCCGAACACCTCCACGCACGCGTTGACCAACGCGACGCTTCCGTACATCGTCGAGCTGGCCAACCGCGGCTGGCGGGAGGCGCTGCGCCGCGACCCGGCGCTGGCCAAGGGCCTCAACGCGCACGACGGCGAGGTCACTTACGGTCCGGTGGGCGAGGCGCACGACCTGCCGGTGCGGGACATCGCGACGCTGCTGGGCTGAGTCGCCGAGCGGGCCCGCCCGCCGTCGCGGGGCCGGGGCGAACCCGCGGTCAGGTCAACCCCCGGCGTCAACGTCGGCAACCTCACGTCACCGTCCGGGCCTTGGAGGGAAGGTCCGGACGGTGACGTCGTCGTGTCCGCGGGACGGCGACCCGACTTGCCCTTAACGTAACTGTCCAACCTTTTTGCCCACCGGGGAAACCGCCCCGACGTCACCCGGGAGCCTCTTGACAGCAGGGGGTCCGCATACCGACACATCGGGCCGTCTGAGCCGGATTGTGTTGCTGCGGACCGCCGACACGCCATAGAGTCGCCAACCGTCGGCATGGTGTCACGCTGACCTGTTGAGAAATTTCCTGGTCACCAAGGAGGTACGACGACTTGTGAACGAGTCGACATTTTCTCCCGGGGGTGGTCAACCAGGAGCGCCTGTACGAGGCCAGGGGTCCTCAGGTCCCACAGGACCCGAGGGTGTCGGCTCCGTCGCTGTCCGCACCTTCGCAGCCCACCAGAACCCGACGCCCACCATGACAGCCAACCAGAGCACGGACGGCCACCACGTGAACGCCACGGCCGGCGACGCTGCGAACGGTCCGTCCGCCGAGCGTTTCGCCGACTACAGTGACCCGCACTACGACCCCAACCAGGGCGAGCTGCCCGAGGGCCACTTCTACGATCCGGACGCGGAGTACGAACCCGATCCGGAGTACGCGGCCACCCTCGCGCCCGATGCCGCGCGCCAGCGCCGGGAGCGCATCGGCCCGACCGGACGCCCGCTGCCCTACTTCCCGATCCCCGGCCCGGTGAACGAGCACGGCCCGGCCAAGATCATCGCCATGTGCAACCAGAAGGGCGGCGTCGGCAAGACGACGTCGACCATCAACCTGGGCGCGGCGCTCGCGGAGTACGGACGACGCGTGCTGCTGGTCGACTTCGACCCGCAGGGTGCCCTCTCGGTCGGCCTCGGCGTCAATCCGATGGAACTTGACCTGACGGTCTACAACCTCCTGATGGAGCGCGGCCTGGCCCCCGACGAGGTGCTGCTGAAGACCGCGGTGGCCGGGATGGACCTGCTGCCCAGCAACATCGACCTGTCGGCGGCCGAGGTGCAGCTCGTCAGCGAGGTGGCCCGCGAGTCGACGCTGCAACGCGCGCTGGGTCCGCTGCTCAACGACTACGACTTCATCGTCATCGACTGCCAGCCCTCGCTCGGCCTGCTCACGGTCAACGCGCTCACCGCGGCGCACAAGGTGATCGTCCCGCTGGAGTGCGAGTTCTTCGCACTGCGCGGAGTCGCGCTGCTGACCGAGACGATCGAGAAGGTCCAGGAGCGGCTCAACCCGGAACTGGAGCTGGACGGCATCCTGGCGACGATGTACGACTCGCGGACCGTGCACAGCCGCGAGGTGCTCGCCCGGGTGGTCGAGGCGTTCGACGACAACGTCTACCACACCGTCATCGGGCGCACCGTCCGCTTCCCCGAGACCACCGTCGCGGGTGAGCCGATCACGACGTACGCCTCCAACTCCGTCGGCGCCGCCGCCTATCGCCAGCTCGCCAGGGAGGTGCTCGCCCGGTGCCACGCCGAGTGAGTCTCCCGGCAGCCGACGAATTGTTCCGTACGACAGGCGGCGCCGCCGTACAGCCGTCCGCGCCGCAGGAGGAGCGGTCCACGCAGGTCGGCCAGGCGAACGGGGAGGCCCCGGCGCAGCCTTCGGCGGCCCCGGACGCCCCTGCCGCTCCCAAGGTGCCCGCTCCCGCCTCCGAGCCGGTTCCGGAGACCGGCGGCGCCCAGCGCTCCGCGGCCGACGAGTCCGGCGGCGAGCCCGGCGGCGCACGCCGCACCGTGCGCGGTGCGCGCGGCACGGCCACAGCCGACGACCAGCGGAGCGCACCGCCCCAACAGGCGGGCCCGGCGCCCGGCGAGCGCACCGGGCGCCGCAGCGGCGCCGCCAAGGGCCGTCAGCCGGCCGGTGCTTCGGGAACGGCCTCCCCGACGGCCTCCGCCGCACCGGCGACCTCCCGCCGCGGCCGGGCGGCCCGCCGCCCCAGCGGGCGCGAGCGGCACGATGAGAAGATCACCGTTTATGTCTCGGCCGAGGAACTGATGGACCTCGAACACGCCCGGCTGGTGCTGCGCGGCGAACACGGACTCGCCGTCGACCGGGGGCGGATCGTGCGCGAGGCCGTGGCCGTCGTGCTGGCCGACCTCGAATCCCGCGGAGACGCGAGCATTCTCGTACGGCGGTTGCGCGGGCGCTGACCTGCTTGCCAGTACGCTGCCTGCGATGCCCACTCCTGACGACGCACTCCGCAGCCGGGGCTCCCGCCGACCGCTGGGGCGGGGGCCCGGGACGGCGTACGAGGCGGAGCCCGCCGCCGTCGGGAGTCCCGATGGAGCCGCGGCACCCCTACCGGCCCCCGCGGCGCCCCCCGCGCCGGTACCGGCGGAACGCGCCGCACCCGCGCCGGAGTCCGCCGAACCGCCCGGCGGACCGGCGGACGGGTCCGCGGCGGAATCCCCCGGGCCGGTCGACGCGTCCCCGGCCGGACCCCGCGCGGAGCCCGCAGCGGCGCCCCCCGTCGGTCCGGAAGAAGCCGCCGGACCGGCCGCCGGGGAAGCGCCCCCCGAATCATCCGCCGAGCCGGCCTGGGCCGCCGAGGGCGAGCAGGAGGCCGACGACGGGCGGTTCAGGGTCGTCCTCGACAACTTCGAGGGCCCCTTCGACCTGTTGCTCCAGCTCATCTCCAAACACAAGCTGGACGTCACCGAAGTCGCCCTCTCCCGGGTCACCGACGAGTTCATGGCCCACATCCGCGCCATGGGCCCCGAGTGGGACCTCGACCAGGCCACCGAGTTCCTCGTCGTCGCCGCCACGCTGCTCGACCTGAAGGCCGCCCGGCTGCTCCCGCAGGCCGAGGTGGAGGACGAGGCGGACCTGGCGCTGCTGGAGGCCCGGGACCTGCTCTTCGCACGGCTGCTCCAGTACCGCGCCTACAAAGAGATCGCGAACATCTTCGCGGCCCGGCTGGACGAGGAGGCCCGGCGCCACCCGCGCACCGTGGGGCTGGAACCGCACCACGCCGAGCTGCTGCCCGAGGTGGCCCTCAGCGTCGGCCCGGAGGGATTCGCCAGGCTGGCCGTCAAGGCGATGCGGCCCAAGCCCAAGCCGCAGGTGTACGTCGAGCACATCCACGCGCCGCTGGTCAGCGTCCGGGAGCAGGCCGAGGTGGTCGTGGCCAGGCTGCGGGAGCGGGGCGAGGCCAGCTTCCAGGAGCTGACCCGGGACGCCCCCGACACCCTCACCGTCGTCGCCCGCTTCCTCGCGCTGCTGGAGCTGTATCGGGAGCGGGCCGTCGCACTGGACCAGGACGAGGCGCTGGGCGCGCTCCTCGTCAGGTGGAGCGGCGCAGCGGACGCCCGGGACGGGACACCGCTGGTGACCGACGAGTTCGACCAGGAGCCAGGAGGGCGCAAGGATGACTGAAGCGGTCGGCGACCGGGCCGGAACCGGCGGGACACCCGGAGCGCCGGAGGCCGAGGCTCCGGAGCGGGCGGTCGAAGGCCCGGAGGCGAGCTGCGCGGAGACCTACGAGGTGCAGGAGGCCGCGGAGGAGCGCGGCGCGGCGGCGGAGCCCGCCGGGAGCGACGGCGTCGCGGAGCTGGCGCTGAAGCCCGCGCTGGAGGCGGTGCTGATGGTCGTCGACGAGCCCGCCACCCCCGAGCACCTGGCCAAGGTCCTGGAGCGGCGCCCGCGCGAGGTGTCGGACGCGCTGCGCGAGCTGGCCGACGCGTACACCGTCGAGGGCCGCGGCTTCGAGCTGCGGCTGGTCGCGGGCGGTTGGCGGTTCTACACCCGTGGTGACTACGCGGACGCGGTGGAGCGCTTCGTGCTGGACGGGCAGCAGGCCCGGCTGACCCAGGCGGCGCTGGAGACCCTCGCCGTCGTCGCCTACCGGCAGCCGGTCAGCCGCTCGAGGGTCTCCGCCGTCCGCGGTGTGAACTGCGACGGCGTGATGCGTACCCTGCTCCAGCGCGGTCTGCTGGAGGAGGCGGGCACGGAACCCGAGACAGGTGCGATCCTTTACAGGACGACGCATTACTTCCTGGAGCGGATGGGCCTGCGCGGCCTGGACGAGCTTCCGGAGCTGGCGCCCTTCCTCCCGGAAGCGGAGGCCGTCGAGGGGGAGACCCAGGAAGGTATGCCGTCGTTCGACGTAGACGATCCTTCCCCCGACTCCCAGACGGAACATTGATGCGAAGCAGCGGCAGGAACACCGGCGGAAACCGAGGCGGCAAACAGGGCGGCGCGAGCCGCGCCGGCCAGGAGGGCCGCGGGCAGGGCGCCCGGCGCGGGCAGGGCGCCTCCGGCGGCCGGCAGGGCCAGGGCGGGCAGCGGGGGCGGCAGCAGTCCGCGGACTCCCGGCCGCCGCGCCCCGAGGAGCGCCGCTACCCCCAGGGCGGCTCCGGGTCGGGCGGTTCCGGGTCCGGCACCTCCGGGTCCGGCGGTAGCGGCAGGCCCGGCGCCCCGAAGGCCAAGCCCGGCGCACCGAAGGGGCAGGGCGGCGCCGCCAAGGGCCAGGGCGGCAAGTCCGGCGGCAAGGGCAACGTGCGCAAGGACGTGACCAAGAGCGGCGCCCCCAAGGCACGCGCCCGCCGGGCCTCGGCGCCCGCGCGCCCCCGCGAGTACGAGGCGCAGATCGAGGAGCGCAACCGGGCCCGGCACAGCAAGCCCCCGGTCAAGCTCCCCAAGACGTTCGGCGAAGTGGAGGGCGAGCGCCTGCAGAAGGTGCTGGCACGTGCGGGCATGGGCTCCCGCCGCGCCTGCGAGGGACTGGTCGAGCAGGCCAGGGTCGAGGTCAACGGCGAGATCGTCCGGGAGCAGGGGCTGCGCGTCGACCCGGAGAAGGACGAGATCAAGGTCGACGGGCTGACCATCGCCACCCAGTCGTACCTCTTCTTCGCGCTGAACAAGCCCGCCGGAGTCGTCGCCTCCATGGAGGACCCCGACGGCCGTCAGTGCCTGGGCGACTACGTCCAGAACCGGGAGACCCGGCTCTTCCACGTGGGCCGTCTCGACACCGAGACCGAGGGGATCATCCTGCTCACCAACCACGGTGAGCTGGCCCACCGGCTCACCCATCCGCGGTACGGCGTGACCAAGACCTACCTGGCCGCCATCCAGGGGCCGCTGCCCCGGGACCTGGGCAAGCAGCTGAAGTCCGGGATCCGGCTCGACGACGGGTACGCGCGCGCCGACCACTTCCGGGTCGTGGAGAACACCGGGAAGAACTACCTGGTCGAGGTCGCGCTGCACGAGGGGCGCAAGCACATCGTGCGGCGCATGCTGGCCGAGGCCGGGTTCCCGGTGGAGCGGCTGGTGCGCACCCGCTTCGGCCCCATCGCGCTGGGCGACCAGAAGTCCGGCTGGCTCCGCCGCCTCACCAACACCGAGGTCGGCATGCTGATGGGCGAGGTCGGCCTGTAGCGGCGCGAGGCTCTCCGCAGCCGCGGAGGGCCTGCCCGCGCCCGCGGGCGCCCGGCCCGCGGCACCGGCGCCCGGAAGGCGCCCCGCGCCCGGCCGCCGGGAGCGGGCGGGCCCGGGAGTTCAGGACCACAGCGCCAGATCGACGGCCCGGCCCTCGTCGTCGCGCCGGACCTCCAGCATCCCCGCCACCGCGGACCGGTTCACCCGACCGTGGATCCGCGGCGCGGGGTCCCAGCAGACGCGGGCGTCGAGCCGCCGTTCGTCGATCATGAGGGCCATCAGCGGCCCCACCGCCTCGCGGAAACGCGCGTCGGCGACGGCCAGCGCCTGCTTCTCGTCGGGCGTGCAGGAGATGAACCCGTCCTCGGCCAGCGCGCGTGGCGCGTACGGACGGTCCGGGGCGAGCAACCAGTCGTCGAGCGGGACCACGTGGAAGAGCATGCCTCCACTTGTACCGTCTCACTGTGCGGGCGGCCCGGACATCCGCGCTGGAACGTACCTACCCTGGCCGCGCCGGGCAGGCGACCGGCAGGGATCGGTTCGGCGGCGGGTCGGAAAGGGGCGAGTGGCGGTGGCGGTGCGTGCGGTGCGGGGGGCCGTCCAGCTCGACCGGGACGAGGCCGGACACCTGAACGAGCGGGTCGGGGAACTGCTGACCGAGGTACTGGAGCGCAACAGTCTCTCGACCGAGGACCTGATCAGCATCTGGTTCACCGCCACCCCGGACCTGCACAGCGACTTCCCCGCCGCCGCGGCCCGCAAGCTGGGCATCGCGGACGTGCCGCTGATCTGCGCGCAGGAACTCGAGGTCGCGGGTGCGATGCCCCGGGTGGTCCGTATCCTTGCTCACACGGAGACCGAGTTGCCCAGGTCCGGCATCCAGCACGTCTATCTGGGCGCCGCGGCCGCTCTCCGCAAGGACATCGCCCAGTAAGGACACCCCACGGCAATGCGCACCGCCCTCGTGCTCGGTACGGGACTCATCGGCACCTCGGCCGCGCTGGCCCTCTCCGCGCGGGGCGTCGAGGTGCACCTGCGCGACCGCGACCCGGAGCGGGTCCGCACGGCCGTCGCGCTGGGCGCCGGAACCGGGGCGGAACCGGCCCCCGGCTCACCCGTCGACCTGGCGATCGTGGCCGTGCCGCCGGCGCACCTGGCCGCGACCGTGGCCGACGTGCAGCGTGCCGGGCTGGCGCGCGGCGTCATCGACGTGGGCAGCGTCAAGGGCGGCCCGCGCCGGGAGCTGCTGGAGCGGGGCGGCGACCTGACGACCTACCTGGGCAGCCACCCCATGTCCGGCCGCGAGCAGTCCGGCCCGCTGGCCGCCTCGGCCGACCTGTTCGAGGGGCGCCCCTGGGTGCTCACCCCCACCCAGGGCACCGACACGGAGGTGCTCAACCTCGCGCTGGAGCTGATCGCGCTGTGCGGGGCGGTGCCGGTGGTGATGGACGCGGACGCGCACGACCGGGCCGTCGCGCTGGTCTCGCACACCCCGCAGCTCCTCTCGACCCTGGTGGCGGCGCGGCTCGAGGAGGCCGCCGAGACCGATGTGCGGCTGTGCGGCCAGGGCATCCGGGACGTGACCCGGATCGCCGGATCCGACCCGGCGATGTGGGTGGACATCCTCTCCGCGAACCCGGGCCCGGTGGCCGACATCCTCGCCGCGGTCGCCACCGACCTGGACGCCGCCGTACGGGCGCTGCGCGGGCTGGAGTCGGCCGACGAGGCGAAGCGCTCCAGCGGGACCGCGGGCGTGGCGGAGCTGCTGCGCCGCGGCAACGCGGGACGGGCCCGCGTCCCGGGCAAGCACGGCCAGGCGCCGACCGCCTACGAGACGGTGACGGTGCTGATCAGCGACCGCCCGGGGCAGCTCGCCAGGATCTTCGCCGACGCCGGATCGGTGGGTGTGAACATCGAGGATGTCCGCATCGAGCACGCGACCGGGCAGCAGGCCGGCCGGATGCAGCTCATGGTGGAGCCGGGTGCGGTGCCGGTGCTGGAGCAGGCGCTGCGCGAGCGCGGCTGGTCCCTGCGGCAGTGAGGCCGGCGCGGCCGACGGGCCGGCGGGTCCCGGGCGCCGCTCGGACCCGGCCGCGGCCGCACCGCCGGGCCGCACCGCGGGCGGCGCCGGGGGCCGGACGCGCGGCCTGGCGTGTCCGTGGCAGCCGGTAGCCTTGTGCGAGGGCCCAGGGCGGTCCCGTCCGTTCCTGTGCGCCGCGCGCGAGCCTCAGACCCACGAAAGGTGCCCACAACCGTGTCTGCAACCCCGGCAGTGATTGTCGCCATCGACGGCCCCTCCGGCACGGGCAAGTCGAGCACGTCCAAGGCCGTCGCGGCCCGGCTGGGGCTGAGCTACCTCGACACCGGGGCCCAGTACCGGGCGATCACCTGGTGGATGCTGAACAACGGTGTCGACACCGCCGACGCCGACGCCGTCGCGGCCGCGGCGGGCAAGCCCAGCATCGTCTCGGGCACCGACCCGCTCTCCCCGGCGATCTCGGCCGACGGCGCGGACGCCTCGGGCCCGATCCGCACCCAGGAGGTCACCGCCGCGGTCAGCGCGGTCAGCGCGGTGCCCGAGGTGCGGGAGCGGATCACCGGGCTCCAGCGGACGATCGCGGCGGAGGCGCGCGGCGGGATCGTCGTCGAGGGCCGGGACATCGGCACCACGGTGCTGCCCGACGCGGACCTGAAGGTCTTCCTCACCGCCTCTCCCGAGGCGCGTGCCGCACGGCGGAACGGCGAGCTCAAGACCGCCGACGGCACCTCCGTCGGCGACCTGGCCGCCACCCAGCAGGCGCTGACCGCACGCGACCGGGCGGACTCCAGCCGCAAGACCTCCCCGCTGAAGAAGGCCGACGACGCCGTCGAGGTGGACACCACCGAGCTGACCCTGGAGCAGGTCGTCGAGTGCGTCGTCACCCTCGTGGAGAAGGCGGCGGCGGACAAGGAGGGTCCCGCGCAGGACCGGGAGAAGGCCGCCAGGTGACGGAATCCGACTCCGCCGCGAGCGAGCGGGGCGCCGCCGTCGGCCGCCGGATCGGCATCGGGCTGATGTACTCCCTGTGGCGCCCCCGGGTGCTGGGCGCCTGGCGGGTGCCGGCGAGCGGCCCGGTGATCCTCGCGGTCAACCACGCGCACAACATCGACGGACCCATGCTGATGGGTACCGCGCCGCGGCCGGTGCACTTCCTGATCAAGAAAGAGGCGTTCGTCGGTCCGCTCGACCCGTTCCTGCACGGTATCGGCCAGCTCGAGGTCGACCGCAGCGGCGCCGACCGCGCGGCGGTGACCGGCGCGCTGGCGGTGCTGAAACAGGGCGGGGCGCTGGGGATCTTTCCGGAGGGCACCCGAGGCGAGGGCGACTTCGCCGCGCTGCGCGGCGGGCTCGCGTACTTCGCGCTGCGCTCCGGCGCACCCGTCGTGCCGGTCGCGGTGCTCGGCAGCTCGGACCGCCCGGGCCGGCTGATACGGGCGCTGCCGCCGCTGCGCAGCCGGGTCGACGTGGTCTTCGGCGACCCGTGCACCGTGGGCGACGGCTCCGGCCGCCGGACCAGGAAAGCGCTGGACGAGGCCACCGTACGGCTCCGGGAACGGCTCGCCGGGCATCTGACCGAGGCCAGGCGGCTCACCGGCCGCGCCGCACCCTGACCCCCGTACCACCGGCGGCCGCACCCTGCGCGGCAGCCGCACAGACCCGCTGAACGACGAGGACGAGACGTCATGAACGACCAGATGCACCCCGCCGACGACGGCACCGAGCCCGGCCACGGTGAGCTGGGTGACGCCGAGTTCGCCGAGTTCATGGAGCTCGCCGCCGAGGAGGGCTTCGACCAGGACGAGGTCGAGGGCGCGCTCGGCGAGGCGGGGCACGGGCCGCTGCCCGTCCTCGCCGTCGTCGGCCGGCCCAACGTGGGCAAGTCGACCCTGGTGAACCGGATCATCGGCCGTCGCGAGGCCGTGGTCGAGGACCGTCCGGGTGTCACCCGGGACCGGGTCACCTACGAGGCGGAGTGGGCGGGCCGCCGGTTCAAGGTCGTCGACACCGGAGGCTGGGAGCAGGACGTCCTCGGCATCGACGCCTCCGTCGCCGCGCAGGCCGAGTTCGCCGTCGAGGCCGCCGACGCGGTGGTGTTCGTGGTGGACGCGGCCGTCGGCGCCACCGACACCGACGAGGCCGTCGTCAAGCTGCTGCGCCGTGCGGGCAAGCCCGTGGTGCTGTGTGCCAACAAGGTCGACGGTCCCTCGGGAGAGGCCGACGCGGCCTATCTGTGGTCGCTGGGCCTGGGCGAGCCGCACCCGGTCTCGGCGCTGCACGGGCGCGGTACGGGCGACATGCTGGACGAGGTGCTCAAGGCCCTGCCCGAGGCGCCCCGGCAGAGCTTCGACGGCGTCCCGCTGGGCGGCCCGCGCCGGGTCGCGCTCATCGGCCGTCCCAACGTCGGCAAGTCCTCGATGCTGAACAAGGTGGCGGGCGAGGAGCGCGTCGTCGTCAACGAGGAGGCCGGCACCACCCGCGACCCGGTGGACGAGCTGATCGAACTCGGCGGCCGGACCTGGAAGTTCGTGGACACGGCGGGTATCCGGCGGCGGGTCCACATGGCCGAGGGCGCCGACTACTACGCCTCGCTGCGTACCGCGGCGGCGCTGGAGAAGGCCGAGGTCGCCGTCGTGCTGATCGACGTCAGCGAGTCGATCAGCGTGCAGGATCTGCGCATCATCACCATGGCGGTGGACTCCGGCCGGGCCGTGGTGCTGGCCTACAACAAGTGGGACACCCTGGACGAGGAGCGCCGCTACTACCTGGAACGGGAGATCGAGCGGGACCTCGTCCAGGTGCGCTGGGCGCCCCGCGTCAACGTCTCGGCACGCACCGGGCGGCATGTGGAGAAGCTGGTGCCGGCGATCGAGACGGCGCTGGAGAGCTGGGAGACGCGGGTCCCGACGGGCAAGCTCAACGCCTTCCTCGGCGAGATCGTCGCCGCGCACCCGCACCCGGTACGCGGCGGGAAGCAACCGCGCATCCTCTTCGGCACCCAGGCCGGCACCCGCCCGCCGCGCTTCGTGCTGTTCGCCTCGGGCTTCCTGGAGGCCGGCTACCGGCGCTTCGTGGAGCGGCGGCTGCGCGAGGAGTTCGGTTTCGAGGGGACCCCGGTCCAGATCTCGGTCCGGGTGCGCGAGAAGCGCGGCCGCAAGAAGTAGCCGCTCCGGACGCTGACCCGCCGGAACCCGGGGCCGGGTTCCGGCGGATCGGCGTCAGCGGTGGTGGCCGTGGCGGGGTGCCGGAGGCAGCGCCGGAAGCTGCCAGGAGGGGGTGTGCCAGGCGGCCGGGGACTCCTGGTCGCTCCAGGAGTCCGACCCGATGCCGTGCGCCGTGCCGAACCCCTCGAAGCGCAGCTCCTCCTCGCCGGAGCGGTCCCCCGGCAGGGCGCGGAAGAGTCTGCGGTACTCCGCGTACAGCGAGTCGTAGATGGGCGTGGACCCCTCGGGGGACGAGCTGTACGGCGCCCGCATCCGGGGTACGGCGGGGGCCCCGGAGGCGCTCACGGCGCGGCCGTGGCCGAGATGCGGGTGATGGGCTCGGAGAGGCTCGTATTGCTGCACGTCTGCCCAACGACCGGGCGGCACGCCGGATGCGGCCCCGTGTGGCGAATGACCGGATCGCACCAGTTGCCCGAGGGTGTCCGTGCTCCCGCCCCCGGCCGCCGGAAGGTGCCGGGAGCGCGGCCCGTACGCATGCGGGGAGTGGCTCATGTGCCGGTCAGCGGCATCGTGCCGGCGACCAGCACGCCGCCGGCCGCCGCCTTCTCCAGCGCTTCCCGCAGCAGGTCCTCGCGCGGCTGCTGGCCGATGGAGCCCGCGGGAGCGGCGTAGACCACGACCGTGTGGCTCTTGGCGGCCGCAGTGCGCCAGCCCTCGGTGACGGCGAGCGGCTGGTGCGCCTGCCACCAGGCGACCGGCTGCCCGCCGGGTGTGGCGGGAGGCTGGAAGACGGCGTGCAGCTGGCCCATGGCCACCAGCACCGACCACCCGGCCACCGGAGGGGGCAGCAGCCCCACGTCGGTGACGGGCATGAAGCCCTGCTCGATCAGCAGCGGCAGGAAGTCGTCGCCCGGACCGTCCGAACCCGGGCGGGAGATCGGGCCGGTGGGCTCCACCACGAGCGCGGAGCGCGCGGTGCCGTCGATGAGGACCTGGCCGCAGGTGATGCCCAGCACCGCCTGGCGCTGCCCCGTCCCGGGCTCGGCGGCGGGCGGGGGGACGGCGGGCGCTGCGGGTGGCCCGGCCGGTGCGGACTCGGGTGCGGAGAGGGTGCGTACCGCGCCCTGGAGCTGGTCCTCGGCGACGGTCACCACCTGGGAGGGGATGCAGGCCGCGTGTGCGAAGGCGAGGACCGCGGTCTCCTCGCCGACGAACAGCACGGTGCTGGTGCGCTCCTGTCCGGTGTTGCCCCGGGTGCGGCACGAGGTGCAGTCGTAGTCTCCTGGGGCGTTCTCTCCGGCGAGCAGCCTCTCGGCTTCGGCTTCGCCGATCTCGGCGCGTACGGCGTCGCTGACATCGAGCATGGGGGACACGGGGACTCCTGGCTTTCGGTTCCTGTTCGCCTGGACAACGGGAGACCTGTGGTCGCGGTCACGCGCGGGTGCCGGTGCGCGTCCCCCGTTCGTACGCAACCGGTCACATAACCGGGAGAAGAGTTCACACCCCGTCAATACCTGTCGAGCGCGCAGGAGTTCGACTGGTGAGCTGACTCACAGCGGCGAGGCCGGACTGTCAACTACTGCCCGGAATGCACCTGTTCGGGGGGTGTCCTGAAACCGCTGTTATAGCCGGTAACCGGTGCATGGCCTGCAAAGACCGTGTTCTGGTTGCAATTCGGGCGAGGTGCTCCCTACATTCCTCGGCGGTGCATCGAGCACCACCCGGGACAGGTGGAGTCGAGTGCGGGCGCCGGACGCGCCCACCGCCGCTCGGCCCGCACGGGGGAGCAACGGGGTCTCCCGGGTTCGTGGAGAGGGTTTGATTTGTCCAAGCGTCGTACAGCAGTGCTCACGGGTGCCGGTCTCGCCGCCCCGCTCGCTCTGCTCGCCGCCACGGCTCCGACGGCCTCGGCGGCGTCGAACGACGGAGTGTGGGACCGTATCGCCCAGTGCGAGAGCGGAGGCAACTGGCAGGCCAACACCGGCAACAGCTACTACGGCGGCCTGCAGTTCTCGGCGAGCACCTGGCGCGCGTACGGCGGCGGCGCCTACGCGCCCACCGCCGATCAGGCGAGCAGGGCCGCGCAGATCGCGGTCGCCACCAAGGTGCAGCAGGCCCAGGGCTGGGGCGCCTGGCCCAACTGCTCGGTCAAGGCCGGAGCCTCCGGCACCCCGCCCCGGGCGACCGGTCCGGCGCAGTCCGGGCAGGGCTCCGGGCAGCAGTCGGCACCGCGCAGCGACTCCCCGTCGAACGACCGCCCCGCCACGCACCCCGGCCGCAGTGCCACACGTGGCGGATCCGGCAACTACACGGTCGAGAGCGGTGACACCCTCGGCGCGATCGCCGCGGCGCACGGCAAGGACTGGAAGGACCTCTACCGCGCCAACAAGGACGTCATCGGGAGCGACCCCGACCTCATCCTCGCCGGTCAGAAGCTCGACGTCTGACCACTCGCGCCCGGCCGCCGAACGGCCGGGAGCGGAGCGGCCCCGCCAGGCGTACGCCTGGCGGGGCCGCCGCGTCTGTCGTGGGCACCGTCGGCTACGTCCCGGGCACGGATTTCGTTCCCCTCAACAGGTCACAAAAGTAAAACCATTCAGAACTCTTCTGAAACAACCTGCTCAACGCACCCAACCCTGCACCGCACTTAACGGTCTAGCTCGGTGACAGGCGGACAGAGGGGGACTGACCGCGAGGATGCGTGGGACTCGGGACAAATGCACATTTCCTTCTTGCTCCACAACGGGTACGCCATCGGGGGAACCGTCCGTACCACCTACAACCTGGCCCGTTCCCTGGCCGAACACCATGACGTCGAAGTCGTCTCGGTCTTCCGGACCCGGGACCGGCCGGTGTTCGACCCGGGACCGGGCGTGCGGCTGCGCCATCTCGTCGACACCCGCGGGGTGCGCTCACCGGACAGCCTGGGCGCCGAACACGCCCGGCCCGCCCAGATCTTCCCGGAGGCCGACGGCAAGTACCCGATGTACAGCGAGTTGACCGACCGCCTCATCGGGGACCACCTGGGCAGCACCGGGGCGGACGTCGTCATCGGCACCCGGCCGGGCCTCAACGTCCACCTCGCCCGCCAGACCCGGCGCGGGCCGGCGAGACTGGGACAGGAGCACCTCACTCTCGCGACCCACTCGCGCGGCCTCAAACGCGTACTGCGCACCGTCTACCCCCGGCTCGACGCGCTGACCACCGTCACCGAGGCCGACGCCGCCGACTACCGCCGTCTGCTGCGGCTGCCCGGTGTCCGGGTGGAGGCGGTCCCCAACAGCGTCCCCGCACCCGCCGTCGAACCGGCGGACGGCACCAGCAAGTGGGTCGTCGCTGCGGGCCGGCTCGCCCCGGCCAAGCGGTACGACCTGCTGGTGCGCGCCTTCGCCAAGGTGGTGGCCGAGCGGCCGGACTGGCGGCTGCGGATCTACGGGGGAGGGCGGGAGCGGCCGGAGCTTCGCTCCCTGATAGACGAACTCGGGCTCTACAACCACGTCTTTCTGATGGGACCCATCCACCCCATCGAGCCGGAGTGGGCCAAGGGGTCGATAGCGGCCGTGACCTCCAGCCTGGAGTCCTTCGGCATGACCATCGTCGAGGCCATGCGCTGCGGTCTGCCCGTCGTCGCCACGGACTGCCCGCACGGGCCCGCCGAGATCGTCCGGCCGGGCGTCGACGGACGTCTCGTGCCGACGGGCGACGAGGACGCCGTCGCCGGAGCGCTCCTCGGCCTGATCAACGACGACGAACTGCGCCGCCGGATGGGCCGGGCCGCGCTCGCCGACTCCGCGCGCTTCGACCCCTCGCTCATCGGGGCCCGCTACGAGTCGATACTCCACGACCTCGTCGGCAAGGGCAGCCGGGGCCTGCACCGTACCCGCGCCTCGCTGCTGAGCGGGGCCTACGCCGTCAAGGACGCGCTGTCCAACGGGCAGGCGGCGCTCCAGGGAGGACACACAGCATGAGCGGCAGCACGATCCGGACCGTCACCACAGAAGCGGCGTCCGTCGCCGACGGCCTGCTCGCCCCCCGTCCCCTCGGCGCAGAGGAGGAGCACCGCCACGACGCTGGAGAACCCGTGCCCCCACAGCCCGCCCAGCGCGGCCCGGCAACCGACTGCACCGCCGACAGCGCGGGCGGCCTCACCTTCGACCTGAGACTCGCCGGGACCGACGCCGAGACCGGGAGCGAGGACGCGGGACTGCTGCTGCGCCGCCGCCCGGATGCCTCGGGCGAGACGGAAGAGGTACGGCTGCCGCTGACCCCGGTGCAGGACGCGGAGCCCGGCACGCTGCGCGCCGCGCTGCCCAGCACCGTCAGGCTGACCGAAGGGCGCTGGAACGTCTTCCTCGTGCTCGCCGGACGCGACCCGCGCAGGCTCTCACCGGGCGTCAACGACCTGCGCTCGCTGGTGGACCGGGTGCCGCACGAGAACCGCGGCTGGCTGGGCGTGCGCATCCCCTACGCCACCAAGCACGGCAACCTCAGTGTCCGGGCCTGGATGCGCTGGCCGCACGCCGAGGCCGGTGCCCTGCGGATGCGGGACGGTGCCCTGGAGGTCGGCGGACGGCTCTACGGCGGTGAGGTCTCCGCCACCGCGCGGCTGGAGGCATGGCCGCGGCGCGGACCGGCCGAGCCGGTGGTCGCCGACGCGGCCGGGCCGGGCGGCGACCGGCGGGAGTTCGCCGCCGTGCTGCCGTTCGCGGCGCTGGCCGGGGGCCGGCTGTGGGACCTGTGGCTGCGCCCCGCCGAAGGCGCCGAGGCGGTGCGGGTCGCGCGGATCCTGGACGATGTCCCGGACAAGAAGCGGATCTTCACCTACCCCGCGCAGCCCGTCGCCCGGGACGCCGGGGAACCGGCCGGGGCCGGGCCGGTCGCCGCCGGGACTGCCGCGGTCACCGCGAAGCCGTACTACACGCTCAACAACGACCTGGCGGTGCGGATCGACCGCGCGGAGTGAACCGGGCCGCGGGCGGACGGCACCGAGCGGGTCCCGGACCCGTCCGGTCCGGGACCCCGGCGCACGTCGCCCGCGAGTGCTGCCAGAATCGCTCCATGCTGGAGACCTCGGCACGACTGCTGCGGCTGCTCTCGCTGCTGCAGACCCACCCCGACCGGTCGGGCGGCGACCTGGCCCGACAGCTCGGTGTCACGCCCCGCACCGTCCGCCGGGACGTGGACCGGCTGCGCGAGCTGGGCTATCCGGTCCACTCCGGCAGCGGCACGGCAGGCGGCTACCGGCTCGGTGCCGGAGCCCGGCTGCCGCCGCTGCTGCTGGCGGACGACGAGGCGGTCGCCGTCGCCGTGGGGCTGCGCGGCGCGGCGGGCGGCGCCGTCGAGGGGATCAGGGACGCCTCGGAGCGGGCCCTCGCGAAACTGGAACAGGTCCTCCCGGACCGGCTGCGCCGGAGAGTGGCGGCGCTGAACCAGTTCACCGTGCAGCTGACCGTTCCGCACCGCGGGCCCACCGTCGAGCCCGGTACGCTCGCCGAACTCGCCCGCGCCTGCCGTGACCACGAGCAGCTGCGCTTCCGGTACGAGTCGCGCGGGGGAGCCTCCTCGCACCGGCTGGTGGAGCCGCACCGGCTGGTGACCACGCACCGCCGCTGGTACCTGGTGGCCTGGGACACCCGGCGCGCCGACTGGCGGACATTCCGGGCCGACCGCCTCGCCCTGACTCCGCCGCACGGGCCGCGGTTCGAGCCCCGGCCGCCGCCTGCCGAGGACCTGGCCGCCTGGGTTGCCGAGGGCGTGTCCACGCGCGCCTATCCGGCACAAGCCACCGTTCTGCTGCACGCTCCCGTGACGGTGGCGGCCGAGCGGATATCCCTGGCCACCGGGACCCTGGAGGCGGTCGACGAGCACAGCTGCCTGCTGCGGACCGGCGCTGCCTCGCGGGAGATGCTGCTCGTCCATCTGCTCCTGCTCGACTTCGACTTCGAGGTCCGCGGGCCCTCGGACCTGGCGGAGCAGATCGGTCTGCTGCGCGATCGGCTGGCCCGCGCGCTGGTCCCCGCGGATCCGCCGGGAGAGCGGCGGTAACGCGGTATTCGGCTGCTCTTCCGACGGTTTTAAAGTGTGCTTCCCGTGTCGTTCCGGAATTCGTAGGACCGTCGGCAATGCCTCCGATCCGGTCAACGGAAAGCGAATGCGGAATTCGTCGAATTGCGTGGCGTACAGATGTGCAGAGGCCACGTACGAGTGAAGCGGGCAACGGGGGAGAGTGCACGGAGCGTTGTGACGCAAGTGTGACGCCGCTGCTGCGAAGGCGGGACTTCCGGCTGCCCCGGCCGGGTGCATACGGTGGTCCCATGGCACCGGAATCCGCAGCACCGCAGCCCTCCGACGGCACTCCGCAGGACGCTCCCGAGGACTATGTGGGTCTCGGCGCGCAGGAGGCCGAACAGCGGGCCCGCGCGCGGGGCTGGTCGAGCGTGCGCCGGCTGGAGCCGGACGCGATCATCACCATGGAGTACGTGGTGGGGCGGCTGAACCTGGCGGTCGAGGACGACCGGGTGGTCCGCTGCTGGGCGGGCTGAGGCCCGGCGGTCACGACCGGGACGAGGCGGCCGAGCGCGTCTCGTCCGCCGTGCGCGGCAGCGCAGCGCGGGTCCCGTTCCCGGAGTCCTGTGCCGGGAGCCGTGCCCCGACCAGCGGTTGCCGCGTCGGCATCGGCTGCGCGGCGGGCGAGGCGGCGGGCGAGGCGTCCCCCGGCTGCCGTGAGCCCGCCGTGCTGAACCGTTCACGCCAGGCCAGGACGGTGGCCTCCACCCGCGCGATCGCGGGTTCGCACCAGGGCAGCCCCAGCAGGATCAGCAGTCCGGCGGCCCAGCCGAGGAGTACGTCGCTCACCCAGTGTGTACCGAGGTAGACGGTGGTCGCGCCCACCCCGAGCGCGAAGACGGCGGCGACGACGGAGAGCCATCTGCGGGCCCGCGGCGTGGTGGCCAGGTAGGCGAGGATGCCCCAGGTCACCACGGCGTTGGCGGTGTGTCCCGAAGGGAATATATCCCCGCCGGCCCACAGTTCGGCCGAGCCGATCTCGGTGGCGTAGTGCGGGCCCAGCCGGCCGAGGCCGATCTTGACGGCGCCGACCGACGCGTTGAGCAGCAGCAGCGCGAACCCCAGGGCGAGCAGCGGTCGCAGCGTGCGCTGCCGCCAGGAGCGCCAGCCCAGCCACGCCGCGACCAGCACCGCGGTGGGACCGCGCTGCCCCAGCACCACGAAGGCGTCCAGGAACCCGTGGATGGCGGGCCACTGCTTGTACGGGCGGAAGAGCATGACCTGCCAGTCGAGCTGCACGAGCCACGTCGTGCCCAGCACGGCGACCACGATCGCCAGATAGAAGGCGACCGTGGTGCTGAACAGGCCCAGCCGGACAGGGCTCATCCGCGGGAAGGGCCCCCGCGGGCGATGAGGCTCCTGCTCCAGCCGGGAGAAGATTCGGTCGGTACGCACCTAATCGAGATTACCGGCCGTGAAGAGCCGGTCCGGCGAGGGCGGCCCGTTCGTGATGCCGATGTGATGTGCAAAAGCACCCCGCGCGGGCCCGGGCGCTGTTTATCCCCCACGATTCCGGGCCCGATTCATTGTCGGGACGGGACCGTGAAGCGACTTCCGTCACACGTGGGTTGACGGAAATTCGCACCATTCAGCGGTCCGTGCACCCCGCTTTCCTCCGCGCGTCGGCGCGACCCGCGCCCCTGCGTACGCCCCCTGCGCTTCTCACAGCCTGGTGCGCCCTGGCCGGCCTCACGGCGGTCCGGAACCGTTCAGCCACCAGGCGCCGTAGCAGGCCGAGACGGCTGCCAGACCGCACAGCAGCACCGTGGCAGCCGCGCGCCGCCACCGCGCCAGCGCGGCCGCCACCGGGAGCAGCAGCGGGTAGGCGGGCAGCAGCAGCCGGGGCTTGGAGCCGAAGTACCCCTTGGCGCCCAGCGCGAGAGCCACCACCAGACCCGTGTACACCAGCAGCGCCGCGGGCTGCCGGCTCCGCACGCACAGCACGTACAGCCAGAGCACCAGGGCCACCCCCGCGAGCAGCCCCAGGCCGCCGACGGCCGTGTCCGCGAAGGTGTCCCGGACGAACCCCGCGAACGCCCAGCCGCCGTCGAAGCCGTTGCCCCACTGCGCCTGGACGTCCAGGTAGCCGGTCACACTTCCGGTGCGGAACCCCACCCAGACGACGTACCCGAGCCACCCCACGGGTGCCAGCAGCAGTCCCAGCGCCATGCGCGCCTCCGGCCGGCGCCGCTCGCGCCGCAGTTCCAGCAGCGCGGCGAGCCACACCGCGGCCACCACCGCGGCACCCACCGGGCGGGTCAGCCCCGCCAGCGCGGCCAGCGTGCCCGCCCACACCCACCGGCCCCGCAGCACCGACCACAGCGCCCAGCCGGCCAGCGCGGTGAACAGCGACTCGCTGTAGGCCATCGACTGCACCACGCCGACCGGCAGTGCCGCCCACAGCACCGCCAGGCAGACTCCCGTGCGGTGCCCGTGCAGCCGCGCACCCGTCAGATACAGCGCCCAGGCCGCCGCCAGCGAGGAGAGCCAGCTCACCAGCATGCCCGCGTCCGGCGCGGTGAGCGGGGAGACCCCGGCCAGCCCGCGCTCCAGCGCCGGAAGCAGCGGGAAGAAGGCCAGGTCGGAATGGACGCCGCCGTCCGGCAGCCGCACCTGGTAGCCGTACCGGCCGTCGGCGACCCGGGTGTACCACAGGGAGTCCCAGCGCGCCGTGAGGAGAGTGTGCGCGCTCGCGTCCCGCTCCGCGCTCCAGAGCGCCAGCACGAGCAGGCCGAGCACGCGCACGCCCGCGTAGGCCAGCAGTGCGGCGGCGGGCCCGCGCAGCGGCCGGGGGCCGCCGTATCCGGTGGTCCCGGGGCGCACCTCGGGGGTGCCAGGGTCGGCGAGGTCAGTCATTCGGACGATTATTGGCCACGCCCCCGGCGCCCGGTGCGGAGGGCGGGCCGACGGGCAGGGCGCGACCGGTGTCCGGAAACTGCGGGAAAATCGTGGTCATGGACAGCCGCACGTCGGGCAGCTGCACCGGGGGCACTCCTTCCGTTTGATGGGGGAGCACTGGACGCCCGTGCCGGTTCGCGTACGCTGACCGGCACTCGCCCCTCTTCACCGGGGCCGGACGCCGACGCCGATCGGGCCGCGCGCGACAGCCGCGACCCGGGCAACCGTCCCCCACCCCCACGGTCCGTCCCGCGGGTGCGAGAGCAACAGGAGGTGCGTACATGTCCGGGACGACCACGGCCATATCGCGAAAGGCGGCGGACGTCCCCGGCAGCGGACCGGGAGCGCGGCGGTCCGACCGGGAGGCGAACCGCTGGGTCGTGCTCGTCGTGCTCTGCACGAGCCTGCTGCTGGTGGCCGTCGACGCCACCGTGCTGCACGTCGCCGTGCCCGCGGTCTCCGAGGACCTGCGCCCCGGCTCGATCGAGCTGCTGTGGATCGTGGACACCTATCCGCTGGTGTGCGCCTCGCTGCTGATCCTCTTCGGCACCCTCGGCGACCGGATCGGCACCCGCCGGGTGCTGTTGTTCGGCTACGCGCTGTTCGCCGCCGCCTCCGCCGTAGCCGCGTACGCGCCCACCCCGGACGTGCTGATCGCCGCGCGGGGACTGCTCGGGGTGGGCGGCGCCATGATCATGCCCGCCACTCTCTCGATACTGCGCCAGGTCTTCCCCGACCGCCGCGAGCGGGCCTTGGCCGTCGGTATCTGGAGCGCCGTCGCCGCGGTGGGCGCGGCGGTCGGTCCGCTGGTCGGGGGAGCGCTGCTGGAGCACTTCTGGTGGGGCTCGGTCTTCCTGGTCAACATTCCGCTGATGGCCGCCAGCCTCCCGGTGGGGCGGTGGCTGCTGCCGGAGTCGGCCACCGGCAGCGGCGGTCCCTGGGACGTCCTGGGCGCCGTGATGGCGGCGCTGGGCCTCTTCGGGGTGATACTCGGGGTCAAGCAGGCGGGCGGCGGCGAGGTGCTCACCCCGCTGTGCTGGCTGCCGCTGCTCGCCGGGGCCGTGCTGATCGCGCTGTTCGTGCGCCGCCAGCGGCGGCGCACCCACCCGCTGATCGACTTCGGCACCCTCACCCGGGCCGCCTTCGGCACCTCCGTGGGCTGCATCGTGCTGACCGTGCTGGCGCTGGTCGGGCTGGCGCTGATCGCGGCCCAGTATCTGCAGCTCGTCCTCGGGCTCTCCCCACTGGAGACCGGACTGCGGCTGCTGCCGCTGTCGGTGGCCGCCATCGCGGCGGGGCTGCTGGGCTCCCGGCTGCTGGCGCTGCTGGGCCCGCGCACGATGGTCGCGCTCGGCTTCCTGGTGACCGCGGCCGCGGTGCTGTGCCTGACCGGGGTGGGCCAGCACGATCGGCCCGGCCTGCTGGTCGGCGGGTTCGTGCTGCTCGGCTTCGGCCTGGAGACCACCCTGTTCGGCTGCTACGAGTCCATGCTCAGCGAGGCACCCCCCGGCCGGTCCGGGGGCGCGGCCGCCGTCGGCGAGACCGCCTACCAGCTCGGGGCCGGGATCGGCATCGCACTGCTGGGCAGTGTGATGAACGCCGCCTACGGGCCGGGGGTGCGGGAGGCGGCGCGGCGCCTCGGTCTCCCCGACCGCACCGGCGCCGACGCGGCACACTCGCTGGGGGAGGCGTACGAGGTCGCCGGACACCTCGGCGGCGCTCCGGGCGCCGCGCTGCGGTCCGCCGCGCGGTCCTCGTTCGTCACCGGGCTGCATGTGGCCCTGCTGGTCAGCGCCTGCCTGCTGCTGCTCGGTGCGCTGGCGGCGCTGCGGCTGCCCAGCCGGATGGAGACCGCCGACGGCACCGTGCGCGAGGAGGCCTCCGGTGGCGCGGAGGCCGGTGCCGCCTCCGGGGCCGGGCCGGGCGCCGTCTCCGATGCCCCGCAGCGGGCCCGGATCCGCGAGGACCGGCCGGGGCGCGCCGAGAACCCCTTGTCGCGGGGCGTTACCCAGCCGTAGCGTCTGGTCGGTATCCGTGATCGTTCCCTTCCGGAGGCCGCCCATGAGCCCGCTGCCCGCGTTCGACGCGCACGATCCGCTGGGGATCGACGACCTGCTCGGCGACGAGGACCGCGCCGTGCGCGACACCGTGCGCTCCTGGGCCGCGGACCGGGTCCTGCCCCATGTCGCGGACTGGTACGAGCGTGGGGAGCTGCCCGGCATCCGGGAACTCGCCCGGGAACTCGGCTCGCTCGGTGCCCTGGGCATGTCCCTGACCGGCTACGGATGCGCGGGCGCGAGTGCCGTGCAGTACGGTCTGGCCTGCCTGGAGCTGGAGGCCGCCGACTCCGGTATCCGCTCCCTGGTCTCGGTCCAGGGCTCGCTGGCGATGTACGCCATCCACCGGTTCGGCAGCGAGGAGCAGAAGCAGCGCTGGCTGCCGCCGATGGCGGCGGGGGAGGTGATCGGCTGCTTCGGGCTGACCGAACCCGACCACGGTTCCGACCCCGGCGGAATGCGGACCCACGCCCGGCGCGACGGTGCGGACTGGGTGCTCACCGGCCGCAAGATGTGGATCACCAACGGCTCGGTCGCCGGGGTCGCCGTGGTCTGGGCCCGCACCGAGGAAGGGGTACGCGGGTTCGTCGTCCCGACGGACGCGCCGGGCTTCTCGGCGCCCGAGATCAAGCACAAGTGGTCCCTGCGCGCCTCGGTCACCAGCGAACTCGTCCTGGACGAGGTGCGGCTGCCGGCGGACGCGGTGCTGCCCGAGGCGCGCGGGCTGCGCGGCCCGTTGAGCTGTCTGAGCCACGCCCGGTACGGGATCGTGTGGGGATCCATGGGCGCCGCGCGATCGTGCTTCGAGACGGCGCTGGCCTACGCCACCGAGCGGGAGCAGTTCGGCAAGCCGCTGGCCGCCTTCCAGCTCACCCAGGCCAAGCTGGCCGACATGGCGGTCGAGCTGCACAAAGGGATGCTGCTCGCGCACCACCTGGGGCGGCGGATGGACGCGGGACGGCTGCGGCCGGAACAGATCAGCCTGGGCAAGCTGAACAACACCCGGGAGGCCATCGAGATCTGCCGGACCGCCCGGACCGTGCTGGGTGCCAACGGCGTCTCGCTGGAGTACCCCGTGATGCGGCACAGCACCAATCTGGAGTCCGTGCTCACCTACGAGGGGACGGTGGAGATGCACCAGTTGGTGCTGGGGAAGGCGCTGACCGGCGTCGACGCCTTCCGGGGCTGAACAGTGTCCACCGCGCTGCGGAGGGGCCGCTCGCCGGCCCCTCCGCAGCTCAGCTCTGGTTGAAGAAGCCGCCCTGGTCGCGGCGGTCCTCGTTGGTGACGACGCTGTAGTCGGGCGGCGTCAGCAGGAAGACGCGGTTGGCGACCCGTTCGATGGAGCCGCGCAGGCCGAAGGTCAGTCCGGCCGCGAAGTCGACCACGCGCTTGGCGTCCGCGGGGTCCATGGCGGTGAGGTTGACGATCACCGGGACCCCGTCCCGGAAGAGCTCGCCGATGCCGCGAGCGTCCCGGAAGCAGTCCGGGCTGACCGTCGCGATCTTGGTGCCCTGGTCCTGCGCCGTCTCGGCCGTGACGCGCACTCTGGGGTCGGTGACCCACGGCTCGCGTGCGGCGTTCCCGGTCTCCGGCCCCTCGGCCGGGCCGTCCGCTCCGTCGGCATAGTCGTAGTACCGCATCTCGCTGTCGTCGACGAGGCCCAGCCAGGCACTCGCCTTGCGCACCGATCCCATGGACGCCTCCTCTCCTCTGCGCGGTGTCCCACCGTTGCTAGCGCTCCGCCGCGGGTCCGCAACCCCTATGGTCGTCCATGATGCTGATGATGCGCCAAGCGGTTACCCGTCCAGCACGGCATTCGTGACGGTTCTGGTGCACAAACGGGTGGCGCTCGAGCAAGGTTGTTGTTCCGAGTGGCTGGTGACGGGGCGCGGGATGGTGCCGCACTGCCCCGTTCCGGCCGTGACCGGTGGTCGCCCGACGACATCCGAGTGAGCGACGGTCCGGTCGTGCGCCCAGATTGACAAGGGGCTGGCCAGGGATAGGCCAGAACCCTCTTCTCCCCCGCACCTCCCGGTGTCAAACGGTGTGGACGGCAGGCGAACTGGACCGACGGAGTCCGAAAGACGCCCTTGCGGGGCCGGAATACCGCCGCGAATACTCCAGGCAGCGTTTGTCAGGAGCACGCTTGGTTTCCCTGATCGGGAGGAAAAGTGAAGACCAAACGCACAAAAGCCAACGACAGCACGGCCGGACGCAGACGCACCCGGCTGATCGCCGTCGCGTCGGGCATGGTGGCGGCCGGGGCACTGATCGTGCCCGCCACGGCCGCCGCGGAAGCTCCGTCCCCCCACACCTTCACCGCGAGCCAGCTCGGCTCGGCGAGCGACGCCGTGCGCGCGGCGGATGTCGCCGGCACGGCCTGGCACGTCGACAAGAAGAGCGACAAGGTCGTCGTCGCGGTCGACAGCCGCGTCTCGGACGCCGACATCGCCCGGATCCGGCACAGTGCCGGGAAGAACGCGGGCGCGGTGGAGATCGAGCACGTCAAGGGTACGTTCAAGAAGTACCTCTCGGGCGGGGACGCCATCTACTCGGGTTCCTACCGTTGCTCGCTGGGCTTCAACGTCCGCAGCGGCAGCACGTACTACTTCCTGACCGCCGGGCACTGCACCGAGGGCGGCGGCGACTGGTACACCAACTCCAGTCACTCCACCCGCATCGGGCCCACCGTCGGCTCCAGCTTCCCGGGTAACGACTACGGGATAGTGCGCTACGACAACACCTCGATCTCGCACCCCGGCACCGTCGGAGGGCAGGACATCACCAGTGCCGGCACCCCGTCCGTGGGTCAGACCGTGACCCGGCGCGGCAGCACCACCGGCACCCACAGCGGCCAGGTGACCGGGCTCAACGCCACGGTCAACTACGGCGGCGGCGACATCGTCTACGGCCTCATCCGCACCACCGTGTGCGCGGAGCCGGGCGACAGCGGCGGCCCCCTCTACCGGGGCAGCACCGCACTCGGCCTCACCTCCGGCGGCAGCGGCAACTGCAGCAGCGGTGGGACGACCTTCTTCCAGCCGGTCACCGAGGCGCTCAACGCGTACGGCGTGAACGTCTACTGACGCAGCGCCACCCGTGCCGGCCGAGCACCGCTCGGTCCTGTGCCCGTACACGCTCCCTGGGTGTGTGTACGGGCACTTCCGCGTGTGCGGGCGGACCCGTCTCCGCGGGGCGTCCTCGTGCGGACTGCGGACTGCGGACTGCGGACTGCGGACTGCGGACTGCGGACTGCGGGTCGCGAATGGGTCCATTCTCCGGCGGGGCGTCTTTGTGCGCACATGCGCGGGTGTGTTGGCGTGCGCGACGGCGCCACGTCGCCGCACGCGGGTGGACGTGGGGCGACATGCCTCGTCGTGCTGCCGCAATTCGGCCGCCTGGGCGACGAATACCGGACAGGTCCATGCCTTACCTCATGAACACGCGGTGTCGCCCGTCGTGTTCGTTCCGCCGGACGTCAGGGACAGGATGGGACGTTCGGCATCTTGACAGCCGGACCGAACTTCCGGTCGGCTGACGTGATCTGGACCTTGTGCGGAGGTCGGGGGGATCGCAATACTCGGCGCACAAGTTGGCATGGACGCGACTTTCTCTTGGGCAAGAGGGCCGTGTCCGTACATCCTCCGGGACCACCCCGCTCCGGGGCGGTCCCAACCCCCCACTGGAGGTATCACCTTGTCCGACCACCGACGCGTACCCAAGAGGCGGATAATGCTGGCCGGCGCGGGCGCCGCGGCCCTCGCGGCCGGCGCGCTCACGGTCACCACCGCCAACGCCGCGCCCGAGGCCCCCTCGGTCAAGACTCTCTCCGCCGGCTCGGCATCGAAGCTGGCCTCGAAGCTCACCTCGGACATCAAGGGTGACGCGGGCGCCTACTACGACGCCAAGGCCAAGCAACTCGTTGTCAACGTGACCGACGAGGCGGCCAAGGAGAAGGCCGAGGCGGCCGGAGCCAGGGCCCGGGTCGTCGAGCACACGCTCTCCCAGCTCACCTCCGCCAAGAAGGCGCTCACCGAGAACGACGTGACGGGCACGGCCCGCGCCGTCGACGTGAAATCCAACAAGGTGGTCGTCACCGCGGACAGCACGGTCAAGGGCGCCGAGCTGGCCAAGCTCAAGAAGCAGCTCAAGGCCCAGGGCGGCAAGGCCGAGCTGAAGCGCACCGAGGGCAAGTTCACCACCAAGATCGCCGGTGGGGACGCCATCTGGGGCGACGGCGGCCGCTGCTCGCTCGGCTTCAACGTCACCACCGCGGACGGCGAGCCCGGCTTCCTGACCGCGGGCCACTGCACCACCGCGATCTCCTCGTGGTCCGACTCGCAGGGCGGCCAGCCCATCGCGGAGAGCGGGGAGGGCAAGTTCCCGGGCAACGACTACGGCATCGCCACCTACACCGGCGACACCGACCACCCGAGCGAGGTGGACCTGTACGACGGCAGCACCCAGGCCATCTCCGGCGCCGGAGAGGCCGAGGTGGGCCAGACGGTCACCCGCAGCGGCAGCACCACCCAGGTGCACGACGGCACGGTCAAGGCGCTGGACGCCTCCGTCTCCTACCCGGAGGGCACCGTCAACGGGCTGATCCAGACCGACGTGTGCGCCGAGCCGGGCGACAGCGGCGGCTCGCTCTTCGCGGGCGACAAGGCGCTGGGCCTCACCTCCGGCGGCAGCGGTGACTGCTCCTCCGGCGGCGAGACCTACTTCCAGCCGGTGCCCGCCGCGCTCGACGCGCTCGGTGCCGAGATCGGCTGACCCCGCGGGACCGGCCGGCCCCGGCCGGCCGGCCGACGGGCCCGGCCCCCGCACGGGATCCTGGTGAGCCCCTCCGGAAGGGGCTCGGAACCCCCCACAGCGGAACCCCCCGGACGCGGTCCGGGGGGTTCCGTGCTGCTGTGCCGCTGCCGGGCGGCGTTCTTCCGTGCCACCGGACGGAGGACGAGGGCGCCCGCACCCGGTCGGGGGCCGGCCCGCTCCGGCGTCTCGCCGGACCGTTCCGGACGTCCCGGTGGTCAGCCCAGTTCGGCGGCGACCAGCTCGGCGATCTGCACGGCGTTGAGCGCGGCGCCCTTGCGCAGGTTGTCGTTGGACAGGAAGAGCGACAGGCCGTGCTCGACCGTCTCGTCGGCGCGGATCCGGCCCACGTAGCTGGCGTCCTTGCCCGCGGCCTGGAGCGGGGTGGGGATCGGGGACAGTTCCACGCCCGGCGCCGCGGCGAGCAGCTCGGCGGCCCGCTCGGGGCTGAGCGGGTGTGCGAAGCGGGCGTTGACCTGCAGCGAGTGGCCGGTGAAGACGGGGACGCGCACGCAGGTGCCGGAGACCTTCAGCGCGGGGATGTCCAGGATCTTGCGGCTCTCGTTGCGGAGCTTCTGCTCCTCGTCGGTCTCGGCCAGGCCGTCCTCGACGATCGAGCCGGCCAGCGGCAGCACGTTGAAGGCGATGGGCCGCTTGAACTTGTCCGGCTCGGGGAAGTCCACCGCCTCGCCGTCGAAGGCGAGCCGGGCGGCGTCGTTCTCCACCGCCTTGCGTGCCTGGCCGTCCAGTTCGGCGACGCCCGCCAGGCCGCTGCCGGAGACCGCCTGGTAGGTGGCGACGACCAGTGCGGTCAGCTCCGCCTCCGCGTGCAGCGGACGCAGCACCGGCATCGCGGCCATGGTGGTGCAGTTCGGGTTGGCGATGATGCCCTTGGGGCGCCGGCGGGCCGCTTCCGGGTTCACCTCGGAGACGACCAGCGGCACCTCGGGGTCCATCCGCCAGGCCGAGGAGTTGTCGATGACGACCGGGCCCTGGGCCGCGACCTTCTCGGCGATCGCCTTGGAGGTGGCACCGCCCGCGGAGAACAGGACGATGTCCAGACCGGCGTAGTCGGCCGTGGCCGCGTCCTCGACGGTCACCTCGCCGCTCTTCCAGGGCAGCGTCCGGCCCGCGGAGCGCGCGGAGGCGAACAGCCGCAGTTCGTCGACCGGGAAATCACGCTCGGCCAGAATCTCGCGCATCACTGTGCCGACCTGACCGGTGGCTCCGACAATCCCGACCTTCATGGGGCTCCTTCTGCTGAACGCGCGGCCTTGTGGGTTCGTCCCGCCGCGCTGGTCTCGTGCGTGTCCCGCGTGCCCCTACCCTGCACGGTGCCGGGTACGGGGTGCCAGCACTTTGATTTGGGTCACAGCCCGGCACGGTGGCACCGGCGCCGAGTGGTACCGGCATCGGGGGAGCCGGCGCCGTGCCGCCGGCCCCGGGGGTTCACGCGCGGGGCGTGCGCAGCCCGGCGGTCAGCCCCCGCAGACAGCGTACGGCGAGTGCGGCGGGACCCTGTTCCGGATCGTCGGAATCCGCTTCGCCGGCCGACCAGGTCTCCATCGCGATCCGCATGGCGGCATTGGCCGCGCTCGCCGTCAGCCGCAGCTCCAGCGGGTCGGTGTCCTCGCGGGCGAGCCCGGCCAGTACAGGTACCAGTGCCTCCTCCGTCTCCGCGTGCACCCCCAGCCACACCGATCGCAGCGCCGGATCGCCGGGGACGGCGCGCAGCAGCCCCCTGGTGCTCTCCAGTGCCTCGGCCTGGAGGTCCGCGTACGGCCCGGCCGGGGTGAGCGCCGCCCGGACGGCGTGCTCCAGGGCCTGGGCCACGGGCAGCTCGGCGGGTGCGGTGGCCAGGTCGGCCAGCCATTGGCGTACGCCGCCGGTCAGCAGCGGAGCGACCGCCTCCTCCTTGGTGCGGAAGTAGCGGTAGAAGGTGCGCAACGAGACGCCCGACGCGCGGGCGATCCCCTCCGCAGTGACGCTCGCCGCGCCATGTGCGGAGAACAGTCCGGCGGCGTGCCGCGCGATCTCCCGTTCGGTCTCGGCCTTGCGGCGCTCGGTGAGGGAGGGGCGGGTGGTGTGCGGGGTCGGCCTGTCGGGCTGGGAGGTCATGGGCGGAAGCGTATGTCAGAGATCACGCAGGTTTACGTGATGCGTCGATATGGCACGTCGTGCCATTCAGGCGTACTGTGACCAGGTACGCGCCCGAAACGGGCATCCCACATCAGAAGGGAAGTCGGTCATGAACCGCTTCACCGGCCGCAGGGTCCTGGTCACCGGAGCCGGCTCCGGCATCGGCCAGGCCACCGCGCTGCGGATACTCGCGGAGGGCGGCAGTGTCGCCGCCACCGACATCGCCGAGGCCGGACTGGAGAAGACCCGCGCGCTGGCCGCCGAGGCGGGCACGGACGGGCGGCTGAGCCGGGCAGTCCTCGACATCGCCGACGAGGACTCCGTGCGTGCGCGGGTCGATGCCGCCGTCGAGCGCTTCGGAGGCCTGGACGTGCTGGTCAACGCGGCGGGCATCCTCGATTCGCGGCACACCGGGGCGATGACCCTGGAGTTCTGGAACCGGATCATCGGCGTCAACCTCACCGGCACCTTCCTGGTGACCCGGCAGGCGCTGCCCGCGCTGCTGGCGGCCGGAAAGGGGGTCGTCGTCAACTTCAGCTCGACCTCGGCGAGCTTCGCGCATCCCTACATGGCCGCCTATGCCGCTTCCAAGGGCGGCATCCAGTCCTTCACGCACGCCGTCGCGGCCGAGTACGGCAAGCGGGGGCTGCGGGCCGTCTGCGTGGCGCCCGGCTCCATCGATTCCGGTATGACCCGGGCCCCGGGGCTGCCCGGGGATGCCGACCCCGAGCTGTTCACGAAGCTCGCACCGGCCCTCGGGGAGGGGTTCGCCGGCCCGGAGACCGTGGCGGGCGCCATCGCGATGCTGGCCTCCGAGGACGGCGCCTTCATCACCGGTACCGAACTGCGCATCGACGGCGGCACCCATATGTGAGCCGGCCGGCTCCCGGTGGCCGGCCCCGGTCGGCCCGCCCCCGAGCCCGCCACGGCCCCCGCTCCCGGCGGCCCGTCACTCCGGTGGCCGCCCCCGTGCGGCGGCGGGAGCGGCGGCGTGGTGTGCTATTCGAATACAGATTCGATAGCTGGTCTATTGTGGTTGCTCGGGACAGAGGGGGGTGCTGAGGCAGGAGGTGGTGCGGACGATGTCGGCGTTCACACATCTGCACGTGGCCTCCGGCTTCTCCATGCGCTTCGGTGCCTCGCACCCCGAGACCCTCGCCGAGCGGGCGGCCGAACGGGGAATGGCCGCCGTCGCCCTCACCGACCGGGACGGCGTCGCGGGTGCCGTCCGCTTCACGAAGGCGTGCGCCCGCGCCGGGGTGCGCCCGGTGTACGGGGTCGACCTCGCGATCGGGCCACCGTCGGACCAGCCGGACGTGCAGGGCGGGGAGCGGCGCCGTACACCGGTCAGAGGCGGGCGCTTCGTCGACGAGTCCGCCCGGCGCGCCGTCTTCCTCGCCCGCGACGGCGCCCGCGGCTGGGCCGAACTGTGCCGGATGGTCACCGAGGCGCACGCCGCCGGGCAGGACGCGCCGCTCCTTGCGCGGACCGCGCTGCGCGGCGGCGCCGTGACGGTGCTGCTGGGTACCGGCTCCGACGTCGGGCGCGCCCTCGCCGCGGGCCGCCCCGACCGCGCGGCTGCGCTCCTGGGATGGTGGCGCGAGATCTACGGTGACGCGCTCCGGCTGGCCGTCTCCGCCGCAGGGCCGCTGCGCGAGGCCGCCAGAGCGCTGGGACTGGCGGCGCAGGAGGGCGTCGCACCCGTGCTGACCAACGCCGTGCGCTACGCCGATCCGGCGCCGTCCGCCGAGGTGAACGTCGCCGACGTGCTGGACGCCGCCCGCCGCCTCGTCCCCGTCGACCCGCGCGCGGGGCTCGACAGCGGTGAGCGCTGGCTGAAGGGGCCGGCGGAGATGGCCGCAGCCGCGGAGCGGATCGCCGAGGCCGCCGGATACCGGCGCAGCACCGCACACCGCCTGCTCGCCCTCACCGAGGAGACCGCGGAGAGCTGCCGGGTCGACCCCGAGGAGGATCTGGGCCTGGGCCGGGTCCACTTCCCCGAGTCCCGGCTGGCCGGCACCGGCGGCCGCACCGCCGTGCGGGTCCTGCGCTCCCGCTGCGCCGCCGCGATGGTCGCCCGCCGCTACGACCGGCAGCCCGCCCGCTGGCGACGGCTGGAGGACGAGTTGGCCGTCATCGAGAAGCTCGGCTACTCCTCGTACTTCCTGACCGTCGCCCGCATCGTCGAGGACGTGCGGGAGCGGGGCATCCGGGTCGCCGCGCGCGGCTCGGGCGCCGGGTCGTTCGTCAACCATCTGCTGGGCATCGCGCACGCCGACCCGGTCGAGCACGGGCTGCTGATGGAGCGGTTCCTCTCCCCGCGCCGGGCCGAGCTGCCGGACATCGACATCGACGTGGAGTCGGCCCGGCGGCTGGAGGTCTACCGCGCGGTCTTCGAACGCTTCGGCGAGGAGCGGGTGGCCGCCGTCGCCATGCCCGAGACCTACCGGGTGCGGCACGCCATCCGCGACGTGGGCGCGGCGCTGGCGCTGGACCCGGCCGAGACCGACCGGCTGGCCAAGGCGTTCCCGCACATCAGGGCGCGGGACGCGCGCTCCGCGCTGGCCGAGCTGCCGGAGCTGGCGGAGCTGCGGCGGGAGGCGGCCGAGGGGGCGCCCGCCGGGCACGGGGAGCGCTTCTGGGAGCTGGTCGAGGCGCTGGACGGGCTGCCCCGCGGGCTGGCCATGCACCCGTGCGGACTGCTGCTCTCGGACGCGTCGCTGCGTGCCCGTACGCCCGTCGTGCCCACCAGCGGCGAGGGCTTCGCGATGGCGCAGTTCGACAAGGACGACGTGGAGGACCTCGGACTGCTCAAGCTGGATGTGCTGGGTGTGCGGCTCCAGTCGGCGATGGCGTACGCGGTCGCCGAGGTGGAGCGTGCGGCGGGGGAGCGGATCGACCTGGACGCGGTCCCGGAGGGTGACCGGGCCACCTATGAGCTGATCCGCTCCTCCGAGACACTGGGCTGCTTCCAGATCGAGTCGCCGGGCCAGCGCGAACTGATCGGCCGGCTCCAGCCGGAGACCTTCCACGACCTGGTCGTGGACATCTCCCTCTTCCGGCCGGGGCCCGTCGGCGCCGACATGGTCCACCCGTTCGTCGAGGCCCGGCACGGGCGGCGCCGCATCCGCCATCCGCATCCCGATCTGGCGGAGCCGCTGGCCGAGACGTACGGCGTCGCGGTCTTCCACGAGCAGGTGATCCGCGTTCTCTCGCGGTTCACCGGCTGCGACCGCGGCCGGGCGGACGAGGTGCGGCGGGTGCTCAAGGACGACGAGCAGCGTCCCGCAGCGAAGCTCTGGTTCGAACGCGCGGCGGCGCGCCGGGGGTTCGCGGCCGGGACCGTCGCGCAGGCCTGGGAGATCGTGGAGTCCTTCGGCTCCTACGGGTTCTGCAAGGCGCACGCCGTGGCGTTCGCCGTGCCGACCTACCAGTCCGCGTGGCTCAAGGCGCACCGTCCCGCCGCCTTCTATGCCGGGATCCTGGAGCACGACCCGGGGATGTACCCCAAGCGGCTGCTGCTGGCGGACGCCCGGCGGCGCGGGGTTCCGGTGCTGCCGCTGGAGGTGAACCGGTCCGCGGCCTCCTATCGGATCGAACTGGAGTCCGAATCCGGGGTGTGGGGGCTGCGCCTCGCGCTCGGTGAGGTGCAGGGCATCAGCGAGGCCGACGCGGCCCGTATCGAGGCCGGGCAGCCCTACGACTCGCTCGCGGACTTCTGGCGCCGGGCCCGCCCCTCCCGGCCCGTGGCCGAACGCCTCGCCCAGGTCGGCGCGCTGGACGCCTTCGCCCCCGGCGGCAACCGCCGCGACCTGCTGCTGCACCTCGCCGAACTGCACCGCACCCAGCGTGCGGCCGGAGCGCGCGAGGGGCAGCTCGCACTGGGCGAGGGCGCCGCGCCCGCGGACCGGGCCCCGCAGCAGGCCGAACCGGTCCACCTGCCCGACTTGGACAGGGGCGAGCGGCTCGGCGCCGAACTCGACGTCCTGGGCATGGACACCTCCCGCCACCTGATGACCGACCACGTCGCCTTCCTGCGGGAACTGGGCGCCCGTTCGGCCCGTACCCTGCGCACGGCACGGCACGGCGAGACGGTGCTGATCGCCGGGGCCAAGGCCGCCACCCAGACCCCGCCGCTCGCCTCGGGCAAGCGCGTCATCTTCACCACCCTGGACGACGGCACCGGCCTGTCCGACCTCGCCTTCTTCGAGGACGCGCACGCCGCCTGCGCCCACACCGTCTTCCACTCCTGGCTGCTGCTGGTGCGCGGCGTCGTCCAGCGCCGCGGGCCGCGCAGCCTCACCGTCGTCGGCTCCGCCGCCTGGGACCTGGCCGAACTGGTCGAGTTGCGCCGCACCGGCGGCCTGGAGGCGGTCACAGCCAGGCTGGCGGAGCCGCCCAAGGGCGGTCCGCAGCCCGCCGACGGTCCGGGCCGCACCCTCCAGGTCGCCCCCGGATACGAGATGCACCCCTGGGCGGATCTGCGCCCCGCGGGCGAGACGACGGGCTCGGCCAGGGCGCTGCGCAGGATGTGGCACTCCAGCCCGGGGAGCGCGGGATGAGCGGCCCGGCGCCGGCGCCGGCCGGACCCCGGCGATCCCACGTGCTCTATGTACACCTCGACGGCGCCGGGGCCGCCGGGCCCGGACGCCACGACGCGCTTCTCGCCCTCCTCACCGACATCACCCCCGTCGTCCAGGCCCTGCCGCCGGACGCCGCGCTCGCCGACGTCCAAGGCGCGCTGCGGTACTTCGGACGGGACGCCGTCGACCTGGCACGGCTCGTGCGGCTGCGCGCCCTCGCGCTGTACGGCACCGACTGCACCGTCGGGGTCGCAGCCAATCCACTGCTGGCGCGGATGGCCGCACAGGCGGGGGAGCCGGGGCGGGTGCGCGAGGTGCGCCCCGAGGACGCGGCCGGCTTCCTCGACCGCAGACCGGTGGCCGCGCTGCACGGGGTCGGCCCCGCGACGGCGCGTGCGCTGTGCGCCTACGGCCTCGACAGCGTCGGCCGGCTCGCCGCCGCGCCGCCCGCCACCCTCCAGCGGATCCTCGGCGCCGCAGCGGGGCGGCGGCTGCACGAGCGGGCGCGGGGGATCGACCCCGCGCCCGTCACCCCCACGGCACCGCCGCGCTCCGCGGGCGCCGAGCACCGTTTCGAACGGGACGAACTCGACGCCGCCCGGCGCCGCGGCGCGCTGCTCACCCTCGCCGACGGGCTGGGGTTCCGGCTGCGGGCCGAGGGGCAGGTGGCCCGGGCCCTCACGCTCACCGTCCGCTATGCCGACCGCACCGCCACCACCCGTACCCGCAGGCTGCCCGAACCCACCGCGCACACCCCCGGACTGACCGCCGCCGCCTACGCGCTGCACGACGCGCTGGGCCTGCAGCGCGCCAGGGTCCGGGGCCTGGCGCTCCGCGCCGAGGAGCTGACGGCGGCCGAACTCGCCTCCCACCAGCTTTCGTTCGACGTCCGCGAGGAGAAGGCCCGCCGTGCAGAGGCGGCGGCCGACCGTGCCCGCCGCCGCTTCGGCGCGGCCGCGGTGCGTCCGGCCGGAGCGGATCCGCCGAAAGCTGCCTGAGGCGCCCCGGCCTCCCGGGACGCCGCAGACCGCCCATGCTCACTCCGCCGCGCGGAACCTCCGCAGCCGCAGGCTGTTGCCCACCACGAACACCGAGGAGAACGCCATCGCCGCGCCCGCGATCATCGGGTTCAACAGGCCGGCGGCGGCGAGCGGCAGTGCGGCCACGTTGTAGGCGAAGGCCCAGAAGAGGTTGCCCTTGATGGTGCCCAGGGTGCGCCGGGAGAGCCGGATGGCGTCGGCGGCCGACCGCAGGTCGCCCCGTACCAGGGTCAGGTCCCCGGCCTCGATGGCCGCGTCCGTCCCGGTGCCCATCGCCAGCCCCAGGTCGGCCTGTGCGAGCGCCGCCGCGTCGTTGACGCCGTCGCCGACCATGGCGACCGAGCGTCCCTCGTCCTGGAGCCGCTTGACCACGCCGACCTTGTCCTCGGGCATGACCTCGGCGATCACGTCGCCGGCCGGGATGCCGACCTCGGCGGCCACCGACTCGGCCACGGCCCGGTTGTCACCGGTCAGCAGCACCGGGGTCAGCCCCAGCGCCCGCAGTCGCCGGACAGCTCCGGCGCTGCTGGGCTTCACCGCGTCGGCGACCTCCAGTACGGCGCGCGCCTCACCGTCCCAGGCGACCGCGATCGCGGTACGTCCGGCCCGCTCGGCCTCCTCCTTGGCCGCGGCCTGCGCGGGCGGCAGCTCCATCGCCCACTCCCGCAGCAGCTTCTCGCGTCCGACCAGCACCGCGTGACCCTCGACGACCCCCTGGACACCGAGCCCGGGGACATTGGTGAAGTCTTCGGGGACCGGCAGCGTGCCGTGCTCCCGCTCGGCACCCCTGGCCACCGCCTGCGCGATGGGGTGCTCGGAGGCGTTCTCCAGGGCGCCCGCCAGCCGCAGCGCCTCCCCCCTGGCGACTCCCTCCGCCAGGTGCACGGCCAGCAGCGTCATCTCGCCGGACGTCACCGTGCCGGTCTTGTCCAGCACCACGGTGTCCGCCTTGCGAGTCGTCTCCAGCACCTCCGGGCCCTTGATCAGGATGCCGAGCTGGGCGCCGCGTCCGGTGCCGACCATCAGCGCGGTCGGGGTGGCCAGGCCCAGCGCGCAGGGGCAGGCGATGATCAGGACGGCGACGGCGGCGGTGAACGCGGCCGTCGCTCCGGCGCCGGCCACCAGCCAGCCGCCGAGGGTGGCCAGCGCGAGCACGATCACCACGGGGACGAAGACCGCCGAGATCCGGTCCGCGAGCCGCTGCGCCGCGGCCTTGCCGTTCTGCGCGTCCTCGACCAGCGCGGCCATCCGGGCCAGCTGGGTGTCGGAGCCCACGCGGGTGGCCTCCACCACCAGCCGTCCGCCCGCGTTGAGCGTCGCGCCGGTGACGCCGTCCCCGACACCGACCTCGACGGGCACGGACTCGCCGGTGAGCATCGAGGCGTCCACCGCGGAGCTGCCCTCGGTGACGGTGCCGTCCGTCGCGATCTTCTCGCCGGGGCGGACGACGAAGCGGTCGCCGACGGCCAGCTCCTCGGTGCGGATCCGCAGCTCGCGACCGTCCCGCAGGACGGTCACCTCCTTGGCGCCCAGCTCCAGCAGCGCCCTGAGCGCCGCACCCGCCTTCCGCTTGGAGCGGGCCTCGAAGTACCGCCCGGCGAGGATGAAGGCGGTGACACCGGCGGCGGCCTCCAGATAGATGTTCCCCGCGCCGTCGCTGCGCCCGATCGACAGCTCGAAGGGGTGCGTCATCCCGGGCATGCCCGCGGTGCCGAAGAACAGCGCCCACAGCGACCAGAGCATCGCGGCCGAGGTACCCAGCGAGACGAGGGTGTCCATGGTGGCCGCGCCGTGCCGCGCGTTGGTCCAGGCGGCGCGGTGGAAGGGCCAGGCGCCCCAGACCACGACGGGCGCGGCGAGGGTGAGGGAGAGCCACTGCCAGTACGTGAACTGGAGCGCGGGGATCATCGCCATCGCGATGACCGGCACCGCCAGGACCGCCGAGCCGACCATCCGCTCGCGCAGGGTGCGCAGCTCGTCGTCCCCGCCGTCCGCGGGGGGCGGGCCCTCGCCGCCGCCGTGCTCCGGCATCGGCTCCGGGTGCCGGGGCGCGGGCGGGGCCGCCGTGTAGCCGGTGGCCTCGACGGTGGCGATCAGATCGGTGATCTGGACGCCGTCGGCCATGCCGACCTTGGCCTTCTCCGTCGCGTAGTTGACGCTGGCGGTGACGCCGTCCATCCGGTTGAGCTTCTTCTCGACGCGGGCGGCGCAGGAGGCGCAGGTCATACCGCCGATCGCCAGCTCGACCTCGGTCTGCGCGGCGGGGCGTCCGGCGCCCGCGGTCCGCTCCGTGCTCTCATGCGTCGCGGTCATCACGTCTCCTCGGCGGTGCCCGGCCGGATGCCGGGGCCTGGGTGTTCTCCGCCCCACTCTGTCATACCCGCCTGGGGTATCGGTGGGGCCGAGGTCCTGTATACCCCCACCCCGTACCTGACGCAAGGGGTTCCCGGGGTGCGCGAAGGGGTGCCCCGGGGTTCGCTCCGGTGATCCGCAGCCGTCCCCGGGGGGCGGGGTCCGGGACGGGGCGGAAACCTCCCGGTAACAAATTCGTGCGCGACTACTGGCCAGTGACCTTACTCGCGCGTAAGTTGACGGCGGTTCAAACAGCTCCGCTCCCCCCATCCCTCACAGCACGAGGAGCCGGACATGAAGCTGAAGCCGTCAACACCGGCAGCGTCGTCGACGACACCGGCGCCGCCGTCGGACAAACCCCTCCGCAGATCGCGCATCCGCAGGTCGGCGGCCGCCGCGCTGGCCCTGGCCGTCGCGGCGGTCGTGGCACTGCCCGCCACCGCCACCGCGGCGCCGGAGAGCGCACGCACCACCAGCGGCTGGAACGACTACTCCTGCAAACCGTCCGCGGCGCACCCACGCCCCGTCGTACTGGTCCACGGCACCTTCGGCAACTCCGTGGACAACTGGCTGGGGCTCGCCCCCTACCTGGTCAGGCGCGGCTACTGCGTCTTCTCGCTGGACTACGGGCAGCTGCCGGGCAAGCCCTTCTTCCACGGACTCGGCCCCATCGAGGACTCCGCCGGGCAGCTCTCCGCCTACGTCGACAAGGTGCTCGACTCCACCGGCACCGGCCAGGTCGACATCGTCGGCCACTCGCAGGGCGGCATGATGCCCCGGTACTACCTCAAGTTCCTCGGCGGTGCCCCCAAGGTGAACGCCCTCGTCGGCATCGCCCCCAGCAACCACGGCACCACCCTCAGCGGTCTGGCCGTGCTCGCCGACCAGTTCCCGCCCGTCGGCGACGTGGTCGACGAGATCGGCCCGGCGCTGCTCCAGCAGAAGAAGGGCTCCGACTTCCTGGAGAAGCTCAACGCGGGCGGCGACACGGTGCCCGGCGTCGCCTACACCGTGATCGCCACCAGGTACGACGAGGTCGTCACGCCCTACCGGACGCAGTTCCTCGACGGGCCGGACGTCAAGAACGTGACGCTCCAGGACCTGTGCCCGGTCGACATCTCCGAGCACCTGGCCATCGCGCTCGTCGACCGGGCGGCCTGGCACGAGACGGCGAACGCGCTCGACCCGGCGCACGCCACCCGCACCAGCTGCTTCTCCTGAGGCGGATCCGCCCTCTCCCGGGGCGGACCGGCGCCGGGGCTCACCCCTCGGTGTGAATCTTCTCGGCGTACCGCGGGCCGTAGTACTCCTCCAGGAACTCCAGGGAGTCCTCGGTCCGGTCGAGGGTCTTGGCCAGCCGGGCGCGGTTCGGCAGCGCGTCCGGCTGCCAGGTCTCCGGATCCCAGGTACCGGAGCGCAGGAACGCCTTGGAGCAGTGGTGGAAGACCTCGTCGATCTCCACCACCAGCGCCAGCGCGGGACGGTGACCGCGCGCCACCATCCCGTCCAGGAACGGCGCCTCGCGCACGATCCGCGCCCGGCCGTTGATCCGCAGCGTGTGACCGCGGCCCGGCACGAAGTGGATCAGGCCGACGTGCGGGTTGGACAGGATGTTGCGCAGCCCGTCCACCCGCCTGTTGCCCGGCCGCTCGGGCAGGGCGATGGTCCGGTCGTCCAGCACCTCGGTGAACCCCGGCGGATCGCCCTTGGGGGAGACGTCGCAGCTCCCGTCCGCCGCCGAGGTGGCCACCAGGCAGAACGGCGAGCGGGCCAGCCACGCGCGGTCCAGGGGATGCAGCGCGGTACGGGTCTTGTGCACCGCGTGCGGGGCCGGCTGCCCCACCAGGGCCCGCAACTCCTCCTCGGTGGTGACCTCCACCATCCCGTCCGCCGCCCCGAGCGCTGCCGCCTCAGGTGCCGTCATGACCACTCCGCTCCCTCAACCCCGGTAACAGGAACGAGCGTACGGCGCCGCCCGACCCGCTGCGAGGGGGAGGGCGGCGCCGTACCCTGCGATCGGCGCGGTCAGCCGCGCGGCGGGGTCGGCGTGCTGGTCGCCGTCGCCCTGCGGCGGGCGGTGGCGACCAGCACCCCGGCCCCGATTGCGAGCACCGCGGTGCCGCCCGCTGCGAGCGGGACCGTACTGCTGTCGCCACCGGTCTCGGCCAAGTCCGCCTTCTCGGCCGCGTCGCGCGGAGCGGCCCCGCCCTGCGGAGCCGGCCCCTCGCCGCCCGGCCCGGAGCCGGGAGCGGCGGAGCCGTCATCGTGTCCGGCGCCGCCCTCCGCGCCGTGCCCCGAGCCGCCGTCCCCACCGCCGTGCCCGCCGTGGTCCACGGTCGACTTGTCCGCACCCGCCGCGATCCGCTGCTCGTCGGGCACCTTCGGCGCCTTCCCGGCGCCGTCGCCGCCCCCTCCGCCGAAGGTCACGTCCGAGCAGGTGTAGAAGGCCTCCGGGCTGTCCGAGCGCTGCCAGATGCTGTAGATCAGATGGCGCCCTTCCTTCTTCGGCAGGGAGCCGTCGATGACGTAGCTGCCGTCCTTCAGGGCCGGGTCGGTCGCCTCGGCGAAGGGCTCCGATTCCAGGTCGGACCACTTGAGCGGCTCGGACGGGTCGTAGCCGTCCTTGGTGATGTACAGCTCGAAGCCGCCCTTGTGGGGTGCCGTGGCCTGGTACCGGAAGGTGTGCTCGCCCGGCTCCATCGCCGTGGCCGGCCAGTCCGCGCGCGGCAGATCCAGCCCCTTGTACTTGTCCCGGCCCGCGCTGCACAGCTTCCCGTCCGGGATGAGCTCGCGGTGCTTGCCCGCCGCGTTCGGGATGTTGACCTCGTTCCAGTCGTAGAACGCCTGCGTCCCGCTCGCGGCTACCGCCGCCTTGCACGCCGCCGACTGCGGACTCTCGGGCCCCTCGGCGAAGCAGGTGGAGACCCGGCTGACGGGGTCCGCCATGGACCCGTGCGCGGCGGCGGGAGCGGCCGTCGCCAGGGTGAGGGCGAGCGGGGCGAAGCCCAGCGCGGTGATTCCTGCGGCCGTGCGGCGAACGGACATGTGAAGGACTCCTCGTCATGGGGGAAGGCCACCCGGAGGCGGCAGGCGTGGGGGCCGGAACGGGCTCGGGGCGCACCGCCTCCCCAGCGGCGTGCTGCCGAACCCGCCCCGGTGGCCAGCACGTTAGCCACGCCGAGGGCCCGCAACCGCCTGTCGGCGGCCGCTGCCGGGATCCTTAGGGATCACTTAAGGCGGGTCTAAGCACCCCCACAGACTCCCGGCCGCGGCACGCCGCGCGGAACCGCGAGCTGGGCTTGTGCGTTTTCCTCCCGGAACGCCCCGCCCGGCCTCCCGCGGACACCGCCGCGGGCCGAGGCGGACACTCGGCACGAAGGGAGGGAGCAGGCCGTGAACCTGCTGGACCTGCTCCTGATCGTCGCGGCGCTCGCCTACGCCGGTTCCGGATTCCACCGGGGGCTGGTCGCGGGCCTGGTCTCGCTCGCCGGGTTCGTCGGGGGCGCCTCTCTCGGCGTGTGGCTGCTCCCCTATGCCCTCCGCCTCGCGGAGCGCGGTACCACCACCGCCACTCTGCTCGCGCTGCTGACCGTGCTGGTGCCCGCGCTGGCCGGGCACGCGCTGGCCTCCCAGCTCGCCTGGCGGATACGCCACGCGCTCCGCCGGACCCCCGCGCGCTGGGTGGACGGAGTGGGCGGTGCCCTCGTCAACGCCGTCGCCGTCCTCGTCGTCGGCTGGATGGCGGGCAGTGCGCTCGCGGCCTCCCCCTCGCCCGCGCTCAACCAGGCCATACGGGGCTCCGCGCTGCTGGAGGGGGTGCACGAGCGGATGCCCGACAGCGCGGCGACCTGGTTCAACCGCGCCACCGGCGCGCTCACCACGGCGGGCTTCCCGCCGGTCTTCAACCCCTTCGAGCAAGAGCCGGGCGCGTCCGTGCCGCAGCCGTCCGGGGATGCCGTCACCGAGGCGGCGACCTCCGCCGCGCAGCGCAGCACGGTCAAGGTCGAGGGCGTCGCCGACGTGCGGGGCGGCAGGCAGGGGCAGGAGGGCAGCGGGTTCGTCTACGCCCGCGGCCATGTGATGACCAACGCGCACGTCGTCGCCGGTGTCGACGCACCGACCGTCCGGGTCGGCGGTGTCGGCCGCCCCCACCCGGCCCGGGTCGTCCTCTTCGACCCGGACAAGGACATCGCCGTCCTGCACGTGCCGGACCTGGAGGCGCCGCCGCTGCGGTTCGCGGGTGACGCCGGGCGGGGGGACCGGGCCGTGGTGGCCGGCTATCCGGAGAACGGCGGCCTCGACCTGCGCGCCGCGGCCGTGGCGGCCCGCACCCCGGCCCGCGGCCAGGACATCTACGGGGGCTCGCTGACCACCCGCGACATCTACGCCATCCGCTCCCAGGTCCGACCGGGCAACTCCGGCGGGCCGCTGCTGACCTCCGACGGGCGGGTGTACGGCGTCGTGTTCGCGCGCTCGACCACGGACGCGGGGACCGGGTACGCGCTCACCGCCGACCAGGTACGGGGAGCCGCCCGGGCGGCCGCGGACGCCACGGCCGCCGTGGACACCGGGAACCGCTCGGCGCTGTGAGCCCGGGGCCGCCGCCCCGACCGGGGCGGCGGCGCGTCAGAGCCGCTTGACGCACCGCCACTCGGTGGCGACCTCCGCGTAGTCCAGACGCCGGTTGACGGCCAGCATGGGCGCGTTCGTCGCGTCGTTCCCCGTGTAGGCGTGCCGGTAGCCCGCCGCGCGGGCCCGCCGCAGCGCGGCCAGTTTGGCCAGGCGCGCCAGCCCCCGGCCGCGGAAGGCGCGCCGGGTGCCCGTCATCCCCGACCAGTAGCGGTCCACCCCGTCGGTCTGCGCGACGCTGTAGGCCGCGACCCGCCCGTCCACCAGCGCCACACTGCTCAGCTCGGCGTTCCAGTCGGGCCGCTGCCAGCTGTGCCGCAGCCACTGCCCGTACGGTGTCCGGCCCACGGGCACGTCGCCCGGCTCGTCCGCGGCGCACTCGGTGTCGGCTTCGTACAGCGGCCGCAGATCCTCGGCGAACTCGGCGACCCGGTGCAGGGTCACGCCCGGCGGCAGCGGGTCGGGCAGCTCGGGCAGTGCGGCGCCGTCCAGTTCGCGTCCGAGGAAGTGCGCCTGCCGGGAAGGGGCGTAGCCGCGCCGCTCGGCGAACCCGGCGGCGTGCCCTCCCGCGGCGACCCAGCTGTACACCCGCCGCACCGCCAGCCCCGCCAGATACGCCTCGCCCGCGGCCACCAGGGCCGAGCCCGTGCCCCGGCCCCGGCGGCCGGGCGGTACCGCCGTGTGCAGAAAGCCCTGCCCCGGCTCCACGCTTCCCGCGACCAGGCCGGCTTCCGTGCACCCCGTGACCGTGCCGTCCGCGTCCTCGGCCACCAGCAGCCGCCGACGCTGCCCCGCGGGCGCCTGCGCCACCTCCCAGGCGACCGTCTCTGCCGTGCACACCAGATACGGGATCGTCGCGCGGCGGACCGCGGCCACCGACCGGGCGTCGGCGGGGTCGTCGGGGCTGAAGGCGCGGATCCGGGACGTCATGGCGCGGAGGCTACGTCGGCGGCGCGGCGCGGCGCCTCCGGATTTCGCGGGGTGGGGGAGAATCGGCCCGTACCCGCTCGCTCCCCGGAGGACCTGTGCCGCCGCATCCCACGAACGCCCTGGCCATCGACCTCGACCCGGAGGCGCCGGAAGCGCCCTACGAGCAGGTGCGGTCGCGCATCGCCGCGCTCGCCCGCGGTGGCGACCTGCCCACCGGCTACAAACTCCCCACCGTGCGGGGCCTCGCGGAGGAGCTGGGGCTCGCCGCGAACACGGTCGCCAAGGCGTACCGCGCGCTGGAGGCCGACGGCGTCATCGAGACCCGGGGGCGCAACGGCACCTTCATCGCCGCCGCCGGCGGGGTCGCCGAGCGGGAGCTGGCCGAGGCGGCACAGGCGTTCGCCGCCCGCGCGAGGCGGCTGGACGCCGGCCAGGACGCGGCGCTGTCCGCCGCCCGGGACGCGCTGCGCGCCCAGTACGGCGGGTAGCCCGGCCGCTCCCTCCGGGCGGATCGCCGCGCCGGTCCCGGACCGGCGCGGCGATCGCGGCGCGCGACCGGGGATCAGAGGCGGGCCGCGGCCTTGGTGGCGGTGGTGCGGAACGCGGTGACCGGGGCGTCCGGCAGGGTGCCCATCTCGGCCCAGCGCACCACGGTGACCTTCGTGCCCTTGCGGATCACCGCGAACAGGTTCACGCCGTGCTCCGACTCCGGCGGTGCGGTGTGCACGCCGTAGAGGTGTGCGCTGTCCCCGGCGTCGACCGTGCCGTAGTCGTCCCAGGAAGCCGTGCTGCCGGGGTGGTCCCGCAGCCAGTCGGCGGCGCAGCCCGCCGCGCGGTCCGCCAGCTTCGCGGCGAGTTTGTCCGCCGCCTTCACGGACGCGGTCGTGGTGGCGACCTGGGAGGCGTGGGTGTCGTAGTCGGTGCCGAAGAGGCGGTGGTAGGTAGCGGAGGTGTCGGGCACCGCACCGTCCACGCAGAAGGGCTCCGGATCCGGCAGGCCCTTGGTGACCGCACCCTGGTACCAGGGGGACGTGGCGTGCGGGGGCAGGTCGTCGGCGGTCAGGAAGCCCGGTGCCGCGGTCCGGGACGGGCCAGCGGCGGCGGTGGCCGTCGCGGCGGTGAGCAGGACGACGGCGGCGGCGGTGGCCGCGGCGGCGGCGGAGCGAGTACGCATGGTGGGTCCTCCCCCTGGGCGAACTGTCGTGGAGTCAGACCCCCGAGTGCCGCCGATGGTTGTCCGCGCGGGCGGCGCCGGACCCCTGGGGGCCCGGCCCGCGCGGGGCGGTCACAGGCCGGAGGCCGGGGCCGCCGCCCGGCGGTCACAGGTACAGGCCCGCGCTCTCCCGCTGCTGTCCGGGGACGTCGGCGGGCCGCTTGCCCTTCTTCCGGGCGTAGAGCTCCGCGAGGGTGGCACCGTCGCGGCCGACGCCGTCCTCGGTGCCGAGCCAGGCGACCGCCTCCTCACGGCTGAGCGAGCCCACCTCGATCCGGGCCAGGCAGCGCCCGGGCCGCACCACCGCCGGGTGCAGCCGCTCCAGGTCCTCGTTCGTGGTGACCCCCACCAGTACGTTGCGGCCCTGGCCCAGCAGCCCGTCGGTGAGGTTCAGCAGCCGGGAGAGCGCCTGCCCCGCCGCGTACTTGGCCTCGCCGCGGATCAGCTCGTCGCAGTCCTCCAGGAGCAGCAGCCGCCAGCGGCCGGACTCCGGGTCGGAGTCGTCGGAGCCGATGGCGATGTCCATCAGATAGCCGATGTTGTTGAACAGATGCTCGGGGTCCAGGACGCAGTCCACCTGGCACCACTCGCTCCAGGACCGGGCCAGCGTGCGCAGCGCGGAGGTCTTGCCGGTGCCGGGCGGGCCGTGCAGCAGCAGCAGGCGCCCGGAGATCTCGTCCGGGGTGACCTTCATCAGGTCGTCCATGGCGGTGGCCACCCGGGCCGTGTAGTTCTGCCGCACGTCCGACCAGGCGCCGGCGCTGATGGTGCGGGAGGTGCGGCGCGGGCCGCGCATGGGGGAGTGGTACCAGAACCCCATGGACACCTGGTCCTCCTGCGGCTCGGGCTCGTCCTCCGCGCCGTCCACCGCCTGCCGCAGCCGCTGCTCGGCGAGTTCGTCGGTGACCGCCGTGACCGTGACCTCGGCGCCGCGGTTCCAGCGCGAGACACGCGCCGTCCAGCCTTCCCCCTCGGCCAGCACCGAGCCGGAGTTGTCGTCCTTGGCCTCGCGCAGGATCCGCGCGCCCGGCGGCAGCAGGGTGCGCCCCTTCTTGACACGGTCGACGGTGTGGCTGCGCGAGTACGGCTGTTCCCCCAGGGTGAAGCGGCCCAGGAAGAGGGCGTCGATGATGTCGCCGGTGGAGTCGCTGTCGTCGATCTGCAGCCGTGGCACCAGGGCCCGTTCGGGTGCGGTCGGTTCCGGTGCGCCGCTTCCGGCCGCGGCGGCCGCCGCGGTGCCGGGGGCGGGGGTGGCCGGGGGCGTCGTCGAGGTCTCGGAAGCCAGGGCCGCGCTCCTCTGGTCGGGTCGGCGGTCGGTACACATGGACGCCATGATCCGGCATGGCGGCGGCACTCGCACGCGGGTTTCGCGGCGCGCCACCCGCGCATCCAGGAAGCCCGTCCGCCCCCTGGGTGCGCCCGACGCCTCCTGGAATCCGGCTGGTTCGTCCCGGTTCGCGAGGCTTCCCGGGGTGCCGGTCAGCTGCCCGGACGGCGTACCGTGTGCGTCAACAGCCTTGTGGGGCAGGTGAATGCTGTGGCCGGGATACACGCATGTCGTAGTCGGGAGATAGGGTTACTCTGCCCGGGCCGGGTGCCCTCGTACGGGTGGGGAGTGACATGGAACAGATAACAGTCGGCAGCAGGGCGCGGGTGCCCGCGATCAAATGCGGTACCGGCGCGACGAGTTCGCGCCTCGATCGGCACCTCTCCGTGCTCGCGGGCCCCGCCGTCCCACCGCGCGAGGCGGAGGACGCGACCACGCTGATGCGGGAGATCACGCAGCGCGACGCGCTGCACAGCCGCACACGCAACCGCGGTGCGCGGGTCTCCCTCTTCGCCCCGCTGCGCAAGCTGCGCCGCACGCTGTTCGGCGAGCGCGGCTGAAGGCGGCCGCCGGACTGCTCCCCTCGCGGAGTCCGCGGATCCTCCGCGGAACGCCCCGGCGGCCGTTTCCCCCTCGTATCTCCTGCGTCGCCCGTGCTTCCCGCACGCTGTCCAGGGCCCGGCCCCGGCTCCCCGGCCCGCCCCTCCCGGCCCGTTGCGCCCGTCACGCCCGTTCGTCGTGGTCCGCCAGGTTCTCCAGCGTGACGGAGAAGGCGAAGCGGTCCCCCCGGTAGTGGATGCGGACCACGTCCACCACACGTCCCTCCGCGTCGTAGGTCACTCCCGTGTAGTGCAGGATCGGGCTCAGCAGCGGCACCCGCAGCAGCCGGGCCGTCTCCGGATCGGCCAGCCGCGCCTCGACCGTGTCCGTGATCCTGCTGATCCGCACCCCCACGGCGTCCCGCAGCACCTTCGTCATGGGCCAGTCGCGCCGCAGATCCGCCGGATCGATGTGCTCGGCGACATCCCTGCGGATGAGGTTGCAGGCCCAGTTGGTCGGCTCCCCGCTCTCCCGTTCGCAGCGCAGCCGCCGGTAGGCCATCGCCTCCTGTTGGCCGGGGAAGTACTCGGCCAGCTCGGCGGGGACCGGCTCCGGCCCGTGGCCCAGCAGCGTGGTGGGCTCCCCGGACTGCTGGGCGACGATCGTGTCCACCGAGCCGAGCAGCCGCACCGGCCGGGCCCGGCGCGCCTCCGGTTCGATGAAGGTGCCGTGCCGCCGGTGCCTGCTGATCAGCCCCTCCGCCTCCAGCTCCTTGAGGGCCTGGCGCATGGTCAGCACGCTGACGCCGTAGTGCTCGGCCAGCCGGTCCTCGGGCGGCAGCCGGTCCGGCGCCTGCGGGGGGCGGCCGAGTATGGAGGCGCGGAGGGACTGGGAGACCTGGTACCAGAGGGGCAGCTTCCGGTTCAGCTCGACGGAGTCGGGGGTGAACAGCGGCGTCATGGGGCGTGCCTCCACGGGTGAGGTCGGCCCGCGGTCCGCGCGACCGTCGCGGGCCCCTGCGGAGAGCGGAGCCGCGCGGGGCCGCGCGGGCGGACCGACCGGGGACGTCAGGGAGCCGGGAAGTGGCGCTCAAGACCCTGCCACACCGCGTCGTAGTCCGCCTGCAGGTGTGCGGCGTCCGCGGCCTGCCCGGTGAGCGTGACCGGCCAGCGCGTCTCGAACATGAAGGCCAGCCCGTCGTCGATCCTCTGCGGTGCCAGCTCGGCTGCCGAGGCCCGTTCGAAGGTCTCCCGGTCGGGGCCGTGGGCCGACATCATGTTGTGCAGCGAGCCCCCGCCCGGTACGAAGCCGCCCGCGCCCCCCGCCTTGGCGTCGTAGGCGCCCTCGATCAGGCCCATGTACTCGCTCATCACATTGCGGTGGAAGTACGGCGGCCGGAAGGTGTCCTCGCCCACCAGCCAGCGGGGTGCGAAGACCACGAAGTCCACCCCGGCCAGGCCCGGGGTGTCCGAGGGCGAGGTCAGCACGGTGAAGATCGAGGGGTCGGGATGGTCGTAGCTGATGCTGCCCAGCACGTTGAAGCGGCGCAGATCGTAGACGTAGGGCAGATGGTTGCCGTGCCAGGCCACGACATCCAGCGGCGAGTGGTCGTAGACGGCCTTCCACAGGTTGCCGCAGAACTTGTTGACCACCTCGACCGGCCGCTCCACGTCCTCGTAGCCGGCCGTGGGGGCCAGGAAGTCCCGCGCGTTGGCCAGTCCGTTGGCGCCGATCGGCCCCAGGTCGGGCAGCACGAAGGGGCGGCCGTAGTTCTCGCAGACGTACCCGCGCGCGCTCTCCGCCAGCAGCTCCACCCGGAAGCGCACCCCGCGCGGGAGCAGCGCCACGTGCCCCGGGGCCGCGCTCAGCGGCCCGAACTCGGTGTGCAGCAGCAGTCCGCCGCGCTCGGGGACGATCAGCAGTTCGCCGTCCGCGTCGCTGAAGACCCGGTCGGTCATGGACGCGTTGGCGGCGTACAGATGCACTGCCATACCGCTGCGCTGCCGCGCGTCGCCGTTGCCGCCCAGCGTCCAGAGACCGTCCAGGAAGTCGGTGCCCTCCGGCACCCGGGGCAGCGGGCCCCAGCGCAGTCGGTTGGGATCGGGTTCCGTCTCCTGGAAGGGGGCGCTCCGCAGGCCGCCGTTGTCCGCGCGGACGAAGCGCGGATGCGCTGCCGAGGGGCGGATCCGGTAGAGCCACGAGCGGCGGTTGTGCGCCCGGGGCTCGGTGAACGCGCTGCCACTCAACTGCTCCGCGTACAGGCCCAGCGGTGCCCGCTGGGGGGAGTTGCGCCCGAGGGGCAGTGCGCCCGGCTCGGCCTCGCTGCTGTGCTCGTTGCCGAACCCGGCCTGGTAGGTCAGCTGCCCGGCCGCGCCGCGCGCCTGATCCCGTGCCCGGTCGGCGGAGGTGCCGGTGCTGCTGGTGGTGGTGCTGTCGGTGCCCTGGCCCATCGCCAACTCCCGCCGCATCATGGATTCCTATGGAGGACCATAGGAATAACGGGGGTCTCCGTCAACGCACCACGCGTGCCCGCCCGGCGATCCGGGCGGTCCGCGCCGTGCGGAGGCGTGCCACCGGCCCCGGTGACCCAGGGCACTCCGACGCCGTGCTGACACCTTGCTGACCCGACAGTAGGTTTGCCCCATGAAGGCACACGACGGCATGTACATCGACGGCGCCTGGCGCCCCGCCACGGGCACCGGGACGATCGAGGTCACCAACCCCGCCGACGGAACCCTCCTGGCCACCGTCCCCGCGGGCGGGCCCGAAGACGTCGCGGCAGCCGTGCGCGCCGCCCGCGCGGCGCTGCCCGGCTGGGCCGCCACCCCGCCCGCGGAACGCGCCGCGCGGCTGGACGCCCTCCGGCGGATCCTCACCGACCGGCGCGAGGAGATCGCCCGGACCGTCACCGCCGAGCTCGGCTCCCCGCTCACCCTCTCGCAGAAGGTGCACGCCGCCGTGCCGATCGCCGTCTGCACCGGCTACGCCGAGCTCGCCGCCGCGTACTCCTTCGAGGAGCGGCTGGGCAACTCCCTGGTGCTGCGCGAGCCGGTCGGAGTCGTCGGCGCCATCACCCCGTGGAACTACCCGCTGCACCAGATCGTCGCCAAGGCCGCACCGGCCCTCGCGGCCGGCTGCACCATGGTGCTCAAACCGGCCGAGGACACCCCGCTGGTCGCCCAGTTGTTCGCGGAGGCCGTCGACGAGGCGGGGGTGCCCGCCGGGGTCTTCAACCTGGTCACCGGGCTCGGCCCGGTCGCCGGACAGGCGCTGGCCGAGCACGAGGACATCGACCTGCTCTCCTTCACCGGCTCCACCGCCGTCGGCCGCCGCATCGGCGCGGCGGCCGCGTCCGGCGTCAAGCGCGTCGCGCTCGAACTCGGCGGAAAGTCGGCCAACGTCATCCTGCCCGGCGCCGACCTGGCGAAGGCCGTGAAGGTCGGGGTCGCCAACGTGATGTCCAACTCCGGCCAGACGTGCAGCGCCTGGACCCGGATGCTGGTGGACTCCGAGCGCTACGAGGAGGCCGTAGGGCTGGCCGCCGAAGCCACCGCCAAGTACACCACCGGGGACCCGCTGGACGAGGCCACCCGGGTCGGCCCCCTCGTCAACGCCGCGCAGCGCGAGAGGGTCACCGGCTACATCGAGCGCGGCTGCGAGGAGGGCGCCCGACTGGTGGCGGGCGGCGCCGAGCCCCCCGAGGGCGCGGAGCGCGGCCACTACGTCCGGCCCACCGTCTTCGCCGACGTCACCCCCGGGATGACCATCGCCCAGGAGGAGATCTTCGGCCCTGTGCTGTCCCTGCTGAAGTACGAGGACACCGAGGACGCGCTGCGGATCGCCAACGGCACCGTCTACGGCCTGGCCGGCGCCGTGTGGTCCGAGGACGAGGAGGAGGCCGTCGCCTTCGCACGCCGGATGGAGACCGGACAGGTCGACATCAACGGCGGCCGGTTCAACCCGCTGGCACCCTTCGGCGGGTACAAGCAGTCCGGCGTCGGCCGGGAACTGGGCGTGCACGGCTTGGAGGAGTATCTGCAGACCAAGTCCCTCCAGCTCTGAGACCCGCGCCCACACCGTCCGCGCCGGGCCGGTCCGTCCGAGGCCACCCCCGTCCCGCATCCCGTTTGGAGCCCGCATGGTTCGCGCCCTCGTCCTGCCCGCTGTCTCGGCACCGCTGGAGGTCACCTCGATAGCCCTGCCGGATCCCGGACCCGGCCAGGTGCGGGTGCGGCTCGCCGCCGCCGGGGTCTGCCACTCCGACCTCTCGCTGGCCAACGGCACCCTGCGCCAGCCCGTACCGGCCGTCCTCGGCCACGAGGGCGCGGGAACCGTCGTCGCCGTGGGCGAGGACGTACGGGATGTCGCCCCGGGCGACCGGGTCGTCCTCAACTGGGCACCGAGCTGCGGCGAGTGCCACTTCTGCGCGCAGCTGTCCGAGCCGTGGCTGTGCGTGCGCGCCAACGACGCCACCACCACCCCCTACGCGCGCACCCGCAGCGGTGACGGGCTCTACCCCGGGCTGAGCGTCGCCGCCTTCGCCGAGGAGACGGTCGTCCCGCGCCGGGCCGTCCTTCCGCTCCCTGCGGGGGTGCCCCTGGAGGACGCGGCGCTGCTGGGCTGCGCCATGCTCACCGGGTACGGCGCGGTGCACCACAGCGCCCGGGTGCGGGTGGGCGAGTCGGTCGCGGTGTTCGGTGTGGGCGGGGTGGGGCTGGCCACCCTGCAGTCGGCGCGGCTGGCCGGTGCCGGACAGATCGTCGCGGTGGACGTCTCCGCGGAGAAGGAGGAGATGGCGCGGGCCGCCGGGGCGACGGACTTCGTCGTGGCGGGGGAGAAGACCGCCAAGGAGGTCCGCGCGCTCACCGAGGGCGGCTACGGCGCCGACGTGGCCGTCGAGTGCGTGGGGCGGGCGGCGACCGTCCGCGCCGCCTGGGACTGCACCCGTAGGGGCGGCCGGGCCGTCGTGGTCGGCATCGGCGGCAAGGAGGAGCAGGTCACCTTCTCCGCGCTGGAGATCTTCCACTTCGCACGGGAGCTGCGCGGCTGCGTCTACGGCGACTCCGATCCCGCGCGGGACGTCCCCGTGCTGGCCCAGCATGTGCGGGACGGGCGGCTGGAGCTGGGGGCGCTGGTGAGCGAGCGGGTCGGGCTGGAGGGGGTCGGGGACGCCTTCGCGGCCATGCGGGCCGGGCGGGGCGGGCGCACCCTGGTGGTCTTCTGATCCCGGGCCGGCTGCCGGGGCGCGCTGCTCTTCCGGGCCCCGGCGGGGTCAGGCCACCCGCGGAGGTCCACGCCCCGGCGGGGTGCGGGCTAAGCAGCCGCTCAGTGCGCAGTAAGCTGGGCGGATGACGACGGGTGTGATCGATGAATCCTTCGGCGGCGTCACCCCGGACGCCGCCCGCCGCCTGCTGCTCGGCGCCGTGGAGGCGTTCGCCGAGCGGGGTTTCCACGCCACCACCACCCGCGACATCGCCGGACGTGCGGGAATGAGCCCCGCCGCGCTCTACATCCACTACAAGACCAAGGAAGAGCTGCTCTTCCACATCAGCCGGGTCGGCCACGAGCGCTCGGTCGCGGTGCTGGAGGAGGCCGTCGCGAGCGTGCCCGACTGTGCGGAGCGGCTCGCCCGCGCCGTCCGCGCGTTCGTACGCTGGCATGCGGAGCACCACACCACGGCGCGGGTCGTCCAGTACGAGCTGGCGGCGCTGGGGGAGGAACACTACGCGCGGATCGTGCTGTTGCGCAGGCGCAGTGAGGAGATTCTGCGCGCGGTCCTGGAGGAGGGAGTGGCGGCCGGGGAGTTCGACATCCCGGACCTGCGGGGCACGGCGCTGGCCGTGATGTCGCTGTGCATCGACGTCGCCCGCTGGTTCAGCCCGGAGGGCCGCCGGACGCCGGACGAGATCGGCGCGCTGTACGCCGATCTCGCCCTGCGGATGGCGGGCCACCGGCCCGCCGGTCTCACCAGTAGTAGCGGCTGAGGCTCACCGCGACGCACACCGGCTTGTCGCCGCCCTCCCGTTCCACGGTCACCTGCGCAGCGACCTGCACCCCGCCGTCCGGTGTCTCGCTGACGTCGGCCAGGGTCGCCCGGGCGCGCAGCCGGGAGCCGACGGGCACCGGGGCGGGGAAGCGCACCTTGTCGGTGCCGTAGTTGACGCCCATCCGCACCCCTTCGACGCGCAGGATCTGCGGGACGAGCGCGGGCAGCAGCGAGAGGGTCAGATAGCCGTGTGCGATGGTGCTCCCGAAGGGGCCCGCGGCGGCGCGTTCCGGGTCCACGTGGATCCACTGATGGTCGCCGGTCGCGTCCGCGAAGAGATCGATCCGCTTCTGGTCCACCTCAAGCCAGTCGCTGACGCCCAGCTCCTGTCCGACCGCGGCGCGCAGCTCCGGGGCCGAGGAGAAAACCTGGGGTTCCGCCATGCAAACAACCTCCCACGCTGGTAAGTCGCGGAGCGGATGCCGAATAAGCGATCGCTCAGCACGTGCCGGTCAGCATGCCAGCAGGCCCCCGAGCGGCGCCACCCCGACCCCCGCCGCCCACCACACCCGGTTCGTGCCGTGCCCCGGTCCGGCGCCGCAGTCCGGTGCGGCGCCCGGTTCGTCGGCACGCCCCCGGCCTCGGCGGGTGCCGCTGTCGCCCGTGTGCCGCCGCCGCTCAGCCCTGGGAGGGCAGCGGGCTGCCGAACCCGAGCCGGGAGCCGGCGCCCGCACGGTGCGGATTGCGGCTCTCGCGGCGGCCGGTGCCCTCGGTGCGGATCTCCGTACGGGTCCCCCGCTCCTTGCGCAGGGCACGGCGGTAGGGGGGCGCGTCCCGGACGCCGCCCGGCATGGCGATCATGCGGCGCAGCACCTCCGCCAGCCGGGGGGTGGGCGGCCGGGCCGGATCGCACCGCAGCAGCGACCTGCCGCCCCACGTCCTGCGGTGCCACTCGTCGAGTGCGGTCGGCTGCCTGATCCCCTTGTGCTTCTCCCGCCTGCGGCGGTCGGCGACTTCGGACTCGTAGGCGAGCCAGACCGCGCGGGCCTCCTCCAGTTCCTCCAGGGCCGCGACGAGCAGCGCGGGGTCGGGTTCGCGGTCCTCCGGGTCGAACCCTGCGTTCCTGCACAGGTGCTGCCAGGTGGCGCGGTGTCCGTAGGGGGCGAACCGCTCCAGGCACTTGCGCAGCGCCTGTCGCCGCTGGGACCGTTCTCTGTCCGGATCCCGGACCTGTCGGGCGAGCGCTCTGAAACCGGCCAATCATCCCACCTCCGGCGGAGAGGACCCGTGTCGTCGGGGATGTGACGTGCCGCCCCGCGGTTCGGATCCGTCTCCGGCAATGCTTTTTCGCGCGGAGAGCGCGCACTTGCTTCGGCGTGGCGGATTACCCCGGATGCGGTCCGCTATTCCTGTAAGGGACGCGGCCCCGCCCCATCGGGCGCAGCCGCTTCCGGGGTCTCCACCGGTCACGCATACGCGGCGCCGCGCGCCGCCCACAGCAGAGGAACGAGCCTGCGGGCACCGCCGTTCCCGACGCGGTGCCGGGAGGGTCGCCGGCACCCCTTCCGCAATGACATACCGACTGGTTAGTCTGCCGACCGGGCGCGGCGCCGCGGAGCCTTTCCGCCGACCGCGCCCGAACGGGGCCGCAGGAGCACACGCCCGGAGAGTGGGAGGCGCAGCCGATGGAGTCCTTGCGCGACAGTGCCGTCGTCGTCACCGGAGCGGGCGGCGGCATCGGAGCCGCCCTCGCCCGCAGATTCGCCGCCGAGGGCGCGCGGGTCGCGGTCAACGACCTCGACCCGGGCCGCGCCCGGGCGGTCGCCGAGGAGATGGGCGGCATCGCCGTCCCCGGGGACGCCGCAACCGTCGTGGCGCCCGCGCGCGAGGCGCTCGGCGGAACGGTCGACACGTTCTGTGCCAACGCCGGTCTGGGTACCGAGGGCGGCCCCGAGACCCCCGACGCGCAGTGGGACGCCGCCTGGGACCTCAACGTGATGGCGCACGTCCGGGCCGCGCGGGAGCTGCTGCCGGACTGGCTGGAGCGCGGGCGGGGGCGCTTCGTCTCCACCGTCTCGGCGGCCGGACTGCTGACGATGGTCGGCTCGGCGCCCTACAGCGTCACCAAGCACGCCGCACTCGCCTTCGCCGAGTGGCTGTCGGTCACCTACCGGCACCGGGGCCTCCAGGTGCTCGCCGTCTGCCCCGAGGGGGTACGCACCGACATGCTGGAGGCCACCGGCGCCGCGGGCGACCTCGTGCTGCGGCCCGGCGCCATCGCCCCGGACGCCGTGGCCGACGCGCTGTTCGCCGCGCTCGCCGACGGGCGCTTCCTCGTCCTGCCGCACGCCACCACCCAGGGGCACTACACCGCGCGGGCCAGCGGGACCGACACCTGGCTGAGCGCCATGAACCAGTTGCAGCGCAAGGTCGAGGACGCAGCCGGCGGGACCCGGCAGGGCGCCGCCGGGACACGGGAGGGGGAGCCGGCATGACTTCAGCGACCGCCGCCGGGTACGGGGACAAGCCCTGGCTCGCCCAGCTCACCGAGGCCCAACGCGCCCCCGTCACACCGCCGGAGACGCTGCTGCACGCCTTCCGCGCCGCGGTCCGCGAGGTACCGGACCGGACCGCGCTCGGCTACTTCGACGGCCGGCTCAGTTACGCCGAGGCCGACGCGCTCTCCGACGCCGTCGCGGCGCACCTCGCCGCACGCGGCCTGGCCAGGGGCGACCGGCTCGCCCTGATGCTGCAGAACAGCCCGCACTACGTGCTGGCGCTGCTCGGCGCGTGGAAGGCGGGCGCCACCGTGGTGCCCGTCAACCCCATGTACAAGGAGCGCGAGGTGGCGCATGTGCTCCAGGACGCGGAGGCGGCCGCACTGGTGTGCTCCGACCGCGCCTGGGAGGACCGGCTGCGCGCCGTTGCGGCCGGCGGCACCGTGCGCACGGTGCTGACCGCCTGCGAACTCGACCTGCAGACGCGGGACGACCCCCGGGTGCTCGACTTCGACCGGCGCGCGCCCGCCGAGGATGCCGAGGACCTGCTCGCCGTCGCCCGCAGCGGCGCGCCCGCACCCGCCGGACGCGGACTCACCGGCGAGGACATCGCCCTGATCAGCTACACCTCCGGGACCAGCGGCTCCCCCAAGGGCGCCATGAACACGCATGCCAACCTCGCCTACAACGCGGAGCGGCAGCGCGTCGGCCACGGCATTCCCGAGGGGGCGTGCGTCTTCGCGCTGGCCCCGCTCTTCCACATCACCGGAGCGGTCGTGCAGCTCTGCGGCTGCATCGCCAACAAGGGCACGCTCGCGCTCGCCTACCGCTTCGACGCGGGTGTCGTCCTGGACGCCTTCCTGGAGCACCGGCCCGCCTACACCGTCGGCCCCTCCACCGCGTTCATGGCGCTGGCCGCGCACCCGGCCGCGTCCCGCGCACACTTCGCCTCGTTCACGCACCTCTCCTCCGGCGGCGCGCCGCTGCCCCCCGCGCTGGTGGAGAAGTTCCGCGCCGCCTTCGGCCCCTACATCGGCAACGGCTACGGCCTCACCGAGTGCTCGGCCCCGTGCGCCTCCGTACCGCCCGGCAGGGAGGCCCCGGTCGACCCGGAGTCCGGCACGCTGGCCGTCGGCCTGCCCGGCCCCGACACGGTGGTGCGGATACTCGACGAGGCCGGCGCCGAGGTGCCGTTCGGGCAGCAGGGCGAGATCGCCGTGCGCGGCCCGCAGGTGGTGCCCGGCTACTGGCGGCGGCCCGCGGAGACCGCCGCCGGGATGCCCGACGGCGAACTGCGCACCGGGGACATCGGTTTCATGGACGCGGACGGCTGGCTGTACGTCGTCGACCGGAAGAAGGACATGATCAACGCCTCCGGGTTCAAGGTCTGGCCCCGCGAGGTCGAGGACGTGCTCTACACGCACCCGGCCGTTCGCGAGGCCGCGGTGGTCGGGGTGCCGCACGAGTACCGCGGCGAGACCGTCAAGGCGTACGTCAGCCTGCGCGAGGGCGCGTCGGCCGCTCCTCAGGAGCTGAGCGGGTACTGCAGGGAGCGGCTGGCCGCCTACAAGTACCCCCGCGAGGTGGAGGTGCTGCCGGAGCTGCCCAAGACCACCAGTGGCAAGATCCTCCGGCGGGAGCTGCGTTCCCGGCAGGACGGCGCCCCGACGGCGAGCGGGCAGCCGGGCAGGCCGGGCGGCGCCGGCCGGTGAACGACGAGCGAGAGGCAGGTGGCGGCCATGGCGACCAGGGCCGGTGAGGGAGATCCGGTACACGGCGGCGGGACGCGCCCGGCGCGTGCCCGGAGCGGGGACGACACCCGGGTGCCGGTACCGCAGCGGCTGATGGCGGCCGCCACCCGCCTCTTCGCCGAACAGGGGTACGACCGCACGTCCGTGCAGGAGATCGTGGAGGCGGCAGGCGTCACCAAGGGCGCGCTCTACCACTACTTCGGATCCAAGGACGATCTGCTCCACGAGATCTACGGCCGGCTGCTGCGGCTCCAGCAGGAGCGCCTCGACCTGCTCGCCGACCGTGCGGCCCCGGTGGAGGAGCGGCTGCGGCAGGCCGCGGCGGACGTCGTCGTCACCACCATCGACAACCTCGACGACGCCATGATCTTCTTCCGCTCGATGCACCAGCTCTCCCCGGAGAAGCAGAAGCAGGTGCGGGCCGAGCGGCGCCGCTACCACGAGAGGTTCCGTGCGCTGATCGAAGAGGGTCGGCGCTCCGGGGTGTTCAGCGACGCGACCCCCGCCGACCTGGTCGTGGACTACCACTTCGGTTCCGTGCACCACCTCAGCAGCTGGTACCGGCCGGGCGGCCGGCTCACGCCGCAGGAGGTCGCCGACCACCTGGCCGATCTGCTGCTGCGGGCGCTGCGGCCCTGAGCGGGCCCGGGGCCGCGGAGCGCGGCCCCCCGTCGACGAAAGGACCATCCGTGCAGGCATGGCGCGTCCACACCAACGGCGAACCGCGCGACGTGATGCGGCTGGAAGAGGTGCCCGAGCCCGAACCGGGCCCGGGGCAACTGCTGGTCCGGGTGCGGGCCGCGAACGTCAACTACCCGGACGCCATGCTGTGCCGGGGCGAGTACCAGGTGCGCCCACCGCTGCCGTTCACCCCCGGCGTGGAACTCTGCGGCGAGATCGTCGGCGGGCCCCGGGCGGGGGAGCGGGTGCTCGGGCAGCCGGTGCTGCCCTGCGGCGCCTTCGGCGAGACGGCCGTCGTCGCCGAGGACAGCGCCCGTCCCGCGCCCGGCGCGCTGGACGACGCCGAAGCCGCCGCGCTGCACATCGGGTACCAGACCGGCTGGTTCGGGCTCCACCGGCGCGCCGGGCTGCGGAAGGGCGAGACGCTGCTGGTGCACGCCGCCGCGGGCGGCGTCGGCAGTGCGGCCGTCCAGCTGGGCAAGGCCGCCGGGGCACGGGTGATCGGAGTCGTCGGCGGTGCCGCGAAGGCCGAGGTCGCCCGGGGCCTGGGCTGCGACGTGGTCGTCGACCGCAGGAGCGAGGACGTGGTCGCCGCCGTGAAGGAGGCCACCGGCGGCGCGGGCGCCGACGTGGTCTACGACCCGGTGGGCGGCGACGCCTACGCGGCGTCCACCAAGTGCATCGCCTTCGAGGGGCGCATCGTGGTGGTCGGCTTCGCCAGCGGCGCGGTGCCCACCCCCGGACTCAACCACGCGCTGGTGAAGAACTACTCCGTCCTCGGGCTGCACTGGGGGCTGTACGCGCAGCGGGAGCCCTCAGCCGTCGACCGCTGCCACGAGGAGCTCACCCGCCTCGCGGCGGAGGGCGCGGTCCGGCCGCTGGTGAGCGAGCGTGTGCCGCTGGGCGGCGCTGCCGACGCCGTCCAGCGGGTCTTCGACGGCGTGACCACGGGCCGCGTGGTGGTGGAGCCCGGCTGACCGGCCCCGGACGGACGGCGGCGGGCCGCGACGCGTTCCCGGCCGCCGCCGGCCCGTAAGTCTCCGTCGGCACCGGCTTCCCGGTCGCTCCGCGGAGCACCGGGCTGCCGGTCTCCCCGGCCGCGGGCACCCGGCACCGTGCCGGGCCCGGGACGTCAGGCGACCGCGGCGGCCGCCGCCCGTCCGGCCGTGCGCCCCGAGAAGAGGCAGCCGCCCAGGAAGGTGCCCTCCAGCGAGCGGTAGCCGTGCACCCCGCCGCCGCCGAAGCCGGCGGCCTCCCCCGCTGCGTAGAGCCCCGGAACCGGGTCGCCCCGGTGCGGCCGTGCCGCGTCCGCCGGTCCTCGCGCGGGCTCGGCGAGCACCCGCGAGGACAGGTCCGTCTCCAGCCCGCCCAGGCTCTTGCGGGTCAGAATGTTGAGCCGGACCGCGATCAGCGGACCGGCGGCCGGGTCCAGCAGGCGGTGCGGGGCCGCGACCCGGATGAGCCGGTCGCCCAGGTACCGCCGGGCGCCGTTCAGCGCGGTGATCTGGAGATCCTTGGTGAACGGGTTGCGGATCTCCCGGTCCCGGGCGGCGATCTCCCGGTGCAGCGCCGCCGCCTCGATCAGCCCGTCCCCGGTCAGTTCGTTCATCCGGCGGGCCAGGGCGGCGACATCGCGCTCGATGACGAAATCGGCCCCGTGGTCCATGAACGCCTGCACCGGGCCGCGGGCGCCGCCGCGTGCCCGGCCCAGGACCTCGCGCACGGACCGGCCGGTCAGATCCGGGTTCTGCTCCGATCCGGAGAGCGTGAACTCCTTCTCGATGATCTTCCGGCTGAGGACGAACCAGGTGTAGCCGTGCCCTGTCCGCATGATGTGGTCGAGGGTGCCCAGCGTGTCGAAGCCGGGGAAGAGCGGTACCGGCAGCCGCTGCCCGGTGGCGTCGAGCCACAGCGAGGAGGGTCCGGGCAGGATGCGGATGCCGTGCCGGGCCCAGATGGGGTTCCAGTTCTCGATCCCCTCGGTGTAGTGCCACATCCGGTCGCGGTTGACCATGTGGCCGCCCGCCTCTCCTGCCACGTCGAGCATCAGCCCGTCCACATGCGCCGGCACGCCGGAGAGCAGCTTCCGGGGCGGGGTGCCCAGCCGCTCGGGCCAGTGGGCGCGTACCAGTTCGTGGTTGCCGCCGATACCGCCGGAGGTCACGATCACGGCCTGGGCGCGCAGTTCGAAGCCGCCGACGGACTCCCGGCCGCTGGCCGTGCCGCGCCGCGCGTCGCTGGGCTCCAGCACCTGGCCGGTCACGGTGTCCACCGCTCCGGCCGTCCGGGACAGCCCGGTCACCCGGTGCCGGAAGCGCAGCTCCACCAGCCCGCGCGCCACGCCCTCGCGGACGCGCCGCTCGAACGGTTCGACGATGCCGGGCCCGGTGCCCCAGGTGATGTGGAACCGGGGCACCGAGTTGCCGTGGCCGCCCGCGCCGTAGCCGCCCCGCTCGGCCCAGCCCACCACGGGGAAGAGCTTCAGCCCCTGGGCGCGCAGCCAGGCACGCTTCTCGCCCGCGGCGAAGTCCACGTACGCCTCGGCCCACCGGCGCGGCCAGTGGTCCTCGGGCCGGTCGAAGGCGGCCGTGCCCAGCCAGTCCTGCCAGGCGAGTTCGCGGCTGTCCCGGATGCGCAGCCGCCGCTGCTCGGGCGAGTCGACGAAGAACAGGCCGCCGAAGGACCAGTGCGCCTGCCCGCCGAGCGACTGTTCGGGCTCCTGGTCGAGGAGGAGGACGCGCCGCCCGGCGTCGGCCAGTTCGGCTGTCGCGGCGAGACCCGCGAGTCCGGCTCCGACCACGATCACATCGGCGTCGTACGCCATGCTCCCACCTTTCCTGACAACTGCCGCAGCAGGTGCGCGGACACCCGCACCGGGACCGGTGACCGGAGAGTAACCTCCGGGCCCGCCCGCGGACACCCCTGCGCGGGGCCCGTCCACGGTGCTTGGATGGGCGCATGACACCGCAGGGGCGCTCGGCGGACGAGCTGCTGGACATCGTGGACGCACAGGACCGGGTCGTCGGGCAGCGGCTGCGCGGCGAGGTCTACGCCGGCCGGCTGCGGCACCGCAGCACCGCCATCCGGGTCCGGGACGCGGCGGGCCGGATCTTCGTGCACCGCCGCACCCCCACCAAGCTGATCTTCCCCGGGCTGTACGACGTGGTGGTGGGCGGTGTGGTGGGCGCGGGCGAGGACTACGACACGGCGGCCCTCCGGGAGGCCGAGGAGGAACTGGGCGTCAGCGGACTGCCGCAGCCCGAGCGGCGGCTGAAGTTCCTCTTCGAGGCGCCCGAGTACTCCTGGTTTCTCCAGGTGTACGAGGTCGTGTGCACGCTGCCCGTCCGGCCGCAGCCGGAGGAGGTCGCGTGGTGGGACTTCCTGCCGGAGGAGGAGCTGGAGCGGCGGCTGGCCGGCTGGGTCGCACAGGGCAGCGTCGTCCCGGACGGGCTGGAGTGCCACCGGCGGCTCGCCGCCGGGTAAGGGGTGCACCCGTGCGGCGTGGGCGTCCCCGTGGGGAAGCGCCGCAGGTCACCGCGTACGGTTGAGCCATGCGCGACCGGCTCTCGGCGACTCTTCGGCTGTGGTTCGCCCCCCAGCGGCTCAGGGAGGAGGGCACCACGCCCGACTACCGCTTCTCGCTCGCCAACGAGCGCACCTTCCTCGCCTGGATCCGCACCGCGCTGGCCCTGGTGGCGGGCGGGATCGCGGTCGACCAGTTCCTGACCGACCTGCGCTGGGGGGTGCGCACGGCCGTCGCGACCGTGCTGCTGGCCGGTGCGGCGCTGTGTGCCGTCCGGGCCGTGAACCACTGGGTGCGCTGCGAGCGCGCCATGCGCCGCGGCGAGGACCTGCCCGCCTCGCGCTTCCCGGTGCTGCTGGCGGGCGGTACGGCGTTCGCCGCGCTGCTGGTCGTCGCCGTCGTGGTGTTCGGCCTGGCCGGCCGGTGAGCGGCGGCGAGCCGCCCCGCGACCCGGGCGCCCAGCCGGAGCGCACCTGGCTGGCCTGGCGCCGTACGACGCTGACCTGCGCGGTGTCGGTGGCGCTGACGGCGCGGGTGGCGCTCGCCGATCCCTCCGGCCCCGCCGTGGCGGCCGCCTGCCTCGGCGCGCTGGCCTGGGTGGGCCTGCTGGTGACCGCGCACCGGCGGATCCGCGCGCTCGCCCGGTCCCGGCCCCGGACGATGGGGGCGGCCCAGACCCTGGGGGCACTGGCCTGTGTGCTGGTGCTGGTCGGAGTGGGCGGGATGCTGCTGCTGTGAACGGACCCGAAGGCCCGTACGCGCCGCTCGTGGTCGTCATGGGGGTGTCCGGTTCCGGCAAGAGCACCGTCGGGGAGTGGCTGGCCGGGGCGCTCGGTGTGCCGTTCGCCGACGCGGACGACTCCACCCCGCGCACAACATCGAGAAGATGTCGGCCGGCGTCCCGCTGGACGACGCGGACCGGGCGCCGTGGCTGGACGCGGTGGCCGGCTGGCTGCGCAGCCGTGCCGCCGCCGGGAACCCCGCCGATGGCGGCGTGCTGGTCTGCTCGGCGCTCAGGCGCCGCTACCGCGACCGGCTCCGTCGGGCGTCCGGGCGGCTCTTCTTCGTCCACCTGACGGGCCCCTGCCCGCTGATAGCGCGACGGCCGGCCCGCCGCGGCGGCCACTTCATGCCGTCCAGCCTGCTGCGCTCCCAGTTCGAGGCCCTCGAACCGCTCGGCGGGGACGAGTACGGTGCCGCCGTCTCCGTCGCCGGCACCCCGCAGGAGACGCGCGAGGCGTGGAGCGCTCTGGCGCGCGCCCGGGTGTGCTGAGGGGCGCCCGCCGGGGTCCGGCCCGCGGGCCCCGGGCGTGCTTCGGCCCGCGGGTCAGGCGAGCGCGACGGCGGCCAGGATCAGCACCCCGACCGAGAGGACGATGATCAGGGCTAGGCCGGAGGGGTTGCGGTGGTTGAGGACGTAGCCGTTCCTGGAGCGCTCGTCGCGTACGAACAGCGGCTCGTTGTCACCCATGGGCATGCCCCGAGGCTAGAGCGCCACCCGTGCGCCTGTCATGGGACTTCGGTCGGAAAGCGGTGCATCACACACCGAGCCGGGAGGACGGCGGTCAATCCGGACCGTTTTCCACCGGCCCCGTCGCCCGGCCGCGAGGAACGGAATCCGGACCGGCAGGTGACCCCCTCTGGACTCCATACCGACTAGTCGGCATGATCGGGTCCGACCGATGCCGAAGGAGCGCGCACGATGAGCGAACAGAACCCGCCCGGTCTCGATCTGCCGCGGCTGGCCGCGCACCTGGAGCGCGAGCGCCCCGGACTGGTACGGGGGCCGCTGAGCGCCGAGGTCGTCCAGGGCGGCAGGTCGAATCTCACCTACCGGGTCACCGACGGGACGGGCCGGTGGGTGGTACGGCGGCCGCCGCTCGGGCACGTACTGGCCACCGCGCACGACATGGCCCGCGAGCACCGCGTCATCAGCGCGCTGCGCGACACCCCGGTGCCGGTGCCCGGGACCGTGCTGCTGTGCGAGGACCCCGACGTGCTCGGCGCGCCGTTCTACGTGATGGACCACGTCGAGGGCACCCCCTACCGCACCGCCGAGGAACTCGCCCCGCTCGGCGCCGAGCGGACCCGCGAGGTCGTCCTGACGCTGCCCGAGACGCTGGTGGCGCTGCACGCCGTCGATCCGCACGGGGTGGGGCTGGGCGACTTCGGGCGGCCCGAGGGCTTCCTGGAGCGTCAGCTGCGCCGCTGGAGCAAGCAGTTGGAGGCCTCCCGCAGCCGTGAGCTGGCCGGTGTCGACGAGCTGCGCGGCGCGCTCGGCGAGGCGCTGCCCGACTCGCCGCGGCCCACCGTCGTGCACGGCGACTACCGCCTCGACAACGTGCTGATCGACGCCGGCGGGGAGGTGGCCGCGGTGCTCGACTGGGAGATGTCCACGCTCGGCGACCCGCTCACCGACCTCGGGCTGCTGGCGATGTACAGCGAGCGCCAGGACGTGCCCGACTCGCCGGTCAGCACCACCAGCGGAGCCCCCGGCCACCCCTCGGCCACCGAGCTGATCGAGCGCTACGCGCGACTCTCGGGCCGCGACGTCTCGCAGATCAACTGGTACACCGCCTTCGCCTACTTCAAGCTCGCCGTCATTCTCGAGGGCATCCACTACCGCTTCACGCTCGGCAGCACGGTCGGCGCGGGCTTCGACCGGATCGGCGAACTGGTGCCGGTCTTCATCGACAACGGACTCTCCACTCTGCGGAAGGGCTGAGGCAGCACATGGACTTCGCATACGACGCGCGCACCGAGGAACTGCGCGAGCGGCTGCTCGCCTTCATGACCGAGCACGTGTACCCGGCCGAGCAGACGGCCGAGGAGCAGCGCGCCGCGCAGGACTCCCCCTGGAGCACGGTGCCGGTCCTCGAGGAGCTCAAGGCCGAGGCGCGCACGCAGGGGCTGTGGAATCTCTTCCTGCCCGACGAGGAGTACGGGGCCGGACTCTCCAATCTGCAGTACGCACCGCTGGCCGAGATCACCGGGCGCAGTCCGCAGCTCGCGCCGACCGCGCTCAACTGCGCGGCGCCCGACACCGGGAACATGGAACTGCTCGCCCAGTTCGGCTCGCCCGAGCAGCGCGCCCGGTGGCTGGAGCCGCTGCTGGCCGGCGAGATCCGGTCGGCCTTCGCCATGACCGAGCCGGACGCCGCCTCCTCGGACGCCACCAACATCGGCACCCGGATCCGGCGGGAGGGCGATGAGTACGTCGTCACCGGCCGCAAGTGGTACATCTCCGGAGCCATGCACCCGGACTGCGCCGTCTTCATCGTCATGGGCAAGACCGACCCGGACGGCGCGGACGTGCGCCGCCAGCAGTCCATGGTGCTCGTCCCCCGGGACACACCGGGTCTCGAGGTGCGCCGAGCGATGTCCGTCTACGGGTACGAGGACCACTGTCACGGCGGCCACGCCGAGGTGGTCTTCCACGACGTCCGCGTCCCGGCGTCCGCCCTCGTCGGCGAGGAGGGCGGGGGCTTCGCCATCGCGCAGGCCCGGCTCGGTCCGGGCCGCATCCACCACTGCATGCGGCTGATCGGCATGGCCGAGCGGGCCATCGAGCTGATGTGCCGCCGGGCGCTGGACCGGACGGCCTTCGGGGCGCCGCTGGCCCGGCAGGGAGTGGTGCGCGAGTGGATCGCCGACGCGCGGGTGCAGGTGGAGCAGTTGCGGCTGCTGGTGCTGAAGACGGCCTGGCTGATGGACACCGTCGGCAACCGGGGCGCGCACACCGAGATCCAGGCCATCAAGATCGCCACGCCGCGTGCGGTGGTGCGGATCCTCGACGACGCCGTCCAACTGCATGGCGCGGCCGGGGTCTCGCAGGACTATCCGCTCGCCCACCTGTGGGCCTCGGCGCGCACGCTGCGGCTGGCCGACGGCCCCGACGAGGTGCACCAGCGCTCGCTGGCCCGCCGGGAGCTGAAGCGCCACACCTGAGGGCGGGGCGGCACCGGGCTCCGGGCGGCGCGGAGCCGCCCGGAGCCGCGCCGGTGTCACCGCCCCGGCTCGACCGGCACCGGGCCGCCGCGCCGCCGGGCGGGGTGCCGGCCCTGCGGCGGAGACGGTTCGGGCCGGGGCGGCGGGCGCCGCACCTGGTGGGTCTGCGGCTCTCCTGCCGAGAGGGTGAACTGCCTGCCGCAGTGGCACAGCTCCAGCGGCTCGCCCTCCAGCAGCGTGTAGAGGGCCGTCCGGCTGCGGATCTCCACCCGCAGCCGCCGCCCCCGCACCTGCACGGTGAACGCCAGCCGGCTCAACTGCTCGGGCAGCAGCGGGGAGAAGTCCAGCATGCCGTGCCGCAGCCGCATCCCGCCGAACCCGGCGACCAGCGCGATCCAGGCCCCGGCCAGCGAGGCGATGTGCAGTCCGTCGCGGGTGTTGCTCTCCAGGTCCGCGAGGTCCATCAGCGCCGCCTCGCCCACATAGTCGTAGGCGAGCCGCAGATGCCCGACCTCGGCGGCCATCACGGCCTGGCAGCAGGCGGACAGGGAGGAGTCCCGGACGGTCATCTGCTCGTAGTAGTCGAAGTTGCGCGCCTTCTGCTCCGCGTCGAAGGCGTCGCCGCGCTTGTAGAGCGCCAGCGCCAGGTCGGCCTGCTTGATGACCTGCTTGCGGTACAGGTCGAAGTAGGGGAAGTGCAGCATCAGCGGGTACTGGTCCGGGCCGGTCGCGGCGAAGTCCCACATCTGGTGCCCGGTGAAGCCCGCCGACTGCTCGTGCACGCCCAGTGTCCCGTTGAACGGCAGCGCCACCGCCTCGGCCGCGTCCCGCCAGGCGGCGGCCTCCTCGTCGTCCACCCCCAGCGCGGCGGCCCGCTCGGTGTACCGCTCCACCACGTCCGCCGCCTCGCGCAAGTTCTGCTGCGCCATCAGGTTGGTGTACAGGTTGTCGTCCGCGACGGCGCTGTACTCGTCCGGCCCGGTGACCCCGTCGAAGTGGAAGGTGCCGTGGTGGTCGTGGTGGCCCAGCGAGTGCCACAGCCGGGCGGTCTCCACCAGGATCTCCACCCCCGTCTCCCGCTCGAACTCCACGTCCCCGGTGGCCGCGACGTACCGGGTGACCGCGTCCGCGATGTCGGCGTTGACATGGAAGGCGGCCGTACCGGCCGGCCAGTACGCGGAGCACTCCGAGCCGTCGATGGTCCGCCAGGGGAAGGCCGCACCCCGCAGGCCGAGCTGGCGGGCCCGGTCCCGCGCCGCGGGCAGGGTCTCCTGCCGCCAGCGCAGCGCCTCGGCCACCGAGTCCGGCGAGGTGTAGGTGAGCACCGGCAGCACGAACTGCTCGCTGTCCCAGAAGGAGTGGCCGTCGTAGCCGGAGCCCGTCAGCCCCTTGGAGGGGATGGCGCGCTTCTCGGCCCGGGCACCGGCCTGCAGCACGTGGAAGAGGGCGAAGCGCACCGCCTGCTGGATCTCCGCGTCCCCGTCCACCTCCACGTCGGCCCGCGCCCAGAAGCTGTCCAGATACGCCTGCTGCTCGTCCACGAGTCCCTGCCAGCCCTTGCTGCGGGCTCCGGCGAGGGCCGCGTCGACCTGGTCCCGCACGGCGGGCAGCGAGCGGACCCCCGACCAGCCGTAGGCCACCAGCTTCTCCACCCGCAGCGGCTCGCCCGGCCGCAGCTCGGCGGTGACGGTGAGCCGTGCGACGTTCTCGCCGCTCTCGCTGGAGGTGCTGGTCGACTCGGGGCCGTGCACGAGGTGGTCGGCCGCCGCGCCGACCCGCAGCCCGCTGCGCTCGGTGCAGTGCACCAGGCGCAGCCGCATGTCGGAGGCGAAATCCTCCTCCGGCTGCAGCACGTCCTCCAGCGCGGTGGCCACCCGCGGGTCCTCGCCGCTCTTCTGCGGCAGCTGCTCGTTGGCGACCAGTTCGGACTGCACGACGACGCGCACATCCGAGTCCAGCGGTTCCACCTCGTAGGAGACGGCGGCGACGGCCCGCTGGCTGAAGGAGACCAGCCGGGTCGAGGTGACCCGTACGGTGCAGCCCGCCGGGGAGCTCCACTCGCAGACCCGGCGCAGCAGTCCGGTGCGCAGGTCAAGCACCCGCTCGTGGGAGCGCAGCTTGCCGTAGCGCACGTCGAACGGCTCGTCGTCGACGAGCAGCCGCATGACCTTCCCGTTGGTGACGTTGATGACCGTCTGTCCGGCTTCCGGGTAGCCGTAGCCCCCCTCCGCGTACGGCAGCGGGCGCAGCTCGTGCACCCCGTTGAGATAGGTGCCGGGCAGACCGTGCGGCTCGCCCTCGTCGAGGTTGCCGCGCCAGCCGATGTGCCCGTTGGAGAGCGCGAAGAGGGACTCGCTCTGCGGCAGCCTGTCGATGTCCAGCGTGCTCTCGCGCAGCGACCAGGGCTGCACGGCGTAGGACGAGTTGCTGATCACGAGCGCTCCTTCCGCGCCGGAGGGCGGGGGGCGTCCCGTTCCCGGCTCCCCTCCCGGTCCGTCAGTTCGGCCAGGTCCTGCACGACGGTGTCCGCACCGTGCGCGCGCAGCGCGTCGGCCTGTCCCGTGCGGTCGACCCCCACGACATATCCGAAGTCCCCGGCTCGTCCGGCGTCCATCCCGGCGAGCGCGTCCTCGAAGACGGCGGACTCGCCCGCTGCGGCCCCCAGGTCCGCGGCGGCGGCCAGGAAGGTGTCCGGGTGGGGTTTGCCCGGCAGTTCACGCTCCCGGGCCACGATCCCGTCGATCCGCACCTCGAACAGGTCCTCGATACCGGCCGCGGCCAGCACGTCCCGGCAGTTGGCGCTGGAGGAGACCACGGCCGTCCGCAGCCCCGCCGCCCGCACCGCGTGCAGATACCGCACCGACCCCTCGTACGCCGCCACGCCGTCGGTGCGGATCTTGTGCAGCAGCAGGTCGTTCTTGCGGTTGCCCAGGCCGTTGACCGTCTCGCGGCCGGGCGGATCGTCGGGGTCGCCCTCCGGGAGGCGGATGTCCCGCGCCGCGAGGAAGGTTCGTACGCCGTCGGCCCGCGGGCGCCCGTCCACATAGGCGTCGTACTCCGCCACCTGGTCGAAGGGGCGGAACCCGGGCCCGTCCCGGTCCCGCAGATAGGCGTCGAACATCTCCTTCCACGCGGCGGCGTGCACGGCGGCCGTCTTGGTCAGCACGCCGTCCAGGTCGAACAGGCATGCGCGGATGCGGTCCGGCAGACCGAGGATCGTCATGCGTGCCGGGTCCCCTGGCCGCCGCTCCGGCATGCCTGCCGAAGCGCTTTGCCGCCCGGCTGGACGCTCGCCGGACCGGCCTCCGGCCCCTGCGGGGAACCCCGGTGCCGCCTCGCCGGAACCGGCCCGTGCCGCGCGGGAGGGTGAGCGGCCCGGCGCCGCGGGCTCCGGGTCGCTCCCGTACGCGGTGCGGCGGGCGGGCCCGTGCGGCGGATCCCGCGGGCTACGGCCGGGCGGAGGTCAGGTCGCCGGCCGCTCCCGGCCCAGCCGCCGTGCCCCGGCCGTCGGGCGCGGGGTCCGCTCCGGCATCCGCGTCCGGGAATTCGTCGCCGGCGCCGCGGGGCCGCGGCGGTTTCCGGTCCATCTCGCGCCACTCCGGCCGCAGCCCGGTCAGGTTCGTGGTGAGGAAGTAGGCGGCGGCCCCGGTGCACAGCACCGGCACCAGGCCGAAGGAGGCGACGGCGGTACCGGCGAGGAGACCGCCGAGCGGGATACCGGCCCAGGCGAGGGAGTCGCCCAGCGCGTTGACCCGGCCCCGCAGCTCACCGGGCACCCGTTCGAAGTTGAGCGCCCCGAGTATCGGATTGAGGAAGCCCGCCCCGAACCCGCCGAGTGCGAAGACCGCCAGTACCGCCCACAGCGGTACGTCCACGGCCAGGATCAGGAACCGGGGCGCGCCCGCCAGCAGGAACCCGGCGAAGAAGACGGGGCGACGGCGCATCCGGTGCGCGACTGCGGCGGCCAGCAGGCTGCCGAGGACCGCGGCGATCCCCAGCGCACTGTTGGCCAGCCCGATCGCGCCGGGCCCGTTGCCGGACTCCCGGGCCCAGACCGGCAGCAGCAGCGTGGCGAAGGCGGCGTCCAGGAGGTTGGTGACGCCGACCGTCGCGATCACCGTCAGCAGCAGCGGATCGCGCCGCAGGAAGCGGAACCCGGCACCGAGCTGCCGCCAGTAGCCGTCCTCGGAGACGGTCCGGGCGTCGGCTCCGGAGCCGGCCGGCGCGGTTGTGCGGCGGCCCGGCAGCAGCAGCACGATGAGGACGGAACCGGCGGCGAAGCAGCAGGCGATGGCGAACAGCGCGGTCTGCGCACCGAGCAGCGCCACCACCGCGCCGCCGGCGGCCGGGCCCACCGTGGACGCCAGCCGTTCGGTGACCCCGGCCAGTCCGGCGGCCCGCTCCAGCGGTACCCGGGCGCGTTCCGCGGCCACCGGGACCATGATCTCCTTCGACAGGTCGCCCGGCCCGCGGGCCGCTCCGATCACCGCCACGAGCAGGAGCAGCAGCCAGAAGGAGAGCACGTCAACCAGGTGCAGCAGGCCGACGGCGGTGATCGCGGCCGCGCTGACCACGTCGGTGATCCAGGAGACCGTGCGTGGACCGATCCGGTCCACCAGCGGTCCGGTGAACGCCTTGACCAGGACGTAGGGGGCCATCTCGCACAGGGCCACCAGCCCGGTGCGGGCGGTGCTGCCGGTGGTGACCAGGACGAACCAGGGGAGCGCGATGGCCGAGATGCGGGTCCCGGTCAGGGAAACGGCCATCGCTGCCAGCACGCCTGCCAGCGGCCGTCGGCTCCGCTCGGTCATCCGCAAAACTCCAGACCGCGCGTTCGAGCGGTCCGGCTCGGGCACCGTGTCCCGCCGGCTCGGGAAGCCGCGCCTCACTCCGGTTCGGGCACCGTGCGCCGCACGTCGCGGAGCCGGTCCAGCTCGCGCCGGTCGCGCTTGGTGGGGCGGCCGGCTCCTCGTTCGCGCCGGGGGACGAGCGGGACCTCCACCGGAGAGGGCGGCGGCGGGCTGTTGTCCTGGTAGCACTCGGCGGCGACCGAGGCCCCCACCCGCTTCTTGAGCAGCCGTTTGACGATCACGATGCGCTCCCGCCCGGCCTGCCGGACCCGCACTTCGTCGCCGACCCGCAGGGCGTGTGCCGCCTTCGCCCGCTCACCGTTGATCTTGACGTGTCCACCGCGGGCGGCGGTCGCCGCCTGGGAACGGGTCTTTGCCAGCCGGACGGACCAGATCCAGCTGTCGACCCGCACCGACCCCTCCTCTGCCGTCATGCTCCCGATTCTAGGTCGGACGCCCTCCGGGAGCCGAGGGCGCCCGCAGGCGCCGGCTCCCGGAGGGCGCCGTCCGGCCCCGCTGCCGGTCGCCACCCGGCGAAGATCCGCAGCAAGGCCGACAATGACCACATATGAATGTCTTCTCCGCGGGCCCCGGCTCCGCAGCCGCCGCCCTGACCCCGGAAGACGCTTTCCGGGAACTCGACCGGGTCGCGCTGCGCACGGAGGCGCGCGCCCGGCACCGCGCGCGCGTCCGCGTCACCGAGGCGCGGAATCTCCCCGCCTCCTCCGCCCCGAGGACCGGGAGCGGACCGCCCCACCGGGCTGGTGCCGCCCGCCGGGCGACCCCCGAGGTGGCGGTACTGCCCGGGCTGCCGTCCTGGCTGCCCGCGGTGCTGGGTGTGCTGCGGGGCAGCGCCGCGGTGCTGCGCCCGCAGTGCGCCGCGGACGGCACGGCGCGGGACTTCCTCGTCGTCGGCGCCAACCACCTCGAACTGAGCGGGGTCGAGCGCGACCCCCGCGCTCTGCTCGGCCGGCCGTTGTCGCAGACCCGGCCGGGTATCCGGGCCGGCGGGATGTACGACGTCTACCGGGCGGCCCTGGAAGGGCGCGGCCCCGCCTCCGCCGACGACCTCGACTACGTCGACCTGGTCGACGGCGGTCTCCAGCGCGGGCGGCTGCGCGGCACGGTGGTGCTGCTGCCGGACGAGGGCCTGCTGCTGACGAACTGGGAACCGGTGGGCGACGTGCGGCTCAGCCACCGGATCCAGGAGCGCAGCCGGCTGGGGTGGGCGGAGTGGGACCTGGTCAGCGGTCGGATGCGCTGGTCGCACGGGCTGCGCCGGCTGCTGGGGCTGCCCACCGCGTCCGCGGCCGCGGCGGAGCCGGAGCACGGTCTGGACGGCGAGGCCCGCTCGGTGACCTCGGTCGACGACGTGACGGCCGAGCTGCTGGAGCTGCGGCGGCGGATCGTCCCGGAGGACGTGCCCGCCTTCGCCGCCGACATGAGCGCCCTGCTGCGCGGCGGCGAGGTCGTGGACCGCGAGGTCACCCTCCGGGTGGCGGGACGGGAGCGGCGGATCCGCTGGATCGGCCACGCCGAGCCCGAGGGCGCCGGGGTGCCGGATTCCCTGCTGTTCACCGCGCGGAACGTCACGGGCCAGGAGGAACTGCTCAGCCGGGCCCTGACCGAGACCGAGCGGCTGCGCCGGGAGGCGGCCGTCGACCGGCGTGTCTCGGAGACCTTCCGCCAGGCGCTCACCCCGCCGCTGGGCGTCCTCACCGCGCCGTGGCTCTCCGTCGGCGCCGTCTATGTGCCCTCCGACTCGGGGGTGGGCGGCGACTGGTACAAGTGCCGGGAGCTGCCCGACGGGCGGGTGCTGCTGGCCGTCGGCGACGCCTCCGGGCACGGCGTGGACGCGGCCAGCCGGGCGGTGCAGCAGCGCTCCGCGCTGGCCGGACTCGCCTACACCGACCAGGACGCGGCGGCGCTGACCACGGCACTGGGCGAGGTCGTCTACTACAGCGGCCTGGACACCACCGCCACCTGTGTGGTCGGCCATCTGCACCCGAGGGCGCGGGTGCTGCGCTGGGCCAGTGCCGGACATCCCACGCCGATTCTGGTGCGGGACGGGGTGCCGCGGCTGCTGGAGGCGGAGCACGGACTGATGCTCGGGGTCACCGCGCACGCGGCCTATCCGCTCGCCACCACCCGGCTGTGCTCGGGCGACCTGCTGCTCTGCTACACGGACGGGGTCATCGAGCGCCGCGGCATGGACCTGGACGAGGGGGTCGCAGCGCTGATGGCAGCCGCCCGGGAGTGCGCGGAGCGCGGTGTCTCCGCGCAGGAGGCCGTCGACTGCGTGGCCGCGGCCCTGCTGGGGCGTGAAGCCGAGGACGACGCGACGATCCTCGCGCTGTGCGTCCGGTGACGCTCCGGAAGGCTGCCGCCGACGCTCCGGAAGGCTCCGCCCGAGTCCTCACCGCCCTCCCGCGCGGCAACTCCCCGCCGGGGCGCCGTCCTCCGACGGGGTCCGCCCGGAACCGGGCGGAGTGCGGCCGGCGTGTGCGGGTACCCGGCCGCTCCGGCCGGCCCGGGGCTCAGTCCTCGCCGCGGAAGATGTGCGACTCCGGGTCCCCGTCGCCGCGGGAGGAGCGCGGCCCGTAGCTCATGGGGCCGTCCGGGCTGCTCGCCGTCCGCGAGACGTGCACGGTCGGGCGGCGGGGTTCCCGGGCGTTCTCGTCACGGGTCGTCTGATGTTGCTGCACGTGGGATCACCTCCGAGGTCGGCTCACGGAAGCGGGTCCCCAGGCTTCGGGTGACGAAACGCGAACCGGGATATAACGGACGCTGACCGAAGGGAAACGGAAAACTTCATCAGGAGCCCAGGAAAGCAGGAGCACGGGCAGCCGGACCGCCGCAGGCGGGTGCGGGCGGAGCGGGCGCGGTGCCGGACGCCGCCCGTCCGTCACCGTCCGCGGGCCGCCTGTCCGGACGGATGATGTGAGGCGGTGACACCTCGGACATGAACGACGCGTTCTTCTCCTCGACGGGCCAGGGCTGGCCCCAGTTCGCCGACCTCGCCCTCGCCTTCGTCCTGACCTCGCTGATCGGCCTGGAGAGGCGGGCCAAGCGCAAGAGCGCGGGTCTGCGCACCCATACGCTGGTGGGAATCGGTGCCGCGCTCTTCATGCTGGTCAGCAAGTACGGCTTCGCCGACCTGATGGGTATGGAGGATGTCTCCTTCGACCCGTCCCGGATCGCGGCGCAGGTGGTCTCGGGCGTCGGGTTCCTCGGTGCAGGGGTCATCTTCCTGCGCCGCGACGTGGTGCGCGGGCTGACGACCGCGGCGATCGTGTGGGTCTCGGCCGCGGTCGGGATGGCGTGCGGCGCGGGTCTGCCGCTGCTGGCCGTGGCGGTGGTGGCGATGCACTTCCTCACGGTGTGGGGCTTCACCAAGATCAGCGACCGGTTGCCGGGCGTGGAGCCCGGCCGGCTGCGGCTCACCTACCAGGAGGGGCGGGGCGTGCTGCGCACGGTGCTGGAGCTGTGCACGGAGCGGGGGTTCGCGGTGACCGAGACCAGTGTCGAGCAGATGGACGAGCGGCAACCGGATCTGGCGCGGCTGACCCTCGCGGTCTCCGGGCCGGGTTCGGTGCCGGAGCTCGTGGGCGAGCTGGTGGCGGTTCCGGGGGTGCGCGCGGTCAACGGCCGTACCGCCGCGAGCGCGCAGGACGGCGACTGAGTTCGGCGCAACCGCACTTGGCGCAACCGGGTGCTCGCCCCCGGGCGAGGTTTCCTGCCCGTCGGCTGCGGAAACCCCGGGGGGCGACACCGCGAGCCGAAGGGGGCTGAGCACATGAACGCGGACGTCCTCGCAGCGACGGCGGACCTCGCCGCCCGCGACCATCTGGTGGGTCTGGTGCCCGGGCTCATCGGGCTGCTGATCGTGGCCGCGTTGATCGGCGCCGTCTGGCTCGGCATCCGGATCAAGAGCCGTGAGCCCGAACTCCCGGAGCCCGACCAGCAGCCGCACCTGCCCGAGAGCGGCCCGGTCGAGGAGATCACGGAGAACCGCGAGCCGGACGAGATGCCGCGCGACGGGATCCGCCGGCTGCCGCACAGCGGGGTGCACGACCAGGGCGACCGCGAGCACCATCCGGGTGAACCCCCCACCCGCAAGAAGTGGGAGCCCGGCAAGAGCGGCTCCTTCGGCAGCGGCGGGGCCGGCTGAGCCGGTACCCGCGCAGTGCGTGGCGGCGGCCCCGCGCCGCACGCGACGAGCCCGGCCCGGTGCCGCGGACAGCGTGGTGAGGCGCCCTCGGCGATCGCGGCCGGGGGCGCGCCGTGTGCCAAGGGTGCTCCCGCGCCGGGTGCTCACTCCTCGGGCGTCAGCAGCGCCGCGAGCGGTCCTGTGATGTCGGAGCGGGTGGGCGGGGCCGCCGCGGCGAGGGAGTGCAGCAGCAGGCCGTCGAGGACGCGGGAGAGCGCGCGCGCCGTGCGCTCGTCGGTGTGCGCGCGCAGCACCTCGCGCTCGGTCTCCGCGTACAGCAGGGCCGCCTCGCGCAGCTCCGGTCTGCGCATGGCGGCGGCGGACAGCTCGAAGGAGAGCACCAGCGCGGGGCGGTCCTCCCGCAGCAGTGCCTCCACCAGGTCGGCCAGCGCTTCGACGAGTCCGGCGCGGGAGAGGTCGCCCAGTGCGGCGCCCCAGGTGTGCAGCCGGAACGCGTAGCGCTCGCTCAGCCTGCGGATGGCCGCGTCGAGCAGGTCGTCCAGGGTGGCGAAGTAGTAGGTGGTCGAGCCCAGCGGCACCCCGGCCTCGCGGGCCACCGCGCGGTGGCTGAGGGCCGCGATGCCGCCCCGCAGCAGGATCCGCTCGGTGGCGGCCATGATCCGTTCCCGGCGTGCGGGGTCGGCGGGCCCGCGCTTGGCTCCCATCGGCGCTGTCCGCCTTTCTCGGCTCCGGCGATTCTGTGTACCCTAGTACACAGTTTTATGTACGGCTGTACACAAAAGTGCGGTGCGCGCGGGAACACGCCGCACGGGCGCCGCACCGCACACGGGGGCAGAGCGCGCCACGCAGGCGCCGGGAGACGGAGACAGCGAGCCATGACGCAGGAGACGACCGACAGGGCCGGACCCCGGGAGTGGGCGGGGCTGCTGATCCTCACCCTGCCCGTGCTGCTGATCGCCGTCGACCTCACCGTCCTCGGCTTCGCCGTCCCCGCCCTCAGCGCCGATCTCGCGCCGTCCGGCACTCAGCTGCTGTGGCTCGTGGACATCTACTCCTTCGTCCTCGCCGGACTGCTGGTGACCATGGGAACCCTCGGCGACCGCATCGGTCGGCGCAGACTCCTGGTGGCCGGATGCGCCGGATTCGGCGCCGCTTCCGCGCTCGCCGCCTACGCCCCGAGCGCGGGCTGGCTGATCGCGGCCCGCGTGCTGCTCGGCGTGGCCGGCGCGACGCTGATGCCCTCCACCCTCTCGCTGCTGCGCAACATGTTCCGCGACGAGCGCCAGCGGCTGGTCGCCGTCGCCGCCTGGGGCTCGGCCTTCAGCGCCGGTTCCGCACTCGGCCCGGTCATCGGCGGACTGCTCCTGGAGCACTTCTGGTGGGGCTCGGTCTTCCTGATCAACCTGCCGCTGGTACTGCTCGCGCTGATCGGCCTGCCGCTGCTGGTACCCGAGACCCAGGACCCCTCGCCGGGCCGCTTCGACCTGCCCAGCGCGGGGCTCACCCTGCTGGCCGTGCTGCCCGCCGTCTACGCCGTGAAGTCCTTCGCACACGGCGACGGCCCCGCGGCCCTGCCCTTCCTCGTCCTGGGGCTCGCCTTCGGCGCGGTCTTCGTCCGCCGCCAGCGCACCCTCGCCGACCCGCTGATCGACCTCTCGCTCTTCGGCATCCGCCACTTCTCCGCCGCGATCGTCACCAACGTGCTCGTCATCTTCGTGCTGGCCGGTTCGCTCTTCTTCATCCCGCAGTTCCTCCAGCTCTCGGCCGGACTCTCCCCGCTGCGCGGCGGACTGCTCCTGCTGCCCGGCGCCGCCCTCTCGGTGGCCTCCGGGTTCTTCGCGGCCGCCGCCGCCCGCCACACCGGCGTCCGACAGCTGATCACCGCGGGGCTGGCGACCGCGGCGGCGGGATTCGCGGTGCTGACGGCACTGCGGCTCGGCCACGGAGTGGCCCTGGTCGTCCTGGCCTTCTGCCTGGTGAGTCTGGGCGTGGGCACGGTGATGACGCTGACCAACAGCATGGTCCTGGCCGCCGTCCCGCCCGAGCGCGCCGGGGCCGCCTCCGCCGTCTCCGAGACCGGTATCGAGCTGGGCGGGGCCCTGGGCGTGGCCGTGCTGGGCAGCGTGCTCTCCTCCGCGTACCGGATGCGCCTCGACCCGGTCGACGGCGTACCGGCCGCCGCGCTGGAGGCAGCCCGCGAGACGCTCGGCAACGCGCTGGCCATCGCCGCGCGGCTGGGCGGTGAGCCCGGCAGGGCGCTGCTCGCCGAGGCCAGGTCCGCCTTCACCGGCGGCGTCCAGGCCACCGGGCTGGCCGGTGCCGCGCTGCTCGCGATCGCCGCCGTCCTGGCCTGGCAGCTGCTGCGGCCCCGGCCCGGGGAGGGCGGCGACGCAGATCCCGGCCCCGGTGGGCAGGCAGCCGCCGACCGGCACGACTGACGCACCCGCGCACCGGGCGGTAAAGCACTCGTCCTGAGGACGGATCGCTGCGGCGAACGGCTCAAGCTGCCCGCGCGCCGCGCTCGCCAACCGGCCTCCACGCGGTTTCCGGCCGCACGATCGTGCCATGAATGAGGCCGTACGAACGAGACGGGCGGCGGCTCCGCTGGCCGCACTGGTGTGTGCCGCGGTACTCGCCGGAGGTACGCCGCAGGCCGCGGGAACCGCCCCCGCGAGGGGCGTCGCCGAGGCCGCGCGACCGCTGCCCGCGCTCTACCGCGAGGCCGCGGCAGCCGCCGCCCGCTACGAGGCCGCCACCCGCAAGGTGGCGGCCCAGCGCGCGGCGGTCGCCCGGGCCGAACGCGCCGTCAGCAGAGGAGCGCACCGGCTGCGGCGGCTGCACCGGCAGCTCGGCGCCGTCGCCCGCAGGCAGTACCAGCAGGGCGGCTGGGCTCCCGCCACCCGGCTGCTGACGACCGGATCGCCGGACACCCTCTTCGACCAACTCCGTGCCCAGCACCAGGGCGACCACGCCTTCCACCGGCTGCTGCGCACCACGGAGACGGTCCAGCGGCAGCTGGACCGGCAGCGGGCGCACCGGCGAACGGTGCTGGGCGAGCTGAAGGCCGAGGCCGACCGGCGGCGACGTGCGCAGCGCACCGTCGAACGGCGGCTGACGCAGGCCGGTGAGCGGGCCCGGGAGGCACGGGAGGAGAGGGCCGCGCGCGCCGCCGGCCCGATCACCCGTGCCGCGCTCCGCTCCGGCGGCGAGGAGGCGAAATGGGTGGCCCCAGTCGAGGGCTACACGCTGTCGGCGGGCTTCGCCTCGGCGGGCAAGCGCTGGGCGCACAGCCACACCGGCCAGGACTTCGCGGTCGGCACCGGCACTCCGGTGCGGGCCGTCGGCGCCGGGACCGTCGTACGGACCGGTGGCGGCGGGCCGTTCGGCAACCACATCGTCATCAAGCACCCCAACGGCTACTACACCCAGTACGCGCACCTCTCCCGGATCCAGACCCGGCAGGGCGACCGGGTGGACGCGGGCGAGCAGATCGGCCTGTCCGGGAGCACCGGCAACTCCACCGGGCCGCACCTGCACTTCGAGGTCCGGGTCACTCCCGACGTCGGTTCGGGGGTCGACCCGCTGCCCTGGCTGCGCAGCCGCGGCGTGCACGTCTGACGCCGCCGCCGCGGTGTGACGCCGCGGCAGCGCCCGATGCGGCGGCCGGAGGCCCGCTTCCGCCCGCCGCACCCGGCCCCGCCGAACCGACCTCGCGGGCCCCGGACCGACGGCCCCTGGCCGCGGGCCGCCCGGCGTGTGAAGCTGACGCCGTGAACGGACAGGACGCGGGCGGTACGAGCGGGGACGGCGCCGACTGGGAGCGGCGGGTGGCCGACACCTGGGCGCGGATGGACGCGCTGGTGGCCGAGCGCGGAGCGGACGGGTTCCGCGCCGCGGTCGGGGAGCTGGCCGGCGAACTGTCCGCGGGGAGCCCGCAGGCCGCCTTCGAACGGGCCTGCGCCTTCGATTCCACGGGCCTCCCGGAGCGCGCCGTCCCGCTCTACCGGGAGGCGCTGCACGGTGGACTGACCGGGGTGCGCCGCCGCCGTGCCGTCATCCAGCTCGCCAGCTCGCTGCGCAATCTGGACCGGCCCGGCGAGAGCGTCGCGCTGCTGCGGGCCGAACTGGAGCGCGACATCGGGACGGACGGCGCGGCCGGGGCGCACGAGAGGGCCGAGGTCGTCGCGCTGGAGGACGCTGTGCGTGCCGTTCTCGCGCTGGCCCTCACCGACCTCGGCCGCTCCCGCGAGGCGGTGCCCCTCCTGCTGACGGCACTCGCCCCGCATCTGCCGCGCTATCAGCGCTCGATGGCCGGGTACGCGCGGCAGCTCGCGCGGCGCGCCGAGGAGTGAGTCCGCACGCCCGGACCCGGACCGGGCGAGACCGGCGCCGTCCGGGCCGGGTGGCGGCCGGTCAGGGCTGCGCCATGGTGCGGTTCATCGCGAGGTTGGACACCAGCAGCCCGCCGTCCACCGGGAGGCTGACCCCGGTGATCCAGGCCGCGTCCCGGGAGGCCAGGAACGCCACGGCTGCGGCGATGTCCGACGGCTCGCCCACCCGGCCGAGGGGATAGTGCGCGGTGACACGCTCCAGCATCTCGGCCCGCTCCCGCCACACGTCGGTGCGCACCGTGCCGGGCTCGACCAGGTTGACCCGCACCCCGCGCGGCGCCGACTCGACGGCCAGGGTGCGGGTGAGGGAGGCCAGCCCGGCCTTGGCGGCGCTGTAGGCGTGCTCCCCGAAGTGCCGCTCCGCGTTGACCGAGCCCACGTTGACGACGGCACCCCGCCCCTCGGCCGCGGCCAGCAGGGGCAGTGCGGCACGGGTGCACCGCGCCGCCCCGTGCAGGGTGACCTCGAAGTCCTCGTACCAGGACGCTTCCTGCCAGTCCTCGAAGCGGGCCGGATCGCGGTGGCAGGCGTAGGCGTTGTTGACCAGGACGTCGAGTCCTCCGAACACCTCGGCGGCGCGGTCGGCCGTCGCCTGCGCCGCCGAGGCGTCCGTCACGTCGCAGCCGCGGGACGCGGCCCGGCCGCCGCTGCCGCGGATGTCCGCGGCGATCCGCTCGGCGCGGTCCGGATCCCGGTCGGTGACCAGGACCTGTGCGCCTTCGGCGGCGAGCCGACGTGCGACGGCCGCTCCGATGCCCTGTCCGGCGCCGGTCACCAGCGCCGCGTATCCCTCGAATCGTGTCATCGGATCATGCTAGAAGCGCCCTCCCCGTGCCGCTCCCCGGCACCGGACCCGGCGGCACCGCCGCGTGCGGCGGCCTTGTTGTGCTGCTCCTCCCAGGTGGACAGGGCGAGCCCGCAGGCGTGGTCCATGTGCCGCAGCTTCTCCAGGCACAGTTCGACGCGCCGGTCGGCCGGCAGCGCCTCCAACTGGTCCTGCAGTTTGGGCAGCCGCAGGAAAGTGGCGTTTCCCAGCACCGTGACCCGCAGCGGCCGTCCGGCGCCTGGGTCCTCCGTCTCGACGTGGACGTGGGAGGTCTCCCAGGCGGTCTTCACGACGGCCATCAGCAGCCCCAGCAGCACCCCTTCGAACATGTTGGTCAGCACGATGGCCAGCGCCGTGACGGCCAGCACCACCACCTCCGCGCGGTGCTCCCGCCACATCGGCCCCAGGTCGCGGAGCGGGATCAGCTTCCAGCCCGCGTGCACCAGGACGCCCGCCAGCGCGGAGAGCGGGATCATGCCGAGCGCAGCGGGGAATGCGGCCGCGAACAGCAGCAGCCACAGACCGTGCAGCACCCGGGAGACCTTCGTCCTGGCCCCGGCGTGGACGTTGGCCGAGCTGCGGACGATGACCGCCGTCATCGGCAGCGCGCCCAGCGCCCCGCACACGGTGTTCCCGGCGCCCTGGGCCATCAGCTCCTTGTTGTAGTCGGTGCGCGGACCGTCGTGCAGCCGGTCGACGGCCGCTGCGCTGAACAGCGACTCGGCCGAGGCGATCAGGGTGAACGCGAGCACCGTGCCCAGCATGCCCAGCGAGGCGAGGCCGCCGAACTCGTCCAGGCCCGGAGGCTGGACGGAGTCCAGCAGACCCTGCACCTCGACGCGGGCGACGGGCAGGTCGAACACCGCAGTCGCCGCCGTGGCCAGCAGCACCGCCGCCAGCGGCGCGGGCAGCACCCGCGCCGCGGGCCGCCACTTCGGCCACAGCAGCAGGACGGCCACCGTCCCGGCCCCGATCGCCAGGGCGGTCGCGGCCGCGCTGTCGCGCGCGGTGTCCAGCACCAGCCCGCCCAGGCCCAGGATCTTCTCCGGACCGCTCGCGGGTGCCTCGGCGTCGGCCAGCGCGTAGAGCTGACCGGCGATCAGCACCAGGCCGATGCCCGCGAGCATCCCCTGCACGACGGAGACGGAGATGGCACGGAACCAGCGGCCCAGCCTGAGCAGACCCATCAGCAGTTGCAGCAGCCCGGCCAGCAGCACCAGGACGCCGAGCGCGCCGATGCCGTAGGCCTGCACGGCCTCGTACACCAGTACCGTCAGCCCGGCGGCCGGGCCGGAGACCTGGATGCTGCTTCCGGGCAGGAACCCGGTGACCAGACCGCCCACGATGCCGGTCACCAGGCCGAGTTCGGCCGGTACGCCGGAAGCCACGGCGATGCCCACGCACAGCGGCACGGCGACGAGGAAGACGACCAGCGAGGCGGTGAAGTCCGCCCGCAGGGTGCTCCGGTCGGGCAGGGGAAGCACGGCACGTGCGCCGCCCGGATTCTGCACACTGCTGTTCTCGGAGTTCTCGGAGTGCGTCATGACGCCGCCTCTCACAGCGGGAGGAACGCGTCGAGACGCGTGTCGAGTTGGAGTATCAGACCGGTGTCGATGCCGTAGAACCAGCCGCGCAGCCGCAGCAGCCCGGCGGCCTCGCGCTCGGCGACGCAGGGATGGTCGCGCAGCCGGGCCAACTGGGCGCGCACATGGCGCTGCACGGCTGCGGCTACGTCGGGTTGCGTGCGGGCCTCGTCGTCGGGGGCCAGCTCGGCGGAGGATTGCAGTTGGGCGGTCAGCCAGCCGTGCACGGCCGGCACGGCCGCCAGGTCCTCACCGCGCACCAGGGCGCCGACCGCGCCGCAGTGCGAGTGCCCGCACACCACGATCTCGGGCACCTCCAGTACCCGGACCGCGTACTCGATGGTGGCCGATTCGCCGCTGGGGCGTTCGGCTCCGGTGTAGGGCGGCACGGCGTTGCCCGCGGTGCGCAGCTCGAAGAGCTGCCCGGGGCGGGCGCCGGTGAACACGGCGGGCTGCACCCGCGAGTCGGAGCAGGAGATGAAGAGGGCTTCGGGGGACTGGCCCTGCGCCAGCCTGCCGTAGCTCTCGCGTTCGTCGTCGCGATCGCTGATCCGTGCGGAGAAGGAGCGTGCGTGCGGGATGAGAGAGCGCATCAGGGATACCTTGCGTTCAGGTGCGTACGGGATCGGCGTACGGGGCTTCGGTCCGGGAACGGGCAGCGGGGGCTGCGCGCGGATCGCGGTACGGAGGCTGCGTACGGGAGTCGGCGGGGCCGCGCCCCGCGGCGGTGCGCGCCGCTCACCGGCCGGTCACGGACGGCGGCGGGCTGCTGCCGCGGCCGTATCAGTGCAGCAGCACCTGGTGCAGTACGGGGACCTCGACGGATCTGCGCCACGGCATGCCGGCGCTGCCGTTGCCGGGCAGTGCGATCCGCTTCGCGGCGGCCGGGGGGCCGAGCCGCGGGGCGCACGCCTGCGGCGGACGCTCACCGGGAGCGGGCGGTGCGCCCGGGTGCCGGACGGTGCGACGCGGGTGGCAGTCGGCCGCACCGTGCTCGGTCTCGTGCCCCGCGGTGGGGGAGACGTCCTCGGCGGTGGCGATGGGTGCCGCCGGTCCGCTCGCCGCGGCGAGGAGAGCGCCGGTGCCTTCGGCGGCCAGCAGGACGGACAGGAGCAGGACGAGGGCCGAGAGGCACGCCTTGGCGGCGGTCACGTGGCGTCGCATCGTCGTCCTCCGGTCCACTGCTCCGAGCTGGGCCGATTCCATCGTCACCCACAGAGTGTGACGAACCCGCACGTCGAAGGTGAACGATGGATGAACTCGTCCTGGAGAAGCGGAGGTTGCTGCTTTTGTCCGCTGGTTTCCAGCCGCAACGGCGGGAATTGAACGCTGACCGGATTCGGTCGTGCGATTGAAACTCGAACTTTCACATCCCCACCGGCGCGTCTGCTCGCGGAGCCGCCCCACGGTGGACCCACCGCCCGACTCGGCCGGGAGTGCGGCTACGCGATTGCGACCGGCGGTGCTCCGAAGGAGGTCCGATGTCGCGGCGACGGTGTCCCGATGTGCTTCCGCCGGTCCGTCCTCGACGGGATCCCCCGGCCCGCCTCTTCGCCGGAGTCCGCCTGGGGGTCATCCGCCGCCCCGCGCGGACGCCCGCCCTGCGGGGGTGAGGGGGCGCCGAGCCGCTCCGGGGCGGGGCGGCGCTCCCGGGGCCCGGCCGGGCTGCCGGGGCGACCGCGGCGGCCGACCCGCGGTCACCGTCCGTGGTCGGGCGGTAGCGGGCGCATGCCGCTCTCGGCGCGCTGCCGCGAGCGCCGGGGGATCCGGTGCCACCATGGAAGCAGGCCCCCGACATGGGAGGAAGAGATGTTCGAGCCGGACGACATCCGGGAGTGGCGCGGGCACGACGTGGTGGACGCGGGCGGCAGCAAGATCGGCCCGCTGGAGTCGGTGTACGTGGACACGGCGACCGACCAGCCCTCCTTCGCCACCGTGACCGTCGGAATGCCCACCCGGCACCGGCTCGTCTTCGTCCCGCTGGCGGGAGCCACCGTGGGGCCGGGGTATCTGAAGGTCCGGTACCCCAGGAGCCAGGTCAAGGACGCCCCCTCCATCGGGACGGACGACGTGCTGCCGGCCGGGGACGAGCCTTCCGTCTTCGCCCACTACGAGATCGAGTACACCCCGGGTGCGGGTGGCGAGCGCCGCCTCGCGCGCCGCTGAGACGGGGAGGTCGCGATGCTGCTGTTCCTGTTCCTGGTCGCGGTGGCGATCCTGCTGGGAGTCTTCGGCTCCATCGTCGAAGGACTGTTCTACCTGCTGGTCATCGGCATCTTCGTGGCGCTGATCGCCTTTCTGTACGCGGCCTGGCGTATCACCGCCGGGGCCACCCGGCGTTCCCCGCGCTGAGCCGCCCTCCCGCGGCGGGCGGTGGCCGGGCATCGTGTCCGTGATGTAAATGTAAGGACAACAGCTCTTTACGTCATCCGGGCACCGTGCCACTCTTCCGGGCACGATCTCTGGCGCAAGGACGCAAGGAGGGGCCCGGATGGGAGTTGTCGCGCGGAGAACCGCGCTGACCGCCGCCGTCCTCGGAGCTGGTTCGGCGGCACTCGCAGGCTGCGGTAGCCCGCTCGATCCACGCGGGGGCGAGGGCGGGGACGGCGCGATAGCGCTCAGCGTCGCCACCAACGCCGTCGCGGGCGGCAAGAATGCCGACGAGGCCGAGTGGATCGAGCGCTGGGTCATACCCCGCTTCGTCGCCCGGCAGCGTGCCGAAGGCGTCGACGTACGGGTGGAGTTCCAGCCCAGCGGTGTCGACGACGAGCAGTACAAGACCAAGCTGGCCCTCGACCTGAAGGCGCATGCGGGGCCGGACGTGATGGCACTGGACGGCATCTGGCTGGGCGAGTTCGCGCAGGCCGAGTACATCAGACCGCTGCGCGAGGTGGCCGGATCCGGCGTGGCCGACTGGTCCGGCTGGCGGCAGATCAGCCCGAAGGTGCGCTCCCTCGCCCGCTTCGAGGGAAAGCTGTACGGCATACCCGCAGGCACCGACGCGCGGGTCCTCTACTTCCACAAACCGCTCTTCCGCAGGGCGGGACTCCCCGCCGACTGGCAGCCGGCCAGTTGGCAGGACATCCTCGACGCGGCCCGCAGGCTCAAGCGCCTCGACGGCGTCACCCCGCTCCAGATCAACGCGGGCACCGCGATGGGCGAGGCCACCACCATGCAGGGCGTGCTCCCGCTGCTCACCGGAGCCGGCGGCCGGATCGCCAAGGGGGACCGCTGGTACGGCGACACCCCGGAGCTCCGCGCCGTGCTCGGCTTCTACCGGGACGTATACCGGCACGGACTGGGTGACCCGCGGCTCCAGCAGGAGGCCAAAGGCCGGGACAAGTCCTTCGAGCAGTTCGCGGAGGGCAGGCTGGGCATCCTGGCCGAGGGCGACTACTTCTGGCGGGACGTGATCTCCCCGGGCACCGGAACGGCCCCCATGAAGCGGCGTGACAACGATGTCGGCTATGCCCTGGTGCCCGCCCGGGCGCGGCACGAGGGCATCGGCGGCCGGGACCACGTCAGCCTCTCCGGCGGCGCCGTGCACGTGCTCAACCCGAACACCCGCCATCCCCGGCAGGCGTTCGCCCTGCTGACCGCGCTGCACTCGGCGCGTGCGCTGCGGGCGCGGCTCGGGGACGCCGCCATGATCACCGAGCGGGACGACGTGAACGACGTGGTCCTGGAGAAGGACCCCATGCTCCGGTTCTGCGCCGAGAAGGCGCTGCCCGTCACCAGCTTCCGGCCCCCGCTCGCCGCCTACACCGCCGTCTCCCTCGCGCTCCAGGAGGCGACGGCCCGGGTGGTCGCGGGCCAGGAGCCCGACCACGTCGCACAGGCCTACCGCAAGGATCTGGAGGAGGTGCTCGGTGGCAGCGACCACATCATCGGCTGAACAGGCCGCCCCGGCGGCGGACCGCGGCCGGGCGGAAGCGGGGGGACGGGAGCCGGAGCGGGACGCGGCCGGACTCGGCCGCCGCCGGGCCGCCGCCTTCGTCGCGCCGGCGCTGGTGCTGATCGCCCTGTTCCTGGTGCTGCCCGCCGTCTGGACGCTCTACCTGGGCGCCACCGACTACCGGCTGACCGGAATCCCCGCCATCGACCCCAGCTTCGTCGGATTCGACAACATCACCAAGGCGCTGGGCGACGAGAGCTTCCTGCACTCGCTCCGCCTCACCCTGCTCTTCGTCCTCGGTTCCGCCGTCATCGGCCAGGCCGGACTCGGCTTCGCGCTCGCCTGGTGGATGCGCGAGCGCAGCGGATGGCTCAGGACGACGCTCGAAGCACTGGTGATGCTCGCCTGGATCCTGCCCAGCTCGGTCGTCGCCTTCCTGTGGATCGCCTTCCTCGACCGGGACGGCGGCACCCTCAACGAACTGCTCCGCACGCCCGGTGCCGCCTGGCTGCTCGACCACCCGATGCTGTCGATCATCGTCTACAACATCTGGCGCGGCAGCGCCTTCTCGATGATGCTCTACAGCGCGGCCCTCGGGAACGTGCCCGCCTCCCATCTGGAGACCGCACGGCTGGCCGGGGCGAGCGGATTCCAGCAACTGCGCGACGTCGTCTTCCCGCGCATCCGCGGCCACATTCTGACGAACCTGCTGCTGATCAGCCTGTGGACGTTCAACGACTTCACCCCGTTCCTCATCACCGCGGGCGGCCCCGACGGGCAGACCGAGACGCTGCCCGTGCACATCTACAAGACGGCGCTGGGCAGCGGAGAGCTGGGCTACGGCGCCGCGCTCTCCTTCCTGATGCTGCTGATCAACCTGGTGGTGGCGGTGATCTACCTGCGGCTGCTCGGCCAGAAGAACCGGAAGAAGAAGACCCGGACCGCACGCGCACGATCCGCCGAAGGCGCCCGCGGCAGCGAACTGGAGGAGTCAGCGTGAGAACCCCGGCGAACCCCGCCGCCGCACTGCTGCGCGGCGTCGGCGTCTACCTCCTGGTCGCCCTCACCCTCGCGTTCTTCGCGCTGCCCATGCTGTGGCTGGCCAGCGCCCCCTTCGACAAGCATCCGGGCATCACCGTCTCGCTGCCCGACTTCACCCTCGCCAACTTCGAACGGCTCTGGAACAACCCCAACGCCGTGAACTCACTCGCCAGTTCGCTGATCCTGGCCGTCGGCAGCGCCGTACTCGTGGTCGGGCTCTCCGCGCTGGCCGCGTACGCGCTCAGCCGGGTGCACATCCGCGGCCGGGACGGGCTGCTGTACGCGCTGCTGCTGCTGTCCTCCATCGTCACCGGCACCGCGGCGATGGTGCCGATCTTCCTGCTCGCCGCCGAACTCGACCTGGTCGACTCCTACCTCGGGGTCGTCCTCGTCCTCACCGGCGGCCTGCTGCCCGCGGCGATCTTCATCCTCAAGGACTTCATGGACACCACGCCGCGCTCCTACGAGGAGTCCGCACGGGTCTTCGGCGCCTCTCCGCTGCGCGTCATGAAGGACATCGTCGTGCCGGTGGTCCGGCCCGGACTCGCCACGGTCGGGGTGTGGACGGTCGCCCAGGTGTGGGGCAACTTCCTCATCCCGTTCCTGCTGCTGCGCTCGCCCGACAAGTCGCCGGCCGCGGTGGTCATGTACACCTTCTACACCGAGGGCGGCCAGCCCGACCTCGCGCTGATCTCCACCTTCTCCCTGCTCTACTCGCTGCCGGTCGTGCTGATGTTCCTCTTCGTCAGCCGCCGCTACGGCTTCCGCTTCCACGGAGGGATCAAGGCCTGATGGCAGACATCACTCTCGACCGGCTCGCCAAGGTCTACCCAGGTGGCGTGCGGGCCCTGCACGACCTGGACCTCACCGTCCGGGACGGCGAGTTCTTCGCCCTCCTGGGCCCCTCCGGCTGCGGCAAATCCACGCTGCTGCGCACCATCGCGGGACTGGAGGCCGCCAGCGGCGGCACCGTCCGGATCGGCGCGCGCGACGTCACGGAACTGCAGCCGGGCGACCGGGACATCGCCATGGTCTTCCAGGACTACGCCCTCTTCCCGCACATGACCGTCGAGGAGAACATCGGCTACCCGCTGAAGATCAAGAAGGTGGGCAGGGCGGAACGCGCCGCCAAGGCGCGGCGGACCGCCGAGGAACTCGGCCTCGGCCACCTCTCGGAGCGCCGGCCGGGCCAGCTCTCCGGCGGCCAGCAGCAGCGGGCCGCACTCGCCCGCGCCATGGCCTGCCATCCGCAGGTCTTCCTCTTCGACGAGCCGCTGTCCAACCTGGACGCGCGGATGCGCCTGGAGGCCCGCACCTTCCTCAAGAAACTCCAGCGGGAACTGGGCGTGACCACCGTCTTCGTCACCCACGACCAGGCCGAAGCGCTGGCCATGGCCGACCGCCTCGCGGTGATGGAGGGCGGCGAACTGCGCCAGGTGGGCACCCCCACCGAGGTCTTCCGCCGCCCCGCCAGCACCTTCGTGGCCTCGTTCATCGGATCGACCCCCATGAACCTGCTGCCGGGCCGGGTCACAGCGGAGGGGACCGTGCGGGTGGCGGGCGGCGAACTGCCGGTGCCCGACGAGGCCGCCGGGCTGGCAGCGGCGGGCGAGGAGGTCGTCTACGGGATCCGCCCCGAGTACCTGAGCTGGTCCGACAGCGCGGTGGACGGTGCGGTGGGCGGCACCGTCTCGGTAGTGGAGAACCTCGGCAGCGCCCAGTTGGTCACCTTGGAGCCCGAGGACGGCAGCAGCGTGCAGGTCGTCGTCCCCGAGGAGCGCGAGCCGGCGCCCGGCGCCCGGGGCTGGGCCCTGCCGCGCGCGGACCGGGCACTGCTGTACCGGGACGGCGGCCTCCTCACCGCCCGTGCGGAGGCCGGAACCGCGGCGGCCCCGCTGTCATGACCGTACGCGAACAAATCCGGCACGGCACCTGGACGATGGAGCAGCGCGCCCAGCAGGTCCTGCGCACGGTCCCGGTCGAGGTGCCCGGCGGTACCGGCGCCCTCACCGCGGCCCTCTCCTACCCGCGCGCCGCGGGCGTGCTCGACCTGGGACTCCTGGGCCCGCACGGGGAGTTCCGCGGCTGGTCGGGCGGCGCCCGGGACACCTTCACCGTCACCGAGGAGTGGGCCACCCCCGGCTATCTGCCCGGCCCGCTGGAACCCGGGACCTGGCACGTACTGCTGCGGCTGCACCGCATCCCGCCCCCGGGCCTGCCCTGGACGGTGCGGGCCCGGCTGGGCACCCGGGCGCCCGCGGCGCCGCCGGCCACCACCCCGCCCCCGCACCCCGCGGCGGACCGGCGCCCGCGGCGCGGCGTCCCCCGGCTGGACGGCGCGGAGTGGCTGGCCGGCGACCTGCACGCGCACACGGTGCACAGCGACGGCTCCCTCACCCCGGACGAGCTGGCCCGCGCCGCGGCCGCCGAGGGCCTGGACTTCCTCGCCGTCACCGACCACAACACCGTCAGCCACCACCCCTGGCTGCCGGCCGTCGCCCGCCGGCAGGGCATCCGGCTGCTGCCCGGCCAGGAGGTCACCACCGACCTCGGGCACGCCAACGTCTTCGGCGACACCGGGTGGATCGACTTCCGCCGCCCCGCCGGGGAGTGGCTGGAGCAGGCCGAGTCCGCGGGCGGCGTCCTGTCCGTCAACCACCCGCTGGCCGACGACTGCGGCTGGGAACTCCCCTTCGCCGCACGGCGGCCCCGGCACGCCGAACTCTGGCACCACACCTGGACCGACCGGCGGCACTCGGCACCCCTCGCCTGGGCACGGGCCTGGCGCGAAGAGGTCGTCCCGCTCGGCGGCAGCGACTTCCACCGACCCGAGCAGGGCCGCCCCCTCGGTGCGCCGACCACCTGGGTGCTGTGCCCGGACGGCGATGTCCTGGCCGGTCTCGCGGCGGGCCGCACCGCCGTCTCGGCCGGCCCCGGTGCCGCCGTGCTGCTGCGGTACGGGGACGAACTGCTCGCCCTCGACGCCGCCGGCACCGTACTGGTGCGGCCCGACGGGCGGCGCACCGTGGTGCGCGGCGACACCGTCCGGCTGCCGGCCACCGAGGGGCTCCACCGGCTGGAGACGCACACCTGCGAGGTGGTGGCCCTGTGCACCTGAACCGTCCGGGCGCCCACCCGGCGCGACGAAAGGGATCCATGCACGTCCGCATCGCCAACGCCCCCGTCTCGTACGGGATATACCGTCCCGACCACCCGCTCCCGCCGGACCGTCTGCTGGCCGCCTTCCGCGACCACGGCTACCGGGGTACCGACAGCGGCCCGCTCGGCTACCTCGGCGAGGGGGAGGAGCTGGCCCGCCGCCTCGCCCGGCACGGCCTCTCCCTCGCGGGCGGCTGGGCCGATCTGCGCTACGGCGCGGAGCCCGCCGCGTTCGCCGCCGACCTGCGCGCCCTCGACCGGGCGCTGGACGCCTTCACCGCCGTCCCGGTCGACGACGCGCTCTTCGCGCCGCGCCCCACCCTGGCCTGCCCCGCCGACCCGGAGCGCTTCGCGGCCCCGGGCGTGCCCGTCGGCCCGGACCGGCTGCCCGCGGACGGTGCAGGCCGTCCGGGCCGTCCGGACCAGGAGTGGGAGGACTTCGCCGCGGACGTGCAGCGGGCCGCTGACCGGTGCCGGGAGCGCGGGCTGGAGCCCGTCTTCCACCCGCATCTGGGCACCGCGGTGGAAACCCCCGAGGAGACACGCCTGCTGCTCTCCCGCACCGATGTCTCGCTGTGCCTGGACACCGGACACTGGTGGCTGGCCGGCGGCGATCCGGTGGCGGCGGTGGCCGAGTTCGGGCCCCGGATCCGCCAGGTGCACCTCAAGGACGCGGACCGTGCCGTGCACGAACGGGTCCGCCGCGCCGGCGGGGACCTGTGGGCGGTGGTCGCCGCCGGCGGGTTCCCGGCACTCGGCGAGGGCGACATCGACCTCCCCGCCGTCCTGGCGGCGCTGCGCGCGGCGGACTACGGCGGCTGGCTGGTCGTCGAGCAGGACGCCCCTCCTACGAACCGGGACCAGGGCCGGGACCAGAGTCCGGACCAGGGCGCCATCGCGGCGCAGCAGAAGGCGAACAGTGCACTCCTCCGCAGCCTGCTGCGCGATCCGCCGCCCGTGGCACCGCACCGGACACCGCCCGAACCGCTCCGCCAGGAAAGGCCGCACCCATGACCCCCGCCACCGCCACGCCCGCCGGCCGGCCACTGCGCATCGCCGTCGCCGGGCTCGGGGCCATCGCACGCACCGCGCATCTGCCGCTGCTGGAACGCCGCCGCGAGCTGTTCGAGATCACCGCGCTGTGCGACCTGTCCCCGAGCGCCCTCGAGGAGCTCGGCGCCCGGTACGGCGTACCGCCCGAGCACCGGCACACCAGCACCGAGGCGCTGCTCGCCGACGGCGGATTCGACGCCGTCGTGCTGCTGACCTCCGGCTCGCACGGTCCGGCCGCCGAGGCCGCGCTGCGCGCCGGGCACGCCGTCCTGTGCGAGAAGCCGCTCGCCTTCACCCGGGCCGAGGTGGCCCGCATCGCCGACGCCGAACGCGCCCAGCGGCGCGGCCCGCGGCTGATGGTCGGCTACATGAAGCAGTACGACCCGGCCACCCGGAGGCTGGCGGCGCTGCTCGCGGACGCGGGCGGGCCCTCCCGCGTCCGGTCCGCCGAGGTGTGCGTACTGCACCCCACCGGACCCGACCAGCTCGCCTTCGCCCGGCTGCCCGCGCCCGGCGGCGACGCGGACCCGGCGGAACTGGCCGCGCTCACGGCCCGGGACGACGCGCTGACCGACGCGGCGCTCGGCAGCGCCGCCACCCCGGAAATGCGCTCGCTCTACCACATCGTCATCGGCTCCATCAGCCACGACCTGTCGCTGCTGCGGACCGCGGCCGGCGCACCCGAGACCGTCGACCTGGCCGCCATGTGGAGTGCCTCCGCAGCGGGCCCCGGCTCCGTCGAACTGTCGGGGCGGCTGCCCGGCGGCGCCCGCTACGCGATCCGCTGGCACTTCCTGCCCGGGCACGCCGCCTACCGGGAGACCTTCGCCGTCCACCACGAGAGCGGCAGTCTGGAACTGGCCTTCCCCTCGCCGTATCTGATGAACGCGCCTACCGTGCTGACCGAGACCTCCACCGCCCCGGGGGAGGGGCCGCACACCGAGCGGCGCGCCGAACACCGCTCGGTGACCGAGGCGTTCGAGGAGGAGCTGGCCGCCTTCCACACGATGGTCACCGAGGGCACCCCGCCGCTGACCGGGACCGAGGGCGCGCTGGCCGACCTGACCACCGCGCAGTGCGCCGTCGCGGCGTACGCGGCCCACCACCGGCTCCCCTGCGAAGGAGAGGCAGCAACCGCATGAGCGTCACACAGCCGGGCACGGACGAACTCGTCATCGTGCCGCACACCCATTGGGACCGCGAGTGGTACCTGCCCTTCCAGCAGTTCCGCCTCCAGCTCATCGGGCTGCTGGACGAGGTGCTGGAGCGCATGGAGAACGACCCGCGCCAGCGCTTCACCCTCGACGGGCAGGCCGTCGCGGTGGACGACTACCTCGAGGTCCGGCCCGAGCGGCGCGCACAGCTGGCGGCGCTGGTCTCCGCGGGCCGGCTGTCCGTCGGGCCGTGGCAGATCCTGCTGGACGAGTTCCTCTGCTCCGGCGAGAACATCGTCCGCAACCTCGAACTCGGGCTGCGCCGCAGCCAGGAGCTGGGCGGTTCGCTTCCGGTCGGCTATCTGCCCGACATGTTCGGGCACTGCGCCCAGATGCCGCAGATCCTGCGCGGAGCCGGGCTCGAACACGCCTGCGTGTGGCGCGGCGTCCCGGCCTCCGTGGACAGCCACGTCTTCGCCTGGACCGCGCCCGACGGCACGGCCGTCCGCACCGAGTACCTGGCCGCCGGCGGATACGGCAGCGCGGCGGGCGTGTTCGACGATCCGGCGCGGGTCGCCGAGCGGGCCGGCGCCGTCGCGGAGGCGCTCCGCGCCTGGCGCCCGGACGGCTCCCCGATGCTGGCGATGTACGGCTCGGACCACACCGCGCCCGCCGCGGAGCTGGCCGACCTGCTGGAGCGGCACAACCGGCGGCAGCCGGCCGAGGGCGGGACCCGGCTGCGGCTGGCGACCATGGCCGAGTACTTCGCGGCACAGCCCACCGGCACGGCGGGCCTGCGGGCCGTGCACGGCGAGCTGCGCAGCCACGCGCGGGCCAACATCCTGCCCGGGGTCCTCTCCGCGCGTGCCCCGCTCAAGCAGGCCATGGCCCGTGCCGAACGCGCCGTGGAACGGTACGCCGAACCCCCGGCCGCGCTGTGGCTCGACGAGACGGCACAGCGCTTCCTGGAGATGGCCTGGCACCGCCTGATCGAGGTCTCCTGCCACGACTCCGTCACCGGCTGCGGCTGCGACGAGACCGCGCAGCAGGTCGCGGCACGCATCGCGGAGGCCGAACAACTGGGCCTGGCGGTACGGGACATGGTCGGCAAGCGGCTGACCGCGCAGGTCCCGCACGATGCGCATCTGCTGCTCAACCCGACGCCCGCGCCCCGCACCGACCTGGTGGAACTGGACGTGGCGGGCGACGGCCCCGTGCATCTGGCCGCCGCGGACGGCACCGCCCTCCCCGCTCAGCGGACGGCCGGCGCGCCCACGCTGCTGGCCGACGACACCGTTCCGGCCGGCCGGCTGCCCACCGTGCTGGCGCGGGTACACGGCAGCGAGCTGTACGGGCAGGAGATCACCTCCTGGCACCTCGACCCCGCCGAGCGGCTGCTGCGCTTCACCGTCGCCCGCAGGAGCGAAGCCGGATTCGACGTCGCCGAGGTCCGGGACGCGCTGTCCGCCGCGCGGCCGGAGGGCGACTGGCGGGTGGTCATCGAGGCCGAGCCCCGGCAGCGGATCGTCGCGGCGGTCCCGGCACCGGCGCTGGGCCACACGGCCGTGCGCGCCGCGCCGGGCGCGGCGCCCGAGCCCGCGCACCCGGTGCGCGCGGCGGACGGCGCGCTCACCAACGGACTGCTCACCGTGCAGCCCGCCGAGGACGGCACCTGCACCGTGCGGACCGCCGACGGCACCGAACTGAGCGGCGTGGGCCGGGTGGTGGACGGCGGCGACCTGGGCGACACCTACAACTACGCACCGCCCCGGCACGACGTGCTGGTGGACCGGCCCACCGAGGTCACCGTCCGCCGCCTCGCCGAGGGCCCGCTGCTCGGCGTGTTCGAGATCGAGCGCCGCTACGCCTGGCCCGCGGCCGGTGACGTAGCCGCCGACGGCCGCACCGCCGCCATCGAGCCGACGACCGTGCTCACCCGCGTCGAACTGCGGTCCGGCGAGCGGTTCGTGCGGCTGCGGGTCTCCTTCGACAACCGCAGCGAGGACCACCGCGTCCGGCTGCACGTCCCGTTGCCCCGCCGCGCCCGGGCCTCGCACGCGGAGGGCCAGTTCGCCGTGGTCGAGCGGGGCCTGACCGCGGAGGGCGGCTTCGGCGAGGAGCCGCTGCCGACCTTCCCGGCCGCCGCCTTCGTCGCGGCGGGCGGTGCGGCCGTGCTGCTGGAGCACGCCACGGAGTACGAACTGGTGGACGAGGGCCGCGAGCTGGCGCTGACCCTGCTGCGGCCGACCGGCATGATGTCCCGCAACCGCCATGCGTGGCGCGACGAGCCCGCGGGCGGCGAGTTCGCCACCCCGCAGGCGCAATGCCGCGGTCCGCGGACGGTGACGTTCGGCGTGCTGCCGTACCCGGGGGAGTGGCACGAGTCGGGGGTGCACGCCGCCGCCGAGTCCTTCCGGCACCCCTTCACCGCGCTGCCCGGCACCGCGCCCGCCGCCACCCCGCTGCCCGGCGCGGGGCACGGACTCACCCTCGCCGGTGCGGGCGTGGTGCTGAGCGCGGTGCGGGAGCGCGAGGGGCGGTTGGAGGTCCGCGTCGTCGCCGAGGTCCCGCACCCGGTGCCGGCCCGGCTCGCGCTGCCGGGGCTGCGGTGCGCCCGGCGCTGCGATCTGCTCGGCCGACCGGTCGGGCAGGGCGAACTGTCCGTGGCGGACGAGTCCGTCGCCGTGCGGCTGCGCCCCTGGGAGATCGCCACCTTCCTGCTGGAGCGCTGAGGACGCCCGGATCGCCCAGGACGCCTCGGACACCGGGACGGGGGGCGGCCGGGCACCGGGGTGCGCCCCGGTGTCCGGCCGCAGGCGGGATCAGACCAGCATCTCCTCGACGAGGTCGGCGGCGCGCGCGGTGCCGCCCGCGGCCCGTGCCTGCGCGCGCAGCAGTGCCGAACGGCGGGCGACCGCCGGGTCGGTGACCAGTTCGTGCAGCGCCGTGCGCAGCGCCTCGGCGGTCGCCTCCGGGGTGTCCAGCCGGCGGGCCACGCCCAGTTCCACCAGCCGGTCGGCGTTCATGAACTGGTCGGTGGCCTGCGGCACCGCGATCATCGGGACGCCCGCCAGCAGCCCTTCTCCGCAGCCGCCCATCCCGGCGTGGGTGACGAAGGCGTCCGCCTGCTCCAGGATCGCCCGCTGCGGCACCCAGGGGTGCACCTCGACGTTGGCGGGGACGGTGCCGAGTTCCCGCGGGTCGGTGTACTCGCCGATCTGGAGGACGACATGCCACCCGGGCAGGTCGCCGTAGGCCGCCAGGCACCGGCGGTAGAACTCCGGTCGCCGGGTGCAGGCCGAGCCCAGGGAGACCAGCAGCACGCTCTCCGCGTCCGCAGGCCGGGTCCACTGGCCGGCGGACGCGGCCGGGTCGAAGCAGGGACCGACGAAGTCCACCCGGCGGGAGTCGACCCGGTCGGCGTGCGGCTGCATCGCCGGGGTGATCAGCGCCAGGGCGCGCGGGGGCGAGCCGGCGAAGGCGTCCACATCGGTGGTGATGGCGCCACAGCCGGCCAGCCACCGGGCGAACTTGGCCCGGTGCGCTTCCGCGCCCGGCAGCTGCCGCAACTGTGCCCCGATCTCCTGCTCGTAGCCGTCCCAGGCCACGAAGGTCGGGGAGAGCTGCATCAGCGGCCGGTTCTGCGCTTCGGCCAGCGCGCGGCCGGCGTAGCCGCCGATGTCGTACAGATACAGGTCCGCCGGATCGTGGCGGTAGGCGGCCTGCAGCTGGGGCAGCGCCTGTACGGCGTCGTCGAGGAAGAGGTCCATCGCGGCGATGGGATCCTCGGGCCAGTTGTTGTCGGCGACCGGCAGCGTGGAGGTGCAGACGACCGGTTCCGCTCCGGTGGCCCCGGTCAGGCCGGCCACCGCCGGGTCGTTGGCGTAGGTCACCCGGTGGCCGCGGGTCACCAGTTCGCGGATGACCTCGAGGCTGGGCAGGACGTGGCTGACGGCGGGGATGCCGACCATCGCGATATGGGCACGGCGACGGGACAAGGGTGATCACTCACTTCAGATCTGCGGCGAACAGGACACGGCAGGCCCGCGCGCCGGCCTGCCCGGCGGGTACCGGACGGGGCGCGCACAGGGGCGTGCCGAAGAGCGGCGGGGCGTTGCCCCGGCCGTGTCAGCCGTAGATCTGAGCGCAGAAGTACATGCGCGGGACTGTAGTCCCGTACCGGCCCGCGGGCATCCCCTTTTCGCCGGGGCGCCGCCTTCCGGCGCCGCGCGGGGAGCCGCCAGGGGTGCCGAACGGGCGTGCGGGGGCGCCGGAGCCGCGGGGAGCGTCACGTCCGCGGGGCGGCGGCCTCCAGTTCGGCGACACTGCCCGACATGACCGTCCGCAGCTGAGCGGTGAGGTGTTCCGCGGGCCAGTCCCACCAGGCCACCGCGAGCAGCCGGGCGACGTCCTCCGGGCTGTACCGGGTGCGGAGGAGCCGGGCCGGGTTGCCGCCCACGATCCCGTAGTCGGGTACGTCCTGGGTGACCACGGCGCCGGAGCCGATGATCGCGCCGTGTCCGATCCGCACCCCGGGCAGCACCGTCGTGCCGTGGCCGAACCAGACGTCGTTGCCGACGACGGTGTCGCCCCGGCTGGGCAGCCCGGTGAGCAGGTCGAAGTGCTCCGCCCACGCGCCGCCCATGGTGGGGAAGGGGAAGGTCGAGGGGCCGTCCATGCGGTGGTTGGCGCCGTTCATCAGGAACCGCACGCCGGTGCCCAGCGCGCAGAACTTGCCGATGACGAGCTTCTCCGGGCCGTAGTGGTACAGCACGTTGCGCGTCTCGAACGCGGTCGGATCGTCCGGGTCGTCGTAGTAGGTGTACGCGCCGACCTCGATCAGCGGGGACGTCACCAGCGGTTTGAGCAGCACCACCCGCGGCTGCCCGGGCATCGGGTGGAGCACGGTCGGATCGGCGGGCACAGGCATGGGCGCGGTCCTTCGACGGAAGCGGCGGTCGCTTCATGATCGCGGACCCTTGTCGTCCCGGGCCACTCGTTTGCGATCCGCTGTCGCCGCTGTCGCCCCCGTGGACGGTGCTCCACCCGACGCGGCCGAACGTCTCGATGTCTGCCGTCAGGCCGAGAGCGCCGGCTCCTGCCGTTCCGGGTCCTGGGCGCATCCCGCCGCCAGCGCGTCCAGGGACACCTGCAGTGCCGAGGCCAGGGCCGCGATGGTGAAGAAGGCCGGGGTGGGCGCCCTGCCGGTCTCGATCTTGCGCAGCGTCTCGGCGGAGACGCCCGCGGCGGCGGCCACCTCCGTCATGCTCCTGCTGCCGCGTGCCTGACGCAGCAGCAGGCCGAACCGCTCGCCGCGTTCCCGTTCCTCCGGGGTCAAAGGAGTCCTCACCATGACTGTGATACTAATACCGGTATAAGTATTGGGTAGTGGTGAGGCGGGGAGACGCAGCACATGGTGGAGATCAAGACCGACGCCGCGATGGACGCGATGCGGGAGGCCGGGCGGGTGGTGGCCCGCGCCCTGGCCGCGGCCAGGGAGGCGGCCGGGGTCGGGGTGTCCCTGCGGGAACTGGACGAGGCGGCCCGCGCGGTGCTGGCCGAGGCGGGGGCGGACTCCCCGTTCCTGGGGTACCGGCCCTCCTTCGCGCCGACGCCGTTCCCGGCCGTGCTCTGCGTCTCCGTGAACGACGCCGTGGTGCACGGCGTCCCCACCGACTACCGGCTGCGCGACGGTGACCTGGTGAGCCTCGACTGCGGCGCCCGGCTCGACGGCTGGACCGGTGACGCGGCCGTCAGTTTCACCGTCGGCACCCCGCGCCCCGCGGACCGCGAACTGATCGACGCCACCCGCAGGGCCCTGGACGCCGGGATCGGCGCCGCGCGGGCCGGTGGCCGCCTCGGGGACATCTCGCACGCGGTCGACACCGTCGCCCGGCAGGCCGGCTGCGGCATGCCGGCCGACTTCGGTGGCCACGGCATCGGCCGCAGCATGCACGAGGACCCCCATGTGCCCAACCGGGGCCGTCCCGGCCGCGGCTTCCCGCTCCGGCACGGCCTGGTGCTCGCCATCGAACCCATGTTCATGGCGGGTGGGCGGAACGCCTACCGCACCGGCGCCGACGGTTGGACGCTGCTGACCACCGACGGCAGCCGGGCCGCCCATGTCGAACACACCGTCGCCGTCACCGACCAGGGCCCCCGCATCCTCACCCTGCCGTGACGCCCGTGTGGTCCGCGCCGCCCGCGGTGCGCGCCGCCGCTCGTGCCGTCCGTCGGGCGCTCGGTGCGCACTGGTGCGTACGGACTCTCGGAGGTGCGGCTCCGAGGAGGGGGCGATCGGCCTCTGCTGCGGGACGCGGCGCGGCGGGTGCGCCTTCGCCGCGGTGTCCATTATGCCTGGTACGCAGCCGTATGTACCCTGAGTGGAGCACACCCGATGCCCCACGCGGCGGGAAGGCGGACACATGGCTGCGGTCGGCGGAGTGCCCTGCTGGGTGAGTCTGATGACCCCCGATCAACGGGCCGCCGAGGAGTTCTACGGGCCGGTGCTGAGCTGGACCTTCGTCACCTCGGACGCGGGGCCCGACCGGCGGATCGCCACGGTGGCCGGTCAGCCGGTCGCCGGGATCAACCAGCTCGCCCCCGGTGCCGGGCCGGAAGCCGAGCGCTGGACGGTGTACTTCCAGGTCGAGGACGCCGACGTGGTCGCCGAACGCATCGCCGAGCGGGGTGCGACCGTCGCGGTCGGCCCGCTGCGCGCGGGAGGCGGCCGTGCCGTCATCGCGGCCGACCGGTGGGGCGCGCCGTTCGGCCTGTGGCAGGGCGACGGGCCCGCCTCCTGGTGGGTGGGGTCCGGCCCCGCGCCCGCCTGGCTCCAGTTGCACACTTCCGACGCCTTCGCCGCCGCCGTCTTCTACGGAGAGATCTTCGACTGGATGGCCGACCCGAGCCACGGGGTCACCTACGAGGAGCAGTACGACGAGATCGTCGTACGGGTCGACGGCGCCCCGGTGGCCGGGCTGCGCGGCGGCGCCCTGGAGGCGCCGCCCGATCCGGCCATCCGGGCGCGGTGGGAGCCGTACTTCCGGGTACCCGACCTGGACGCGGCGCTGAGTGCCGCGGAACGGGAAGGCGGCACCGTCGCCACCCCGCCCCGGGCCGGACCCCTGGGGCGGACCGCGACGCTCCGCGATCCCAAGGGAGCCTCCTTCTGTCTGCTCAGCGCGTAAGGAGCACACCATGCAGGAGAATGACAAAAACGGACCGATCCAGGACGACGAGGCCAAGAAGCGGCTCCGCGGCGAGCTGCGTTCCAACCGCGAGGAAGGGCGGGAGATGGAGCCCTCGGGTGAGGACCAGCCCGAGCCCTTCCGGGATCCGCAGGCCCTGCGGACCGGCGGCACCCCTGCCGGGATGACGCCCCGCGATGTCGAGCTGCGCTCGGAGATCGCCCAGTACCTGGGCCGGCATCTGTACCCGACCGGGCGCGCGGAGGTGCTGGACGCGCTGCGTGCCGAGCACGCCCCGGACCGGCTCGTGGACATGGCCGCGGGGCTTCCCGCCGACACCCGCTTCAGCAACGTGCAGGAGCTGGCCCAGGCCCTCGGTCTGCACACCGAGTCGCGCCGCGGCTGAGCCTCCCGGCCCGGGGTCGGTGCCGGTCGGTGCCGGACCCGGGCCGATGCCTGCCTGCTCGTCGGTGCGGTGCATGGCGGCCGCGCCGCCCTGCCCGCACGCGTGTTCCTCTCGAGCCGCTCCAGGCCACCTGATCGGGGGAACATGCTCGGGCGCGCAGGGGGAATCGGGCAGCGATGACGTTCTTCCGTGAGGTCGAGAGCAGGATGGAGCGCTTCTCCGACTCCTTGTGGCGGCTGTTCGCGCGCGGCGCCGAGGAGCCGGTGGAGGTGCTGGAGGTGCTGCGCCGCGAGTGCGAGGCGAAGGCGGTCATCGTGGGCCGGGGCCGCACGGTGGTGCCCAACGCCTTCGAGCTGGAACTGCCCTCCGAGAGCTACGCGCGGCTGGCCGGCCAGGCAGGGCCGGTCGGTGAACGGCTCGCGTCCGAGGTGCGGCGGCACGCCGCCGAGCGGCGCTTCAGCTTCGCGGGGCCGGTCGCCGTCCGGCTGTGTCCGCCGCGCGCGGGGCAGGAGCCACCGCGCTACCGGGTGCACAGCAGCATCACCCCGCGTCCCTGACCGCAGTCCCTGAGTGCGCGCACGAGGACACCGCACAGCGAGCAACAAAGCCGATCACACTCACTCAGTCGATCGCGCAGAAAAGCTCGTTCCGGCCATTGACACCCCCCTGTGCCCTCCTTAGTGTCACATCGCTATTTCGAACACGTGTCGAAATGTCGAACATGATGGACGATCTCAGGAGCGGCTCTCGTGCGCATCACCGGTATCAGTACCCACGTGGTCGGGACGCCTTGGCGGAACCTGACCTATGTCCAGGTCCACACCGACGAGGGACTCACCGGGGTCGGAGAGACCCGGATGCTGGGCCGTACCGAAGCGCTGCTCGGCTATCTGGGCGAGGCCGAGGTCAACCACATCACCGGCTCCGACCCCTTCCGCACGGAGGACTTGGTCCGGCGGATGAAGTACGGGGACTACGGGCGCGCGGGCGAGATCGTGATGTCCGGCATCGCCTGCGTGGAGACCGCCTGCTGGGACATCAAGGGCAAGGCGCTGGGCGTGCCCGTGTGGCAACTGCTGGGCGGGAACGTCACCGAGGCCGTCCCCGCGTACGCCAACGGCTGGTACACCACCGAACGCACGCCTGACGCCTACCACCGTGCCGCCCGGGACGTCATGGCGCGCGGCTACCGCGCCCTGAAGATCGACCCGTTCGGTACCGGCCACCTGGAACTCTCCCACGCCGAGACGCGGTACGCGGTCTCCCTCATCGAGGCGGTGCGCGACGCCATCGGACCCGAGGCGGAACTCATGCTGGAGATGCACGGCCGGTTCGCGCCCGCCACCGCCGTCCGGCTCGCCCGCGAGATGGCGCCGTTCCGGCCCGCGTGGCTGGAGGAGCCGGTGCCGCCGGAGAACCTCAAGGCGCTCGCCAAGGTCGCGGACAGGGTGGACATGCCGGTGGCCACGGGTGAACGCATCCACGACCGGATCGAGTTCCGCGAACTGTTCGAGAGCCAGGCCGCCGACATCGTCCAGCCGGACCTCGGACACCTCGGCGGCATCGCCGAGACCCGCAAGCTCGCGGCCACGGCCGAGACCCACTACACGCTGGTGGCGCCGCACAACGTCGGAGGCCCGGTGCTGACCGCCGCCAGCCTCCAGGTCGGCTTCGCCACCCCCAACTTCAAGGTGCTGGAGCACTTCAACGACTTCGCCGACGCCGAGATCAGGAAGGTGGTCAGGGGCGCCCCCGAGGTGGACCCCGCGACCGGCTGCTTCCCGCTCTCCCGGGAGCCGGGCCTGGGCGTGGAGCTGGACACCGACGCGGCCGCGGAGTTCCCCCAGCAGCGCGCCCACTTCGACCTGTGGGCCGAGGGCTGGGAGACCCGCGACCCGAGCGGCGCCGGCCGGTGACCGCCGGGACCGCCGGCGCCGGCGACGGCCGCGCCGTCGTCCTGGAGGCGCCCGGCACCGTCCGTCTCGTCCCGCACACCCCGCGCCCGCCCGGCCCCGGCGAGGCACGAGTCCGGGTGCACGCCGCCGGGATCTGCGGCAGTGACCGCGAGCTGCACCAGGGCAACCGCCCCGCGCCGTACGCGCGCTATCCGGTGACGCCCGGTCACGAGTGGTCGGGCACCGTGGAAGCGGTCGGCGACGGGGTGCCCGGCACGCTCGTGGGCCGCAAGACGGTGGGGGAGGGGTTCCGCAACTGCCAGTTGTGCGACCGCTGCCGCGCCGGCGAGTCCACGCTGTGCACCGCCGGGTACACCGAGACCGGCTTCACCGAGCCCGGCGCCATGGCCCCCACCCTCACCCTCCCGGCCCGGCTGCTGCACACCCTGCCGGACGACGCCGATCTGACGGCGGCGGCCCTGCTGGAGCCCGCTGCCTGCGCCGCGGCCGCCGCGCTGCGGGCCCGCGTGCGCGCCGGGGACCGGGTGGCCGTCGTCGGGGACGGCACCCTGGGACTGCTCGCGGTCCGGCTGCTGGCCGCGGGCTCGCCCGCCGAACTGCTCCTGACCGGTGCCCGACCCGGACGCGCGGAGCTCGCCGCCGGGTTCGGCGCCACCGGCTACCGGCACCACCGGGAGACCACCGGGCTCGGCGGCTACGACACCGTTGTCGAGGCGGCGGGGGTGCCCGGTGCGGCGCGGCAGGCGGCCGGGCTGCTGCGGCGCGGCGGACGGCTGGTGCTCACCGGGATCCCGCCCGCCGGGGCCGCGGAACTCGACCCCGCCGCGCTCGTCCTGGGCGCGCTGCGGGTGGACACCGTCTTCGGCGCCCCGCCCGCCGCCTGGGCGCACGCGGTGCGCGCCTTCGCCCGCGGACTGCTGGATCCGCTGCCGCTGGTCACCCACCGACTGCCGGTCACGGAGTTCGAGCAGGCCGTCGCCCTCGTGGCCGACGGCGACCCCGCGGTCGGCAAGGTGCTGCTGCACCCCTGACGCCCTCCCTCCCCGCACGGCCACCCGCCCCGTACCGAAGGAGCCCCGTGACCACCAGCACCGCACCCCGACTGCCGGGTGAACCCGCCCTCACCGCCCTGGAGCTGCCCCCCTCCCCGCCCGAACCCGCCGACACCTCCCCGCACGCCTTCCCCGACGGCGGCCGCTGGCGCACCGAGGTGCCCTCCTGCGAGGGGCCCGAGGCACTGGCCGTCGTCCTGGCGGAGTCGGCGCGGCTCGAGGTGCCGCTGCACCGCATCAGCCAGGGCAGCGGCATCTGGATGCTCACCGACGCCGAGATCACCGAGATGGTCCAGGCGTGCGCCGAACGGGACATCGAGCTGTGCCTGTTCACCGGGCCGCGCGGCACCTGGGACACCGGAGCCGCCACCCGCACCGACTCCGGCGGCGCCGGGCTGCGGGCCCGCGGCCACAGCGCGCTCGCCGGGTGCGTGGAGGACGCGGTGCGCGCCACCGGGCTGGGCGTGCGCTGCCTGCTCGTCGCCGACGAGGGGGTGCTGTGGACGCTGCACCGGGCCCGCGCCGCCGGCATCCTGCCCGCGGGCACCACGCTGAAGGTCTCGGCGCTGATCGGGCCGGTCAACCCCGCCTCGTACGCGGTCTACGAGCGGCTCGGCGCCGACTCGCTGAACGTGCCCAGCGATCTGACGCCCGACCACCTCACCGAGATCCGGCGGGTCAGCGCGGCGCCCATGGACATGTACATCGAGGCCCCCGACGATCTCGGCGGCTACGTACGGATGTACGAACTGGCCGAGCTGATCCGGCGCGGCGCCCCGCTCTACCTGAAGTTCGGGCTGGCCAGGGCGCCCGGCGTCTACCCGTCAGGGCGGCAGCTGCGCGCCGCCGTGCTGGACACGGCGCGCGAGCGGGTGCGCCGAGGGCGGCTCGCCCTGGACCTGCTGGCCCGGCACGGCGCCGCGGACGGCATGTCCCCGCTCGGCTCCCGGCTGCCGGGGCCGCTGCACCGCTTCGAGCACACCGAGTCCGAAGGGAACTGACCATGCGCACCCGCAGACGCCGTACCGCCGTCTCCGCGGTACTGGCCGCCGCGCTCGTCGCCGCACTGGCCTCCTGCGGCCAGGAAGCGCGCGGCGGCAGCCGCTACCAGCCGGACAAGGGCAAGGGCGGCACGATCGGCCTGGCCATGCCCACCAAGTCGTCCGAGCGGTGGATAGCCGACGGCAAGAACATGGCCGAGCAGTTCCGCAAGGCCGGGTACAAGACCGATCTGCAGTACGGGGACGACAAGGTCGAGAACCAGGTCGCCCAGCTCGAGAACATGATCACCAAGGGGCACCGGCTGCTGGTCGTCGCCGCCATCGACGGCTCGGCGCTCACCAACGTCCTCAAACGGGCCGCCGACGCCCATATTCCGGTCATCTCCTACGACCGGCTCATTCTCGGCACGAAGAACGTGGACTACTACGCGTCCTTCGACAACGAGCGCGTCGGCGAACTCCAGGGCCAGTACATCCTCGACCGGCTCGGACTGGAGAAGCCGGACGAGGACGCCGACGAGCACTACAACATCGAGCTGTTCGCGGGCTCGCCCGACGACAACAACACCAAGTACTTCTGGAACGGCGCGCTGAAGAAGCTGCGGCCCTTCCTGAAGACCGGACAACTGGTGGTGCGCAGCAAGCAGACGAAGATGAACCAGGCGACCACGCTGCGCTGGGACGGCGGAAAAGCGCAGAAGCGGATGGACGACCTGATCAGCAAGAACTACGGCAGCACCGACGTGGACGCGGTCCTCTCGCCCTACGACGGCATCTCCATCGGCATCATCTCCGCGCTCAAGAGCGCCGGATACGGCAGCAAACGCCATCCGCTGCCCGTGGTCACCGGCCAGGACGCCGAGCTGGCCTCGGTGAAGTCCATCGTGGCCGGGGAGCAGACCCAGACCGTCTTCAAGGACACCCGCAAGCTGGCCAAGCAGGCCGTGCAGATGGGCGACGCACTGCTCAACGACAAGAAGGTCGAGGTCAACAACACCACCGACTACGACAACGGCAAGAAGGTCGTGCCCGCCTACCTGCTCAAACCGGTCTCCGTCGACAAGTCGAACACCCAGCTCCTGGTCGACGAGGGCTACTTCACCGCAGGGCAGCTCAAGTGAGCGCGGCCGCCGGCGACACCGGCCAGGACCGCCCCGTCCTGGAGATGCGGGGCATCACCAAGACCTTCCCCGGCGTCACGGCACTCAGCGAGGTGAACCTGACCGTGCGCCCCGGGGAGATCCACGCCGTCTGCGGGGAGAACGGCGCGGGCAAGTCGACGCTGATGAAGGTGCTCAGCGGGGTGCACCCGCACGGCAGCTACCAGGGCCGGGTCAGCTTCCGGGGCGAGCCGGTCGCCTTCAAGGACGTCCGCGCCAGCGAGCAGTGCGGCATCGTCATCATCCACCAGGAGCTGGCACTGGTGCCCTTCCTGTCCATCGCCGAGAACATCTTCCTCGGCAACGAGCAGCGCGCCGGACGCGGGTTCGTGGACTGGGGCGCCACCATGCGGCAGGCGGCCGGGCTGCTGCGGAGAGTGGGTCTGCGGGAGAACCCGCAGACCCCCGTCGCCGACCTCGGCGTCGGCAAGCAGCAACTGGTGGAGATCGCCAAGGCGCTGTCCAAGGAGGTGGAGCTGCTCATCCTGGACGAGCCCACCGCCGCGCTCAACGACGAGGACAGCGCGACCCTTCTCGCCCTCATCCGGGAGCTGCGCGACCAGGGCATCGCCAGCATCGTCATCTCGCACAAGCTGGGCGAGATCCGCCGGATCGCCGACACCGTCACCATCCTGCGCGACGGCCGCACGATCGAGACGCTCCCGGTCCGCACGCACCCGGACGATGCCCCGGAACTGTCCGAGGACCGCATCATCCGGGGCATGGTGGGCCGCGATCTCGACCACCGCTTCCCGGAGCGCACCCAGTACGGGGGCGAGCACAGCACCGCGCTGGAGGTGTCCGGGTGGACCGTACGGCACCCCGTAGACCAGCAGCGCAAGGTCGTCGACGACGTGTCCCTGACGGTCCGCCGCGGTGAGATCGTCGGGCTGGCCGGGCTGATGGGCGCGGGCCGCACCGAGCTGGCGATGTCCGTCTTCGGCCGCTCCTACGGGCGCTACGAGTCCGGCACGGTGCGGGTCGACGGCCGCGAGGTGCGCACCAGGACCGTCCCCGCCGCGATCGGTGCGGGCCTGGCCTATGTCACGGAGGACCGCAAGCAGTACGGCCTCAACCTCATCGACACCATCAACCGCAACATCTCGCTGGCCTCGCTGAGCGGGCTGGCCCGGCACGGCGTGGTCGACGAGCACCGGGAGAGCTCCGTCGCCGAGCGCTACCGCACCTCCATGAACATCAAGGCGCCCACCGTGCACGAGCAGGTCGGCCGGCTCTCCGGCGGCAACCAGCAGAAGGTCGTGCTCGGCAAGTGGATCCACGCCGACCCCGAGGTGCTGATCCTCGACGAGCCGACCCGGGGGATCGACGTGGGCGCCAAGTACGAGATCTACACCGTCATCGACGAACTCGCCGCACAGGGCAAGGCCGTGCTCTTCATCTCCTCCGAACTGCCCGAACTGCTGGGGATGTGCGACCGCGTCTACACCATGGCCGAGGGCCGGCTCACGGCCGAGGTCGCCCGTGCGGACGCCACCCAGGAGGTCCTGATGCGCCACATGACCCGGAACAGAAGCTGAGGCCCCCATGACCACCACGACCGACCCCACCGACGCCCCGCCCGCCGCGCAGGGGGCCGCCCGGTCGGCGGCTTCCCTGCTGCTGGAGAACGTACGCGGCCACATGCGGCAGTACGGCATGCTCACGGCGCTCGTCTTCATCATCGTGCTGTTCCAGATATGGACGGACGGCACGCTGCTGCTGCCGAACAACGTCTCCAATCTGATCCAGCAGAACGGCTACATCCTCATCCTGGCCATGGGCATGATGATCGTCATCATCGCCGGCCACATCGACCTCTCCGTCGGCTCGCTGGTGGCCTTCGTCGGCGCCATGGCCGCGGTGATGATGGTCGAGCACGGCATGCCGTGGGTCCCGGCGCTGATCCTGTCGCTGCTGATCGGTGCCGTCGCCGGAGCGTGGCAGGGCTTCTTCATCGCCTATGTCGGCATCCCGTCCTTCATCGTGACGCTCGCCGGGATGCTGCTCTTCCGCGGACTGACCCAGATCGTGCTGGGCGGCCAGTCCCTCTCGCCCTTCCCCACCGGCTTCCAGAACCTGGCCAAGGGCTTCATCCCGGAGATGGGGCCCTACACGCAGTACCACAACCCCACGCTGGTGATCGGGCTGATCGCCATCGTCTTCCTGCTGCTGCGCGAGCGGCGCGACCGCAGGCGGCAACTGCGCTACGAGCTGGAGGTGCTGCCCACCACGCTGTGGGTCGCCAAGTGCGTGGCCCTGGTCGCCGCCGTGCTCGCCTTCACCCTGACGCTCGCCAGCTTCCACGGGGTGCCCGTGGTGATGCTGGTGATGGGCGCGCTGCTGATCGGGCTCGGCTACGTGATGCGCAACGCCGTCGTCGGCCGGCACGTCTACGCGCTCGGCGGCAACAAGGCGGCCGCCAAGCTCTCGGGCGTCAAGGACCAGCGCGTCACCTTCCTCGTCTTCGTCAACATGGGCGTCCTCGCCGCGCTGGCCGGATGCGTCTACGCCGCCCGCCTCAACTCCGGCACCCCGCAGGCCGGCCTCAACTTCGAACTGGAGGCCATCGCCGCGTCCTTCATCGGCGGTGCCTCCATGAGCGGCGGCGTCGGCACCGTGGTGGGAGCGGTCATCGGCGGCCTCGTCCTCGGCGTGCTCAACAACGGCATGTCCCTGGTCGGGATCGGTACCGACTACCAGCAGGTCATCAAGGGGCTGGTGCTGCTTGCCGCGGTCGGATTCGACGTCTGGAACAAGCGCCGGGCCGGGCACTGAGACCGACCGCGGAACCGGACCGGACGCCCGGCACCGACCCGGGAGTCCGGCCGGGGTACCGGCGCCGGGAGCTGCCGCCGCCGTGCGTCCGTGCGCGGCGACGGCAGGCCCCGGGCCCGGCGCAGGCCCACCCGGTGGGCCTCACCCGGCGAAGGGCGGCCCGCACAGCCCCCGCCCCGCGTCGCGGAGGACCAGCAGCGAACCGGCCGGCTGCCGGGGCGCGGCGAGCCCGGCGCGGGCCGTGGTGACGTACAGATCGCGGAGCCCGGCACCGCCGAAGGCGCAGGCGGTGGGCCGCCGCACCGGCAGCTGCACCACCCGGTCCAGCGTTCCCTCCGGCGTGTAGCGCCGCACAGCGCCTCCGTCCCACAGCGCCACCCACACGCATCCGTCCGCGTCCACGGTCAGTCCGTCCGGGTAGCCCGCGCCCGGCTCGACCGCCGCCAGCGGGCGCCGTCCGGTGGGCAGCCCGTCCTCGCGGACGTCGAACACGTCGAGGCGCCGGGTGGGGCTGTCGACGTAGTACAGCCGCCGCCCGTCGGGGCTCCAGCCGGTTCCGTTGGAGACTGCGACGCCGTCCAGCACGGTGCGGGCCCGGCCGTCCGGCGCGAACCGCTCCAGGGTGCCGCCGCCCGGCGCCTCGTCGTAGCGCATCGTGCCCGCCCACAGCGCGCCGTCGGGCGCGACGGCCGCGTCGTTGCCCCGGCGGCCGGGCACCGCCTGGTGACGCAGCCAGCGGAAGCGGCCGTCCGCGTCGTACAGCCCGATCCCGTCCCGCAGGTTGACGACCAGCCCGCCACCCGCGCGCGGCTTGGCCGCGCCCACGTGCTGCTCGGTGGCCAGCACCGTGCGCCCGCCGGTCGCGGGATCGAAGGTGTGCACCCGGGAGGCGAGGATGTCCACCCAGATCAGCCGCCCGGCGGCCGCGTCCCAGGTCGGCCCCTCGCCGAGCACGGCGGCCGCGGGCACGGCGGTCTCGGCTCGCATCCCGGTCACCGCCGCGGGTGCCCCAGCCGCTCCGACAGCCGCCCGGCGCCGCGCCGGGCCAGCTCCGCGAGTTCGTCCCGCCGCTCCCGGTTCCAGCGGATCAGCGGCACCGAGACCGACAGCGCCGCCACCACCCGGCCGGAGCGGTCGCGGACGGGAGCGGCCACGCAGCTCACATCGCTGTTCGACTCGCTCTCCTCGACGGCGAACCCGCGCTCGGCCACCTCTTCCAGCTCCTTGCGCAGCGCTGCCACGTCGGTGACGCTGCGGGGTGTCATGGCACGCAGCGCGGCCCCGTCGGGCAGCCGCGCGGCGAGCTCCTCGGCGGGCAGCGAGGCGAGCAGCATCTTGCCGACGGCGGTGCAGTGCGCGGGCAGCCGGCGGCCCGCGGCCGAGACCATGCGCACGGCCTGGGTGGAGTCCACCTTCGCGACGTAGATGACGTCGGTGTCCTCCAGGATCGCCACGTGCACCGTCTCCTGGCAGCTCTCGGCCACCGAGCGGGCCACCTGCTGCCCCTCGGCCGCGAGGTCGAGCTGCTCGGCGTACCGGCTGCCGAGCTGGTAGGCGCGCACCCCCAGTCGGTAGTGGCCCGCCCGGCCGGGCACCGGCACCAGGTAGGAGCGGGCCGTCAGGGTGCCGACCAGCTCGTGCACGGTCGTGCGGGGCAGACCCAGCCCGCGCACGATGTCGGGTGCCGAGAGCGGGCCGTCCCGCTCCAGGAACAGCTCCAGAATGTCCAGCGCCCTGGTCACCGCGGGCACGAGCCGTCCCATGGCTCCTCCTGTTCGAAATATCGAAGAGCGATCGCCTCTCCGAACATCTTATCGGGCGCGGGGGAGGTGTACGAGGGGTCGTGCCGGTCCACCCGGGAGCCATGAGCTACGCCAACCCTGACCCCGATCCGGACACCACCACCGGTCTGGAGGCCGGTGGCGAGGTGCCGCCCGGCGAGACACCGCCGGCGGAGGGCAGTACATCGGAGTCCGGTCCCTTCGAGAAGCACAACCCCACCACCGGCTGGAGCGTCGTGCCGGTCGTGCTCATCACCCTCGTCGTCGTCGCCGTGCTGCTGTTCTTCGTGGGCTACCTGGTCGAGCTGCAGTAGCCCTCCCCTCCCCGCTGGCGACGCGCGTACCCGCACCCGGAGCCGACCCGGCGCGCGGCGACCGTGCGTCGACCGGTGCCCACCCCACGCATTCGGGTGTGACCTGCGAAGATGCCGTGCGGCGTGGTGTGTGTCACGGTGAAATCGGGCCGCTGGGAACACGGCGGCGCCGGCGCAGATCCTGCCCGGGAGCGGACTGGGGGCCGCTTCCCGCCTGTCTTGCGCAGCACCCATGGGAGACGTGGGAGTGAGCAGTCCATGAAGACCACGCAGATCCGCACCACCGAGGACGACAGCGCCGCCGCTGCCCCGGACGAGAACGGCGACCCCTTCCGGACCGTGGACGCTGCCACGTCCCCGACCGCGCCGGACGGAAACGCCCCGGACGAGGCCGACCCGTCCGCCCCGTCGCGCACCCTCCGTCGTACCCATCACGACGCCCCCGACACCGCGGCCGACTTCGCCGCGCTGGCGGAACTGCCCGAGGACTGTCCCGAGCGCCGCCGGCTCCAGGACTGCGTGGTCACGGCGTGGCTGCCGATGGCACACCGGCTGGCCCGCAAGTTCCGCAACCGCGGCGAGTCGCTGGAGGACCTCGAACAGGTCGCCGCCCTCGCGCTGGTCAAGTCCGTCGAGCGCTACGACCCCAGCCGGGGCAACGCCTTCGAGACCTTCGCCATCCCCACCATCTACGGTGAGCTCAAGCGCCACTTCCGGGACAACATGTGGGAGATCCACGTCCCGCGCCGCGTCCAGGACCTGCGCAACCGCGTCCGCGCGAGCCTGCGGGAGCTGGAGCTGACCTCGTCCGGGCGATCGCCCACCGTCGCCGAACTGGCGGCCCACAGCGGCCTCTCCGAGGAGGACATCCTCACCGGGATGGAAGCCCTCCAGTGCTTCAATTCGCTCTCCCTGGACGCGCCTGTCGCGTCCGAGTCCGGCGGCGGAGGCGACGGCGGGGACGGGGCGATCTGCCTGATGGACACCCTCAGCTCGGACGAGGGCGGCTACGACCACGTCGTCGACCGCGAAGCGGTCCGCTCCTGTCTGTGCCGCCTCCCCGAGCGGGAGCAGCGCCTGCTGTATCTGCGCTTCTTCCGCGAGCTCACCCAGTCGCAGATCGCCCGTCGGCTGGGCGTCTCGCAGATGCACGTCTCCCGCCTGCTCGCGGCGGCCTGCCGCCGGGTGCGCGAGGAGATCGAGGAGCGGGAGGACGAGGACGGCAACGCTCACCCGCCCCGCGCCGCCGCCTGAACGGCCCCGCGCCTCCGCCGGATTCCCGCCGCCCGCGCCCGGTGGCCCGGCGCTGCCCGGCGCCGGTGCTACCCACCGCTCCGCAGGTGCTCGACAGCGGTGCGGGCCGCGGCACCGATGACCGCGTCCGCGCGGGGCAGCCGGCGGTCGGCGCGGGCGGCCTGGGTGAAGACGACGGCCGTGTATCCGCGCCCGTCGGCCAGTTCGACCACTCCGGCCTCGTGCCGCATCGCGCCGAACGTCCCCGTCTTGCCGTACACCGCCACCTCGTCGTAGGGGAATCCCGCCGCGAGCCGGTGCTGCCAGGGCTGGAGTCCCATCGTGGCGCGCATGAAGGCGCAACTGCCGGGGGAGGCGGCCTCGTCCAGCCAGACGGCGCGCAGCAGTGCGGCCAGCTCCGCCGGGGTGGTCGCGGCCGCCCACGCGGGGTCGTAGACGCCCGGCGGCACCGCCCGGTCGTTGTCGGCGATCCTGGAGAGGGCCGCCTCCACCGACTCCGCGCCGGTCTCCGCGAGCAGTCGCGCCAGGGACCCGGCGGCACCGCCGTCCAACCGGGTGCGGGAGAGACCGAGCCCCGCGCAGGTCTCCTCGACCGCCGCGGTGCCGACCTGCCGCAGCACGGCGTCGGCCGCCGCGTTGTCCGAGATGCTCATCATCATGACGACCAGGTCGCGCAGGGACATCGACACCTCGTCCCGCAGCAGCGAGAGACCGGTCGGCCCGGGAAGCCGGCCTCCGGCGGGCAGTGTGAGGCGCTGCCGCGGGTCGAGAGCGCCCGCGTCCACCTGCCGGCAGTAGGCCACCATGAGCGGCAGCTTGTAGACCGACCCCATCAGCGCGAGGCCGTCCGCGTCGACCGTCACCCGGGCCGCGGGGCGGTGCAGTTCGGCCACATGGAGCCAGCCGCGCACCCCGGCGTCGTCGAACATCCCCCGCAGCGTGCGCTCCACGGCCTTGTCCGGGGCCGCGCTCATCGCTCGCCCTCGCGGACCGTCCGGCCGGTGGCCAACGCCTCCACCAGCACCTCGGCCGCCTCGTCCGCACCGGCCGCGGCCAGCCGCCGGGCGTCCCACACCACGCGCAGCCGCAGCGGCAGCGCCGGCGCGGTGGTCGGCTGCCGCACGACACCCTCGGCCCGCAGCCCGGAGTCCGCGGTGACCAGCACGGCCTGCCCGGCGGCTGCCAGGGCGAGTCCGGCACGCTCGTCGGAGACGACCACCGTCTCCACCCGCCGTCCCCGCCCCGCCAGCGTGTCCAGGAACAGGTCGTGGGCGGCGGGCGCCTCGGCCCGCGGACGGACGGCATAGGGCAATCGCCCGGCGGCCGCCGCGCCGTCGGGACCGCGGGGCGCCAGCAGCCAGGTCGGCAGCAGCGCCACCGGCCCCGCGGCCAGCCCGTGCAGCACGGCGGGATGGCGCACCACGGCCAGATCCAGTCGTCCGGCGGAGACGTCCGCCAGCAGGGCTGCCGTCGGCGCGGTCAGTACCGAGACCCGGCCGCCGACGCCGGCCCGGACCGGGGCCGCGGCGAGCGCGGCGCCCAGCGGAGGCGGCAGTTCGGGCGGCAGGCCGAGCCGGAGGCGCTGCCCGTCCGCGTGCTCCCGCGCTCCGGTCTCCCGCAGTTCGGCCAGCGCGCTCAGGGCGCGGCGCGCGTGCGGGAGCAGCAGCGCGCCCTCCGGCGTCAGGGACACCGCGCGCCCCCGGTCGAACAGCCGCACTCCCAGCAGCGCCTCCAGCCGCCGCAGAGCTTGCGAAAGCGGCGGCTGGGTGATGCCCACGCGCTGCGCGGCATCGCCGAAGTGCTCCTCCTCGGCGAGCGCGACGAAGATCTCCAGATGCCGCTCCGTCAGCATGCGCCCCCCATGGCCTGCGGTGATATGCCGAGCGAATCGCTTTCCGGTCGAGAGTGTATTCGACACCAGGTGCCCCCTGGGTTTGACTCCCTGTTCCCGAGCCCGGTCCGGCCACCGGCGCGGGACGCCCGCACGAACCCAGACCGAGGAGCCACCCATGTCCGATGAGCAGCCCGCAGCCGTCCCCCGGCGCCCGAGCCGCCGGGGTGTGCTGCGCACCGGCCTCGCCGCCGGAGCCGTCGGCGCCACGGGGATCGCCGCCGCCTCCGCGGCCGGCGCCCTCCCCGGCGGCCGGGCGACCGCCGCCCGGCCCGCGGCCCGCCGCAGCCGCCCGGGGAACAGCGGGGTACGGCTGCGCTGGCTGGGCATCGCGGGCTGGGAGATGACCTTCGACGGACACCGTGTGGTGATCGACCCCTACCTCACCCGCCAGGGCTTCACGGGCGCCGACGGCAAGCCCGACATGACCAGGAAGCTGGAGGTGGACCACCGCATCATCGACCGGGTGCTGCGCGAACACCTCACCGGGGCCCCCGAGTTCCTGCTGCTCACCCACGGCCACTGGGACCACCTCGCCGACGTCCCCTACCTGCTGGAACACCCGGCCTGGCGGGACGCGGAGATCACCGTCCTCGGCTCGGAGACCCATCTGCACCTGCTCACCGCCATGGGGGTCCCGGGCAGGGGACGCGAGCACCGGCCCGCGGTGGTCTCCGGCGGCGAGGTGCTGCGCCACCCTCTGCAGCCCTCCGGCAAGCATTCCCGCCCCGACTACACCGTCGAGGTGGTGCGCAGTCTGCACAGCCAGGTCGGCGGCTACGGCTTCGACCCCTACGGCACCCTGACCGCGCCCCCGGCCCGGCCCCGGACCCTGAACGACCTGGTGGAGGGCGGCACCCTCGGCTACCAGGTGACCGTCGGCGACCGGCTGACCGTCATGTTCCTGAGCGGCACGGCCAACTTCGCGGCCCGCGAGGTCTCCGGCGCCCGGCCCGACGTCCTGGTGCTCGGCGCCAGTGGGCACGCCGCCGTGCACGACTACTTCGAGCGCGCCGTCGAAACGCTGGGCAGGCCCCGCGTCATCGTCCCCAGCCACCACGACGACCTGGTCACCCCGCTGGACGACCCCGCGGTGCACGGGACGGTCGACCGGGCCGCGGTCGACCGGCTCCGCAAGGCCGCGGGCTCCCACAGCCGCGTGGTGTCCCCCCGCCATCTGGAGCAGTTCGAACTCTGACGCCGCGCCCGTCCGGCCCCGGCGGCTACGACGACGCGTTCCGGGGCCGGCGCCGGTGTGTCTCGCCCGTCATCTCCTCCAGTTCGAGGCGCTTGGTCTCCGGCAGCTTCGTGCGGACGAAGACGAAGGACAGCAGCGCGAAGCCGGCGAACGCGCCGTAGAGCCAGGTGAGCCCCACCTTGCGGGTCATGGGCTCGAAGGAGAAGGTGACCAGGAAGTTGAAGATCCAGTTGGACGCGGTACCGATGGCCAGGGCCATCGCCCGCATCCGGTTGGGGAACATCTCCGCCAGCATCACCCACATGATCGGGCCCCAGGAGAGGGCGAAGAAGACCACGAAGGCGTTGGCGCCGACCAGTGCCAGCGGCCCGTACGGGGACGGGAGGGACACGTCGTTCCCGCTGCCCCGCTGATGTGAGAAGGCGAAGGCGGTCAGTGCCAGGGCGCAGAACATCCCGACGGACCCGATGCTCAGCAGTCTGCGCCGCCCGGCCCGGTCGATGAACAGCATGGCCACGACCGTCATCAGCACATTGATGCCCGCCGTGATCACCGAGGTGGTGAAGGAGTCCGACTCGCTGAAACCGACCGACTTCCACAGCGTGGTCGAGTAGTAGAAAATCGCGTTGATGCCGACCAGCTGCTGGAAGGCGGCCATGATGATGCCTGCCCAGACCAGCGGATGCAGCCCGAACCGCGGGCCGCGGATGTCCGCGAAGCTGCTGCGGTGCTGTTTGCGCAGGGTGGCTCGGATCTCGGTGATCTTTGCCCGCGGGTCGCGTTCGCCGCTGACGCGGGCCAGCACCGCGGCCGCCCGGTCGTCCCGGCCGGTGAGCACCAGATAGCGCGGTGATTCGGGGATCAGCAGCGCCAGCACTCCGTAGACGGCGGCCGGGAGAACGCCGACCAGGAACATCCAGCGCCAGGCCGGCAGCCCCCACCACAGGTCGTTCGCGGCGCCTCCGGCGGCCCCGGCCAGGCCCTTGTTGGAACTGAGCACCACCAGTTGGCCGACGGTGATGGCCAGTTGCTGGAGCGATCCGAGCGCGCCGCGCCCGGAGGCGGGTGCCACCTCGGAGATGTAGGCGGGCGCGATCACCGAGGCGATCCCGATGCCCAGTCCGCCGATCACCCGCCACAGCAGCAGGTCGGGTACGGAGAAGGCGAACGCCGAGCCCGCCGAGCTGATGACGAACATGCCCGAACCGAGCAGCATCACCCTCCGCCGCCCCCACCCGTCCGCGAGCCGTCCGGCGTACCAGGCGCCGACCGCGCAGCCCAGCAGGGCGATGGAGACGACGAATCCGGACAGGAAGGCGCCCAGCCGGAAGTGGTCGGAGAGGGCGTCGACGGCGCCGTTGATGACGGAGGAGTCGAAGCCGAAGAGGAAGCCGCCGACCGCGGCGGCGACGGAGATCCCCACCGCCTTGCCGTGGTGTCCCGGGGACGCTCCGGTCGCTGCGCCGTCAGCTGTCTCAGCCATCTCAGCCATCCATCCGTTAAGTCACCTCAAGTCTGCATCGTCCCGTAATGCCGTCTGAGCTTCAACAATTCTCCGCGCGGCGTCTTTGTGAGATTGGGTTCCGCCAACCGTGGTACACGGCCGCGTACTTGATTGACCATCACATGAAAGGCAGAGGTGATCGCAGATGAACGGGTCCTCGAGAACCACGCGCGGCGCAGTGCTCGGCTCGGCCGGGCTGCTCGTCGGCGTGGCGCTGCTCAGTGGCTGCGGGAGCAGCGACGAGGGCGGCTCCAAGGACTCGGACAAGACCGGGTCCTCCGACTCCGCCAAGGCGCAGTCCCCGGCCGAGGCGGTGCAGGCCACCAACAAGAAGACCACCGAGGCCGAAACCGCGAAGATCGCCATGACGGTGACCACCTCCGGAGGGCAGGCCCAGGGGAAGAAGGTCGCCGGTGACGGCGTCATCGACCTGCGGGACGGCACCAGCAAGCTGACGCTGGACCAGGGGCCGAAAAAGATCGAGCAGCGCGTCGTCGACCGCGTCCTCTACCAGAAGCTGCCGAAGAAGGCGGCGGAGCAGCTTCCGGACGGCAAGACCTGGATGAAGGTGGACCTCGGGAAGCTGCAGACCCAGGGTGGCGGGAACAAGAGGCTCAACGACCCGGCGGGTTCGCTCGCGTACACCAAGTCCCTCTCCGAGAAGGACGTCGAGAAGCTCGGCACGGAGAAGGTCGGCAGCACCGAGACCACGCACTACCGGGTGCATCTCGACCTCGCCAGGATGACGAAGGGCGACGCGGCCGAGCGGAAGAAGCTGCGCGAGCAGCTCGGCGACGATGTGCCGATGGAGCTGTGGATCGACGGCAAGGGGATGACCCGCCGCCAGGAGATCGAACTGCGGGTGCAGCCCTCCGGCGCCGAGGGCGGCGAGAAGCAGAAGGTCAAGACGGTCGTCGAGCTCTCCGACTTCGGCACCGAGGTCGACGTGCAGCCGCCGCCTTCCGGGAAGACCGCGGACATGACCGACCAGGTGGCCAAGGGGGCGAAGCAGTCCTCCTGACCGGACCGCGCGCGGGAGCAGGCCGGTCCCGGCGGCGGGGGAGGGGTGGTACGGCTACCCCGCCGCCTCGGTCAGGGCCGCCAGTACCGGGCTGATCAGCGGATGGTCCTCCGCGCCCCGGCGTACGGCGGCGAACACCCGCCGGGTGGGCGCGCTGCCGTCCACCGGATGCACCGCGACCCCGCCCGCCGGGGTGCCCAGCAGCGCCGACCGCGGCACCAGGGCTACCCCGGCCCCGGCGGAGGCGAGTGCCACGACGGCGCTGAAGTCGTCGGAGTAGTGCTCCATGGCGGGCTCGAAGCCCGCGTTCTCGCAGGCGAGCACGACCACGTCGTGGCACGGGTTGCCGGGGAACGGGCCGATCCAGGTGTCCTTGGCGAGTTCGCCCAGCGGCACCCGGTCGGCGCCGGCCAGCCGGTGCCCCCGTGGCACGACGGCGTCGAAGGGTTCCGCGTACAGCGGCACCCGGGTCAGCCGGGGGTCGTCCGCGCTCGGCGCGCCCCGGTACTCGACGGCCACCGCCACGTCCGTCTCCCGGTCCAGCACCATCGGCAGGCTGGCGTCCCCCTCCGCGTCCTGGACCCGCACCCGGATGCCCGGCGCCGTGCGGGCCAGCCGGGCGAGCGCGGGCGCCACGACCAGCCCGATACCGGTGGCGAAGGAGGCCAGGTCCACCCGGCCCGCCGCGCCCGACCCGTAGGCGGCCAGCTCCGCCTCGGCGCGCTCCAGCTGGGCCAGCACCCGATGCGTGTGCGAGAGCAGGATCTCCCCGGCCGGGGTGAGCCGCACCCCTTTGGTGCCGCGCTCGACCAGCCGGTGGCCGGTCTCCTGCTCCAGCGCGCTGAGCTGCTGGGACACCGCGGAGGGGGTCAGATAGAGCGCGGCGGCAGCGGCGGTCACCGTGCGGTGGTCGGCCACCGCACGGAGGATGTGCAGCCGCCGCGCTTCGATCACGTGAGTGATTGTCCCCCAGCCGCCCCGGAGAGCTCTGCCCGGGATGCGGCAAACGCGGCAACCGCCCGCTCGACGTCCTCGGTGGAGTGCGCCGCCGAGAGCTGTACCCGGATCCGGGCCTGCCCCTGGGGCACCACCGGATAGGAGAAGCCGATGACGTACACGCCGCGCTCCAGCAGCAGCTCGGCCATCCGGGCCGCCTCGGCCGCGTCACCGATCATGACGGGCACGATGGGGTGTGAGCCCGGGAGGATCTCGAAGCCCTGCTCGGTCATCCCGCGGCGGAACAGCTCGGTGTTGGCGTCCAGCTTCTCCCGCAGGTCACCGGCGGACTCCAGCAGGTCGAGGACCTTCAGCGAGGCCGCCGCGATCACCGGGGCCAGGCTGTTGGAGAACAGGTAGGGGCGCGAACGCTGGCGCAGCAGCGCGACGATCTCCGCGCGAGCCGCCACATAGCCGCCCGAAGCACCTCCCAGCGCCTTGCCGAGAGTGCCGGTGATGATGTCCACCCGGTCCATGACGCCGTGCAGCTCGGGCGTGCCGCGCCCCCCGGCGCCGACGAACCCGACCGCGTGCGAGTCGTCGACCATCACCATCGCGTCATAGCGCTCGGCCAGGTCGCAGATCTCCGGCAGCGGCGCCAGATAGCCGTCCATCGAGAAGACGCCGTCGGTGACGATCAGCCGCCGCCGCGCGTCCTGCGCCTGCTTGAGCTGCTGCTCCAGATCCGCCATGTCCCGGTTGGCGTAGCGGAAGCGCCGGGCCTTGGAGAGCCGGATGCCGTCGATGATGGAGGCGTGGTTGAGGGCGTCGGAGATGACGGCGTCCTCCGCGCCGAGCAGCGTCTCGAACACGCCGCCGTTCGCGTCGAAGCAGGACGAGTAGAGGACGGTGTCCTCCTGGCCCAGAAACGCCGCGAGCCGCCCCTCCAGCTCCTTGTGCACCTCCTGGGTGCCGCAGATGAAGCGGACCGAGGCCATTCCGTAGCCCCACCGGTCCAGCGCCGCGTGCGCGGCGGCGATCACCTCGGGATGGTCGGCCAGACCCAGGTAGTTGTTCGCACAGAAGTTGAGGACCGCCTCTCCCTCCTGCTCCGCGGCTCCACCGCCGGTGACCCGGACATTGGCCGACTGGGGCGTGCCGATGACCCGCTCCGGCTTGTGCAGTCCGGCGGCGGTGATCTCTTCCAGGGTGGCGCGCAACTGGTCGCGTACGGAGTCGAACATTCCAGCTTCTCCAAGGGTCGGCGAGGGGGTGCCGTTCCCGGTGCCGGGCGCCACGGCGCCCGGCACCGGGAACGGGACGAGGACGAGGGCCGTGCGGCCCGGGAGGCGGGACGGACGGGGCAAGCGTGCGGACGGACCGCGAGTGCGGTGGCTCAGGCCGTCCAGTCGAGGATGACCTTGCCGCCGCGCCCCCGGGCCGCGTCGTCGAAGGCGGCCTCATGATCGCGGTAGCCGTACCGGCCGGTGATCACCGGAGCGAGATCGAGGCCGCCCTCCAGCAGCACCGACATCGCGTACCAGGTCTCGAACATCTCCCGGCCGTAGATGCCCTTCAGCGTGATCATGGAGGTGACGATCCGGGCCCAGTCCACCGCGAACTCCTCGGCGGGCAGCCCGAGCATCGCGATCTTCCCGCCGTGGGTCATGTTGGCCAGCATGTCGCGCAGTGCCACCGGGTTGCCCGACATCTCCAGGCCCACGTCGAAGCCCTCGCGCAGCCCCAGCGCCCGCTGGCCGTCCGCGATGCTCGCACCGGAGACGTTCAGCGCCAGCGAGGCACCCACGGTGCGGGCCAGGTCCAGACGCTCCTCGCTGACGTCGGTGACCACGACGTTCCGCGCCCCCGCGTGCCGGGCGACGGCCACCGCCATCAGACCGATCGGCCCCGCGCCCGTGATCAGCACGTCCTCGCCGACCAGCGGGAAGGAGAGCGCGGTGTGCACGGCGTTGCCGAACGGGTCGAAGATCGCGGCGATGTCGGGGTCCACCGGTGTGCGGTGCACCCACACGTTCTCCGCGGGCAGCGCCACATACTGCGCGAAGGCGCCGTCGCGGCCCACCCCCAGCCCGACCGTGGCCCGGCACAGGTGGCGCCGGCCGGCCAGGCAGTTGCGGCAGGTGCCGCAGACCAGATGGCCCTCTCCGCTCACCCGGTCGCCGGGCTTGATGCCGGTCACGTCCCGGCCGGTCTCCACGACCTCACCGGTGAACTCGTGCCCCAGCACCAGCGGCGCCGACACCGCCTGCCGGGCCCAGCCGTCCCAGGCGCGGATGTGCAGATCGGTGCCGCAGATCCCGGTGCGCTCCACCTGGATCAGCACCTCACCGGGCCCGGTCTCCGGCTCCGGCACGTCGGCCAGCCACAGTCCCGGTTCGGCCTTCTCCTTGACCAGCGCCTTCACGCCACGGCTCCTGTCGTCTCGCGCCACGGCAGGGCGAAGCGGGGCCGGCCGGCCCTGTGCCCTGGAGTGGGGGTGGAAAGCGGCGCCGCTGCGCACGCACCGCCGGGACGAATGTGCCGTACAGCGGCCCCGGGGTCCATCGAGGATTTCTTAACCGCACCCGCAGCTCGCCTTCACACCCTCGCCTTCACACCCCGTTCCGGCGGCCCGTACTGCTTCCCGCGGGGCCGCCCGGCAGAGCCCGGAGGCCGCTCGGCGGGGGCCGTGCGCGGTCGCGCGGCCCGGGCGCCCGCGCTATACGTGGCTCATGGCCGACAACCCCGCGCGCCGCCCGCCGCGCCCCCGGTGACATGCGCCTCGTCCCGCCCCTCGCCCCGATGACGGCCCGCACGGTGGCGGCGGTGCCCCGCGCCGGGGGCCTCGCCTACGAGGCCAAGTGGGACGGCTACCGGGTGCTGCTCTTCGCCCGCGCCGAGACGCCCCGCCTCCAGTCCCGCCGCGGCAACGACCTCGGCCCCGGATTCCCGGACATCCTGCGGGCCGCCGCCGCCCTCGGCGAGGAAGCGGTCCTGGACGGGGAACTGGTGGTGATCGAGGACGGCGCGGTCGACTTCGCCGTACTCCAGTCCCGGGCCCGGCGCACCGGACCGCGCGCCGCGGCCGCGGCCGCGGCGCACCCGGCCCACTTCATCGCCTTCGACCTGCTGCAGCTCGGCGACGAGGTGACCATGGGCCGCCCCTACCGGGAGCGCCGCGCCCTGCTGGAGGAGATCTTCACCCGCCGCGACCTGCAGCCGCCCTGGGCGCTGTGCCCGATGACCACCGACCCGGACCGGGCCCGCGAGTGGCTCGACCCGGCCTGGGGCGCGGTCGGCGTCGAGGGCATGGTCGTCAAGGGACTGGGGCAGCCCTACCGTCCGGGCGAGCGCGGCTGGCGCAAGTTGCGGGCACGCGCCACCACCGAGGCCGTGATCGGCGCGGTCACCGGCCCCGGGACCGCGCCGGACATGCTGCTGCTGGGCCGCTACGACCCGGACGGAGTGCTGCGGATGGTGGCGCAGAGCACCCCGGTCACCGCCGCGCTGCGCCGGGAGATCGGCCCGCTGCTCGCTCCGGCGGACCCCGGCCACCCCTGGCAGGACGCCCGGTTCCGGTCCGGCTGGGGCACCCGGGACATGCTCGCGCACCGCTGCGTCGTCCCCCAACTGGTCGTCGAGTTCGAGGCGGACGTCGCCTTCGACGCGGGCCGCTGGCGCCACCCGGTACGGGTCCGGCGGCTGCTCCGCGACACCGCGCCCGGAGAGGTTCCGCGCTTCCCCTCCGGACCCGCCGACTGAACCGTCCGGGGCACCGCCCGGGGAACGGGATCCGGTGCTGGCCCGCGGCGGGGGGTGGCCCGTGGCGGCCCCTCGTGCCCTGTCCGGCTCAACACCGCGCGCAGGGCGCGCTGGTCCGGTGCAGCGTGGAAGTCAGCGACCGCTGCCAGGCCGTCCTCGCGAGTCCCACCCGGCGCCCTGGCCTCGGCCGCCGAAGTAATCCCGGCTCCCGGCCGGGTGGTGTCCCGGTCCGCGTACGCGCCACGGGCGGCGATCCGCCGCCCGTGGCGGTGAACAGCCGGACGTGCGGTCCCGGGGCACCTCCGGCCGGGAGCAGGGCAGGGAAGACCGTCCCCCCGACGACCGCCCGCGCCCCGAGGCGCCGGATCCGGTCCGGCCGAACAGAAGGAGTCCCCATGCACCGCATTCCCCGCCTGCCCCGCACCGCGGCCACCCTCGCAGCGCTCACCGTGACCGCCCTGGTCCCGCTGTGCGGAGTGGCCCAGGCGGCCCCGGCCGACGCCCGCGGAACCACCGCGGCCGCCCCGGCCTCCAGCGCCGACCGCCAGGACTCCCGCGGCCAGGAAGGGCCCCGGCTGGTGAAGCTCGGCGACCGCGAGGGCCTCCTCGGGCTCGGACTGCTCGGCCTCCTCTGACGCCCGCCCCTCCCGCACCGAACCGCTCGACCCCGCGGGGGCGAGCGGTTCGGTCGTGCCGGGACGGCATCGCCGGCGCACCGTCAGGCGAGGCCCGCGGGCTCTCCGTCGGCGCGGGGGAGTGCGCCTGACGGCGGCCCTACGACGCCGCCCGCCTCCTGTCCGCACTCCGCCGGTCTCCGCCACCGTTCCCTGCCACCGGTCTCCGCGGCCGGTCCGCGTCTCGAAGGTCCCGGCCCGCAGGCGAACGGCGGGCCCTGTCACTCGCGGGAGGGAAGCAGCCGCACCGGTCCGCCGGCGGGCTCGTTTCCAGGACGGAGCGCCGAGAGCCGAGACCGGGAGTCACGATGCGCGCAAGGATGCTGTCCGCCGTCCCGACCCGAGTGCTCACGGTCTCCGTACTGCTGGGCGCCCTCGTCACGCCGGGTACCGCCGTGGCCGCCGCTTCCGCGCGGCCCGCCTCCGGCGGCCCGGCGGTCCGGCCGCTGCCGACCGGGGCGCCGGCGGCCGACTCCCCCGTCTCCGTCCGCGCGGTCCGCCCGACCGCCCCGGCGGTGCGCGAGGCTCCGGCCGACCCCGCGGTCCGGGCCGAGGCGGACCGGCTGATGAAGCTCACCTACCGGCAGTTCGCGGCGGTGCGCCACGCGCCCCCGTTCAACTGGACCACCGACGGCTGCTCCGTCCCGACCGGCCTGCTCCCCTACAGCGAGGTCTTCCGCCCCGCCTGCGTCCAGCACGACTTCGGCTACCGCAACTACGGCGGCAACCACGAACTGAAGCTGGACCCCACCCGCGCCACGAAGAACTGGATCGACAGCCGCTTCCGCACCGAGATGCGGCGGATCTGCGACGACCGGTACCCGGCCGCCGGGCGCCACCGCACCTGCCACCGCGCGGCCGACACCTACTACGCCGGGGTGCGGATCGGCGGAGACAAGGCCTTCTTCTAGGGGGTGTCTTCAAAGGAGCGTCGTCCGCCCGCCGGGCAGACGGGGCTTAGCGGACCCGACCTGGCCGTATCGGCCTGGAGCGTTGTTCACGCGGGCGGGGCGCGGCCGCCGTCGCCGCGCGACCGTCGGCCCGGGTCCCGCCACCGGGCGCATCGGTGGCGGGACTTGGCGAGCCCTGTCGTCTCCCGACCCCGGCCCGGATACCGCCGCCGGGTGCACCGGCCTCCGCTGCCCGGGTGATCCCGCCCCGCGGCGGAGCGCGGTGCGGCGCGGTCGCACGGGCGCCACAGGGGTGACGTGCTCGACTGAGGCGACGGCACCGGTCGCGCACCCGGGGCGCCGCGGACCTCCCGTCCCGCCGCGCGCCCGGTCGGCTCCCGGGCCCGCCGACGAACAGCCAGGGAGGACCCCGTGACCCGGCCTCACCCCCTCGCGCACCCCGGTGGCGCACCGCTGCCCGCGGCCGTCGCCCTCCGCCTCCCGGGCGTCCTGTGACGATCGCGGCCGTACGGGGGCACGCCGACCACGTGGTCGTGGTCGGCGCCGGGCTGGCCGGGCTGTCCGCGGCGCTCCATCTGCTCGGTGCGGGGCGCCGGGTGACCGTCGTGGAGAGCGACCTCGGGCCGGGTGGCCGGGCCGGCCGGTTGGAGCGGTCCGGCTACCGGTTCGACACCGGGCCCACCGTGCTGACCATGCCCGAACTGGTCGAGGAGGCGTTCGCCGCGGTCGGCGACTCGCTCCGCGACCGGCTCGACCTGGTGCCGCTGCACCCCGCCTACCGGGCCCGGTTCGCCGACGGCAGCCGGCTGGACGTGCACAGCGACGCGGAGGCGATGGAGGCCGAGGTTGAGCGCTTCGCCGGAGCCGGGGCCGCGGACGGCTACCGGCGGCTGCGGGCCTGGCTGGGGGAGCTCTACCGGCTGCAGATGCGGCGGTTCATCGACGTCAACTTCGACTCGCCCCGCCAGCTCCTGCACCCGGATCTGGCCCGGCTGGCCGCACTGGGCGGGTTCGGCAGGCTGGACGCGCGGATCGCACGGTACCTGCCGGACGAACGGCTGCGCCGGGTCTTCTCCTTCCAGTCCCTGTACGCGGGCGTGCCGCCCGAGCGGGCACTGGCCGCGTACGCCGTGATCGCCTACATGGACACGGTGGCGGGGGTCTGGTTCCCGCGCGGCGGTATGCACGCGCTGCCCGGCGCCATGGCGGCCGCGGCTCGCGACGCGGGAGCCGAGCTGCGCTACGGGCAGCCGGTCACCCGGCTGGAGCGCGCGGGCGAACGCGTCACCGCCGTCGTCACCCCGGCCGGGCGCATCCCCTGCGACGCGGTCGTCCTCACCCCCGACCTGCCGCTGTCCTACGCACTGCTCGGCCACCGGCCGCGCCGCGCGCTGCGGCTGCGGCACGCGCCGTCCGCGGTCGTCCTGCACGTGGGCACCGACCGCACCTGGCCCGGGCTGGGGCACCACACGCTCTCCTTCGGCAGCGCGTGGCGGCGCACCTTCCGCGAACTCACCCGGGACGGCAGCCTGATGACCGACCCCTCGCTGCTGATCACCCGGCCCACCGCCACGGACCCGGACCTGGCACCGCCCGGCCGCCATGTGCACTACGTGCTGGCGCCCTGCCCCAACACGGACATCGGCCCCGACGCCCGCCGGTGGCGCGATCTGGCCCCCCGGTACCGCGACACGCTGCTGGACCACCTGGAGCAGCGCGGACTGACCGGCATCGCCGCCGCGGTGCGGGAGGAGGTGCTGGTCACGCCCGCCGACTGGAGTGCGCAGGGGCTCGCCGCCGGCACGCCGTTCTCGGCCGCCCACACGGCGGCCCAGACCGGCCCCTTCCGGCCGCGCAACCTCGTGCGCGGTACCCCGAACGCGGTGCTGGCCGGCTGCGGCACCACCCCCGGAGTCGGCGTACCGACCGTGCTGCTGTCCGGAAAGCTCGCCGCCGCCCGCCTCACCGGCCCCGCGCCGCGCCCGGCACGCGGCCCCCGCCCGGCCCCCGCCCTCCCGCGGCGGACCCCCGCGAAGGACACCCGCGCATGACCGAACGCGAACTCGACGCAGCGGGCATCCGCGACCCGGACCTCCGGGAGGCCTACCGGCTCTCCCGCCGGCTCAACGCCCGGCACGGGAAGACCTATTTCCTCGCCACCCGGCTGCTGCCCCCGGAGCGACGCCCCGCGGTGCACGCGCTCTACGGCTTCGCCCGCTGGGCCGACGACATCGTGGACGACCAGGGCAGCGCCGCCACCCCCGCCGAACGCGCCGCGGTGCTCGACGCCCTGGAGAACCGCCTGGTCGCCGGGCTGCGAACGGGCGAGAGCAGCGAGCCGGTCGTCCGCGCCCTCGCCCACACCGCCGCCACCTACCGCATCAGCCCGGGCCACTTCACCGACTTCATGACCTCCATGCGCAGCGACCTGGTGGTCACGGGCTATCCGACCTACGCGGATCTGCGCCACTACATGCACGGCTCCGCCGCCGTCATCGGACTGCAGATGCTGCCGGTGCTCGGCACCGTCGTCCCCCCGGCGGAGGCGGCGCCGCACGCGGCGGCGCTGGGCGTCGCCTTCCAGCTGACCAACTTCGTGCGCGACGTCGGCGAGGACCTCGACCGCGGCCGCGTCTACCTGCCGGAGGACCTGCTGGCGGCGCACGGCGTCGACCGCGAACTGCTGCGCTGGAGCAGAGCCACCGGGCAGCGCGACCCCCGCATCACCGCGGCCCTGCGTGCGGCCCTCGACCTCACCCGCCAGGTCTACCGCGAGGCCCGGCCCGGACTCGCCATGCTCGATCCCCGGGCCCGGCCCTGCATCCGCACCGCCTTCGTGCTCTACAGCGCCATCCTGGAGGCCGTCGTCGACAGCGGTTTCGACGTGCTGCACCGCCGCGCCGTCGTCCCGCGCTGCCACCGGGCGGCCCTGGCGCTCGACGGGCTGGCCCGGAGCTCCGCGGCCCGCCTGCGTACGTCCCGGCCCCGACAGAGGGAGTTGTCATGACCGAGGGTGCGCCCCCACGCGGCCGCCTCCCCCTCACCCTGCGCCGCCGCGCCGTCCCCTGGGAACGGCAGCGGCCCACCTGGCGCGCAGCGCGTCCCGGCCTGATCGAGGACGCGCTGCGGCGCGCCCAGAAGCGGCCCTCCGGCAACTGGTACGTGCTCGGCGCGGCCCGGGACCTGACCCGGGGACGCCCGCTGGGCCGCACCGTCGCCGGAGTCGAGGTCGTGGCCTGGTACGACGCGCAGGGGCGGATCCGCGCGGGCGCGGGCGCCTGCCCGCACCTGGGCGCGCCGCTCAAGGACAGCCGGGTGCGGTGCGGACGGCTGGTCTGCCACTGGCACGGAATGTCCTTCGACGGGGGCCCGGCGGCGGGCTGGACGCCCTACCCGGCCTACGACGACGGGGTGCTGGCATGGGTGCGGCTCGACGACGCCGGCGGCGAGGAGCCCACCGAGCGGCCCGTGGTGCCCACCCGGCCGCGTCCCGCCCGTTCGGTGGACGCCGTCTTCACCGCCGTCGGCCGCTGCGCTCCCGACGACATCGTCGCCAACCGCCTGGACCCGTGGCACGGCGCCTGGTACCACCCCTACTCCTTCGTGGACCTGACGGTGGTGAGCGCCCCGGAGGCGGTCGCGGACGAGGCGGCGGCGCACGGCGGGGCGGCGGACGGTTTCGTGGTCGACGTCTCCTTCAAGGTCGCCGGCCGCGTCGTGGTGCCGGTACGCGCCGTCTTCACCGCACCCGAACCGCGCACCGTCGTCATGCACCTCACCGAGGGGGAGGGACGCGGCTCCGTGGTGGAGACCCACGCCACCCCGCTGACCGCCGACACCGCGGGCGAGCCCCGCACCCTGGTGACCGAGGCGATCGTCGCGCACTCGCCGCGGCCCGGATTCGCCCTCGCACGCGCCGGGGCGCCGCTGCTGCGCGCGCTGCTGCGGGCCGGTGCCGAACGGCTGTGGCGGGACGACCTCGCCTACGCCGAGCGCCGCTGGCAGCTGCGCAGCACCCGGCACTTCCCCGGCTGACCCCGCCTCAGCCCAGCCGGGCCAGCGACCGCAACACCGCCGACCTGCCCCGGTCCGGCACCGTCCGCAGCGGGTGCCCCCGCACCCCCCAGCGGGCCAGCAGCACGTTCGCGGCGAGGAGCCCGCTGGTGGCCGCACGCTCCATGAGGGCGACCGGCAGCCCGGTGCGCACCAGGTCCCCGGCCACCACCAGGCGGGGGTCGGGCGTGCGCACCGTGGGCCGGTCGCGGTGGCCGCCGACCGGGAAGAGCGGGCAGTCGGCGCGCCATTCGTGGCAGGCGTCCAGGACCCGGGCCGCGGCCGTCTCCGGGTAGACCCGGGCCAGTTCGCCGCGCAGCCGCTCCTGCACCTGCTCCCGGGTTCCCGGCTGCCGCGCCGCCGCGGGGTCCACGGCGTAGGCGTGCAGTTCGACGACCGAGCCGCCGGAGCGGGCCGCCCAGTGAGCCGCCTCCGTCTCCCAGCGCTCCAGCACGCTCACGTTGTCCAGCGGTCCGTAGCCGCTCGTCCCCAGGAACCCGGGCCGCCGCCGGGCCACCGGGCGGTCCAGCCACAGCCGGGAGACCAGGAACGGCGGTGCGGTGCGCAGCCGGGCCACCCGCTCCCGCCACGCCGCGTCGGCCAGCTGCGGGGAGGCGCCGGCCACGCCGCGCAGCCCGGCGGTGTCCAGCGCCAGCACGACTGCCGCGTAGTGCTCCTCACCAGTGGCCGTGGACACGATCCGCGTCCCGCCCTCCGGCCGGATCCCGAGCACGGGCTCCCCGGTGCGCAGCCGGACCCCGTGCTTCTCCAGGTAGTCGCCCAGCGGCTCCCACAGCGCCCGCGGATACGGCTCGGCGGGGACGTCGAAGAGCAGCCCCTCGCTCGAACCGAGGAAGTAGATGTGGAACATCAGCGCCATCTCGGCGGCCGACAGCTCGCCGGGGTCGGCGAAGAAGCTCCGCGAGAACACCTCGAAGGCCAGGTCGCGCGCCGCCTCGGGGAACCGGATCGCGGTCAGCAGCTCCTGCGCCGCGGTGCCGTCCCACCGCTCGTACACCTCGGGAACCCGCACGTCCAGCAGCGGCAGCGCGGCCCGCGGCGCCATGCCCGCCAGGTCCCGCAGCCCGAAGGTGGGGCTGAGCGCGGCGAATCCCAGGGCGCTGAACGGAGGGGTGCGGGGTACGTGCGCGAAGCTGTCGCGCGCGCCGCCGCTGTGCTGGAGCGGGTAGTCGGGCAGCCCGCGCAGTCCGGCCAGCAGCGGGTCGATACGCCGCAGCAGGTCCCGCAGGTTGTAGTACTGACGGAAGAAGGCGTGGAAGCCGCGGCTCATCGTCGTGGGGGAACCGTCCCGCAGCCGTACCGGCCATCCGGCCAGCCGCCCGCCCAGCCGCGGTTCGCGCTCGTAGACCGTGACCCGCGCGCCCCGTTCGGCGAGCCCGGTGGCGGCGGCGAGTCCGGCGATCCCGCCGCCCACCACCGCGACCCGCGGAGCGGCGCTGCCGCCCGGCCCGGCCCGGTCGAACGCGGGCCGTCCCGGCGCGGGGTGCAGCACCCGTGCCCTGCGGTCGCGCCCGTGCCGTGCCGCGCTCACCGTACGGCTCCGCGGTGGGGTCCGGCCGGGCCCGGTCCGGCCGCGGCCGGGAAGGTGAGCACGGTGCCGGCCGCCGCGTCGGGTGCCGGCCGCACCCGCACGCGGCCGGCGTCCCACCGCGCTCTTCGCCGGGCGGGCCGTCGGGCCGTGTCGCACGTGGTGGACTGCGCCTCGGCGCACGGCAGCGTCATGAGGTACCTCGCAGGGGTGGCCTTCGCGGCGGGAGGGGTGCGACCGGCGGGAGGCCGGGGGCCGGGGAGGCGGTGCGGGACAGCCGGGGCAGCTCCGCCGCGGTACGCAGCATCGGCCCCACCGGAGTGCGGAGTCCGACGGCGAGCGCCTGGAGGGGGCCGCTCTCGCCGTCGAGGAATCGGAGCAGAGCGGCCGCCGGGAGGTGCCGGAACAGCCCGGTGAAGAAGGCGGCGCCGTCCACCCTGCCGCGCTCCAGCGCCCGCAGCAGCACCGCGTCCATCGCCAGGGCGCGGCGCGGGTAGGCGCGCGGCGGCAGCGGGGTGCGGCCCGCGTGCAGTGCCGCGGCGATCCTCCGGGTCTGGCGCTGCACCGCCGCGAAGGTGTAGCCGGTCGCGGGCCTGGTCGCGCCGCCCGCGGTGCCGATCCGGAACACCGAGGCGCCCGCGCGCCGCGCGAACCGGCCGTCGGTCATGGGGATGACGCCCTGCTCGGCGCCGGTCACCTCGAAGTCCCCCAGCCCCAGCACCCGGTCGGCGTAGTCGCGCAGCGCCCGGTCGTACCCGGCGCCGTCCAGCACGGCGGGGGAGAACTCGGTGTACTCCACCAGTGCCCGGTGCGGGCCGAGCGGCAGCACGTAGCCGAACGAGAGGCCGCGGGCCGGCTGCGGGGTGCGGAAGTCCATCAGTTCGGCCGCCGCCGGGTCGAAGACCGGCCGCCGGGTGTGCACCAGCCAGCCGCGGAAGTGCTGCAGCAGCGTCGTCCGGGCGGGCGGCAGCCGCCGTGGAGGCCGGGAGTCGAAGACCCAGCGTGCCCGGACGGTGAGCGTGCCGCCGTCCGCCGCGACGCCGCGCACCTCGGCGCCGCCCGGTACGTCCAGCACGCCGTGCACCAGCGCCTCCGCCCGGCGCACCCCGGCCGCGGAGTCCAGCCTGCCACGTACGAACTCCTCGAAGGAGCCCGAGCGGAGCATCTTGTAGTACAACGGCGCGGTGCCGCCCGCCACCACCTCGCCGTCCGGGCCGCGCACCCGCAGCCGGTTCCAGCGGGCCGCCAGCGCCGCGTCGTACTCGCCCACCGGCCCCTCCCAGTAGCACCAGGTGCGTTCGGGGGGCCGGAGGGGGCCGGGGGGCGCGTCCAGGAGGACGACACGCGGGCCGCCGTCCGCTGCCCGGCGGGCGGCCAGCCGCCAGGCCAGCGACAGCCCCGCGGCGCCCGCCCCGACGATGGCGACATCCGTCTCGTACTCCACCAGGTTCCGTCGTCCGTCCGCTTCCGGCTCGTTCGGTCGCGCTCAGTCTGCTGGTCCGGCGACGCCGGGCCGGGTCGCCGCGACGGCGGAGCCGGGAGGTCACCACCCGGATGCAGTCCAGGACACTCCGGTGGCCGGTACGGGCCGGGGTGCTTCCGCCTTCCGGGGACCGGCCACCTTCCGGGAGGCGCGGCCGCAGAGGGCACGCGCGGAGGCTGCGCCGCGCCGGCCGGGCCGGGGGAGGGGCGCACCCCGGGTCGGTGGGCAGTCACCCCTTCGTCCGCTCCTGGAGTTCGCCGGTCTGCGACGCCTCGTCGACGGTGTGCTGGAGTATGTCGCAGGAGTGCTGGGCCTCCTCCATCAGCCGGGTCGCCTCCGCGAGGAGGATGCTGTAGGGGCGGGACGGGTCGTCGGTCGGCAGCGCGGTCTCCCGGACGTTCTCGACCAGCGCGGTCCGCTTCTCCTGCGCCGCCTCCGCCGCGCGGCACAGTCCCTCCGCCTGCCGTGGGAGGTGCTGCTCGTCGATCTCGCTGAACAGCCGGGTGATCCGGGAGAGCGCCTCCAGCAGCCCCGCGTAGTCCGTCAGGAACCCGCGGCAGTCCTCGCCGTTCTCGTCCTCCGGCCACTGGTGCAGGGCCCGGGTCAGCGACGTGAGCTGGTGGGTGACGCGCTCCAGCGCGTCGACCAGCTCCTCATAGCCGGAGAAGTCGTGGTGTGTGCGGTGCCCGGGCAGCAGTTGCCGGGGGTTGTAGTACTTGCTCTCCACAGCGGTGTTCAGCGCCGAGCGTGCCTGTGTCACCAGCGGCCCCAGGGTCGTTGCGCGCTGCCGCCAGTGTGCGGTGCGCTCGTCGTCCAGGTCGCCCTCGCGCAGCGCCGGGGCGATGTCGCTTATCAGGTCGCACAGCGAGTGGGCCAGGACGCGGATGCCGTACTCTGCGCTCCGGTAGCGCATCGGCGGCACGACGGTGACGTTGATCAGCACGCCGATCCCGCAGCCGATGCCGACGAGCATCAGGATCTGCCCTAGTTCCTCGATGCGTTCGAGGTTTCCGGAGGCGGCGGCGTAGGTGGAGAAGGCGAAGAACGCGGCCGTCGCCACCTGGGAGCCCTGGGAACCCAGCCGCCGCCACCGGCCGATGGCCATCGCGATGAGCGCGACCAGCACGAAGGTCAGCAGGTCGGGCCCGGCCAGATAGCCCAGCGCCGCCTGCACCATCACCCCGGCCGAGACCGCTGCGACGTACCGCAGCGCCTGCACGAGCGACTGATAGATGGTCACCTGCATGATGAGGACCGCGGAGAAGGGCGCGAAGGCGGGGCTCTGCGCGGCCAGCACGTTGTGTGCGACGTACCAGGCCGCGGTGGCCGCCAGGGCGCTCTTGCCGATGAGCTCCAGGGTCTGCCGCTCGTAGCCGGCCGACCCCTTCGCCCGGTCCAGCCACTGCCTCGCCCGCGCCCACCTGCCGGACGCCGCCACCTCGCGGCCGCCCTCCGGGGATCCGTCCTGCTCCTCGGTCATCGGTTGGTCCTCCTTCACCGCTTCATCCTGCGTCCCCCGACGGGCGCGGGCCGTCCGTTGCTGCGCGTGTCGGGGTGCCCCGTATTCCGGTCGACGGCGTGTGGCGGTGGTCACGCGAGCCGACTCCGGCGGCATGTGGCGGTGAGGGAACGCAGCCCGGCGGTTGTCGACCCGCCGTCACCGCATGTCTTTGCTGGTGGTAGGGGGTGTCCTTGCGGGCTCCGTTCCCAGATGTTGCCAACTTGTTCATACAGGTGGCCTTCCATGGTGCCGCTGTTGTTGACAGACTCTGCCGGTCCGACGATTCCGATTCGCCCTGTGAGGTCAGCAGACCCATGCCAGAACTCAACCGGCGCCGGTTCCTCCAGATAGCCGGCGCGACCGCGGGCTTCTCCGCCCTCTCCGGCAGCATCGAGCGGGCCGCCGCCATCCCCGCCGCCCGCCGTTCCGGCACCATCGACGACGTCGAGCACATCGTCGTGCTGATGCAGGAGAACCGGTCCTTCGACCACTACTTCGGCACCCTGAGCGGAGTGCGCGGCTTCGGCGACCCCCGCCCCGCGGCACCGACCGGCAAGCGGACGGTCTGGCAGCAGTCCGACGGACACAAGGACGTACTGCCCTACCACCCCGACGCCGAGAACCTCGGCATGCAGTTCATCGCCGGCCTCAACCACGACTGGGCGGGCGGCCACCAGGCGTGGAACGGGGGCCGGTACGACCAGTGGATCCCCGCCAAGGGCACCGGCACCATGGCGTATCTGACCCGGAAGGACATCCCCTTCCACTACGCGCTCGCCGACGCCTTCACCGTCTGCGACGCCTACCACTGCTCGATGATCGGCGCCACCGACCCCAACCGCTACTACATGTGGAGCGGACACGCCGGAAACGACGGCAAGGGGGGCGGCCCCGTCCTGGGCAACGAGGAGGCCGGCTACGGCTGGACCACCTACCCCGAACGCCTGGAGGAGGCCGGCGTCTCCTGGAAGATCTACCAGGACATCGGCGACGGCCTCGACGCGGACGGCCACTGGGGCTGGATCGAGGACGCCTACCGCGGGAACTACGGCGACAACTCGCTGCTCTACTTCGACGCGTACCGCGACGCCCGGCCCGGCGACCCGCTCCACGACAAGGCCCGCACCGGCACCGACGCCAGGCAGGGCGACGGCTTCTTCGACCAGCTCAAGGCCGACGTCAAGGCGGGCAGGCTCCCGAAGATCTCCTGGATCGCCGCACCCGAGGCGTTCACCGAGCATCCCAACTTCCCCGCCAACTACGGAGCCTGGTACATCTCCCAGGTGCTGGACGCGCTGACCGCCGACCCGGAGGTCTGGGCGAAGACGGCGCTGTTCATCACCTATGACGAGAACGACGGCTACTTCGACCACGTCGTACCGCCCTACCCGCCGGCCTCCGCGGCCCAGGGCCGCGCCACCGCGGACACCTCCCTCGACCAGTACACCGGCGGCCTCTCCGGATACGCCCCCGGCCCCTACGGCTTCGGCCAGCGGGTGCCGATGCTCGTCGTCTCGCCCTGGAGCACCGGCGGCTACGTGTGCTCCGAGCTGTTCGACCACACCTCCATCCTCCGCTTCATGGAGCGCCGCTTCGGGGTGCACGAGCCGCACATCTCGCCGTGGCGCCGGTCCCTGTGCGGAGACCTGACCTCGGCGTTCGACTTCACCCTCAAGGACACCGAACCCGCGCGGCTGCCGAGCACCGACGCCTACGAGCCCCCGGACCGGGATCGGCACGACAGCTACGTGCCCGAGCCGCCGGCCAAGCCGGTGCTGCTCCGCCAGGAGTCCGGCTCGCGGCACACACGCCCGTTGCCGTACGCACCGCTGGTGGACGGCGCGGCCCGCACCTCGGACGGCAGGTTCACCCTCACCTTCAGCGGCGGGAAGTCGGCGGGCGCCTTCTTCCTCGTCACCTCCGCGAATCGCACCGACGGCCCCTGGACCTACACCACCGAGGCGGGCAAGGAGCTGTCCGACACCTGGAACAGTGCCTACTCCGGCGGCAGCTACGACCTGACGGCGCACGGTCCGAACGGCTTCCTGCGCACCTTCAAGGGCCCCAACAAGCAGGCAGGCTGCGAGGTGACCGCACGCCACCTCGCCGAGAGCGGCGACATCGAGCTGACCCTCACCAACGCGGCCGACGCCGACCGCACGCTGACGGTGAGCAACGCCTACGGCGGCGCCGAGCAGACGCACACGGTGCACCCGGGTGGCGAAGTGGTGACCACGGTGCGGCTGCGGGAGAGCAAGCGCTGGTACGACCTCGAGGTCACCTGCGAGGCCGACCCCGACTGGACGCGCCGCCTCGCCGGCCACGTCGAGACCGGCGAGGCTGGCGTCAGCGACCCGGCCACGCTGACCGACTGACAGTCGCGTTCCGCCGTCCGCGCGCCCGGCCCGGTGCTCCACCCGGGCCGGAGCGCGGACCGGGGCGGGGCCGGATCAGGAGGGGAACGGCGCAGCGCGACCGGCCCGCGGCCGGGAGCCGATGTGCGGCGCTCAGGTGATTCGGCGGACTTCCGTGCTGCGCGCCCGGTCGGCAGGGCACAGCCCCGTGCATGCCAGCGAACACATTCCCGCGGTCCGTACGAAGAACACACACCCCCGCCCTCGCGTTGCTGTTGCTGCTCGGCCTCGCCGAAGCCGCGCCCGCGCAGGCGCTCGTCCCGCCCCTGAGCGGCACCGCCGCAGCGAATCCGCGCTCCGTGACGGCCCGTCCCGCCGGGCAGGAGCCCGAACCGCAGGAGACCGCCCCGCAGGAGCCCGAACCGCAGCGCGAGTGCACCACCGGAACCGGTCCGCGGCAGCGCGACGTCGAGGGATACCTGGGACTCCCGGTGGACGGTACCCAGTCGCCGCAGGACTGCGCCGCCATCCGGGACTTCCAGGAGCGGGAGGGCGTGCTCCCCGCGGACGGCCTCGCCTCACCCACCACCTACCGCGCCCTGTACGCGCGCTGGGCGGCCGGGCACCCCGAGCAGCTGCTGGCGGACGCGCACTGCCCGCCCGAACGCGGGCGTGTCGCCTGCCTCGATCTGACCCACCAGGTGATGTGGCTGCTCAAGGGCCGCAAGGTCGTCGTCCAGGCGGTGCCCCTGCGCAGCGGCGCGCCGGGGTACGAGACGCGCACCGGACGGTTCTCCATCCAGCGCCGCGTGCGGGACGACTATTCGAGCCTCTACCACCAGCCGATGCCCTTCAGCCAGTACTTCAGCGGGGGCCAAGCCCTGCACGGCACCCGCAAGAACATCTACAGCCCGCCCGGCTCGCACGGCTGCGTCAACCTCCGCCACGACGACGCGGAGCGCCTGTGGAACTGGATGCGGGTCGGGGACACCGTCCGCATCTGGGGGCGCAAACCCCCGGCCTGAGCCCCTCAGCCGGCCCCGTGAGCGGCGCGAACCGGGCCCGGGCGTGTTCGCGTGCCTCGGGCGCTGACACCAGCGGGTGGAGGGTGTGCGACGCGCTGTGGACCACCGCCGGGGCCTCGCTGGCGACGGCCCGCTCCAGCGCCCGCCCGGCCACTGGGCGTCGGCGCCGGGCAGCTCGGCCGCCGGTACCGGTGAGCTGAAGCCGAGGGCGGCGGCCTGCGCGGGAGGGCCCGGCCGGGCGTCCGGCGCGCTCGGGACCAGGGTCCGCAGCCGCGTCCGGTCGAGGTGCACAGGGGGAGTGCCGGGCATCGCGCGATGAACCAGGAACCCACCCGAAGCCGCGCCGGTCAACGGCTCGGCAGGCGGGAATCGCCCCCCTTCAGGTGAGCGAGGATGTCGAAGCTTCGGCATGCTCATCGACGTCGGCCAGGACATCTGGCAGCGGGTCTTCACCGCGCGCAGCGACCGGGTAGCCGCCTGGGGCGGCACCGCCGCGGGCGCCTACTGCCTGGTCTACGCCGTGGCCGACGCCGTCATCGGCATGGCCACCAGGACGCTCCACCCGCGGCTCGCCGACGCCGACCAGGCGTTCGCCGCCGTCGTCCAGCACGCCCTGCCCGCCGGGGTGAAGGGGCTGGTCCTGGCCGCCGCCCTCTCCGCGATGATGTCCACGGCCAGCGGCGTGCTGATCGCCTCCGCCACGGTCGCGCACAACGACGTCTGGGTCCGGCTGCGCCGCCTGGCAGGCCGCCGGAGCGGCGGCCCCGCGCCGCGCGAGTCCGACGGTGTCGCCTCCGACCGGGTCGCCGTCGCCGTCCTCGGCGTGCTGTCCATGGCCCTCGCCTGCGTGCTCGGCGACGTCATCGCGGCCCTCACCGCGGCCTACGACCTGCTCGTCGGCGGTCTGCCGATACCGGTGCTCGGCGGTCTGGTCCGGCGGCGCGGCAACCTCCAGGGCGCCCTCGCCACGATGGTCGCGGGCGGCAGCACGGTGCTCACCTTTATGGTGGCCGACGGGCTCCTCGCCAACGAGCCGATCTACTACGGCCTGCTCGCGGGCCTGGTCGCCTACGTGGCCGTCAGCCTGGCCACCAGGCCGACGGAGGAAGCCGTCGTCGAGGCGTGGCGCCGGCGCCTGGCGGGCGAGCACCCGGACGGTCCGGCGGCCGACCGTCCGGCGACCGCCGGGGTCTGAGACCGCGCCACCGGCCCGAGCCGGTGGCCGGCCCGACCGCTTCCACGACCGGCCGGCCACCACCGACCGCGACCGCCGACCGACCGCCGACCGACCCCGGTCTCCCGACCGGGATCCGCACGCGACCGACACACCGACCAGGAGCACGACATGACCGGCCCGCCGCTCGCCGTCTTCACCGATCCCGACGACCTGGACCCGGCCCCCGGGGTGGCGAAGCTCACCGAGGCGGGGTTCGAGGTGCGGATCGCCGACAGCCCGACCCCGGACGCCATCGTCCGGGCGGCGGGGGACGCGGTCGCCCTGCTCGTCGGATACGCCCGCATCGACGCCCACCTCCTCGACCGGCTCCCGGCGCTGCGCATCGTGGCCACCTGCTCGGCCGGCTACGACATGGTCGACACCGAGGCGGCCCGCGCCCGCGGCGTGTGGGTGTGCAACCTCCCGGGCGCGGCAACCGGGGAGGTCGCGGTCCACGCACTCGCCGCCGCCCTTTCGCTGGTCCGGGAGCTTCCGCAGGCCGACGCGGCGGTGCGGCGCGGCGGCTGGACCGGCGACCTGCCGCGGCTGCCCCGGCAACCGGGCGAGCTGACCCTCGGCCTGGTGGGCGCCGGCCGCATCGCCACCCGATTCGCCGAGCTGGCCGCGCCGCTCTTCGGCCGCGTCCTCGCCCACGATCCGCTGGACCGCCCCGCGCGCGGGCCCGCCCCCTTCCGGCGGACCGACCTGGACACCCTGCTGGCCTCCAGCGACGTGCTGTCGCTGCACGCCCCGCTCACCGACGCCACCCGCGGCCTCATCGGCGGCGCCGAGCTCGACCGGCTGCCGGAGGGCAGCGTCCTGGTCAACGTCGCACGCGGCGGCCTGCTCGACCACACCGCGCTGCTGGCAGCGCTCGACGGCGGACGACTCGCCGGGGCCGCCCTCGACGTCCTCCCCACCGAACCCCCCGCCCCGCACGACCCGCTGCGCACCCACCCCCGGCTGCTGCTCTCCCCGCACATGGCCTTCCTCTCCGACGCCGCGTGCCGCACCTACGTGGAGCGCCCGGCCGAGAACGTCGTCGCCTGGCACCGCACGGGGCAGCCCCTCACCCCCGTCGTCACGCCCGCCACCCCCGTCACCCGCGTCATCGACCCCGCCCCCGAAGGAGGCACCCTGTGACCGCCCCGACCACCCGCGCCGACCAGGCCGCCCGGACCGTCTCCGACGAGGAGCTGCGGCTGCGCCGCGAACTCGCCGCGGTCTACCGGCTGGTGGCGCACTTCCGGATGACCGACCTGATCTTCACGCACATATCGGTTCGCCTCCCCGGTCCCGAGCAGCACTTCCTGATCAACCCCTACGGCCTGCTCTTCGAGGAGATCACCGCCTCGAACCTCGTCAAGATCGACCTGTCCGGCCGCGCCGTCGAGGAGAGCCCCCACCCGGTCAACCCGGCCGGTTTCGTCATCCACAGCGCCGTGCACGCCGCCCGCCCGGACGCCCACTGCGTGCTGCACACCCACACCAGGGCCGGGTGCGCGGTCGCCGCCCAGGAGCAGGGCCTGCTCCCGGTGAACCAGATCTCCATGGAGTTCCACGGCCGGATCGGCTACCACGACTACGAGGGCGTCGCCCTCAACCTCACCGAGCAGCAGCGCCTGGTGGCCGACCTCGGCGGCCACCCGGCCATGATCCTGCGCAACCACGGCCTGCTCACCGTCGGCGAAACCCCCGCCCAGGCGTTCCTGCGCATGTACTACCTGGACAAGGCGTGCGAGATCCAGCTCTCGGCCCAGTCCGGCGGAGCCCGGCTCACCCTGCCGCCCTCCGGCGTCTGCGAACGCACCGCGCGCCAGCTCTCGGGCGAGGACGACGAGTCCGACCTCCAGGACGAGCAGGGCTACGCCCTCGCCTGGTCGGCGCTGCTCCGGCTGGTCGAACGCATCGCCCCCGACTACCGGGACTGACACCCGCGACCCGGCACCCCGCGCCCGGCACCGCAGGTCCCCAACGGCACACCGGGCCGGGGGCCGGGTGTGCCGCGCCCGCGGGACGCCCGGACCGCTGCCGGACGGAGACCCGTCCGGCCGGGAGCAGTTGAGCTGATCGAGTGTCCGGCGGCCCGCTTCGTCCGTCATCATCGGGCCATGCAGAAACTCGAGGCGCATGAGATGCCCCTGCACAAGGTGCTCAGCAGCGACTACGACTTCCATATCCCCGACTACCAGCGTCCCTATGCCTGGCAGCAGGAGCAGGCGGCCCAACTCCTCACGGATCTGCTGGAGGCACTGGACCGCAGCACGCACGAGCCGTACTTTCTCGGCTCGATCGTGCTGGTCAAGGAGGCCGGGAATCCCGAGTCCGATGTCATCGACGGCCAGCAGCGCCTCACGACGCTGACCATTCTTCTGTCGGTCCTGCGCGACCTCACCCAGGACGCGGAACTCTGCTCCGACCTCGACCGGTTGGTGATGGAGCCGGGCGCCAAGATCCGGGGACTGGACCCGAGACCGCGACTCACCATGCGCAGCCGCGACGCGGACTTCTTCGAGAAGTATGTGCAGACGAAGGGGGCGCTGGGCGCGCTGTTGGCGCTCCGTGAAGGCGAGTTGCGGACTGATGCGCAGAAGGCGGTGCTCCGCAACTCGGCAATCCTGCATCGCGACCTCGCCGCGCTGTCCGAGGAACGCCGGCTGGCATTGGCTCAGATGCTCGCAGACCGGACATTCCTTGTGGTCGTCAGCACCCCCGACCTCGAAAGTGCGCACCGGATCTTCAGCGTCATGAATTCGCGGGGCCTTGACCTGTCTCCTACCGATATCTTCAAGTCGCAGATCATCGGTGCTCTCGAAGCGGCGGAATCCCAGGACTGCGCTACCGCATGGGAGGACGCCGAGGAGATGCTGGGGCGTGATGATTTCGCCGAGCTGTTCCTCCATCTGCGCATGATCTTCGCCAAGAAGCGTGCGGAGCAGGAGTTGCTCAAAGAGTTCCCCGAACAGGTACTCAGTCGCTACCTCCCCGACCGTGCCGAAGTCTTCGTGCACGATGTTGTGCGCCCCTATGCCGAGGCGTACGCCCGCATACGGGAAGCTCGCTACGAGTCCGCCTCCGGCGCGGAGGCGGTCAACGCCTGGTTCAGGAAACTGCAGCAGGTCGACAACTACGATTGGCGGCCTGCGGCGCTTTGGGCGCTGCGACATCACGAGAACGATCCCGACTGGCTCGACACCTTCATGCGTGCGCTGGAGCGGCTGTCGGCCAGCATGTTCATCCGCCGTGTCTACACCACCCCCCGGGTGACGCGCTATGCCGAACTCCTTCGGCAACTCGACGAAGGCCATGGGCTCGACTCGCCGGCGCTCGAACTCCGAGAGGAGGAGCGGGCAGAAACGCGGGCCAAGCTCGACGGCGAGCTCTACCTGGTCGGCAAGATTCGCAAGTACGTCCTTCTCCGCCTCGACGAACTCCTGGCTCGTGGACAGGGAGTCACCTACGACCACCCGCTCATCACGGTGGAGCACGTACTGCCGCAGAACCCGAGTCCCGACTCGCAGTGGGCCGAGCTGTTCGACGAGGAACAACGTCATCAGTGGACGCACCGGCTGGGCAACCTGGTGCTGCTGAACCGTGCCAAGAACTCGGCCGCACAGAATTACGTGTTCGCTGCCAAGAAGGCCAAGTATTTCACGGGCCGTGGCGGAGTGGTCCCCTTCGCCCTGACCAGCCAGGTGCTCCAGCACAGCGAATGGACTCCCGAACTGCTCAAAGCCAGGCAGGAGAATCTGCTGGGTGTCCTCTTCGAGGAGTGGCGCCTGTGAGTGCCCGCTCCGGAGAGTCCGGGAGGGGCCGCTGGGCCCGAGTGCTCTGCGGGGTGCACTTGCGGCGCACCGGTGCACGCATCGTTCCGTGGGCGCACCGGCCGGGCAGCTCTGGCCGCGGCAGCCGCGTCCGAACGGGGAGAGCACATCGAGGAGGGCAGGACGCGGTGGACGAGTTCCTGGTGAGGGCGGATATGTCGGTTTGCGCGCGGGGTGGGGACGGCCCTCGACTGCCTCGACCCGCGCTCCGGGACCGGCGCGCTCACCGGGAGGTTCCGTGCCGGTCGCGGGTCCCGCCAGTGCTGTGACCGCACAGGTCCGCCGGGTTGGATGCCTTACAGGTTGTTGACGTAGAAGTTGGTCAGCCTTTCGACGGCGGCGTCGACGTATGCGGGCTCGTCGTACATCTCGTAGTGGCCGGCGCCGTCGATCACCATGAGGTCGACCGGGTCGGGGGCCAGCTTCCACAGCTCCATGCCCATGTCGTAGGAGCCGGTGTTGCCGATGCGTCCGGCGAGGACGACCTGGAGGGGCTGGGTCATGAGCTGATCGGCCAAGTGGAAGGCGTCGTAGCCCAGCAGGAGGGAGTCGCTGCGCAGGAGGCGCCGGTTCGTGGAGTGTTCGTTGCCGCCGCGCTCGGTGCGGTAGTAGGTGACGGCCTGAGTGGTGTCGATGTCGGTCAGGCCCGCTGCCGCGGCGTCCTCGAGGGTGTCGGGCAGCCAGTTCACGCGGGTCGTCTCGCCGGAGCGGGCCTCTTCGGTCCGTGCGTCCGCGAGGGCGTCGAGTGCTGTGGCCGGACCGTCGGGGGAGAAGCTGCGGAACGCGTTGCCGATGTTGACGGGGACGACCGTGCCGACCGCTTTGATGCGGTGGTCCGTGCGGGCGGTGTGCACGGCGTAGCCGCCGCCGGCGCAGATGCCGAGGACGCCGATGCGCTGCGGGTCGATGCCGGGGGCCGTGGTGAGCACGTCGATGGCGCAGGAGATGTCCTCGCCTCGGCGGTAGGGGTCTTCGAGGTCGCGGGGCTCGCCCTCGCTCTGACCCTGATGGGCGGGGTCGAGGACGAGCGCCGCGATGCCCCGGGCGGCGAGACGGGAGGCGTAGTTGGCGCCGATCTGCTCCTTCACGCTGCTGCCCGGGGTGGAGAGCACCACGGCGGGCAGCGGCGCGCTGCTGTCGGCGTTCTCGGGCAGGTGGAGGTCCGCGGCGAGGTTGATGGGGCCGCGCGGGATCCTGAGGTGCTGAATCATGCCTGGCTTCTTTCGGGAGATTGTTGTTCCATAGGAGTCCAGTACGCGACTGTTTTTATATGATCTGAAACTAATACGAAACTGTACCATATGGAGGGAGGGGCCGCATGCCGGTCGATGGGGCGCAGCTGTGGACGCTGAACCAGCGGCTGCTGGCAGTCGTGATGGATGCCTGCACGGAGGAGCTGGCCGAGCTCGGGTTGGAGACGAAGGAGTTCTTCGTCCTGGCCGAGGTGGAGGCATCGCCGTACCCGGCCGAGATCGCGACGGCACTGCTGCTGCCCAAGGCAAGCGTGACGGTCTACGTCCGCAACCTCGTCGCCAAGGGCTTCATCCGCCGCGAGATCGACGAAGCGGACCTGCGGCGTCACCGGCTCGTACTGACCGCTGAGGGCACAGAGGCACGGGATCGTGCACTTGCAGCCCTCGCGGCGGAGTACGACCGCAGGTTGGCGAGGGTCACCCCCCAGGACCGCACCGAGCTGCAGCGCATCCTTCAGGAGATGCTCTCGCCCGCATGAGTCCATGGTCACGAGCGGTTCGCCTGCCCGGTGAGCCTCTGCTCGCCCGTGCTGCTGTGACCGCGTAGATTCGTTGGATCGTTCAGGCTGCGGTGGCGAGGGGGTGTCTGCCCCAGCGGATCCCTTTTCCCGCTGCGGATGCGGGCGCGCTCCTTGCGTTCGGCGGCCAGGACATCGCGGTGGCGGGCGTTGGCGTTGCGCCAGCGGAGGTAGGCGTGCAGCGATGCGGTCAGCTTGGCGTCGCGCTCGGGGTCAGGCGGCTCCTTCCAGGTCTTGGTCCGGTGGAAGGTGACGCTCCGGCGGGCGAGCAGGCACCGTGACGCCTCGCGGCCGATCCGGATGACACGGCCGTGCACTCTCCGCAGGTAGGCGGCGAGCTTGCGGACGGACCAGCGGGTGAGGGGCTGGCCGAGCTTGCTCGGGCGGTGGTGGCCGTCTGGATGACGAAGTCCTCGTCGTCAGAACTGAGCAGGTGGGGACGGCCTCCCGCCCACCGAGGGGTCAAGCAGGCCGGGCCGATCTCGTTGAACCGGTGGATCACGTCGCGGACGGTGTCCTCATCGGCCTGCACCAGCTTCGCGATCACCGGCACCCGGTTCCCGCCGGCCGAAGCCAGCGGCACCATCGCGCGCCGGTAGCGCCCGAACTGGTGCTGCCCCGGCGCACGAGCTGCTGCAGCTTCTGCCCCTTCTGGTCGGTCAACCTGCGCACACGGACAAGCTCAGCCACTACACCCCCAGCAGTCGGAGCGGACGGCACCGTGCGTCCAACCGCCCGGACGACCGCCCCGGCGAACCATCCCGGCCAGAGCGCTGGCGCCGGAGAGCCGCCTCCGGTGGCCCGGAGGCGGAGCGGTCGATGGCACGGCGGCGGCTCCGGCGCTTCGTGTGTCCCTCCGTCATGTCCTGGTCAGGGACGCGGAGGTTCCGTCAGGCTGATGGTGCGGCTCTCGCCGGGGGCGACGAGGACGGTGTGCCCGCCGAGGGCGACCCGCAGCGCCGCCCGCTCCGCCGACGGGAGGCTCACCTCCAGGAAGTCCTTGCGCAGTCGGATGCGGACGCCCCAGTGCTCGCCGAAGCGGATGGTGAAGCCGTAGCTGCCCAGTTCGGGGACGGCGGCGGGCGCCAGGTGGAGCGTGCCGTCCCGTGCCTCCAGCCCGGTCAGGCCGCGCTGGACCAGGTCGAGGGTGCCGGCCATGGCGCCGAGGTGGATGCCCTCCGGAGTGGTGCCGCCCTGGAGGTCGCACACGTCGCCCCGCAGGGCCTCCTGCATGTAGCGCCATGCATCGGGCCGCTGCTCCCTGGACAGCAGCCAGCCGTGGACCAGTCCGCTGAGGGTGGAGCCGTGGCTGGTGCGGGAGAGGTAGTGGTCGACGCTGCGGTCCCAGGTCTCCTCGTCGACGTGGTACCCCAGGTGCTGGAAGAGGGCGGCCAGTTCCCGCGGCGGGAACAGGTAGCCGAGCATCAGGAGGTCGGCCTGCTTGGAGGCCTGGTAGCGATTGACGGAGTCCCCCTCGGCCTCCAGGATGCGGTCGAGTCGGCGGATGTCGCCGTACCGGTCGCGGTAGCGCTGCCAGTCCAGCTCCGCCAGCGCGTGGTAGCCGTCGAACTGGTCGATGACCCCGCCGTGGAAGGGGATGCACAGCCGCCGCGAGACCTCCTCCCAGCGGTCCAGCTCCGCCGCGGTGAGCCCCAGTTCGGCCGGCAGATGGTCCCGCCGCGGGTGGGGGAGGCCGCGGACGAGTTCCAGCGCCCGGGTGAGCACCCAGGAGGCGGCCGCGTTGGTGTAGGCGTTGTCGTCGATGCCCGGCCGTCCGCTGCCGGGGTAGGCATCGTGGTATTCGTCCGGCCCCAGCACACCCCGGATGTGGTAGCGCCCGTCGGCCGCCTCGTACGTGGCGGCGCTGGACCAGAAGCGTGCGATCGGCAGCAGGATCTCGGCGCCCTGCGTGTGCAGGAACTCCAGGTCGCCGGTGACCTCCGCGTAGCGCCAGACGTTGTAGGCGACGGCCGCTCCCACGTGGCGCTGCAACCGCGAGTGGTCCGGCAGCCAGCGCCGGGACTCCGGGTTGAGATGCAGGGTCTGGGCTTCCTCGCGTCCGTCGCTGCCGCTCTGCCACGGATACATCGCCCCCGCGTACCCGGCGGCCTCGGCGTTCCGGCAGGCCGCGGGCAGCCTGCGGTGCCGATAGGCCAGCAGGGCGCGGGAGACCTCGGGGAAGTGCAGATTGAGGTACGGGAGCACGAACAGCTCGTCCCAGAAGACGTGCCCGCGATACGCCTCACCGTGCAGCCCGCGGGCGGGCACCCCCACATCCAGACCTGCGGTGTGCGGGGAGAGGGTCTGCAGCACGTGGAAGTGGTGCAGCCGCAGGATGCGCCCGGTCTCCCCGGGCACTTCCAGATGCGCCCGCTCCCACAGGTGCCGCCAGGCGAGCCGGTGCGACTCCAGCAGTGCGGGGAAGGCGGGGGCACGTTCGACCGATTCGAGCGCCGCGGTGAGGGGAGCGCTGATCCCCCGGTCCCCGCTGCGGTAGAGGGCCGTGGTCTTGTCGACGTGCACGCTCTCGCCCGGACGCAGGGTCAGGACGAGCCGCTGCCGTGCGCGGCCGCCCTGCAGCGCGGTCACCCGGACGCGGGCGTCCGCGGCCGAGCACTCCAGGCGAGCGGCGACCGCGATCGTGTGGTGGGAGGTGCGGGTGCGGCAGTGCACCCAGACGGTGTCCTCCCCGGCGGAACCCGCCTCCGCCGCGGTCAGATGCGCACCGGAGAGGTCCTGGTACCGCTCGACGCCGCTGTTGGTCACGGTCGCGTCCAGACCGGCCTCCACCTCCAGCTCTCCGGACCAGTTCTCCGCGGTGAACGTCGTCCGCAGCGCCGCCCGGTGCGGGTCCCCCATGTGGACGATGCGCTCCTGCACCACCCGCAGCCGGTGCCCGGACGCCGGATCCCGGTACCGCAGCCGCCGGGAGAGGACTCCGCCCCACAGGTCGAGGAGCTGCCGGTGCTCCAGGAGCCCGGGCTGGTCCGGCGCCCACCAGGGCGGCTCCCCGCCGTCCCGGTCCGGGCGCGGGCGGAAGCGGAGCGGCAGCCAGTTGGGCAGGTTGACCATGTCCTCGTTCTCGACCTGCCGGTCCGAGACGTGTGAGGTGAGCCGGTCGTAGCAGCCGGCGGCGTACGTCCCCGGGTAGTGGTGCGCGTCGGCCTCGGCCTCGGGTGCGGCTCCCCGGGTGGCGAAGTAGCCGTTGCCCAGGGTGCACAGGGCCTCCCTGAGCCGTTCCTGCTCCGGCGAGTACCCCTCGTAGCTCCAGGTCCACTCGTCGTGCGGAGGTTCGTTCCCCGGCATGGTCCCACCCTCCGTCCGGCGCCGCGGGATCCCGCCACCGGGCCGGACGGGCGGTCCGGCCCGGTTCCAGGTAAACAGAGCGGCCGGGAGGCGGCCACCGCCGGCGCCCGCGGCGGCGCGCACCGGGCCCGGCCCCGGCATGCCGGTCCACGCACCGCCGGCCGGCGCGGGTGCGGGCCGGGATCAGCGGTGCGGTACGACTGCCACCGGGCAGGCCGCGTGGTGCAGGGCCGCGTGCGTGACGGGACCGATCCGGGTGGGGAACGGGTGCCCCCTGGTCCGCCGTCCGGTCACCAGGAGCGCGGCGCTGCTGCTCTCGTCCAGCAGGAACGGCGCGGCGGCGCCGAGGGCCAGCACGACACGCGTCTCGACGTCCTGGTACCGCTGCCGCCACGGCTCCAGCACCTCCTCCACCGCCCGCCCCGCCTCCGCTTCGGCCCGGTCGACGGCGGCAGGGTCCGGCAGCGCCGACGGATAGGCGTACTGGTGCTGGATGCTCCAGGCGTGCAGCACCCGGACCCCCACACCGTGCTGCCGGGCCGTCTCGTAGGCGAAGCCGAGCACCGGGTCGCAGTCGTGTGTGACATCCACCCCGACCAGCACCGGGGCCGGGGCGCCGGCCCCGCCGTCGCGGACCGCCACCACCGGCAGCGTCGCGTGGGCCACCACCGACAGTCCGACCGACCCCAGGACGAACCCGGTCACGGGCCCCAGCGCCCGGGAGCCGAGGACCAGCATGTCCGCCTCCCGGGCGGCGGTCAGCAGCGCCTTCACCGGCCGCTCACCGACCACCTCTTCCCGCACGGCGACCTCGCCGGCCGCGTCCTGCGCCGCCTGCGCCGCCGCGCGGGTGTTCTCCCGCGGCCACGAGGAACCCGGCGCCGGGCTGCTCTCGGGCGCCGGCGTCGCCCAGGGCCCGGCTGCCGCCACGATGCGCAGCACCGCGCCGCGCGCCCCGGCTTCGCGCCCCGCCCACCGGGCGGCCCGCGTGCTCTCCTCCGAGCCGTCCACCCCGACCACGACCTCGTTCATGCGAAGCCTCCCGCCGCATCGGTCCGCTGCCGTCCGGACTCCCCGGACGGTCCCGGAGGCGAGGGTCGCCACTCCCAGCCGGCGATCTCCGGCAGGTCCTCGCCGTGCTCCCGGATCCAGTCGTGGTGGCGGCTGCGCGCGTCCGCCATCCGCTGCCGCACCGCGGCGGCCCGCGGTGCCAGCCCCGGGACGCGGTCGATGACGTCCATCACGAGCCGGAAGCGGTCCATGTCGTTGCGGACGACCATGTCGAAGGGCGTGGTCGTGCTGCCCATCTCCTTGTAGCCGCGCACATGCAGCTGGTCGTGGACGGCCCGCCGGTAGGCCACCCGGTGCACCAGCCAGGGGTAGCCGTGGTAGGCGAAGACGACGGGCCGGTCCCGGGTGAAGAGCGCGTCGAACTCGTTGTCGGGCATCCCGTGCGGGTGCTCCTCGCGGGGCAGCAGACGGGTCATGTCGACGACGTTGACGACCCGTACGGCGAGTTCGGGCAGCTGCTCCCGCAGCAGCGCGGCGGCGGCCAGGATCTCCATGGTCGGCACGTCACCCGCGCAGGCCAGCACCACATCGGGCTCCCGGCCGCTCTCCCCGGACCCGGCCCAGCTCCAGATGCCCGCGCCGCGGGCGCAGTGGGCGCGGGCCTCCTCCAGGGACAGCCAGTCGAAGCAGGGGTGCTTCCCGGCGACGACGACGTTCACGTAGTCGCGGCTGCGCAGCACGTGGTCGCAGACGGACAGCAGCGTGTTCGCGTCCGGCGGCAGGTAGACCCGCACCACGTCGGGGCTCTTGTTGAGGATGTGGTCGACGAACCCGGGGTCCTGGTGCGAGAAGCCGTTGTGGTCCTGCCGCCACACGTGCGACGTGAGCAGGTAGTTGAGGGAGGGCACGGGCCGCCGCCAGGGCAGCGCGGCGGCGGTCTTCAGCCACTTGATGTGCTGCGCCGCCATGGAGTCGACGATGTGCACGAACGCCTCGTAGCAGGAGAACACCCCGTGGCGCCCCGTCAGGACGTAGCCCTCCAGCCAGCCCTGGCACAGGTGCTCGGAGAGCACCTCCATCACCCGCCCGTGCCGGTCCAGGTGCTCGTCGACCGGAAGGACCGCCTCCTGCCAGGCCTTGCCCGTCGCCCGGTAGAGCTCCTGGAGCCGGTTGGACGCCGTCTCGTCCGGTCCGACCACCCGGAAGTCGCGGCGCTCGGCGGTCGCCTCCACGAGGTCGGCGAGCAGTCCGGCGAGCACCTCGGTCGGACTGTGCCGGCTGCGGCCGGGCTCCGGCACCGGGACGGCGAACCGCTCCAGGCGTGGCAGCGGCAGCTCGCGGGTGTGCAGACCGCCGTTGGCGTAGGGCGAGGCGCCCAGCCGCAGCTCCCCGTGCGGCACGCAGGCCAGCACCTGGTCCCGGGGAGCCCCGCGCTCGTCGAACAACTCCTCGGGCCGGTAGGAGAGCAGCCACTCCGCGAGCTCCCGCAGCCGCGCCGGGTCCTCCCGCACCCCCGCCAGGGGGATCTGGTGGGACCGCCAGGTCCCCTCCACCGGTACGCCGTCCACGGTGGCCGGCCCCGTCCAGCCTTTGGGGGTCTCCAGCACGATGACCGGCCAGCGGGGCCGCTCGCCGAGCCCGGCGTCCCGCGCGGCGTTCTGGATACCGGCGATGCGCTCCATGGCGGTGTCCATGGCCCGGGCCATCGCCTCGTGCACGCGGCGCGGTTCCGTCCCGCGGACGTGCAGCGGGTCGTGCCCGTAGCCGCGCAGCAGCTGGTCCAGCTCCTCCCGGTCCATCCGCGCGGACACCGTCGGGTTGGCGATCTTGTAGCCGTTCAGGTGGAGGATCGGCAGCACGGCGCCGTCATGGAGCGGATCGAGGAACTTGTTGCCGTGCCAGGACGCCGCCAGCGGGCCGGTCTCGGCCTCGCCGTCCCCGATCACGCAGGCCACCAGCAGGTCCGGATTGTCCAGCGCGGCGCCGTAGGCGTGCGCCAGCGAGTAGCCCAGTTCGCCCCCTTCGTGCAGGGACCCCGGTGTCTGTGGCGCCACATGGCTGGGCACGCCGCCGGGCGAGGAGAACTGCGCGAACAGCCGGCCCATGCCCGCCTCGTCCCGGGTGACGTCGGGATAGAGCTCGCTGTAGCTGCCCTCCAGCCAGGAGTTCGCCAGCACCGCGGGGGCGCCGTGCCCCGGCCCCCAGATGCAGACCGTCGGCCGGCGCCATGCCCTGATGATCCGGTTGAGATGGGTGTGGACCAGGTTGAGGCCGGGGCACGTCCCCCAGTGCCCGAGCAGTCGGGGCTTGATGTGCGCCGGTTCGAGCGGCGTGCGCAGCAGCGGATTCGCCCGCAGGTAGAGCTGTCCGGCGGACAGATAGCAGGCGGCGCGCCAGTGTGCCTCCAGCGCGTCCAGCTCGGCGGCGCCGGGCGCGGGTGCGGTGGTCGGGCCTGCCTGGCCGGCTGCGGACTCTGCGGGCACGGAGACCTCCGTGACGACGAACGGCCGGCGCCGTGAAGCGCGCGGGTGGCGGTTCCTGCGATTCCCCTCCGCCCCGCCATCGTCGCCCCGTCCCGCGGAGACGGCACGCGGGAAGGCACGGTAGGACGCGGCGAGCCGGCCTCCGGCAGGCGCGAACCGCAGGATCCTCGTGCTGACGAACAACCTGGCGTTAACCCGTACGGGTGAGCGCCGGGCGGTGGGGCACCGGTCCGGTTGCCGCCGGCCGCCCGGGACGGGAGCGTTCCGTGCAGGAGCCGGGTGTCCGGGCCGGGCCCCCGGGGTCCTCTCCGGCAGGACCCGGGTGCTCCGGGGCTCGGCCGTACAGCCGGGGCACGGCCCGGCGACCGGGACCCGGCCCTCCGCCGGGGGGACCCGGCAAGGGAGCCCGCTCTCCGCGCCGCGCGCCGGGCGTCCCGGCCGGTGAGCCCGGCGCCACGACAGCAGGGAGCCAGCATGACCAGTCGCACCCCGTACGCACGCCGCGGAGCGCCGCGGTGAACGCCGCTCCGGTTGTCGTCGGCACGGACGGTTCCGAGCCGGCCGGAGCGGCGCTGGCGCTGGCCGCCGGGGAGGCCGCGGCACACGGCAGGCGGCTGGTGATCGCCCACGCCGTGGACCGGACACCGCCACCGAGCCTGGCCGCGGTGCGCCACGAGACCGGTGCGCACGCACTGCGCGAGCGCGGTGAGAGCATCCTGCGCGAAGCACGTACCCGGGCCGCGGACCTCGCACCGGGCCTCGCGATCGAGACCGCGCTCTCGACGGACGACGCCCGCTCCCAGCTGGCGGCACTCGCGGCGGAGGCGTTCTTGACGGTGGTCGGCAGCCGCGGACACGGCCGGGTCGCGGGCGGACTGCTCGGCTCGGTCACCCGCCACCTGACCGCCGTCGCCCCAACCCCGGTACTGGTGGCCCGCTCCGCGCGGCCGCCGGCCGGCCCGGTGGTGCTCGGCGTGGACGGCTCGCCCGCCGCCGAAGCGGCGACCGCCTTCGCCTTCCAGGAGGCGGCCGTGCACGAGACGGACCTGCTCGCGCTGCACGCGTGGACGGAGTGGAGCGTGCCCACGCTCCCGCACACCGACCCCACCAGATCCATCGAGGAGGTCGTGGAGGAGCTGCGGGGCGGGGAGGAGCGCCTGCTCGCCGAGGCGGTGGCCGGCTGGGCCGACCGCTGTCCGGAGGTGCCCGTCGAGCGGCGGAGCGTGAACGGGCGCATCCGGCAGACCCTGCTCGACGCGGCCGCCGGTGCGGGACTCCTGGTCGTGGGCTCGCGGGGGAGAGGCGGCTTCCCCGGGCTGCTGCTGGGATCGGTCAGCAGCGCGATGCTGCAGCACGCACCCTGCCCGGTCGCCGTGGTCCCCGGCACGGACCGGGAGCCCTGAGACGCGGGCACCGCATGGCTCCCCCTCCCGCGCCGCCTCCGGCGGGGCGCCCGCGGACGTCGAGGACAGCGGTCTCAGGGATGCGGTACCACGGCCACCGGTGCGGACGCGTGGTGCATGACCCCGTGTGTCACGGGGCCGATGTGCGTACCCAGCCGGGCGGCGCGGGTGCGCCGCCCCACCACCAGCAGCCGGGCCTCGGCGGCGGCCCGCGTCAGCAGCACTGCCGGCTGCTCCAGGACGGCGCGCGCGTCCACCGCCACCTCGGGGTAGCGCTCGGCCCACGGCTCCACCGCCTGCTTCAGCAGCGTCGCGCGTTCGCCCAGCACGTCCTCCAGCGCCGTCGCGGCCAGCGGCAGCGGTCGCGCCCCGTAGACCGGCGGCGGCTCCCACCCGTGCAGGACCGTCAGCGGTGCGCCCCACCTCCGGGCGGCCGCGAAGGCGAACTCCAGCGGCTCCGCGGCCGGTTCCCGCACGTCGAAGCCCACGACCACGCCGGGTGCCGGGTGCGCGGAGACCCGCTCCGCGGGCTCGGCCGTCCCCCGTGCGGCGCGCTCGTCCGTACGGGAGGAGTCCCGGACGAGGACGAGGGGGCACCGGGTGTGGGCGACCACGGGGAGGGCGACCGAGCCGACCAGGAAGCCGTGCACGGCACCCAGCCCGCGCGAGCCGAGGACCAGCAGCTCGGCCTCGCCCGACAGCTGCGTCAGGACCCCCGCGGCGGCCCCCTCCAGCGCCGAGGTGCTGATCGGCACGGCGGGATGCTCGGCGCGCAGCTGGGCCGCGACGGTCGGCAGCACGTCGGACGCCTCCGCCTGCCCGCCCGGCTCCGGTGCCGCCTCCGCTCGCGCCTCCGGCTCCCGCCCCGGAGCGGCACCCGCCGGACCCGTCCGGACCGCCACCAGGCGCAGGGCCGACTCCCAGCGCTGCGCGGTACCGGCTGCCCACCGTGCAGCCGCCGTGCTCTCGGGCGAGCCGTCGAGGCCTACCGTGAAGCTCGGGCCCATCTCGCACCCTCTTTCACCAAGACCGGTATGCCCGCCATGCCGGGCATCGGGCATACCGTCAGCGTCGCGCCCGGTCCGGGTGCTGTCCACCGGTGCCGCTCCGCGGGAACGCCGTACCGGCCGCCGTACCTGGCGCAGCGCCGGTGCCCGGTACCGGGACGGCCCGGTGCGACCGGGGCCGGGCGGTCCCGGCCGGCGGGCTCCGTGTCCGGCGGTCAGTCGTCCGCGGCCGGCCGCCCCGGGGACTCCGTGGGCAGCGTGATGCGGAAGCGGGTGCGTCCCGGGCGGCTCTCGACGTCGGCGGTTCCGCCGTGCGCGGAGACGACGGCGTCGACGATGGCGAGCCCCAGGCCCGTGGACCCCTGCTCCCGCGAGCGTCCCGCCTCGCCCCGGGTGAACCGGTGGAAGACCTGGCCGAGGAGTTCCCGCGGGATCCCCGGTCCGTCGTCGGTGACGGTCAGCACGGCCTCCCGCGCCGCGCGGCCGAGGACCGCCTCCACCCGGGTACCGGGCGGAGTGTGCCGGCCGGCGTTGGCGAGCAGATTGCTCACCACCTGCTGCAGGCGGAATCCGTCACCGACGACGACGACCGGTGCCGCGGGCAGGTCGAGGGTCCAACGGTGTTCCGGATACAGCGTCCGGCAGTCCTCCGCCGCGTCCAGCAGCAGCCGCGTCAGGTCGACCGGCTCCCGCTCCAGCGAGCGTCCCGCGTCCAGCCGCGCCAGCAACAGCAGTTCGTCCACCAGGACGCTCATCCGGCGGGACTCGGCAGCCACCCGCTCCAGCGAACGGCGGACGTCGCCGGGCAGCGGACCGGGGTGCCGCAGCGCCAGCTCGGCACGCGCCCGCACATTCGCCACCGGGGTCCGCAGCTCGTGGCCCGCGTCGGCGGCGAAGGTCCGCAGCCGCTCCTCGACGGCGTGCCGCCGGTCCAGCGCGTCCCCCACGTGCCCGAGCATCCGGTTGATCGCCGTCGCCACCCGTCCGACCTCCGTCGCCGGATCCGCCCGGGGAACCGGCGGCGGCATGTCCACCTGCCCCGAGGCCAGCGGCAGTTCGGCGACCCGGTCCGCCGTGTCCGCCACCCGCTCCAGCGGCAGCAGGGACCTGCGCACCCAGAGCGCGCCCACGGTCCCGGTGGCCGCCAGAGCGAGCCCGAACACCCCCGCCTCCACGGCTTCCAGACGGTGCAGGGTCTCCTCGACCGGATGCAGGGGCAGCCCCGTCAGCAGGGTGTCGTGCTCGTCCCCGGACCAGGCCGCCACCCGGTAGTCACCGACCCCGGTCAACGAGACGGTGTGCCCCCGGCCGTCCCGCGGCACGGCGACGAGGGCGCGCCGGTCCGCGGGGGTCAACTCGAGGCGGTCGTCGTCGGTGTCCTTGACCACGGCGGCCCCGACGACCCGGCCGCCGACGATCCGCGCCCCCAGCGTGTCCTCCGCCTGCCCCCGGGTGTCCCCGTCCCCGTCGTTGTCGGCGTCGGGTGCGTGCTCGTGCTCCAGGCTGGCGGCGAACCGGCCGCGCCCGGCGGTGAGCTGCTCGTCCAGGCGGTCCGTGAGGAACCCCCGCAGCGCCAGCACGGTGGCGGCCCCCACGGAGGTGCAGACGACCGCCAGCAGGACCACCAGGCCGAGGATGAGGCGGCCGCGCAGCGAGCGGGGCGCGGGGAGCCGGCGCACCTCAGTTCGCCTCGGGCCGCAGCACGTAGCCGACGCCGCGCACCGTACGGATCAGCGGCGGCCGGCCCGCGTCGATCTTCTTGCGCAGATAGCTGATGTACAGCTCCACCACATGGGAGCGCCCGCCGAAGTCGTAGGACCAGACGTGGTCGAGGATCTGTGCCTTCGACAGCACCCGGCGGGGATTGCTCATCAGATAGCGCAGCAGCTCGAACTCGGTCCGGGACAGATCGACCGGAGCGCCGCCGCGCGTCACCTCGCGCGCCTCCTCGTCCAGCACCAGGTCGGCCACGATCAGCCGGGGGCCCGTCGGGTCCGCGGCGGCTGCCGGTCCGGCCCTGCGCAGCAGCCCCCGCAGCCGCGCCAGCACCTCCTCCAGGCTGAACGGCTTGGTGACGTAGTCGTCCCCGCCCGCCGTGATGCCCGTCACCCGGTCCTCGACGGCGTCCCGCGCCGTGAGGAACAGCACGCACACCTCCGGACGGGCGGCCCGCAGGGTGCGCAGCACGGCCAGCCCGTCCTGGTCGGGCAGCATCCAGTCCAGTACGACGGCGTCGGGCTCGAACTCGGCCGCGCGGCTGAGGGCGGCGGCCCCGGTCCGGGCCGTCCGCACCCGCCAGCCCTCCTCGCGCAGAGCGACGGCCAGGACCTCCGTCAGGTCCTCCTCGTCGTCCACGACGAGGACGCGGGCCGGGCTGCCGTCCGGCCGCAGCGGTCCGGTCGGGGTGCAGGCGGAGTCTTCCATGGTGCCTCCAGGATCGCCGATCCTCCCGCCCGTGCGGGGCCGCCTCGCCTATGAATTCCCTCTGAGCCGCACAGCGGGACGCTTCTTCAGAGGCTTCTCTGAAGAAGCGGGGGCACCGTGGGCGTCGCCGCCGGGCACCGTGCCCGGTGCGCCGTCCCGGCCGCAAGGAGGCCCCCGTATGGCAGCCCACGCCGCACGTTCCACCCCGCCGCGCCGCGGCCGGGCCGGGCTGCCCCTGCCCGGCCGCGACACCTCGGCCGCACTCCTCGTGTACGCCGCGGGCTGGCTGGGCGCCGCCGGTGTGGTGGCCCTGTGGTGGGCCGACACCGGGTCGGTGGTCGGCGCCGCGGGCTGGCTGACCGGCGCCGGGCGGCTGACCGGGCTGCTGGCCGGATACCTGTGCGCGGTCCTGGTCGTCCTGATGGCGCGGATACCCGTGCTCGACCGCACCCTGGGCACCGACCGGCTCGCCCGGTGGCACGCCGCCGCCGGCCGCTACACGATCTCCCTGATCCTGGCGCACGCCGTGCTGATCACCGAGGGGTACGCACTCACCGGGGGAACCGGGCCATTGCGGCAGACCGCCCGGCTGGTCCTGGACTACCCGGACATGCTCAAGGCCACCGTCGCCTGCGCGCTGTTCCTGGCCACCGCCGTCCTCTCCGCCCGAGCGGCCCGGCGCAGGCTCAGCTACGAGACGTGGTACTTCCTGCACCTGCTGACCTACGCGGCGATCTTCCTCGCGTTCGGCCACCAGCTGAGCAACGGCGCCGAGTTCACCGGCGACCCGGCCGCGCGGGCCGCCTGGTACGCGCTCTACGCGACGGCCGCGGGGCTGCTGGTGGTCTTCCGGCTGCTGGCACCCCTGCGGTTCGGCCTGCGGCACCGGCTCCGGGTCGCCGAGGTGCGCCCCGAGGGCCCCGGCGTCGTCTCGGTCCGGCTCACGGGACGCCGGCTGGGCGAGATGGCGGCACGGGAGGGCCAGTTCTTCCGCTGGCGGTTCCTCGACCGGCGCCTGTGGTGGACCGCGACCCCCTACTCGCTGTCCGCCCCCGTCGGACCGCACGGGATGCGGATCACGGTCAAGGCGGCGGGCGGGCACAGCGCCGCCCTCGCCCGGCTGCGGCCCGGTACCCGGGTGTGGGCCGAGGGCCCCTACGGGGCGATGACCGCGGCGCGCGCCCGCTCCTCGAAGAGCCTGCTGCTGGCGGGCGGGGTCGGAATCGCCCCGCTGCGTGCCCTGTTCGAGACACTGCCCGGCGATCCCGTGCTGCTCTTCCGCGCCCGCACCCCGAACGACCTGGTGCTGCGCGAGGAGCTGGACGCCATCGCCGCGGCGCGCGGAGCCCGGGTGCACTACTCGGTCAGTGAACCGTCCGGCCTGCGGCTGCCCATGGAACCGGGCGCGCTGCGCGCACTGGTGCCGGACGTCGCCGAGCGGGACTGCTTCGTCTGCGGGCCGCCCGGGATGGCCGAGGCCGCCCGGTCCGCTCTCGTGGCCGCCGGGGTCCCCTCCCGCCGCATCCATCAAGAAGCCTTCGCCCTGTGACGCGGAGCCTTCGCTCCGCGTGCCGCCGGGCCTTCGCTCCACAGGCAGCGCCTGCACTCCGCAAAGGGGAGAACCGTGCGACGCGTCGTCATCACCTCCGCCGTCACCCTCGTCGCCCTCGTCACCGTCCTGGCCGCCAAGCCGCACCGGCCGCCGGACGGTCCCGGCACCCGGGCCGCGGGCGGCGGCACCGCGCCGGCCGCCGGCCGCACCGGCGTCTTCACCGGGGACGTCGTCCCGACCGAGTACGGGCCCGTGCAGCTGCGGATCACGCTCACCAAGGGCCATCTCACCCGGGTCGAGGCCGTACGGCTGCCCGACGGCAACGCCCGCGACCGGGAGATCGCCGCTTCGGCGGTCCCGCAGCTCACCCGCGAGGCGCTCGCCGCCCAGAGCGCCCGGATCGACGCGGTGTCCGGCGCGACCTACACCAGCGACGGATACATCAGCTCCCTGCAGAGCGCGCTGGACCGCTCCCATGGCTGACCCCGCGGTGTCGGCCGCTTCCGCCGCGCCGGTGGCCTCCGCCGCCCCCGCCGCTCCCGTCGCCCCGTTCCGGCACAGCGAGCCGGTCATGGGCACCGTGTTCTCCTTCGTGCTCGACCATCCGCCCGAGCCCCGCGTCCGCCGCGCCCTCGACCGGGCGGTGGCGCTGCTGCACCACATCGACAGGCTCTACTCGCCCTTCCGCGCGGACAGCGTCGTGAGCAGGATGAACCGGGGCGAACTCGGCCGCGCCCGGGCGCCGCGCGAGGTCGTACGGATGCTGGAACTCGCGGACCGCGCCCACAGCGCCACCCGCGGCGCCTTCGACGCCTGGGCCACCGGCCGCCTCGACCCCTGCGGCGTGGTGAAGGGCTGGGCCGTCGAGGAGGCCTACCGGACACTGCGCCGCGCCGGAGCGCCCTGCTCCTGCGTGAACGGCGGCGGTGACGTGCGCCTGGGGCCCGCGGCCGGTCCCGGTGCGGTCCGGCGCACCGGGATCGTCGACCCGCGCCGCCCGGACCGGCTGCTGGCGGTCGTCGAGGGCGCCGACTGCGCGGTCGCCACGTCCGGCCCCGGCGAGCGCGGCCGGCACATCACCGACCCGCGCACGGGAGAGCCCGCCACCGGGCTGCTGTCCGCCACCGTGACCGGACCCGACGCGGTGTGGGCGGACGTGTTCGCGACAGCGTCGGTGGTCCTCGGCCCGGCGGCGGCCCACACGTGGATCCGCGCGCACCCCGGCTACGCCCTGCTCACCGTCGCCGACGACGGAACCGTCCGAGCCGGGCCGGACTTCCCCCGCGGAGCGGCGTACCAGTGAGCTTCCCGGGGAGGTCGGGGCCGTGGGCCGGTCACCGGCCACGCCGGGCAGGCACGCCGCCGCGGCAGCCCGGTCACCCGGTCGCGCCGGGCAGCTCGATCGGTCAGTTCAGGCGGCCGATGCCTGCCCCGGCCCGCTGAGGTCGAGCTGTACGTCGACCACCCCGTCGACGGCCCGGCACAGCCGCTCGAGGAGTTCCGGCGAGTCGTGTGCGCCGATCCGCCCCCGCACCCGTACGACGCCCTCCGACACGGTGACCGAGATCTGGGTGGCCGAGAGCCCGAGGGCCCCGCGCAGCACGTCGTCGGTGATCTCGTCCGCGATGGCGTCGTCCCTGCGCAGGAAGACCGTCATCAGATCGGCGCGGCTGATGACCCCGAGCACTCTGCCGGTCTCCCCGACGATGGGCAGCCGCTTCACCCCGTTGCTGCGCATGGTCCGGGCGGCCTCCACCAGCGACCATTCCGGTCTGCCGGGAACGACGGGGCTCGACATCAGGGCCCCCGCGGTGCCGGGCCGCTCCCCGCTCGCGCCCGCCGCCCCACCTCCCGTCCCTCCCGGCCTTCCGCTCGTTCCGGTCCGCCGCCGGCCGGCCCGCGCGTGCCCGGCGGGAAGCAGCTCGGCCGGTTCCGGGAGTTCGGCCTGGGCCCGGACCAGATCGCCCTCCGACACCATCCCGACCGGCTTCTCGTCCTCGTCGACGACGGGTACCGCGCTGATGCCGTGCCCGGCCATGAGCCGGGCGGTCTCCTTCAGCCCGGTACCGGGGTGGACGCATACCGCGGGGCGGCTCATCAGATCGCGTACTGCCCTGTGCCTCATCAGCCCGGCCTCCTTGCCTCTCTCCGCGGTCCGGCACGAGGGCACCGGTGCCCGGCCGCGACTCAGACGCCGCCGGCACGCACGTCCACGACCCCTTCGAGGGCCAGCACCGTGCGGACCACCAGCGGAACCAGTTCGGGATCCGACGCCCGGCCCGACAGGGTGACGACACCGTCGTGCACCTCGGCCCGCAGCTCGCCGACGGCGCCGGAGAGCGGCGCGAGGATCTCCTCACGCACCGCCCGCGCGATCTCCTCGTCGGACCGCAGGTAGACGCTGAGGACATCGGCGCGGCTCACGATGCCGATCAGCCTGCCGTCCCCGTCGATCACCGGGAGGCTCTTCAGCTTCCTGGCCGCCATGGTGCGGGCGGCCTCGCTCACCCGGGTGCTGCTCCGCACCGTCACCGCGGGGCTCGTCATCAGATCCGCCGCCGAGCCGCGCTGTCGGCCGGGCCCGCCGTGCGCCGCGGCGTCCGCTCCCGGAGCCCGGCGGACACCTCCCGCGTCGTCGGGCGCGGGAAGCAGATCACCCTCGGAGACCACACCGATCACCCGGCCGTCGCCTTCGAGTACGGGCACGGCACCGACCCGCCACTCGCGCAGCGTCCTGACGATCTGCTTGAAGCCCGCGGCGCTTCCCACGGCGACGACAGTGTGCGTCATCACGTCACCGACGGTGCGCGGAGAGGACGGCTGCGCGGCGTTCCCGGTACGCGCAGCCCGGTCGGCCGGGGCCCTCGTGGTGCTCATGGCTGCCTCCCTCGGATCCCTCAGGGAGCTGTGTCCAGGACGTCCTGGACCGAACGCCGGGGAGTGTGCGCCCCCATCGGCCCGTACCCCAGCCGCATGATCATCTGGACCGGACCCGCACCCGCCACGGGATCCCGCAGCAGCCAGCGCAGTTCCTGCCGCTCCAGGGCCTGGGTGGCGAACGAGCTGGCCACGCCTTCCCGGGTGGCGAGCAGCAGCACGCGCTCCATGGCCTGCCCGGCGGCCACCCAGTCCAGCGGCCTGTCCTCGCGGGTGGAGACGACCGCCAGCTGCGGCATCCGCTCGAAGGCCGCCGCCCCGCGGTCGGTCTCGGCATGGCCGCGGGCGAAGTCCCGGACCGGCGCCCTGCCCTCCCGCCTGCGCGCGCCGAGGCTGTACTCGGGGATCCCGTCCCGCGTGGTGTCCGAGGCGTCGGCCCCGGTGCGCACCCATTTCTGCTCGTCGGGATCACCGGTGAAGCCTGACTCCGACTCGGCGTCCTCGATCACGTCGAGTACCAGTTCCAGATGCCAGCCGGAGGGGAAGCTGAGCATCGCGCCCTCGCTCCGCGCCTGGTCGGCCAGGCGCTGCCGCAGCGGGCCCGGGAGAGGTGTCTCGGCATAGGGGTAGCGGCTGGTGTGCCGCGCGGAGACGGCCCCGTGGAGCCCGGCCAGGTCGTAGTCGATCTCGTGCGGGGCGGCACGTTCCAGGCGCACCGTGGCCAGCGGCTCGGCGGTGTCGGCCGCGCTGTGCACGGTCGCCACCGGCCGCAGACCCGCGTGCCATGCCGACACCCGGAGATTGAGCAGTGCCGCACCGCATCCGATGTGCAGTGCCCGGCCCTCCGGATCCGCCGTCGGCATGGCGCGCAGCCTGTCCGCGTAGAGGTCGACCACGTGCGCCGTGCGGTGGTAGACGAAGCGCCACGGCTGAGCGTTGTGCATGGAGGGAGCGGCGACCGCGTCGCCGATCAGTTCCCTGACGAGCTCGTCGTCGAGTTGCGGAGTTGCCGGCATGACAGCCTCCCTTCATCTCCAGCGTGAACCCGATGGCGCCGCAGGGCCAGCGGTCACCCGCCGCGCTCCTGCGGCTTCTCATCACAGCGTTGCGGACCGTCCCCGTCACCCCCTCTCGGCGCGAACCTGCCTACGCAGAGTGCATCAGGTGTCTACAGTGGTGAGTCGGTTCGAGAGATCTGCGGGGCCGCAGGCGCCGGCTGCCGTCCGCGGCCCGCAACATCGGGCCCGCTCCCGTCCACCTGACAGGAGTCCGTGCCCGTCTCCACGCACCGCGCAGGTGCTTCGCTCGCCGTGACCGCCGTATGCCTGCCGGCCGCGGGCTGCGGAACCGGCGACGCACCGGACAGCCGCCGGGACCGCGTGGGGCTCGGCGGACCGGCTGACGCTCTCGGCCCGGGCTCGGACCGCCAAGGCGAGCAGACCGACCGGTGAACCGAGGCAGCTGCGCCGGGCGTCGAACGCCCTGGCGTAGTCTGCGCCCGGGCGAAAACGACCGAGAAGCGGGGGCGCTGGGCGATGAGCGGGGAGACCGAGACCTTCGAGGAGGCGATGGACGAGGTCAGGCTGTGGTCCCGGTTCCTGGCCGGGCTGGCCCTCGCCGCGGTGGTGACCGTGACGATGATGCTGTGCGTTCCGCTCAAGGAAGAGGGAGCAGGGGCACACAGCCCCTCCTGCGGGCCGACCATCGCTCCGGAAGACCCTCGCCTGCACACCGTGGAGTGCAACACCCGCCACATACGCCAGATCGGGTACGCCGGTCTCCTCCTGGCCGCAGGACTCGGTTGCGGGGTCGTCAGTTTCCTCCTCCGCATCGAGCGACGCCCACCACGACCGGACGGAGGCGCCGCGCAGGCGGACTGACTCCCTGCCGCGCCCCCGCCCTTGGCCCTCGAGGCACCGAGTGCGCCGCGATCGACGGGTTTCCGGGGCGGGATCTCAGCGGCTTCCGCGAGGAGGGGGGCGGCGGTCAGGGGGCCTGTGACTCCTGCGACCGTACGGCTTCGTAGGCCTGTTGCATGCGTTCGGAGACGCTGGGGCTCTTCGGGTTCTTGCGGGCGATGCCGAGGTGGGTCTCGCGCAGTTCGTCCATGAGGTCCTCCACGAATTCCGGGGAACCTTCCGCGAGAATGCGGGCGCGCACCGCGAGCTCCGGGGTGGTGGGCCGGTGCCGTACCCCCCACGCCCCGAGCGCGGCCATCACCGGGAGGGTCTGGATGCCGGCTTCGGTGAGGGTGTAGGTCGCCTTCTGGCCACGCGTGGCGTCGTCACGGGTGAGCAGCCCCGTCTCGACGAGCTTCCGCAGCCGGCCGGCGAGGATGTTGGAGGCGATCCCCTCCTCGTTCCGGAGTTGCAGATCCCGGAAGTGCCGCCGGCCACCGAAGATCACGTCACGCAGCACGATCAGCGTCCAGGGGTCTCCCAGGACCTCCAGTGCGGCGTTGATCGCGCACCCCGAACGCGGCTTCTCGCGCAACACGTACCTCCTGAGCGATTGCGATATGCAACTCCTGCATCATAGACTTCCCTCATCCAATTGCATTTCGCAAGCACTATTCGGAGGGTCGCATGGCCAGGGTCCGCGTGCACAACTTCAACGTCTCACTCGACGGCTACAGCGCAGGCGAGACGGTCACGCTCGACAAGCCCATCGGGGAGGCCGGAGCGCTGTTCGCGCGCTTCGACGGACGGTTCATCCACGGTGTGGACGCCGTGGACGCCCCGATCACCCTCGACCGTGCCCTCACGAGCACCTGGGGCCAGGGCATCGGGGCGGAGATCATGGGCCGGGGCAAGTTCGGCCCGCAGACCGGCGAGTGGACCGACGAGGACTGGCGAGGCTGGTGGGGCGACGCGCCCCCCTTCCACACCCCGGTGGTGGTGCTCACCCATCACCGGCGTGCCCCCATCTCCTTCGAGAACGGGACGAGTTTCCACTTTCTCGACGCCACGCCCGAGGACGCTCTCGCCTACGCCCAGGACCTTGCCGGCGACCGGGACATCCGGATCGGCGGCGGCCCCACCACCGTCCGGCAGTTCCTGGCAGCCGATCTCATCGACTTCCTGCACCTGGTCACCGTGCCCGTCGTCCTCGGCGCCGGGGTCTCGATGTGGGACGGGCTCGCCGGAGTCGAGGACCGCTTCACCGTCGAGTCGGTGACCTCGGCAAGCGGGCTCACGCACCAGTTCTGGAATCGCATCGGCGCCGACTGAGCGGACGGATCCGAGCCGCCCGGTCGGTCTCCGGACGGCTCAACCTCCGAGGGACAGGTCAACGTCGGGACGGCCAGTGGTCCACCGGCAGCGGGCCGCGGTCGACCACCGTGCGGATGGCGAAGGTGCTCCGGGCGTCGCGAACCGGACCGATCGCGAGGATCTCACCGAGCAGCACCACCTCGTAGGCGGCCAGGTCCGGGACGGCCACCTCGACGAGGAAGTCGGCCTCTCCCGACACCACATGGCAGGCGACGACCGCGGGAATCGCGATCAGCGCCTCCTCGATCAAGCGGGAAGTCGCCCGGGAGTGCTGCTCGACTGTGAGCGCCACGAAAGCCGTCAGCCCCAAGCCGACGCGGTCGCGGTCCAGTTCGGCGCGGTAGCCGGAGATGACACCGTCGGCCTCCAGCGTCTTGGTGCGCCGCAGGCAGGACGAGGGGGAGAGGCGCACGGCTTCGGCGAGATCGACGTTCGCCATCCGTCCGTTGCGCTGCAGGTGCTCAAGGATCGAACGATCGATGCGGTCGTAGGGAGAGCTCGGCATGATGTGCAGGATAGGGGGCGTCGAGACGCACGGTATTGCGCAGAACCGGCTGTGGGCGCCGCAACTCGCCATCGGGTGCCGCGCGGACCGGGCCATGCTCGCTCCATGTCCGACTCGCCGTCCGCACCGCCCGCGCACCTGTCCACAGCCGGAGCCGCGGCTCTGTACATCGGAGCCCTGCTCGGCCCGAGCATGCTGCTGCTGCCCGGCCTCGCCGTCCGGAAGGCCGGGCCCGCTTCCCTGCTGGTCTGGCTGGCGCTGCTCGTGCTCTCCGGCCTCGTCGCCGCCGTGTTCAGCCGGCTCGGCATCCGGATGGGCTCGACGGTCGGCGCCGCCGGCTACACCGCCGCCGGCCTCGGCCCCCGTGCCGGGCATGCCGCCGCCTGGTGCTTCCTCGCCGGGGTCGTCACCGGGGCACCTGTGGTCTGCCTCATCGGCGGCGCGTATGTCGCCGAGCTGCTCGGAGGCGGCACCCGGGCGGCGTTCGCGGCGGCGGTGTGCCTGCTGGTGCTGGTCCTGGCGTCAGACTGGTCGGCGTGCGGACGGGCACCTCACTCCAGTTGGCGCTGGTGGCCGTGCTCGTCGCCTTGGTGGTGCTCGCTGTGGCCGGTGCGGCCCCCGAGGCGCACGCCGGCCACTGGACGCCGTTCACCCCGCACGGGTGGTCCGGAATCGCGGGGGCGGCCTCCCCGCTGATGCTCGCCTTCGTGGGGTGGGAGGCGGCAGCACCGCTCACCGTCCGGCTGCGCGACCCGGGCAGGCAGCTGCCGCGGGTTGTCGCGGTCGCCTTCGCCGTCACCGCGGTCCTCTACCTCGCGATGGCCGGCGCCACCGTCGCAGTACTGGGGCCCGCCACGGACGGGGCGGTGCCGCTGGCCGACCTGTTGCGCGTCGCCATCGGCGTCCGGGGCCCGCAGCTGGCCGCCGCGTGCGCGATCGCACTGACCCTGGCCGCGACCAACGCCTACCTGACGGGAGCCGCCTCCATGGCCGCGGCGCTGGTACGCGACCCGGGGAGAGGGCCCAGCACACTGTCCGGGAAGAGCCGCGCGGTCCGGCAGGAGCGGCACGGATCGGTGCGCATCGTGGTGGCCATCGCCGCCGTCAGCGCCCTCCTGCTCGGCCTGGTCGGCGCCGGAGCCGTGACGACCGCACAGCTCGTCGGTCTGCCCACCACTCTCTTCCTGGCCGTGTATCTGGGCTGCATGGCCTCCGCCGCGCGCCTCCTGACCGGCGCCCTGCGCCTCGCGGCAGGCACAGCCTTCGGGGTGGTGCTCCTGCTCCTGACGCTCGCGGGCCGGCCCGTCCTCGTCGCCCTCGCCGTGGTCCTGATGGCGTGGTCGCGGACTCCCCGATCCATGCCGGCACCCGTCTGACGCCCCCGGCGAACCGGCCCGCATGCCCCCGGCAGACTCAGCCGCGGTCAGGCGTGGTCAGCCGTGGTCAGCAGTCCTCAGTCCGGCAGCAGGTCGGACACCAGGCTCCGGGTCCATTCCGGGGTGAGGGGCGCCCCGGTGAAGACGGCCCGGTAGTAGAGGGGGGCGAGCAGGGCGTCCGTGGCGCGTTCGAGGGTCGGGGGCTGGTGTCCCCGAGCCCGGTCCCGTTCGAGGACGGCATCGAGGGTCTGGCTGCGCTCCCCGCTGCACGCGGCGGCGCCCTGCCCTCCGCCCGTGCCGATGGTGGCCCGTACCAGGGCGAGGGTGTCCGGGTCGCCGAGGTCCTTGGCGAGGTCGGAGGCATAGCGTTCCAGGTCGCCGCGGAGGCTGCCGGTGTCCGGCACCACGAGGTCGCCGGAGAAGCGGCTCGCCGCGACGTCGGCGAGCAGGTCGGCGACGGAGCCCCAGCGGCGGTAGACGGTCGTGGCGTGCACGCCGGCCCGGGCGGCGATCGCGGGGACCGTCAGTACTTCGCCGCCCTCGTCGGCGACCAGTTCCCTGACGGCCCGGTGCACGGCAGCCCGGATACGGGCGGAGCGGCCGCCGGGGCGGCTGCCGGTGTGGGGCGAGGGCGATGTCGGAACGGGCATCCGGCCATTATTTCATTGATCACTGCTTTTTTGATGCAGTGATCACTGCGTTTGTGCTACCTTCGATTCATTAACGCAGTCATCGCTGCAAAGTGAGTATGTCTCAGGGGGTGGGTTCAGCTGTGTCCGGACCGGATTCGGTGGTCTCCGTGCTGCGTCCGCTGCGGTTGCGGGACGTCACGTTCGCCAACCGCGTGTGGATGTCCCCGATGGCCCAGTACGCCGCGGGGGCGGACGGGAAGCCGACCGACTGGCATCTGGTGCACTACGGATCCCGAGCGGTCGGAGGGGTGGGTCTGGTCATGGTCGAAGCCACCGCCGTGGGACCTTCGCACCGCACCACGTCGGCGGACCTCGGGCTCTGGAACGAGGAACAGGCCGCCGCGCACCGGCGTCTGACCGCATTCCTCGCCGCGCACGGCACCGTCCCCGCCGTCGAGTTGCAGGCCGCGGGCCGGAAAGGGTCACACCAACTGCCCTGGGTGGGCGCGGGGCAGAACGGCTCGGTGAGCGAGGCCGACGGGGGCTGGGCGACGACCGGTGCCTCCGCGACCCCCTTCGGGGACCTGCGTCCTCCCCGGGAAGCGACCCGTGCCGACATCGACGAAGCGGTGGAGGCCTTCGCGCAGGCAGCCCGGATGGCCGACCTGGCGGGGTATCAGGCCGTCGAGATCCAGGGCGCGCACGGCTACCTCCTCCACGAGTTCCTCTCTCCGGCCGCCAACCGGCGCACGGACGAATACGGCGGGAGCCCGCGGAACCGGATGCGCATGCCGCTTCGCGTGGCCCGGGCCGTCCGGGAAGCGTTCCCGGCGGAGAAGCCCGCCTTCTTCCGCATCACCGCCACGGACTGGATCGCCGGCGGCCTCACCCTCGACGAGACCGCGGCGTTCGCCAAGGAACTGGCGGCCGTGGGCATCGACCTCCTCGATGTCTCCTCCGGTCTCGTGGTGCGGGACCGGGAGGCCCGCGCGCCGGTGCGGGAGGCGGTCCACGCCGAGTTCGCGGACACCCTGAAGACGGCGTCGGGGCTCGCGGTCGCCCCGGTCGGGCAGATCAACGATCTGACCCTGGCCGACCACCTCGTGGCGAGCGGCCGGGCGGACGCGGTGATGATCGGGCGCGCGCTGCTCCGCGACCCCTACTTCGCCCTGCGCGCCCCGGCCACCGGCCCGGCTGCCTGGCCGCCCCAGTACCGACGCGCGCTGTGACACCGCAGCCCGCCGACCGCAGAGACGACTGCGACCGTGACAGCGACGACAGCGACGACAGCGACGACAGTCAAATTGACGAAGGAGACGTGAGATGACGGATGTGTACAGGGCCGCCGCGCACCGCGAGGTCCGGCGTGGGGGAGACACGACGATCCGGTACACGGCGAGCGGTCCGGCCGACGGGCCGGCGCTGGTGCTCGTCCATGGCTGGGCGTGCGACCGCGGCGACTTCGACGCACTCACCCGGCATCTGCCCGACGACTGCCGGGTGCTGGCGGTGGACCTGGCCGAACACGGCGAGTCGCGGTCCACCCGGGCGGTCTGGACGATCGAGGAGTTCGCCCGCGACGTGGTGGCCGTCCTGGAGGCCGAATCGGTCGGCTCGGCCGTGGTCGCCGGGCACTCGATGGGCGGAGCCGTCGCCGTCGAGGTCGGGCGGATACTCCCGGAGCGGGTCTCGCGCGTGGTCGCGCTGGACGCGCTGCACTACCTGGCGCTGTTCCCCGCCCAGGAAGAGGCCCGGGCGCGGAAGGTGCTGCGGGCGTTCCGCGAGGACTTCCCCGCGGCGGTCCGGGGCTTGGTCGCGGGAGGGACACCGCAAGGCGCCGACCCCGCACTGACCGAGACCTACACGGCGAAGATGTCGAGGGTGCGGCAGCCGGCGGGACTGCGTTCCATCGAGGGGCTGGTGTCCTGGGACATGGACGCGGCGCTGCGCGAGACCAGGCAGCCGATCACCGTGTTCGCGATACGCGCCCTGACCAGCCAGGAAGCCATCGACCGGTACCAAGGCCGCCTCGAGTTCGTCCTCGTCGACCTGGGAACCCACCACTTCCCCGCCGAGTCCCCCGAGGCCACCGCCCGGCTCCTCACCGAGTTCGCCACCCGGTAGGCCGAACTCGCCGAACCGGCCCGGCGCACGAACCGGGCGCCACACCGACCCCGTTGGCCGACGGCTGCTGAAGCGGGCGGGCACGGCAGCGCCACCCGGCCCGCCCGTTCCCGAGGAGCTGAGGGAGCCAGCCGGAGCGGCCATCGTCCGGGCCCCGGAGGTGGGCGCGACCGCTTCACCTTCGGCATCCACCGGCTCGTCGCCGACGACGTGTCCCCGGGGCGTTCTGCTTCGCCGCCGCCCGGGTCAGGGGCGCGCCCTCGCTACCAGATCCACATCCCCCGAGGACAGAGGTCCGGCCGCTCTCGTCGACGCCGACCATGTGGGCCGCCTCGGGGCCACCGCTCGGGTCGGGGTCCAGCGGAACGACGAAGCGGTGCTCTCCGAAGTCCAGGGCGAGGGGCCGATCCGGATCCAGTTCAGGACTCCGCGATCCTCCAGATCGCCCTCCGGACCCGGAGCGTGGAGGAGCCCGGAAGCTCGCTCCTCACCAGCACGTTTACACAGCGCTCGCAGGGTACACAGGGAGGCCGGGCGGCAGCTCATGAAGCTGCCGACGTCAGACGGGGAACACCCGTCCCGCCAGACACACCGACCGACCGACGGAGACTGTAGTGGGGCACGTCATGGAACTCGACGAGCTGAAGTCCGTATACGCGCACGAAGGGCCGTTCGTGACGGTCTACCTGGAGGGCCGTGCTCCGGGTGAGGATGCGGAGAAGCAGGTGCGTCTCCGCTGGCAGAACCTCCGCGAGCGGCTGGAGAGCGAGCACGCCGACGCCTCGGCTCTGGACGCCCTGGAGGCGGCGCTGGAGTCGGCCCAGTTCGGCGAAGCCCAGACGAACGGCCGGGTCCTGGTGGCCGCGGCGGGCGAGGGCGTCGTCCTCGACCAGCCGTGGGACGCGGCCCTCGGGGGCGGCGACACGGCGTACGCGGGCGTGCTTCCGGAGCTCGGCGCGCATGTGCGGGAAGCGGCGCAGGCCGTGCGGGTGCTGCTGGTCGTCACCGGCCAGGAGGACGCCGAGTTGCGGCGGCTGGTCGTCGCAGCCGAACACGAGCCGGACGAGGTGGCCCGTGCGGAGGTGCGGGGCGGTGCCGTCGAGAGCCCGCACCACGTGCGGGAGGGCGCGCTCGCACACCGGCGGATCCAGCGCCGCGCGGATGAGGCCGTGCGGCAGAACGCCAAGGACATCTCGGCGGCCGTCGGCGCGGCTGTCGCCGAGTTCCGCCCGGACATCCTCGTCCTGGCCGGCGAGGTGCAAGGCCGCACAGCCGTTCGCGAACAGCTCTCCGGTGACTTCGCCGGGGTGCTGGAGGAGACGGACCGCGGCGGACGCGGTGACTCCGGTGCCGAGGCCGCCCTCCTCGACGAGGTGCTGCGGATCGCCGCACAGCACTCCACCGAGGCGGAGGCCGGGCACGCCGCCCGTCTGGAGCAAGCCGGTGCGAACCGGCTCGCGGCCAAGGGCGACCCGGAGGTGATGAAGGCCGCCGAGAACGGTGCCGTCGACACCCTGCTCCTCGAACAGGGCACGGACGCCAAGCGCGAGGCACTCCTGCTGAAGACCGGAGCGCAGACCGGTGCCTCGGTGGCCGTCGTACAGCCGGGCACGGGCTTGCCGGACGGCGTCGGCGCGGTGCTCCGCTTCCCGCCGGAGGGCTGATCCCGAGGCCACAGGGCGGGGACCGGGACCGGCCCGGACCTAACGACCGGCCCGGCCGGACCCGGACCCTCCGCCCCACCCTCGCCCGCCCCGTATCCCGGCGCTCCCCGGCCCCGTCCGGCTGCTGCTGCCCGCCGTCCGAAGGACGCCGGATGATCCACCCTTTCCCGTCGCCGCGCTGCGGGAAGCGAGGTGAGGGCCTTTCCGTGGCGACGCCCGCCCCACGGGGCACCATCACGGGCGCCCCGCACCCCTTGAGGTGCGGGGCGCCTCGGCGCGTGCGTCGCGCGCCGTCACCACGCTCGATCCCGGTGCGGGCCCCCGGACCGTGCCTGCCGGTCGGGCTCTCCGCGGTGTGGCAGCGCCGATCCGCTCGACGATCACTACCGGGTTCCGCGCAACGGCCCGCCTGCACCGCACCGGCCGGGAACGCGCGCACGCGCCCGGCGGGTGCCGGCCCCGGCGGGGCTCCCGCCCGTCCGGTCCGCCCGGCTTCCCGGCCCGCTTCCCCATCGGCGGACGCCCGCCCTCGCCGAGCGGCCGACCCGCTCTCGTTGCGCCGTGGAGCGCAGAGGAATCTACACTCCGACGATAGAAATCGACACCGTGTAGACTTTTCATGTGGAGGAGCCTCAGCTCCCTGTCGGACCCTGTTGGAGGAACACGCAATGGAGAAGAAGCGGAACTGGCTCGTCACCGGAGTCAGCGCGGGCCTCGGACGTGCCTTCGCCCAAGCCGCCCTGGCCGCCGGGCACACCGTCGTCGGCACCACCCGTACAGCGAAGGACCTGCGAGTCTTCGAAGATCTCGCACCCGGACACGCGCACGGCCGGATAGTGGACGTGACCGACGGCGACGCCGTCTCCGGTCTGGTCGCGGAAGTGGAGCAGAACGTCGGCCCGCTGGATGTCGTCATCGCCAACGCCGGGTACGGCCTGGAGGGCACCTTCGAGGAAACCCCGCTGGACGAGGTGCGACGGCAGTTCGAGGTCAATGTATTCGGGGCGATGGCCACCCTTCAGGCGGCGCTGCCCGCTATGCGACGGCGCCGCCGGGGACACCTGCTGGCCGTCACCTCCATGGGCGGACTCATGGCCGTACCCGGAATGTCTGCCTACTGCGGCAGCAAGTTCGCCCTGGAAGGTGTTCTGGAGGCGCTGGGCAAGGAGGTCGCGCAGTTCGGGATCCACGTGACGGCGATCGAACCCGGCTCGTTCCGCACCGACTGGGCCGGACGGTCCATGACACGCGCCGCGCAGTCCATCGACGACTACGACGAACTGTTCACCCCCATCAGGGAAGCGCGGCAGAAGGCCAGCGGGAACCAGTTGGGCAATCCGGCCAAGGCCGGGGACGCCGTCGTGCACATCACCTCGGTCGAGCAGCCACCGGCGCACCTCGTCCTGGGCTCGGACGCACTGCGACTGGTCACCGCCGCGCGCACGGCCGTCGACGAGGACATCCGCGCATGGGAGACGCTCTCCCGTACCACCGACTTCGCCGAAGGCGCCCAGCTCTGATGCCCGGTCACCACTCGGCGCAGAGCCGCCGCTCTGCCGAACGCAAGGGCGATGTCCGGGAGCGTGCCATCCTCGACACGTGCGAGGCTCTGCTGGCGCAAAAGGGCTACGACTCCACGACCGTCGGCGACATCGCCCAGGGCGCCGGCATCACTCGCGGTGCCCTGTACTTCTACTTCGGCTCCAAGCAAGAAGTGGTCGCGGCACTCGTGGCCCGCACGGTCGAGCACCTGTGGGAGCGGTCCCGGGTGGCTGCGCAGACCGACGAGCCGCGCGCGGCCATCACCGCGGCCATGCAGCGCACCGTCGAGCTGTGGAACGCACACGGGCTGGTCATGCGTACGGCGATCGACCTGTCGTTGACCGTCCCGGAGATCGGCGAACTGTGGAACCGCACGGCTGATCTGTTCATGGCGGCCATCACCGCCGTCCTGGAACGAGCCGGAGTCCAGGCCGGCCCGGGACCGGAACAGGCATCGGCGATGGCACGTGCCCTGTGCTGGATGATCGAGCGAACGTTCTACCACGCTTCGCAAGAGTCCCGCGAGGAGCTGCAAGAGGCATCCGCCACCTGTGAACACATCTGGCTGATCAGCGCCGGTCTGGCCCCCTGAGACGCTCGGTGCGGACAGCGCGGAATGCAACCGGATTCGGGGCCGACCGTGCCGACAGGAGCGCGGGCAGCACGTACTGCCCGCGGACGCCGTCGTCGTCACCGCCGGGCAACGTGCCGTGACAGCGCCTGCGGCACCCCGGACACGTTCCACTACAGTCTGCTGACCACGCGGGGGAGGGCATTCCGGATACCACCGCCTTCCGGCTCGTCGTGTTGTGCGTGGCGAGTCCTGCCGAGGGCCTTGGCGGATGTCATTCCGCTGTGGCTGCGGGCGTCGCGCCTGACCGAGTTTCGCTGTCAGTTTGCTTCGGCCCCGGCGGACCGCCCCGCGGTCTGCGTCCGGTACCGCCCCGGTGTGGTGCCGAACTCGCGTTGGAAGGCATGTGAAAGCGCGTACGGACTGCCGTAACCGACCCGGCCGGCGATGGTGGCCAGGGTGTCGCGGGTGTCGCGGAGCAGGGCGGCGGCGCGGATCACGCGCCACCAGGTGAGGTACGCCATCGGAGGGCGGCCGACCAGGCTGGTGAACCGGCGCGCCAGGGTGGGACGGGAGACGCCCGCCTCCGCCGCCAGAAGGTCGTTGCTCCATGGCGCGGCCGGGTCCGAATGCAGCGCCCGCAGGGCGGCGGCCGTCACCGGGTCGCCCAGCACGCGGGGCCAGGCTCCGCTGGTGGTCTCGGTCATCCAGGCGCGGATCATGTAGACGAGGAGGAGGTCGAGCAGGCTCGGGAGCGCGACGCAGGAGCCGGGCCGTATCTCGTCCAGCTCACCGGCGAGCAGCTCGATGGCGGCACGGAGTTCGAGATGGTCGCCTACGCGGCTGGGAAGGTGGACGACCTCGGGCAGTTCTGCCATGAGCGGGTGCATGCGGCTGCAGTCGAGCCAGTACTTGCCGCAGAGGATGTCCGTCTCGTAGCGAGCGGGCCGGGTTCGGTGCTCTGTCTCCACAAGCGATTGCTCGAACGGCACCGCCTTCTTCTTCGCGACCGCCGCATCGACCGGGAAATCGGCGATCACGTGGCCTGTGCCATGGGGCAGCAGCACTGCGTCCCCCACGCCGAGAGGCGTGGGGGCGCTGCTGTCGGTCAGGAGCCGGCAGTGGCCCTTGAGGACGACGTAGAAGCCCGCGCCGTCGTACGGGTCCAGCTGCGCGCACCAGTTCCCGCTTGTCCGCAGCCGGTGGGACCAGGGGTGCCCGAGGTGCACGGCAGAGATCGCATCGCTCACCACATCCATTCGTCCAAGGTATCTGTCGTATAGAGAGTGAGGGGGATTCGTATTTTTCTGAGCCGATTGCGTATTGAGGCGCTCGTCCGACTTTTCCTAAGGTCGAACGCGTGATGAAGGAGAACGAGAGTGTGCAGCGCATGGTGCTGGGGGATGTCGAGGTCATCCGGATCGTCGAGTGGTACGAGCCGTTCCTGCCTGCCTCCGGCATGTTTCCGGGAGCTGCGCCCGATGTGTGGGAGAACAACGCGGGCTGGCTGGCACCGGACCACTGGGAGCCGGACGGCGACTTGGTGGTGCTCGCTTTGCAAAGCTGGGTACTGCGCAGCGCGGGCAGGACCGTTCTGGTCGACACCGGAGCGGGGAACGGGCGCGAGCGACCCGGCATGGGGCCGTTCCACCACTCCCGGAGTGAGTTCCTCGACCTCCTGGCGAGGGCCGGAATCCGCCCGCAGGACGTCGATGTCGTCGTCAACACCCACCTCCACGTCGACCACGTCGGCTGGAACACCGTCGACCGGGACGGACAGTGGACACCGGCGTTCCCCAACGCCCAATACCTCATTCCGGCCGCCGACGACTTCCACTACGGCCCGGACAATGCGTACGGGAACGCCGCGCAGGCCGTCGATCGCCTGATCTACGAAGACAGCGTCGCGCCCATCCACCAGGCCGGACAGAGCGTGCTGTGGGACGGCCTCCACCGCATCGACGAACACCTCACCCTGGAGTCCGCGCCCGGCCACACTCCCGGCTCGTCCGTGCTGCGCCTCGCGTCCGGCAGCGACCGGGCGGTCTTCGTCGGAGATCTGCTGCACAGCCCGGTGCAGATCCTGCACCCCTGCTGCAACAGCAGCGCCTGCCTGGCCCCGGAACAAGCCGTGGCCAGCCGCCGTCGGATTCTCGGGCGGGCTGCTGACGAACGGGAACTACTCGTTCCCGCGCACTTCGGTGGCGCAGGGTCCCTCGAAGTACGACGGGACGGTGACAGATTCGCTCTCGGCCCCTGGGCAACAGCCAGTCGGAAGGAGAATGCACCCGCCTTCGAGTGAGCCGCGACCCATCCGCTCACCGTTGGGCCGTACTTGGAAACCCTCGACGCCTCCGCGGCCGGTGCGACCGTCGCCACCTGCGTCAGCCCGGATCCCACGGGCCGAGCCGGGCGCCCCGGCGTCCGGCTCGGAACGACTCGCTCCTCTGCCCGGAGGTGCGGAGGGTGCCCGAGGTGTTGGGAGAGCTGTTTTCGACGGGCGGTGCCGGAGGGGGCGCGTTGGTCAGCGTTGAGCGTGGCACTGGCGTAGCGGCGCGGTCCCGGAGTATCTATTCGTGCGGCAGTTCCCAGCGAGTGCGACACATCCAGTCCGTCGACCGGCATGAGTGCGTGGCCTGGCTCGCGAAGCGCGGGCGCCGGCTGTCCTACTCGGTCGGCATGTTGATCACCGAGCAGATTCACCAGCATGTGCTGAAGATCCCCGCATCGGCTGCCTGGACTCCCGCCGTCGAGACTGGTGGCAGGTCCGGGACGGGGCCTGGGCCGGGGAGTTGGCCGGCGACATCCTGACCGGCTGCCCCACGGGCATGCGGCTGATCGTCCGAAAGGAACGTCTCCTTCCCGGGGTGCAGTTGAGGATCACGTGCGGACGGCATGCGGGTCACGTGCTTTGCCACCGGCGCCGCCGACCATCCGACCGCCGGACTCGAGATCCGTCACCGGGCCAGGCCGGAGGACCGCATCAGAGCCGCTTGCTCCCCCGGCCTGCGCAACCTGACCCTGTACGAGACTGCGCGGAACAAGGTCGACGCGAAGGGTGGAATATCCGCATGAGGGTATTCCCTTTCAGGGAAAGGTATTTACGGTGAACGTATGGACGCGGTGGTGTTTCTGTTGACGCTAGGTGCTGTTTGTCGTATTACCAGATTCATAACCAAGGACGAGCTGGCTGCGGGATTCCGCTCATGGGTGGCCGACCGGTTCGGAGACGAATCGAAGATCTCTTACTTGGTCACCTGCGGTTGGTGCGCCGGCGTCTGGACCTCCGCGTCCATCGTCCCACTCGCCTATCTGATCGGCGGCACCATCGGTTTCCAGGCCATCACCATGACGCTGACGTTGTCCTACCTCGTCGGCCTGGCGGCTACCTGGCTCGACTGAGGCGCTCGAAAAGGAGGAACGTCATGGGATGCAACTGCGGCGGGCGCGCCCGCCGGACCGTGACCGTCTACCGGCTGATCCTGCCAAACGGCGTCGCACGCGACTACCCTACCCGCCGCGAGGCCGAAGCAGCCAGGGCGCGCAACGGCGGCGGGACCATCGTCGCGGTGAATCAGTAACCGGTGGCCGGACCCGGCAGTTCCCGGGCAGGGATGTCCGGGCGCAGGAATTCCCGACATGACCGCGGCGTGATTCCGGCAGACCTCGAGACGGATACCCTGATCCCGGCCACGTCCGCGTGACACGCTCGCGCCCCTCCGTAACGGCTTGTGACGCGAGCCTGTTCAGGGCCCGCTGATCGGGCGGAAGCTGAGTCAGCTGCCCGCCGGCGGTCCGCATCACATCGAGCACGGCCGCGTATACGGCACTGGTCGACACATGAGGACCCCCGCGGACTCGGATCTCTCCCTGAAGCGACAGCGTTCCTCTCGGGGGAGGGGAATTACATCTGCCCGGGCTCGGGGCACCGCGAGCCCACACGACGCGTCGTGCTCCCGTATTTGCCTGCCAGGTGCCCGGTCCCTTCCGTCCGTGGATCGCAGCGTTGTCGGCGCGAGTCCTCGGCCGTTGATCGAAATTCTCTCCACATCTGTTTCCGACGTGTTTGACGTGCTGCCGCCACGGCTCTGGTGCCCATGGAGAGAGAATTCTATTATCGGAAGTATCTAGCAGCTCCCGCTGGGCAATGACTCGAACGAGTGATATTGCATGCACCTGTCTACTGAGGTTGAACTCGTGGTGTCGCCTCCGGTCAGGGGCTGATGGCGAGACCGGTCTCGGCGAGGCAGCCGTCGATGAGCCGGGGTCGGTACT